>CAJULM010000011.1:22825-74408 GCA_910587285.1 uncultured Oscillospiraceae bacterium | reverse complement strand
GCCTGAAAAAATTTTGCATCTTATTTCATTGTCTACTTGACGGGGAGCAGTTCATTTTGTCCCAAAGCTGAGGCAGGCCAAAGGGCGACACTGTAAAAAGTGCTGTCCTTTTCTTCTGTCAAAATTTTATGAAATGGGAGGGAGTTCATGCAAACACAGCCAAAGTATCAAAGCGAAGTCAAAACCGTTGTTATGGGAGAGCGGACAATCACCATCAAAAACCTTACCCCCATTCTCCCCCCAAAGGAACGGGAACAGCGGAAACGTGAGGTAGAGCAAAAGCTGTTTGACGTGTTCAGCAAGTACGCCGGACAGCGCGCGTAACCCATCGACATCCTTGTGATATGGGGCCGCCCGAGGTATAATATAATTGTAGGTTGGCTCCCGTTTAACGGAAGGGAGCTAATTATGGATAATAGAATAAATGCGATTTATGGGCGGCAGTCGATTGACAAAAAGGACAGCATCAGCATTGAAAGTCAATTTGAATTTTGCCGCTACGAGCTAAAAGGCGGTGAGGCGAAAGAATACAAGGACAAAGGGTACTCCGGCAAAAACATTGAACGGCCCGATTTCCAGCGGCTTTTGAAAGACATTCAAACCGGGCTTATCCGGCGGGTGATTGTCTACCGTCTGGACAGGATCAGCCGCTCCATCGTGGATTTCGCAAAGCTGATGGAGCTGTTTAAGCAGTACAATGTGGAGTTTGTTTCCTGCACCGAAAAATTTGATACGTCAACCCCGATGGGCCGGGCGATGCTCAATATCTGCATCGTGTTCGCCCAACTGGAACGGGAAAGCATCCAGATGCGCGTGACGGACGCCTTTTATTCCCGGTGTGCCAAGGGCTACTATATGCGGGGCCGCGCTCCATACGGTTTTGATACGGAGCCCATTGTGATGGACGGTATCAAAACAAAACGGCTGATTGAAACCGCCGAGATGGAATACGCCGAATTGATGTATGAAATGTATGCGGAGCCCGAAACCTCCTACGGCGATATTACCCGGTATTTCACCGAGAATGAAATTCAAGTGTACGGGAAAACGCTGAAACGGGGATTTTTGGCGCAGCTCCTGCGGAACCCGGTTTACGTCCAGGCCGATATGGATATTTACGAACACTTCAAGGCCCAGGGCGCGAAAATCGAAAGCCCCCCGGAATTGTTCACGGGCGATTTAGCTGTTACTTATACCAAGGCCGGGAGGGTGAGGAAAATATTCTTGTTATCGCTCCCCACAAGGGCCGTATCCCCTCGGCGCTCTGGCTGAACGTCCAGCACAAGCTATCCCAAAATACCACGTTTCAGAATGGCCGGAAATGCCATAATACATGGCTGGCCGGGAAAATCAAGTGCGGGTGCTGTGGATATGCGTTAGTAGGTCTGAACGCCGCAAATGGGGTGACGTGCATGAGATGCAGACAGCGCGTAGAAAACAAAAGCTGTCCGGGGCCCGGAACGTTGACACGGCACGAGCTGGAAAAATCGGTCTATAATGAAATGGTTAAGAAGATGCGGGAATTTCAGACGTTGAGGGGCGGCAAGGCGGAGGGCTATAATCCAAAGCTCACCGCCGCCCGCGCCAAACTTGCCAAAATTGAAAGCGAGATTGAAAAGCTGATTGACACGCTGGCCGGGGCAAACCCTCTCTTGTTGCAATACGCCAATAGTCGCATTGAAGAATTGGACGCAGAACGACAAAAGCAATTAAAGCTGGTGGCCGACCTCACCGCTAATTCTGTTTCAACCTCTCAGCTTGATAGCATATCTGGCTATCTCAAAAACTGGGACGAGGTTAGTTTTGACGACAAGCGGCGTGTAGTGGATACGCTGATTTCCCGAATTGAAGCCACCAGCACCGAGCTTGTTATACACTGGAAAATCTAAAAATTTTTGCTTTGTATTATACCATTGTCAAAGACCTTTATTTATGTGGTATAATTTTATAGGGTGATAAATTATGGTTTTCCATCATACGTCTGAAGCGTGTTATCGGTGGTTACAAAAACAGCCAAATGTAAAGGAGGAGTCGCTTACTGACTGGATATTGTATACTATTTCTGAAAGAACAGATAGGTTTTACTACAAGGCGTTTACAAGAAATGAAGAGGCGGCAAATGGCGCTGATTGGGAGTGGTGGGTTTTAGCAGATGACTGCCAGGGACTCTGCGCGTATCGATTTTTGGTGCAGGCCAAAAAATTGAAAAGGACTCAAGACAACTATCCTCTGATTGCCTATGGGAATAGAAACGGCCTGCAAATTGACTTACTAATTGATTCCGCTAAGCATCGTAACGCCATGCCAATTTATATATACTACTCCGTTGCAGCGCCGGAATTAGCACAGCAAATCAATAACTTTCATTTCTTTGATAAAGATATTGTTGCTTGGTGCAGAGATTGTATAAACGGCGCTTATATGTCAATGGCGCAAAGCGTGAAACAGAGGGTATTTGATTCTCCACGAAAGAAAATAACGGAAGTTGATCTTCTGAACAACTCCCTTGGCCTCTCCGTGTGTGATTTTTTATTTCACTCTAAGCATTCTTCAAAAAAAATTATGGATTTACTAAACCGCTGCTATATAAATAACATAGAGAATGATACCCCGGTATCTTCCAATGGAATGAAACATTTCGGGAATTCTATTCCCAATTATTTAAATACACTCATTGACCAAAAAAGGAACTTTAAAAGCTTTCCTGATTGGTATGAATCAGAATTCGAACATCAACTTAATGGCATTGCGGGTGTTGCTGTTGTCGATTTACGAAAAAGGTAATATATTTTGTGGGCGGCAGTATCGCAAAGATACCGCCGCCCCTTTTCATTTATGGAGACGGTTTCTTCCGTGGGCCTCTCGGCTTTGAAGTGGGCTTCCGCTCCACCCCGTTTCGGAAGTGGGTGCTTTCATATCGGTCAAAGAAAACCAATAATCCGAACCCATCTCCTATCGGAAAAAGGTTCGGATTATATGGGTTTGGTGCGGATGACGGGACTCGAACCCGTACGGCCGTGGGCCACCAGCACCTCAAGCTGGCCAGTCTACCAGTTCCAGCACATCCGCATATTGGACCAACGCAGTATATTATAGTGCCTGAAAGCCCGTTTGTCAAGTGCGACCTCTCCGCCCTGTTCAGATTCTCCCCCGCCACCAGACAATAATTATTTTTGACGCACGCAGTCTTGCAAAATCCGGGCACACAGGCGGCGGATTTCCTGCGTCCTGCATTCCTTTTTTTGGATTCCCCTGCATTTCCAAGGCTTCCACAGCTTCCACAAAAGTTTCCACACCCTTGTGTAAGTCAAAACGACGCTTTTCCTTCATAGCATAGTTTACATAAATTTCTCCTCGTGCTTTTCTCCTGTGCGTTCCTACAAATTTTCAAAAAACGAGCCCCGGACCGCAATCCGGGGCTCGCACTGTGTCAGTTCTCTACAAATGCCTGGACCGTGTCCGCAATGTGGCCCGCGCACAGCCCAAACTCCCGCAGCAGTTCCTCCGCGGGGCCGGAGCGGCCGAACTCGTCGTTCACACCGATGCGCCGCACCGGCGTGGGCAGCGCTTCGCTGAGCAGGGCGCACACCGCCTCCCCCAGACCGCCCACAATGGAGTGCTCCTCGCACGTGACAATCTTCCCGCACTCCCGGGCCGTCTTCAGCACCAGTTCCCTGTCCAAAGGCTTGATGGTCGCCATATTGATGATCCGGGCGGAAATTCCCCGCTGGGCCAGCAGCTCGCCCGCCTCCACCGCCTCGGCCACCAGCAGACCGTTGGCGATGACGGCCACGTCCGTGCCCTCCCGCATCACCTCGCCCTTGCCGATTTCAAAGGTAAACCGGGCCGGGTCGTGGAACACGGGCACCGGCGAGCGGCCAAAGCGCATATACACCGGCCCCTGGTGCTCATAGGCGGCCTTTACCATGGCCCTGGCCTCCACTTCGTCTGCGGGGGACATCACCACCATGCCCGGAATGGAGCGCATCAGGGCGAAGTCCTCCAGGCACTGGTGGGAGGCGCCGTCCTCCCCCACGGAGATGCCGCCGTGGGAGGCGCCGATTTTCACGTTCAGCCTGGTGTAGCCGATGGAGTTGCGCACCTGCTCATAGGCCCGGCCCGCGGCGAACATGGCGAAGGAGGAGGCAAAGGCCACCATCCCCATGGCGGCGGCCCCGGCGGCCACGGCCATCATATTGCCCTCGGCGATGCCGCAGTTAAAGTGCCGGTTGGGGAACTCCCTGCCGAACACGGCAGTCTGGGTGGAGCCGGCCAGGTCCGCGTCGAAGACCACGATGTCGTCGTGGAGCGCGCCCAGCTCCTTCAGCGCCGCGCCATAGCCGGCGCGGGTGGCGATTTTTTTCACCTCTGCCATGTTATTCCGCCTCCAATTCCGCCAGCTTGGCGCGCAGCTCCGCCATAGCCTGCTCGTACTGCTCCCCGTTGGGAGCCTTGCCGTGCCAGCCCACCTGGTTTTCCATATAGCTGACTCCCTTGCCCTTGGTGGTCCTCATCACGATGGCAAAGGGCTTGCCCTTCACGGTTTTAGCCTGGGCAAAGGCGGCCTCCAGGGCGTCGAAGTCGTGGCCGTCCACCTCCGCCGCCTCCAGGCCGAAGGCACGCAGCTTGTCCAAAATGGGATAGGAGCTCATCACCTGCTCCACCGGCCCGTCGATCTGGAGGCCGTTGTTGTCGATGATGACGCACAGGTTGTCCAGCTTGTAGTGGGCGGCGAACATCAGGGCCTCCCACACCTGGCCCTCCTCAATCTCGCCGTCCCCCAGCAGGGTGTACACCCGGCAGGGGTTGTTCTGATACTTGGCCGCCAGCGCCATGCCGCAGGCGGCGGACACTCCTTGGCCCAAGGATCCGGTGGACATATCCACCCCGGGGGTGGAGTTCATATTGGGGTGACCCTGGAGGTGGGATCCCAGGTGGCGCAGCTCCTTTAGGTCCTCCCAGGGGAAAAAGCCCCGCAGCGCCATGGCGGCGTACAGTCCCGGCGCACAGTGGCCCTTGCTGAGCACGAACCGGTCCCGGTCCCACTTCTTGGGGTCCTTGGGATCCACGTTCAGCTCCTTAAAATAGAGGCTGGTGAACAGCTCGGCGGAGGACAGGCTTCCGCCGGGGTGGCCGGACTTGGCGGCATAGGTACCCTCAATGATCCCCATGCGCACCTTGCAGGCCGCCAGGCGCAGCTCTTTTTTCTCATTGGCAGTCATTCTATTCCTTCTTTCTTCACGGCCCTTCGGCGTTGTCCTGGTGGAAAAATCGGTAATCGGTCAGGCTGGTGAACTCCTCCCCGGCCCGCAGGACACAGGGGGGAAAGCCGGGCTTGTTGGGCGTGTCCGGGTAGAACTGGGTCTCCAGACAGAAGCCGTGGCGGTTCCCGTAGATCGCGCCGACCTTGCCGGGGGGACAGCCATCCAGAAAGTTTCCGGTGTAGAACTGGACCCCTGCCATATCGCTGTAAACGGACATGGCAATGCCGGTGTCCGCCGCGTAGGCCAGCCCAATCTGCTTGTACTCACGGGGCGGCACAGCCCAGTTGTGGTCATAGCCCCCCGCTATGGTGAGCTGGTGGAAGGGCTCGTCAATGCTTTCCCCGATTTTTCGCGCGCTGCGCAGGTCCATGGGGGTGCCCTCCACCGGGGCGAGCTCCCCGGTGGGAATGGAGCCGGGACCAACAGGGGTATAGTGGGTGGAGCGCAGCTGGATATACTGCCCCTCCACACTGCCGCTGTCGTGGCCGGACAGGTTGAAATAACTGTGGTTGGTGAGGTTGCAGATGGTATCCCTGTCACCCTTCGCCCAATAGCTGATTCTCAGCCTGTCCTCCTCCAAGCTGTACGTCACCCGGACGGTGAGCGTACCGGGGTAGCCCTCCTCCCCGTCGGGGCTGACCAGCGACAGGGTGACGAAGCGGTCCGTCAGCCCCTCCACCGTCCAGACCTGCTTGTCAAAGCCCACGGCTCCCCCGTGGAGAGAGTTGGGCCCATCGTTGGCGGCCAAGGGGTACTCCACCCCGTTCAGGGTAAACCTCGCCCCGCCGATGCGGTTGGCGTACCGCCCCACCAGGGCGCCCATATACTTGTCCTGCGCCCTGTAGTCCTTCAGGGTGTCGAAGCCCAGCGCCACATCCACCGGATTTCCGTTTCGGTCTGGGACAACCAGCGAGCGCACCGCGCCGCCGTAGGTGATGACCTTGCAGCTCAGCCGCCCGTTTTCCAGGGTAAGCTCCTCTACCTGGGTCCCGTCGGGCATACGGCCAAAATTCCTTCTGTTTTCCTCCATAATCCCTCCGCTCCGCCGGCCATCCCGGCCCTCCTAAGCTTCTGCCTTAGTTTACCACAGCTGTCCCCTGAAAACAACAGCATAACCGCCATTTTTTGTCCTAAATTGGAATTTGTGAACGGTGATATCGTCAACATACTTGAAAAAATCTCCGCTCCCTGTTGGCTTTTTTTCAATTTTTTGTTATAATGCTGTCAATCGTTTATCTTGGATTACCATACGCTCTGGGAGGTCATGTCTATGGATACGCCCGGCCAGCTCATCCTGAACGGAACCGAGTACGCCATTCTGCGCCTGCTGGGCAGGGGAAAGGGCGGCTACACCTGGCTGGCCCAGCGGGGCGGGGCGCAATACGCCCTCAAGCAGCTTCACCACGAACCCTGCGATTACTACCAGTTTGGAGATAAGCTGGCCGCTGAGCTGAGGGATTATCAGCGGCTGGCCGCTTTGGGCGTACCCCTTCCCAAACTGCTGGACGTGGACCGGGAGGAGGAGCTGCTCTTGAAAGAACTGCTCCCGGGGGAGACCATCTACCGGCTGGCCCTGCGGGACGGGGTGGAGCCCTGGCATTGGAAGCAGGTGAGGGCGCTGTCCCATCTTCTCCGGGAAGCAGGACTCAACATCGACTGGTTCCCCACCAATTTCATGTGCCGGGACGGCTTGCTGTATTATGTGGACTACGAATGTAACCCTTACATGGACGAGTGGAGCTTTGAGCGCTGGGGCGTCCGGTACTGGTCCCCCACCCCTGAGCTGGAGGGCTACGCAAGAGAACATGGAGACCTATGAGGAGGAAGCTATGAAGCAGGAAAAAAGCTGCGGCGGGGTCATCTTCCGCGAGCAGAACGGACTGCGCGAGTATTTGGTCCTTCACAGCATCCAGGGGCACTGGACGCTGTGTAAGGGCCATGTGGAGGGGGACGAGACGGAGCACGACACCGCCCTGCGGGAAATTCGTGAGGAGACCGGCCTGTCCGTGGACTTTGTAGACGGCTTCCGGGAGACCATCACCTACGCCCCCCGCCCTGGCGTCACCAAGAACGTGGTGTTCTTTCTGGCCCGGCTGTCGGGGGGGACGCTGGCCTGCCAGCCCGAGGAGGTGGAGGCCATCCGCTTCCTGCCCCTCGGCCGGGCGCTGGCCGCCCTGACCCACCCCTCCGACCGGGACACACTCCAAAAGGCCCACGCCTTTCTGGAGAGCCGCCGCCCCATGCCCACCCCGTTGTATGACAGCCTGCGCGCCCTGGCGGACACCCGCCCCCTGCGCCTGGATATGCCCGGCCACCACGGCTTGCCCCTGCCGGGGGGCCTCTCTTGGCCGTCGGAGCTGGACTTCACCGAAAACGGCGCCACCGGCAACCTCTTTGGAGACGAAGCGGACGCCATCCAGGCCGCCGAGGCCCTCTGGGCGGCCAGCTTCGGCTTTGACCAGTGCCTGTTTCTCACCGGCGGCTCCACCCAGGGCATCCACGCCGGGCTGGCTCTGCTGGCAGAGGAGGGGGGCAGCGTGGCCCTGGACCGGGGCAGCCACCGCGCGGTCTACCACGCCCTGGCCCTGCTGGGCCTGACCCCCCGCTTCCTCCCCCGGCCCTGGCTGGCGCAGGAGGGAGTGACTGGGCCCATCTCCCCAGAGACGGTGGCGGATGTCTTGTCCGCCCACCCGGAAATCAAAACCATCTGCATTACCTCTCCAACTTACTACGGTGTGTTATCAGATGTTCCCGCCATCGCCGCCGTGTGCCACGCTCGCGGGGCCAGGCTCATGGTGGACGCCGCCCATGGAGCGCACCTGCCCTTTTTAGGCTACACCGGCTATCAGGCGGCGGACGTGGTGGTGATGTCCGCCCACAAAACCCTCCCCGCGCCGGGGCAGTCGGCCCTGCTCTTTGCCAACGGCTTCCCCCTTTTCGAGCTTCAGCGCTGGGGCTCGGTGTACGGCACCTCGTCCCCGTCCTACGTCCTCATGGCCGCGCTGGATGGGGTGAGGCACTATATGGAAACGGAGGGAACCGCCCGGTATCAGAGCACCGTCCGGCTGGTCCACGAGCTGCGCCGCCGCCGGCCCGCCCTGACGGCGCGGGCCCCTCTGGAGCTGGACCCGGCCCGGCTGGTCCTCACCAGCCCGGACGGCTTCGCTCTGGCGAACGCGCTGCGCTCACAGGGAATCTACCCTGAGATGGCCGATTGGGGCCACGTAGTGTGCATCCTCACCTGCGCCGACGGCGCGGCGCAATTTGACCGCCTGGAAAAAGCCCTGGACCGCTCCGGCCTCTCCGGTCCCTGCGCCCCCGTCCCGGCCCCGCCGGAGCCGCCCCCCATGGTCCTCACCCCCCGGCAGGCCCTGTTCGCCCCCCGGAAGCGGCTACCCCTCGGCGGGGCGGCGGAGCAGATCTCCGCCTGTCAGATCGCGCCCTATCCCCCCGGCGTGCCGGTGATCGCCCCAGGGGAGCTCATCCAAAAAAAACATCTGGCCTATTTGGTCCAAATAGGCTATAATAGGGATGGAAGCACCGCCATCGACGTGGTTCGTTGATTCCAAAAAGGGGAGGAACGCGCTTATGAAGCTGATCGTCGCAATCGTCAATTATGACGACGCCAACTCCGTCACCCAGGCCCTGTCCAAAAACGGCTTCTCCTCCACCCGGCTGTCCACCACCGGCGGGTTTCTCCTGGCCGGCAATGTGACGCTGCTCATCGGCGTGGAGGAGGACCAGGTCCAGGCCGCCATCGACCTGATCCGGGAGCGCTCACACAGCCGAAAGCAGATGGTCCCCGCCCTCACCGAGATGAGCTACGGCTTTATGCCCGTGATGCCGGTGGAAGTGACCGTGGGCGGGGCGACCGTATTTGTGCTGGACGTAGAGAGGTTTGAGCGGCTATGATTCCTCTGCCCAATCCCCTGTCCCACGCTTATCTCATCTCCGGCGGCGCCGGGGACAGCCGCGCCGCCCTGGCCCGCCGCCTCACCGCCGCCTATCTGTGTCAGGGGAGCAATCCTCCCTGCGGGACCTGCCGGGCCTGCCGAAAGGCGGCGGCAGGCGCCCACCCCGACGTATCCCTCACCGCCCCCCTCCAGGGGAAGCAGGAGATCAGCGTGGAACAAATCCGCGCCCTGCGCTCCGACGTCTACGTCCGCCCCAACGAGGGTGCGCGGAAGGTGTACGTCATCCACCCGGCGGACGCCATGAACCCCTCCGCCCAAAACGCCCTGCTGAAGGTGCTGGAGGAGGGCCCCGCTTACGCCGCTTTTCTGCTGCTGGCCGGGGAGCCCGGCCGCCTGCTGGACACGGTGCGCTCCCGGTGCGAGCCCCTCTCCCTTCCCCCTGAGCAGGCCCAGCCCGACCCGGACACCCTCCGGTATGCGCAGGAGCTGGCCCAGCTGCTCCTCACCGGAGACGAGCTGGCCGTGGCCCAGGCCCTGGTGGAGCTGGAGCTGTCCAAGCCCAAGGCCGACCAGCTCTACGCCCTATTGGCCGCCTCGGAGGAGCAGGTGTCCCACCGCCTGACCCAGAGCCCCCGCCGGGGGGCCCAGGTGCTCCGGGCGCTGAAGGCCTGCCGGGACGGCGCGGTGTATAACCCCGGCACGGGGCTTGTGCTGGGATTGCTTCAGACTCAGCTGTTTTCATAACTTCACATATACGGAGGACAATTTTTATGACGGAAATCATCAGCGTTCGGTTCCGGCCGGGCGGCAAGCAATACTACTTCGACCCCGCGGGCCTCACCGTGCCCGAGGGGCGCAGCGTCATCGTGGAGACGGGCAAGGGCCTGGAATACGGCACCTGCGTGCGCCGCAATTCCATGGTGGAGGACAGCGCCGTGGTGCAGCCCCTGCGCCCGGTGGTCCGCCTGGCCACCGATAAGGACGAAAAGCAGGTCCGGGAAAACCGGGGCCGGGAGAAGGAGGCGCTGCAAATCTGCCAGCAGCTGGTGGAGCGCCACGGCCTGGACATGAAGCTGGTCCAGGTGGAGTACAGCTTCGACGGAACCAAAATTCTCTTTTTCTTTACCTCCGACGGCCGGGTGGACTTCCGCGCCTTGGTGAAGGATTTGGCGGGCATTTTCCGCGCCCGTATCGAGCTGAGGCAGATCGGCGTGCGGGACGAGGCCCGGATGCTGGGCGGCTTTGGCATCTGCGGCAAGCCCTTCTGCTGCGCTCAGTTTCTCAACGAGTTCCAGCCCGTGTCCATCAAAATGGCCAAGACCCAAAACCTGTCCCTCAATCCCACCAAAATTTCCGGTACCTGCGGCCGGCTAATGTGCTGTCTGAAATACGAGCAGGGTGCCTATGAGGACGCCGTGCAGCGCTGCCCCAAGGCGGACTCCTTTGTGGAGTGTCCCGACGGGGTGGGCACCGTCTCCTCCGTCAACCTGCTGCGAGAGCAGGTGAAGGTCTCGCTGGAAAACGCCGATCCCACCGAGCAGCCAAAAAACTACCTCACCAGCGAAATCCGCGTGGTGCGCAACGGCAAGGGCAAGCGCCCCGAGGGCTACACCCCGCCGCCCAAGGCGGAGCTGGAAAAGCTGCGCTCTCCGGAGGCGGAGCTGGCCCGCTCCGGCCGCAAGCCGGACGGTCCCGCCGACCTGTCCGCCGTGCTGGAGCGTTACCTGGGCGCAGAGGGCCCCTCCAGCCGTCAAAACGATGGCCAGCGCCAAAATCAGAACCAGCGCCGGGGCCGGGGCCATGGCGGCCAGGGCAAGCCCACCCAGGGTCAGCCCCGGCAGCAGTCCGCCCCCCAGACTCAAAAGCAGACCCAGCCCAAGTCCGCCCCCCAGAGGGACGCACAGCCCGGCGAGGCCAAGGCAAGCGCCAACCGCAAGCGGCGCTACCGCCCTCATCATCGCCGGGGCAAGCCCGGCGGCGGGCAGCCGCCCCAGTCCTGATCCGCCTTCCCCCGCCGGAAAACGGCGTGGGTTTTGCCACCTGCGCGTATTTTTCCCAGGGATGCAACATTTTGCCCCCGTCTGGGGTATTATAAATGACAGGAGAAAACGCCGCGTCACGGCCGGGGCGCGGCGGAAGGAGGTGAATGACCTTGACGCAGCAGCAGCGCACCCAGGTGGTGGAGCGCTGGGGGGATATGGTGTACCGCCTCGCCCTGGCCCGCACCGCCAACGTACCCGACGCGGAGGATGTGTTTCAGGAGGTTTTTCTGCGCTTTTTCCGCCATGAGGACCGCTTTGCCAACGACGAGCACCGCAAGGCCTGGCTCATCCGCTGCACGGTGAACCGGTGCAAAAGCCTGCTCGCCTCTCCGTGGCGCAAGCGCACCGTCCCCCTGGAAACCGCCGAGGAGGTGGGGGTGGAGGACGACTACCGGGAGGTATATGCCGCCGTCCTCTCCCTGCCCGCCAAGTACCGTTCGGTCATTCACCTGTACTACTTCGAGGGCCTGTCGGTGGCCGAAATGGCCCAGACGCTGAACGTGCCGGAGGGCACCGTGAAATCCCAGCTCAGCCGGGGCCGGGCCCTTCTGCGGGAGATACTTCAGGAGGTCGAACTATGAAGCGATACAAACAGGCAAACGAGGGCATCCATGCCCCCGAAGACGTAAAGGAACTGGCCGCCCAGCCCGCTGGAAAACGCCCGTACACCCGCTGGACGGGGGCGGTGGCGGCGGTGCTGGCGGTGGCCCTGATTGGAGGGATCGCCATGTGGCCCAAGCAGGAAACGGACCCCACCCTGGCGGCCCACGACGCCCCTCTCTCCGATGAGCTGCCCACCGGCGGCGAGAGCCCCCAACTGCGCACCGCCCCAGGGGGGGACGAGGAAACCTGCGGCCCCAACGGGGTGCCTTCGTCTTATGAGACCTGCGCCCTGGCCCTGGCCGGCTACCCGGAGATGGCCCCTTATCCCAGGGACGACGACTTTTTCTCCGACGTGGGGGACAGCGATGACGCTTGGAAAAAGGCCAGCGACGCCCACAGCGCTGCCTACAGCGCCTGGTGGGACGACAGAGACGCCCTTCGCTCGGGCACCGATTACGCCGGGCTGATGGACGGCTTCCTCTCCTCCTCCACCGCCCAGTTCCTCACAGGCGCGGGGGAAGAAAACCGGGTCTATTCCCCGCTGAACGTCTACATGGCCCTGTCCATGCTGGCGGAGACCACCGGAGAAAACACCCGGCAGCAGATTCTGGATTTATTGCAGGTGGACTCCATCGAGGCCCTGCGGGAACGGGCCAACGCCCTGTGGCTGGACAACTACCGGGACGACGGGGTGGTCACCTCCATCCTGGGCAACTCCCTGTGGCTGCGCGACGGCATGACCTACAGCCAGAAGACCCTGGACACCCTGGCCAAGGTTTACTTTGCCTCCGCCTTCTCCGGCCAGATGGGGACGGAGGAGTATAACCAGGCCCTGCGGGACTGGATCAACGCCCAGACCAACGGCCTGCTGGCCGAGCAGGCCCAGGGTCTGGAGATGAGCCCGGAGACGGTGCTGGCCCTGGCCTCCACCATCTATTTCAAGGCCGCCTGGGACGACGAGTTCAGCAAGGAGCGCACCGACACCGACACCTTTCACGCCCCCGGCGGAGACGTGGACGCCGACTTCATGCACAGCTCTAACCAGAGCGCTTTCTTCTGGGGGGACAACTTCACCGCCGTGCGCCTCTCCTTCCAGCAGGGCGGCGATATGTGGCTGATTCTCCCCGACGAGGGGGTTACGGCGGATGAACTGCTCCAAAGCGGCGAGGCCATGGAATTCCTCCTCGCCCCCAAGTATGACCGATACGACGACGAGGGCAATGTGACGCGGGAGGGCTGGACCGGGCAGAAATACCTCACGGTGAACCTGTCCATGCCCAAGTTCGACGTGTCCTCCGACCTGGACCTGGTGGACGGCCTGAAGAAGCTGGGCGTCACCGACGTGTTCGACTCCACTGTCTCCAACTTCGACCCCCTGGGAGCCTCCACCGGCGACCCCCTATACGTCGGCACGGCCCAGCACGCCGCCCGGGTGAAGGTGGACGAGGAGGGCTGCGAAGCCGCGGCCTACACCGTCATGATCGCGGAGTGCGGCGAGGCCATGCCCCCGGACGACGAGGTGGACTTTGTGCTGGATCGGCCTTTCCTGTTCGCCGTCACCGGGGAGACCGGGCTGCCCCTGTTCACCGGGGTGGTAAATCAGCCCAACGGCTGAGCCCCGCCGGGCTTGCCCGCTGAACAAACACAACGAGTTCCCCAGCCCGCTCACAGGCTGGGGAACTCGCTATTTTTGTTCGGGAAAAGAGAGGACAAGCGAGGAAAAATGCGGTATACTCTTATCAAGCTGCGCAGCAAAGTGAAAGGAGCCAGGCGTATGGAGTGGATTGACCGGCTCAATCGGGCCATGGACTATATCGAGGGGCATTTGGAGGAGCCCGACTGGCAGACAGCGGCGGGGATTGCCCACTGTTCCCCCTACCATTTTCAGCGGATGTTCACTCTGCTGGCGGGGATGCCCCTGTCGGAGTATGTGCGCCGCCGCCGGATGTCCCGGGCGGCAGTGGAATTGCAGGGCGGGGCAAAAATTTTGGATGTGGCGGTCAAATACGGTTACAGCTCGCCCACCGCGTTTAACCGGGCCTTTCAGACGGTTCACGGCCTGCCGCCCTCCGAGGCCAAAAAGCCGGGAGTGAGCCTGAAAAGCTGCCCGCCCCTGCGCTTCGCCATCACAATACAAGGAGTGGAAGAAATGGACTACCGCATGGAAAAAAAGGACGCATTCCGCATTGTTGGAATATCCGCGCCCTTGAGCCAGGATCTGGATGAGAACTTTAAGTGCGTGCCCGAACTGTGGGCGCGCGCGGCGGCGGACGGCACGATCCCGCGGCTGGCCGCCCTGATGGACGGGGAGCCCAAGGGCCTGCTGGGGGTGTGCGGCGGGAAGGATGGTTCCCGGTACTATATTGCCGTGGCCTCCTCCGCCCCGGCGGAGGGCGGCCTGGAGGAGTTTACCGTTCCCGCCTTTACCTGGGCCGTATTTCCCGGGACAGGAGACGGCGCCGCCGCTATCCAGAAGCTTCAGCGCCGGGTGGTCACTGAGTGGCTGCCCACCTCCGGCTGCGAGTATGCCGACGGCCCGGATGTGGAGGTCTACCTGGACCCGGAGTGCTCCAAGTTTGAGGTCTGGATTCCCGTGGTCAAGGCAAAGCAGTAAAAAAGGTCCCCCTCCTTGAAAGCCTGCCATAAGGAAGCCAGCACCCGCCGGGAGGAGGCTGCTTTTCGGCGGGTATTTCTTTATACTGCTCTCATCGACAGCTCGGAGTTAGGAGAGATAATATGGATAGACCAATCACAACGCTATTTATGCTCATGTCTGTTGATGGAAAAATCAGCACAGGGGCAACAGATAAGTTAGACGTAGACAGAGATTTCCCAAAAATTGTGGGCGTTCAGGAAGGACTGCACCAGTATTATGAGATAGAGCAGACAACCGACTTGTGGTCGCTCAACTCTGGCCGAGTGCAGAAAAAGATGGGCGTCAACTCGAAGGAAATGCCGAACAAGTCGTCTGTTTCCTTTGTAATAATCGACAACCATCATTTGACCAAACAAGGTGTTCGCTATTTTTGCGCCCGCTCAAAAGAATTTGTGCTGGTCACATCCAACGCAGACCATCCGGCATTCCAGGTAAACGAGGACAACCTTCATATCATTTGTCAACGCAAGTTGTCTTTGAGTGACGCACTTGCAAAGCTCAAGTCAGAATATGGCTGTCAGAGAATCACCATACAAAGCGGCGGCACATTAAACGGGCTGTTTCTTCGGGAAAAGCTGTTTGATTATATTGATATTGTTGTTGCCCCCATTTTAATTGGCGGCAAGGAGACATCCACACTGATTGACGGAAAATCTTTGCTATCAGAACGTGAATTATCCCAATTAGGTGTGCTGAAATTGCAAGAATGTACCGTCCTGGAACACTCGTATCTCAGATTGCGTTACCAGGTAATCCACTGACAACTTCCAGTTTGCTGCTCTTTTCAAGAGCGCTTTCCCCGAACGTGTCATGTGGTTACACACTATAAACGGGACAAGGCAGACCATTGCGGTCTGCCTTGTCCTTTCACTTTTTTATGAAGCCTTACCCTCAGAAACGGGAGCTTCTTTGAGTCAGATTACTCCCCCAAAACCTTCGCGCAGCGGTCGCACAGCTCGGCGTGGTGGCCGGAGGCGCCGATATGGGTGTCGTGGTTCCAGCATCGGGGGCACTTGCTCCCTTCCGCCGCCTCAATCCGCACGTCCAAATCCATAAACTGCGTGCTCATGGCCCCCAGGGAGGACGCGCAAGATTCAGTATGCACCACCTCCACCTGGGAGGTGATGAACAGCGCGGCCAGTTCCTCCGGCGCAAAGTCGGAGAAGTCCTCCTGGGCCATGGGGTCCGCCTCCAGAATCACCTTGGCGTCCTGGTTCTTCTTTACAACGTCCTCATTGCGGGCGTTTTCCAGCGCCTTGTTCACGTCGTCCCTCAGCTTGATCACCTTTTCCCAACGCGCCGCGTCCTTCTCCCCCAGCGCCAGGGCGGGGTCATAGTCCGGGATGTCGTTGAACAGCACGCACTCGGGGTCGTCCCCGGCCCGGTGGGGCATAGCGGTCCAGATCTCCTGGCTGGTGAAGGCCAGAATGGGAGCCAGCATCCGGGTCATGCCGTCCACAATGCGGTACAGGGCGGACTGGGCGGAGGCGCGGGTGGCGTCGTCCCCGCAGTAGAGCCGGTCCTTGATGATGTCCAGGTAGAAGTTGGACATCTCCACCACGCAGAAATTGTAGATGGCCCGGTAGACGGCGTGGAACTCGTAGGCGTCGTACCCCGACCGGACATTCCTCACCAGGTCGTTGAAGGCGGCCACCGCCCACCGGTCCAGGGCCTCCATATCCTTCACCGCCACGGCGGTGTCGGGGTTAAAGCCGTCCAGGTTGCCCAGCATATACCGAGCGGTGTTGCGGATTTTCAGGTACGCCTGGCTGAGCTGCTTCATGATCTCCTTGGAAATGCGCATATCCTGGGTATAGTCCGCGGAGGACACCCACAGGCGCAGCATATCCGCGCCGTAGTCCTTGATAATCTCCTCGGGGGGCATGGCATTGCCCAGGGACTTGTGCATGGCCTTGCCCTCGCCGTCCACCGTCCAGCCATGGGTGATGATCTGCTTGTAGGGGGCCACGCCGTTGCAGGCGATGGAGGTGAGCATGGAGGACTGGAACCAGCCCCGGTATTGGTCGCCCCCCTCTAAATACACGTCTGCGGGGTATTGCAGGTTGGAGCGCTGGTCGGCCACGGCGGCCCAGGTAGAGCCCGAGTCGAACCACACGTCCATGATGTCGTTCTCCTTGGAGAAGTGGGTCTTGCCGCACTTGGGGCAGGCAAAGCCGGCGGGCACCAGCTCATCCGCCATCCGGTCGAACCACACGTTGGAGCCGTGCTCCCGGAACAGGTCCGCCACGTGGGCGATGGTCTCCGGGGTGACGATGGCCTCCCCGCAATCATCGCAGTAGAACACCGGGATGGGCACGCCCCACACCCGCTGGCGGGAGATGCACCAGTCGTTGCGCTCGGTGATCATGGACACCATGCGGTCCTTGCCCCAGGCTGGGTGCCAGGAGATGGCGTCGCAGGACTTCACGGCCTGGTCCTTGATGGCGTCCACGGAGCAGAACCACTGCTCGGTAGCCCGGTAGATGATGGGGTGCTTGCACCGCCAGCAGTGGGGGTAGGAGTGGGTGATCTGGGCCTTGGCCAGCAGGAAGCCCTCCGCTTCCAGATCGGCCACCACCATATCGTTGCCCTTGGCGTAGAACTGGCCGTTATACCGGGCGTCGGTCATCACGCCCTTGGCATTCACCGGCACAGGCACGCCGATGTGGGTCAGCCCCGCGTCGTCATACCGCTTGCACACGTCAAAGTCCTCGCCGCCGAAGCCAGGGGCGGTGTGGACGCAGCCGGTGCCCGCCTCCAGGGTCACGTGGTCGCCGTTGAGGATCACGCTGTCCTGGTCCAGCAGGGGGTGGCGGGCCACCATGAGCTCGAAGTCGGACCCCTTCAGGGTGGCCAGAATCTTGCACGCGTCAAAGTCGATGCCCGCCTGCTTGCACACACCCTCGGCCAGCTCCTTTGCCATGACATAGACCTCGCCGTTGGGGGCTTCCAGCAGCACGTAGTCAAAGCCGGCGTTCATGGAGATGGCGGTATTGCCCGGGATGGTCCAGGGGGTGGTGGTCCAGATGACGAAGAACAGCTTGGACAGGTCGCAGTACTGGCCCAGCTTCCCCTTGTCGTCCTTCACGGGGAACTTCACAAAGATGGTGGTGCAGGGGTCGTCCTGGTAGTCGATCTCGGCCTCCGCCAAGGCGGTTTGGTCGTGGGGGCACCAGTAGACGGACTTCATACCCTTGTAGATGAGGCCCTTCTCCGCCATCTTGCCGAAGACCTCAATCTGCTTGGCCTCGAACTCAGGGAGCAGAGTGATATAGGGGTTCTCCCACTCGCCCAGCACGCCCAGGCGCTGGAACTGCTCCGTCATCCGGCCCACGTACTGGGTGGCAAACTCCCGGCACTTGTCCCGGAAGGCGCCCACGGACATCTCCTCCCGCTTGACGCTCTTGTCCTTGAGCACCGCGGTCTCGATGGGCAGGCCGTGGGTGTCCCAGCCGGGGACATACGGGGCCTGGAAGCCCGTCATGTTTTTGTACTTGACGATGATGTCCTTAAGGATTTTGTTCATGGCGGTGCCGATATGAATGTTGCCGTTGGCGTAGGGGGGGCCGTCGTGGAGGACGAACTTGGGCTTGCCCGCGTTTTTGTCCATCAGCTTGTGGTAGGTGATTTTGGCCCACTCCGGGTTTAAAAGCTCGGGCTCCCGCTTGGGCAGGCCCGCCCGCATGGGGAAGTCAGTCTGGGGCAGGTGTACGGTCTTGTTGTAGTCCATGGGTATTCTCCTTTGTGATAAATATAGTTGGTTTATTGTTTGATAAACTGTCGGTCAGAATTGGGTATCCCATCCTCATCGGTGGTATACCGCTCCACCCGCATATGCAGGTCATATTTTTCCCGCAGCCGGGCAATCGTCCCCATCATGGGGGATGCGTGGTGGAGGTCTAACGCCGCCTGGTCCCGCCATGTGTCGATCAGCAGGACGGTTTCGGGGTCGTCCATGGGGATAAAATAGGCGTACCGCTGGTTCCCCGGTTCCTCCCGGATCAAATCCGCCGTGCCGCTGTCCTCCATCTCCTGGACAAATTCCCGGGCGCTCCCGTTGGTTCCCGTATAATAAAGGTTTATCGTAATACCCATCTCAACGCTCCTTTTCAAAACAAAAACGCCCCTGTCCCCAACCGGAGACAAAGGCGCAAACCCCTGCGGTACCACTCCCGCTTCCGCGCATTGTCACGCTTCGCCTGTTCGCAACGGCTCAGCGCTTCTTTCGCGGCACTCGTATATGCTGTAACGGGCACTCCCGGCGGAGCCTACTTGCATAAAGCGTTGGGTCCGCGGCTCTCAGGGGATATTCGCCGGGCCGCCCCGCCGCCCTCGCACCGTGCGGGCGGCTCTCTGAGAGGAGGTTTGCCGGGTACTCGTCCTGATCGAAGCCTTGTGCTATAATAGCCTATCTTAATGGCATGAGCCGGTTTTGTCAACCGTTTTACTTGAAAAAATCCACAAAAACCGCGCCGGACCGTCAACGCCTTCCCCCCGCGGGGGGAAGGCGCCGTTTTTCTTCCTCAGTGCAGCACGCTGCTGAAGGCCAGAGACAGATAGGCCACGTCCGCGCTGTCGCTGCGGGAGGTGATGGCCACAGGAATCTTCGCCCCCACAATCGTGCCGCAGGTGCGGGCGTGGGCGTGCATCTGCCAGCACTTCACAATCAGGTTGCCCGCCAGCAGGGAGGGGGCCACGATGCCGTCGAAATCGCCGCACAGGGGGTTGTCGTACCCCTTCAACCGGGCGGCTTCCTTGGAGAGAATCAGGTCGTAGGCAATGGGACCGGACAGGGTGCAGCCGGCAATGGGCCGGCGCTGGTGCTCCTTCACCAAGTCCCGGGCCTCGATGGTGTCATTCATGTGAAAACTGGGCTGCTCCACCAGGGCCAGCAGGGCGATATGGGGCTGCTCGTCCTCCACATAGCGCAAGGTGTCCGTCATGTTGCGGATGATGTCCTTCTTCTGGGCCAGCGTGGGGCGCACGGTGACGGTCACGTCTCCGATGGCGATGAGCTTGGGGTACTCAGGCATACTCACCAGGTCGATGTGGGTGATGAGCCGGTCGGTGCGCAGGCCGTTTTTCTTGTCCAGCAGGGGCAAAAGAAACTCCCGCGTCTGGGTGCTGCCCCGCATCAGCAGGTCTCCCTTTCCCTGGTTGATCAGGTCGATGGCCCGCTGGGTGGGGTTGTCCCCCGGCTTGATCCCCACCAGCTCGTAGTCCCGCCCGGCCAGGCCCAGCCGCTCCAGCAGGGACCGGATTCTGCTCTCCTCCCCCACCAGGACGGGGTGGACAAAACCCTCCGCCGCGGCGTGGAACGCGCCCAGGAGGATGTTTTCCGCATCTGCCCCGGCAATCACCACCCGGCTGCGTTTGCCTGTCTGCTTCGCCTTCTCTACAATCTGCTCAAAATTCTGCACGGCCATGATGATCCACTCCTCAGTCCAAAATAGGGCGGCTGCCCAAATTCTTCTGAGGATATCATATCATCTTTTTCCCCTGCATACAAGGATTAATTCTCTTTTTCCCGCCCCGCCGGGCACCTGGGCGCACGTATGACATACCGATCGTGGGGCATATCAACGCCCCGATACCGTTTGACCCAGCTGTCCTCTGGCCTCATGCCGTTTCTCCGCGCCACGTTTTGGGACGGAGTGTTGCCTTCCCGGATGATGGAGCAGACCTGGTCCGCCCCCAGCGTCTCAAAAGCATACCGCCTGCAGGCCTGCGCCGCCTCCGCCGCATACCCGTTGTGCCAGAACGCCCGGTTAAACAGGTAGCCGATTTCCAGCACCTCGGTCTCCTTCCACGGCTGCATACTGAGCCCGCACTGGCCGATCATCCTGCCGTTTTCCTTCAAAATCACGGCCCATGGGCCGAACCCCCACTTCCGATAGCGGGCAAGCTGCCGGTCAAGCCATTCCTGCACCTCATCATCGCAAAAAGCGCCCTCATAGGCATACATGGTCTCCTCATCCTGGAGGATTTCACACAGCCCTTGGAAATCCCCCTGATTCAGCTCCCGCAGATAGAGGCGCTCCGTTTCCAGTATCCATCTCCGCTCGCCCGCGCCTACAGGCTCCGCCGAGAAGGCGTGCCAGCCGCCCCGCTCCAGGTGCTTTGTCACGGTAAAGCCGTTTCGCTCCAGCGCGGCCTGCACCTCGTCCTGCCGCCCGTCGATGATGCCGGAGGTGAGAAATACCCCGTCCGGGGCCAGGAACTCTCCCGCCTTTGCCGACAGCGGGATGATGACGTCGGCCACGATATTGGCCAGCACCACCCGGTTTTGTCCCGGCTCCAGCTTGTTCGCCAGCCGCTTGTCCGTCAGCACGTCTCCCGCGTACACCGCCAGCCGGTCCGGCCCCACGCCGTTCAGGGCGGCGTTCTCAAAAGCCACGTCGGCGGCCTTGGGGTCAATGTCCACGCCCACCGCCCGGGAGGCCCCCAGTGCCAGCGCAGCAATGGCCAGAATCCCAGACCCGCAGCCTAAATCCAGCACCTGGCCGCCGGGACGGAGCACCTCCTCCAGCAGCTCCAGGCACAGCTGGGTGGTGGGGTGGGCCCCGGTGCCGAAGGTGAGACCGGGGTTGAGGTACAGCGGCACCCGGCCCTCCGGCACGGGCTGCCCCCGCATCCAGTCGGGGACGATGTACATCCGCTTTCCCACCGGGATGGGCTGGTAATACTTCTGCCAGGAGGTGGCCCAGTCCTCCTCCCGGAGAGAGACGGTCTGGGGCTCGTACTCCTCCAGTCCCGCCAGATACCGCCGGAGCTGCTCCTGCCCCTCCTGGCTGTCCGGGACATAGAACTTCACCCGGCTGGCCCCCTTCATGCGCTGGGCCAGCCCCTCGTCCACGTAGTCCCAATACTGTCGGTTCTGCTCTAAAAAGCGGAGAAAATCCCCTTCCTCCTCCACCACCAAGCCGGCCATGCCGTTGGCGGTGAGAATATCGCACACCCGGTCCAGCCTTTCCGCCGGGACGGGGAGGGTCACTTCCAGCCACGTATCGCTCATTCTATTACCCCCATGTACCTGCGCTTCGCCTGTTCGCGACGCGCGGCTTCGCTCCGACTCGGACAAAACCCGCCTCCGCTTCGCGGCGGCTGGGCTTTTGCCCTCGCTTCGCTCCATCCGCGCTGCTCACGACGGCTCAGCGCACTTTGATCTGCTTCACGCTGTCCAGCCGGATCAGCTTTTCGCACTCGTTCTTTTTGCCCTCGTTGGCCAGGACCAGGGCCCAGGTCTCGTCGGCATCCAGCACCCTGCACTGCTTGCCCATGATATCCCCATCGCTGGTCTCCAGGGTAAGCTCCACGGTTTTGCCCACCTGCTTGCGCACCTGGTCCCCCAGCCCCGCCGTGCCGCCGGGACGGATGCCGTTGTCCCGCAGGATGCGCTCCAGCCGGCGGATCTTTCCGTACAGCCCAAGAACAAAAACAAAAGCGAATATTCCAAAGTATTCCATTTCCACGCCCTCCTCAATTCAGCTCCAGAGGGGAGCGACGGACCGTTTCTCCATCCTTGAGGAAGGTGATGGTGCTGATGGCGGACAGGGGGATGAGCCGCACCTCATTTTTCTCCGGCTTCTTCTGGTTCACCACAACCTCCACATTGGCCCAGCCGCCGTCGAAGTCCTGGATGACGCACCAGTCATGGACGACGGGCATTCCGTCGCTCTCATAGAAGGTCAGCTTCACCCGTCTGCCCTGGGCCTGTTCCAGCAACCGGGTCACAGGGGACTTTACCGGGGTCCCCTTCTCGTCCACTCCGTCCTGAAGGAGATAGTCGCAGCTCACCTCTAAAATCTGGGCCATGCGCACGATCTTGTCCGTCTCCGGGTAGGCGGCGTCCGACTCCCAGCGGCTTACCGCCTGCCGGGTCACGTCCAGCCGCTCCGCCAGCTGCTCCTGGGTCAGATTTTTGGCCCGGCGGGCCTCCGCCAGTTTGTTTCCTAAGCTCATCAAATTCACCTCATAAAACCGGGAGTTCTCCTCCCCTTGATGCTCTCAGCATACCAAAACCCAGGGGTTTGACCAGCATTTTGCCGTTTCCAAATGTAACGTTTGAGTTTCCCCGGCCCTCCCGGGGCCTCCGGCGGGGTACTTTCTCTCCCATGAGAGAAAGTACCCAAAGAGAATGCTCAGGGGGCATCCCTCCCAGTGGGCGCTCCGCGCCCACAGTCGGGCTTCCCCCTGAGAACCCCCGTTTTACGGGGGAGCCCTATTACGGGAATCGGGCGCATACCATTCCGGCGCACGGGGCTTTCGACGCAGATGCTCCTATTTGTGCTGCCGCTGGTGTGTGGTTATTGGGCGTTCAGCTGTCTATCCTCCCGCGCCTGGGTAGGCACACCGTTCCTCTGGGGCGGTCAGCCGCCCCCCGCCAGCTCCTTCAGCGTCACCGCATAGGCCTCCCGCTCGTAGGGCAGGACGGGCAGCTTTTCGGGCTGGTCCCAGCCTTTGACTTCGAAAATACGGCGAATCAGGAAGTCGGTGAAGTCCGGGTTCTTCACCAGGATGGGGCCGGTGAGATGGGTGGCCAGCACATTGCCGGACACGTAGCCCTCCGGACCCTTTTCCCGTTGGTTGCCCATACCCAGGGAGAGCCGTTCAAACAGGGGGGCATCATCCCCATCGTCGGCCATAATGGTGCGGGAGCACTTGTTCATGAACCCCACCACCGGGCTGTCCCAGAGGGCGGTGTGGGCGATCACGTCTCCGGGGTCACGCCGGTCCTCTCCTTCCGTCAGAAAGCCCGCAAGACCCAGGGCGGGCTGCCTTCCGTCCGCGCCGGGCATGGAGCCGCCCAGCAGCTCCATGGCGTTGCCGGTGAACAGCAGGACGGCCCCCCGGTCGATGGCGGCCTTCAGCGCCTCCTTGTGGGGGAGCAGGGCGGCCAGGGCCGCCTTCTGGGTGCGCTCGGTACCCGCGCCCATGTAGATAAAGTCGGCCCGCTCGAAGGGCGGCGCGTCCTCGAACAGCGCCGTCTCCACCGTGACGGACACCCCCGCGGCCTCCAGGTGCCGCCGGAGCACCGCCACATTGGCGTACTCGCCGTACAGAGACATACAATCGGGATAGAGGTGCAGAATGGTCAATTCCATGGCAATTTTCATCCTTTCTTTCGTCACCGAGTAAAGGCGGAACCCAGCATGACCACGCTCCGATTGGACACGCGGTCGGGTCGCTTTTACTGCGCACCTATCGCACTACGTGCTCCAGCAGCTTGTCCCGGTCGGAGAAACAGGTGACGACGTACACATCCTCGTCCCCGTTCGCCTTCAGCTCCTCCGCCGCGGTGGCAATGCTCTCGCCCACCTCCACTTTATCCGCCGGGATATGGCTGTACTTAAACCGCACCGCCAGGTCGTTGCAGTACTTCCCGTATAGCATGATTTTTCCCACATGGGGGACATTCAGCCGGTCGAAGTCGATGTCCCACAGCCAGCTGGTCTCTCCGGTGAAGTACTTCCGGCTGATGGCGTCCACAATGATCAGCACCGTGCAGGGCTTTTCCGTGGCGGCGATATAGGCCAGGTTGGTATCGTAGGCCACCGAATTCTCGTGCTTGGAGGTGAGCAGGGTACCCTTGTGCTCTCCCAGCGTAAAGGTGACCATCCGCCCATTTTTCAGCGTGTAGTTGTTGATCTCTCCGGCCATCACGGCGGAGGATACCCCCGCCAGGGCGCACACCGACCACGCCGCCAAGATGTTATACACGTTGTAAATGCTTTTGAAGACCAGGGAAATTGGAGTCTCTCCGTTGATGGTCAGTCTTCCCGCCTTTAAATCCAGGTCGGTGACGGTGAAATCCGTATCGTGGCGCCGGTGGCCGCAGGCGGGGCAGGCGTAGTGCCCGATGTGGGCGTAGTGGTAGCAGGAATACTCCATCCGGCCCTTGCACACCGGGCAGCGGGCCCCGTCGTGATACACACCATGATGCTCCGTGGTGCTGATGGAGCACTTGTCCAACCCGAACCACTTCACCTTGGCCGGGTCGTGCTCCCGGGCGAAGCAGGACGCCAGGGGGTCGTCTGCGTTGAGCACCAGGGTGGTCTCTGGGAATACGGCGGCCTTGACGGCGTCGTACACCCATTCCGGGTGGCCGTTGCGGCTGAGCTGGTCCCGGTACAGGTTGGTGATGACAAAGTAGGTGGGGTGGAACCATTTGAAGGTGTGCCGGGCGTAGCGCTCATCGCTCTCTAACAGCAGCACGTCCCCCCGCATTTTTCCCCCCAGAGTGCAGTGGGACAGGATGAGGGTGGCAACCCCCTCGATCTGGTTGGAGCCCTCCTTGTTATAGACCACCTTCCGCCCGTCCTTCTCTAAAATGGCGGCGATCATCTCCACGGTGGAGGTCTTGCCATTGGAGCCGGTGACGGCGATGATATGGGCGGGCAGCTTCACCCGGCCCAGCACGTCGGGGCACACCTTCAGGGCGAACTGCCCCGGTAGGGAGCTGCCCTTGCCGACGAGCCCGCCGATGAAGCGCAGAACCTTACACATGATTACGGCCAACACTAATTTCATACTTGAAACGCCCTCTCCTTTGTCTGCTCTGCCTGTTTGATCTCCCGCCACTCGTCCTCCAAGATGGCCATGAGCACGTCGTCCCCATAGGCCGCCCCGTCCAGCACCGCCTCCCGGCGGACGCCCTCGCGCCGGAAGCCCGCCTTCTCGTAGGCCCGAATGGCCCGGGGGTTGAAGGAAATACGTCCAGCTCCAGCCGGTGAAGCCCCAGGGTCTCAAACGCGTAATCCCGCGTCATCCGCACCGCCCAGGAGCCAATCCCTTTTCCACAGCTGTCTGACCGGAACAGGGCGATGCGAAAGTTGCCGCACCGCGTCTTCCAGTCGATCTCATTGACGACGCTCTCCCCTAAAATGCGGCCGTCCGGCCCGATGATAAGAAAATCGGCCCGGTCCTCCGCCTCCAGGCAGTTTCGGAAGTGGGCCAGCACCTCTTCCCGGGTGAAATCGGACCTGCTGCCTGTCAGCCGGTCTACCTCCGAATCCACACCGAACCCTTGCTCCCAATATGCCTCCCCATCCTCCGCCCGGATGGAGCGGAGGATGAAGCCGTCCTTTTCCCAGCTCTGCGTTATCTGTCTCATCTCTTTATGCGTCCTCTCACAGTCGTTTGAATGGGAAGAACAGGTAGAGCTGTCCGCCCTCCGCCGGGCGGCGGCAGTCCTGCACGGCTCCGGCCAAGCACAATCCCCGCCGGTCCAATTCGTCCAGTCCCGCCTGAAAAGCGGCGGCGTAATCCCCCTCCACCTTTACCCGAAGGCAGGCAAAGGCGGGCAGCGTCCATTTTGTCCATCCCTCCGGCGGCTCCACATCGGCTGGGGCCTGCACGCCCGCCAAGTACAGCCCCCGGCTGAACCCGTCCGTCCAGGGCAGAAATTGGCGGGACAGGTCGCTCATCGCGCCCCAGATCCCCACGGGCATACCAGTCCCATCCCGCAGGGCCAATGCCTCCACCTCGCCGTACCGGGCATTGGCCGCCTCCCACAGGGCAGGAGCGGGGTTATGTCCCGGCTCCGCCCTCCCCTCTATCCCAATGACAGAAAAGGCAGGCAATTCACAAGTCACAAGCTCCATCGCGCCGCCCCCTCACAAAGGTTTTACAAAGCAGACCACCCGGTTGACCTCGGCAAAGCCCGCCCCCAAATGAAAGGCGACGCTGTCCGTATTGCCCAGCTCGCAGTCGCTGGCAAACTCCACGCAGCCCTGCGCCTGCGCCCAGTCCTCGCAGGCGGACAACAGGGCCGCCGCCACGCCGCGCCGCCGGAATCCCGTTCGGACATAGATCCCCTCCAGATAGCCCACCGGGCCGCCCCGCGTCCCCTCCACGTAGTCGTGCCGGAGCTGGCACTGGGCGAAGCCCGCGGGCGCGCCGTCCTCCACGGCGAGAAACACCGCCAGCTCCCCGGGGGCCGACGCCTCCCACTCCGCCAGCAGCCCCTCCGGCCTGTTGTCCGGTCACAGCTCGCAAGCCAGGGCGGCAGCTTGGGGCAGGGTCTGCTCGTTTGCTCTAATCACCGTCATGTCGTTTTCTCCAAATAAATCATCAGCGCAGTCACGTCCGCCGGGGACACCCCGGACACCCGGCCGGCCTGTCCCAAATTCAGCGGGCGGATTTTGTCCAGCTTCTGCCTCGCCTCCAGCCGCAGGCCCTGGATGGACAGGTAGTCCACGTCAGGAGGCAGGGGCCGGTCCTCCAGCTTGCGCAGCTCCTCCACCTGCCGGTTCTGCCGGTCGATGTAGCCCTGGTACTTCACGGAAATCTCCACCTGCTCCGTAATTTCCCGGGAAAGAGCGGGACGGTCCGGGTCAAAGGGCGCCAGGTCTGCATAGCTCAGCCGGGGCCGGCGCAGCAGGTCCAGCAGCCGGGCCCCGTGGGGACAGGAGGGCTCGCCCCTGTCCTCCAGCAGCTGGTTCAGGGCAGGGGAGGGCGCCGCCCCCACGTGCTCCAGGCGGCGGATCTCCCGGTCCACGGCGGCGTACTTCTCCTCCACCTGGGCCAGCCGCCCATCGCTCACCAGCCCTACCCGGTGGCCGTAAGCGGCCAGACGCTTGTCGGCGTTGTCCTGCCGGTGGATGAGCCGGTACTCCGTCCGGGAGGTCATCATGCGGTAGGGCTCGTTGGTGCCCTTCGTCACCAGGTCGTCGATGAGCACGCCGATGTAGCCGTCTCCCCGGCTCAAAATCAGGGGTGGCTCGCCCTTGATTTTTAAGGCCGCGTTCACCCCCGCCACCAGCCCCTGGGCGGCGGCCTCCTCATAGCCGGAGGAACCGTTAAACTGCCCCGCGCCGTACAGGCCGGGGATTTTTTTGCACTCCAGGGTGGGCAGCAGCTGGGTGGGGTCCGCGCAGTCATACTCGATGGCGTAGGCGCACCGGGTCATCTCCGCCCGCTCCAGGCCGGGGATGGTGTGGAGCATCTCCACCTGCACCTCCTCAGGGAGAGAGGAGGAGAAGCCCTGAATATACAGCTCCTCGGTGTTCAGCCCCATGGGCTCGATGAACAGCTGGTGCCGGGGCTTGTCGGCAAAACGCACCACCTTGTCCTCGATGGAGGGGCAGTAACGGGGCCCCACCCCCTCGATCGCCCCGGAGAACAGGGGGGAGCGGTGGAGGTTGTCCCGGATCACCTGATGGGTTTTTTCATTGGTATAGGTGAGATAGCACACCGCCCGGTTGTCCGGGGGCGCTTCCGTCATAAACGAAAAGGGGACGGGCACGTCATCCCCCGGCTGGACCTCCATCTGGGAGAAGTCCACGCTGCGGCGGTTCACCCGGGGGGGCGTGCCCGTCTTGAACCGGCGAACGGTCAGCCCCAGCTTCACCAAGCACTCCGTCAGGGGCAGGGCGGCGGCCATGCCGTCGGGGCCGGAGTCCCGCGTCACCTCCCCAACGATGGTGCGGCCCCCCAGGTAGGTACCCGTGGCGACGACCGCCGCTTTCACGGCGTACACCGCGCCCGTGGCAGTGACCACGCCGGACACCGCCCCGTCTTCGGTGAGGATTTCCGTCACCTCCGCCTGGCGCACCCACAGGTTTTCCTGGAGCTCCAGGGTGTGCTTCATCACCTCCTGGTAGCGGCGGCGGTCCGCCTGGGCCCGGAGGGACCACACGGCGGGACCCTTGCCCCGGTTGAGCATCCGGTACTGGATGCAGGCCCTGTCGGCGGCCTTTGCCATCTCACCCCCCAGGGCGTCGATCTCCCGCACCAGGTGCCCCTTGCCGGTGCCGCCGATGGCGGGATTGCAGGGCATATTGCCCACCGCGTCCAGGTTGATGGTGAAGCACAGGGTTTTCATCCCCAGCCGGGCGGCGGCCAGAGCGGCCTCGATGCCCGCGTGGCCCGCGCCGATGACGGCGATATCAAATTGTCCGGCGTGATAGTTTGTCATATCGCTGTATCCTCTGTATTCATGCCCCGATTGGGCGCATAGCCGGGCCGCTTTGCACGATAGTCACCACTGCCACCTCCGGCCGGTTGAACAGCCGCAGCCCTTTGAACGGAACCGTGTTATTCCCCAGACCGCGAGAGACAAACAAGGTGCTGCCTCCCACGACATACGCCCCCGAGGTCCAGGGCGAGAAAAAGCGCCGGTCGGTGCCAATGATTCCGCCCACAAACGGCAGGCGGACAATGCCCCCGTGCCCGTGGCCGGACATGACGAAGTCATACCCGGCGTTGGCATACTGCCCGAAGTGGTCGTTGCGGTGGGCCAGCAGGAGGGCAAACAGCCCCGGCTCCCCGTCTTGAATCCGGGTAAACAGCTCCTCTGGGGTGGTCTGGTCGGCATAGCCGTTGGGGTCGTCCACCCCGGCCAGCACAAGCCGGTCCCCGCCCCGCTCCAGCACCTCGTACTGGTTGGACAACGGCGTCACCCCGCACTGGATCAGCAGAGCCTTCAGTTCCTTCACCGCCCCCGTCCCCAGCGCCCACTCGTGGTTGCCGGTGACGTAATAGGTGGGCGCGATGGCCGCCAGCCCCTGGGCCAGCGGGGAAATCATGGTCATCTGGCTTTTTTGATCGATGAGATCGCCCGTAATCACAATGAGATCGGGCCGCTCTCCCCGGACCCGGTCCAGCAGCTCCCGGCTCCCCTCCCCGTATTCATGGCCATGGAGGTCGGAGAGGTGGACGATTTTATATCCGTCAAAGCCCTGGGGCAGACCGCTCAGCGCCACCTGCGTATGGGTGGTCTGGAGGCCCCAGCACTGCCACTGAAACCAAAACCAGCCGCCCGCCGCCAGCGCCAGCAGCGCGATGAGCCACCGCAGGGGGTGGCGGCGCTTTTTGCGGGGCCGGCGGTGGGGGGCGCCCTCCCGCTCAGTCATCGTCATGGAGGTAATAGGGCCGCATCAGGCTTTTGTGCTGGGTGGAGTCCTTCTGCCGGTCGGAGCGCAGCGGCGCGTCCACGGGCCTGGGTCTGTCGTCCCGGCGGCGCTTTTTTCTGCCCGCCAGGGAGGGGGGGAGCACCGGCTCCTTTTCCGGCTGGACGGGCGCGCCCTGCTTTTTCCCCTGGCGGCGGGGCTTGGGCGGGGTGGACTTTTTCTGCTCCCGGCCCTTGGGGGGATCGGGGGCGCGCTGAACCTGGGGCCGGGGGGCGGGGCGGCGGGGGGCCAGCAGCCGGGCAGTTGCGTCCATAATCACATCTGAATCCAAGGGGTTTGGCTTGTAGAAGTCGGTGATGGGCATGGACGGGTCATCGGGCAGGGTGTCCTCCAGCCTGCCCTGGCGCACACCCCGGTTCGCCGGTTTGTCCCGCAGTGCCGGCGGCTCCTTGTCCGCCGAGACCATAACGGGGCGGGCAGGGGCCTCTCCCTGCGCCCCGCCGCCGGACTTCCTGCGGCGGCGCTTTTTCTTCTTGGGGGCGTCCGCCTCCTCCGGGGGAGGGGGCGCGGCGGCCAGCTTGCGCTCCTGGGCGCGGGTCTTGTTCTGCGCGTCCCGCTCCCGCCGGCGCTCCTTGGCGGCGGCCCGGGCCTCCGCGTCTTCGGCGTTCACCGGCCGGCCGTGCTTGTCCTTCTGGGGCGGGTCGAAGTTCTCCATGGGGAAGGGGTGCCCCTCCACCACCGGGATCGCCCGGCCCAGCAGCTTTTCGATGGCCTTGAGCTCATCCTTCTCATCGAACTGGCAGAAGGAGATGGCCTCCCCCTCGTGGCCCGCCCGGCCGGTGCGGCCGATGCGGTGGACGTAGGTCTCGGCCACGTCGGGCAGGTTGTAGTTGAACACAAAGGGCAGCTCCGAGATGTCGATGCCCCGGGCGGCGATGTCGGTGGCCGCCAGCACCCGCACCCGGCCCGCCTTGAAGTCGGACAGGGCCTGAACCCGGGCGGTCTGGCTCTTGTTGCCGTGGATGGCGGCGGCGGAGATGCCCCGCTTTTGCAGGTCCTGGGCGATGCGGTTGGCCCCGTGCTTGGTGCGGGAAAACACCAGGGCGGAGGTGATCCCCCGCTCCTCTAGCAAATGGGCCAGCAGCTTGGTCTTGTTGGCTTTGTCCACGTAGTAGAGGGTCTGGCGGATGGCCTCCACCGGGGAGGAGACCGGGTCCACCGCCACCCGCACATAGTCGTGGAGCAGGCCGTTCACCAGCCCCATCACCTCCGGGGGCATGGTGGCGGAGAAGAACAGGGTCTGCTTTTTCTCCGGTAGCAGCTTCAAAACCCGCTTCACGTCGTGGATGAAGCCCATGTCCAGCATCCGGTCCGCCTCGTCCAGCACGAAAATTTCTATGCGGGACAGGTCCAGCAGACCCTGGCCATGGAGGTCCAGCAGACGGCCCGGCGTGGCCACCAGGATGTCCAGCCCCCGCCGGATGGCGTCCACCTGGGGCTGCTGGCCCACGCCGCCGAAAATCACCGCCGAGCGCAGGGGCAGGTTACGGCCGTAGGCCACAAAGCTGTCCTGAATCTGAATGGCCAGCTCCCGGGTCGGGGTGAGCACCAGCGCGCGGATCACTCTGGGATTGGGCACGGCTTGATTCAGCCGCTGAAGGATGGGCGCGGCAAAGGCGCAGGTTTTTCCAGTGCCTGTCTGGGCGCAGCCCAGTACGTCCCGTCCCGCCAGAGCGGGCGGGATGGCCTGGCGCTGAATGGGGGTGGGGTCGGTATACCCCTCCTGGGTCAGCGCTCTTAAAATGGGGGCGGTCAGCCCCAGGTCGCGAAAATTCATCATTGCTTCGTCCTATTCTAAGTTATTATCGTCCGCACCGCTCGCAGCGGCTGCGCACTTCTTCCACTGTCTCCATCAGGCTCAGCCCATCCACCGGGACGGTGATGTGGGCGCACCTCTCATACAGCGGCGCCCGGTACTGGTACAGGTCGGCCAATGTCTGGCCGGGGGAGAGGGCAATGCCCCGGGAGAACAGGTTGCGGATGCGCCCCGGCACATCCTTCAAAGGCAGCTTCAAGTACACCACTGTCCCCAGCGCCCGCATATGGGCGATGGACTCCTCCCGGCATACGCAGCTGCCGCCGGGGGCCACCACCGTCCCCCGGCAGTCCAGGGCGCAGATGGCATCCCGCTCCAAGTCTAAAAAAGCCTCCACCCCCCGCCGGTCGATGAGGCTTTGCAGCAGCGCACCCTCCCGCTGCTGAATGAGCAGGTCCACGTCCAGGAAGGCCATCCCCAGGGCCTTGGCCAGCACCACGCCCACGGTGCTCTTGCCCGACCCAGGCATTCCAATCAGGATTATATTGTCCATTCCCATACCCCCTCAACCGCGCCGCTTTCCTGCTTTCCAAATTTCGGAAAATAGTACAATCGTAGTATTATACCAAAAAAAAACGTCCACGGCAAGGCTCAAGGGGCCGTCCAGTAAAAAAAGTATCTATCCCGCGGGATAGATACTTTTTTTAACCATATCTGCGCCTGTGGCCAGCGTCACCAGTGGCCCTCCTCGCTGCGCACCCGGGTGGAGCGGTTGCCCACTTGAATGTTATACAGCGTCCGGGTCAGCTCGGTCAGCTCGCCCTCCTTCAACTGGGCAAACAGGAAGCCATAGCGGAATTTTCCCGGCTGGTATTCCACCACCCGGATGATCTCCCCAATGAACTCCATCGGAGCATAGTCCATCAGCTTCACCTTCAGCCGCAGCACCTCGTCCTCGGCGTGGAGGTACTCCGACTCAATGCACGCCCCGCCGGTGCTGATGTCCACCAGGGTGCACTCCTCGGGATGGCTGTAGGTGGTGTCCGTCTGATAAAACATGGTGACGGGAATGCCCATCCGAAGCCGAAAATCATGGCGCATCTCGGTGATGGACTTCACCTTCACGTCCTTCAGCCGGCAGATCAGCCGGCTGGACTCCTGAATCGTCCCCTTGAGGAAGAACTGAGTCATGGACTCCGTGACCCCCCGGACCAGCACGGAAGTGCCCACATCCCGGACGCTGAAGGACAGCCCGCCCGGAAGCCGCTCCAGGCTCAGGGCGGTGTCGTCCGGGGCGTACCCGGTCAGCCGCCCGGTCAAGATATGCACCCCGTCCGTCGTCTCCAGGTCCAGCGTCATGCCGTTATAAAGCTCAGGCAGCTCGTTGACAGCCTCTCTGCTGGTGCTCACCGGCTCGTCGTCCACCTCGCGCCAAATAATTGATGACCAAAAGCCCATGATATCCGCCCTCCATTCTTATGGATAAATTATAACCGCTCCCAGGCGCAAATGTCAATATCCTGGACGGTTGTAATTTCTGCTGGCTTACGCTATAATGTTATCCGTCATTGTTTTAGGGAGGAAGTGGGGCCGCGTGGAATCCAAACCGAACATTCTGGTGATCTGCGGGCCCACGGCCTCGGGGAAGACCGCCCTGGCGGCGGCGCTGGCCCAGCGCCTGGGCGGCGAGGTGGTGTCCGCCGACTCCATGCAGGTCTACCGCCGCATGGACATCGGCACCGCCAAGCCCACCCCGGACGAGACCAGGGGCATCCCCCACCACATGATCGACGTGGCCGACCCGGAGGAGAACTACTCCGTAGCCCGGTACGTGCAGGACGCCGTCCCCATTGTGGACGGCATCCTGGCCCGGGGCAAGCTACCCATCGTGGCCGGAGGAACGGGGCTATACATCGACCATCTCGTCGCAGGACGGCAATTCGCCCCCTTTGAAGCGGACAGCGGCCTGCGGGAGCACCTCCAAAACCGGGCCGCCGAGGAGGGCCTGCCCGCCCTGCGGACAGAGCTAGAGCACATCGACCCCGCCGCCGCCGTGCGCATTCATCCCAACGATGAAAAGCGCACCATCCGGGCGCTGGAGGTCTTTTTATCCACCGGAAAGACCATCACCCAGCACGACGCGGAGAGCCGCGCCCTACCCAACCGCTACGCCCCCCTCACCATCGCCCTGAATTTTCAGGAGCGGTCCTGGCTGTGGGAGCGCATCGACCGCCGGGTGGACGAGATGATGGAGCGCGGCCTGGAGAGAGAGGTGCGGGAACTGCTGGCCTCGGGCGTCTCCCCCAGCTGCACCGCCATGCAGGCCATCGGCTACAAGGAGCTGTCCGCCGCCATTTCGGCGGGCCGCCCCGTCTCAAAGGGCGCAGAGGAGGTAAAGTTACGCTCCCGGCAGTACGCCAAGCGGCAGCTCACCTGGTTTCGCCGGAACCGGGAGGCCCACTGGTATAATTGGGAAAAAATTCCTAATTTTTCTGCTGCCCTTGCACTTTCGACAAAACTTGTCAGCGAGTGTGGCTTACAATAATACACAAACAGCGCGGGGTTTGTCCGCCGTGGACAAGCCCCGCGCTCCTAAGAAAGAAGGAGTGTATTTTTATGAGCCTTACATCCACCGTTTCCGTCGCCAAGCAGCCCAACGTTCAGGACGCTTTTTTGTCCGCCGCCCGCCGTCTCGCCGCCCGCGTAACCGTTTTTCTCATGAACGGCTATCAGCTGCGGGGAACGATCACCGCCTTTGACCCCTACGTGGTGGTGGTGGTGTCCGACGGAAAGCAGCAGGTTATTTACAAGCACGCCATTTCCACCATCGCGCCGGAAAGCCCGATTGAAATCGAAGCGCGAGCGTGACAGGGAAGCGCGAGCGTAGGCGCATAGGGGAGATAACGCCGGAGCGGATGGGCAAAGACCAGCGACCGCCAAAGGCGGCGCCTGGTTTGCCCGCAGTCGCAGGCGTTATCGACCCGGCCATGCGCCCAACGCGAGCGTGACAACGCCTCCCTCCCCGGGACGGCCTTCGGCGAGGCACTTTCTCTCCCATGAGAGAAAGTGCCCAAAGAGAATGCTCAGGGGGGCGGCCTCCGGGTGAAACCGGCCCAAGGACGGGCCGCTTTCACAGTCGGCCATCCCCCGAGCCTCCCTTGTATACGGGGGAGCCCTATACGAGAGCGGACCAATACCCTTCCGGCGCGCGGCTTTCGACGCAGATGCTCCGATTTGCGCTGCCGCCCGTGTGCAGACACGGAAAGGTGAACACCCATCGTCTCCGCACCTGGGTGGGTGTGCCGTCCAACCGTTTCGATTTCCCTCGTTCTACCGACACCCCCATGGATTAGCTCCCCACAGAAGAAAGAAAGGACCCGCATATGAAAGACAGCACCCTTGCCACCAAAGTCATGATTGCCATTTTATGTCTGGGCGTAGCAGTCTACCTGGGTTTTTACCTGGCCCGGGGCTGGGACGATCCCTTGGTCACCACCCTCGCCTATTCCTACGCTCAGGACCTGGGCGCCGAGGCCACCGGCATCCTCATCCGCCGGGAGACCGTCCTGTCCGGCTCCGGCGGCAGCTATGTGGACCAGGTGCTGAACGAGGGGGAAAAGGCTGCCGCCGGCCAGACGGTGGCCCTGCTGTACTCCGACCCCTCCGCCCTCACCACCCGGCAGTCCATCCGTACCTTGAACGCTGAGATTGATCAGCTCAATTATGCCCTGTCCTCCGGCACCCAAAATACGGATGCCTCCCGGCTGGACGCCAAAGTGCTTGCCTCTATGGTCAACCTGCGCGCGCTCACCGCCCAAGGGGATCTCACCGGCCTGGAGGACTCTGCGCTGGAGCTGCGCACGTTAGTCTTCAAGCGGGACTATACCTATGGGGACACCGACGCCGCCGGCCAGCTCAGCCAGCTCATTGCCGGCAAGCGGGCGCAGCTGGACGAGCTGACCCGCTCTCTCAGCCAGGTATCCCGGGTGGTTTCCGCCCCGGCGTCAGGGGTGTTTTCCGGCTCCGTTGACGGCTGGGAGCGCGTCGCCTCCCCGGATATCCTGGACAGTCTCACCGCCCAGGAGCTGTCCGCCCTCCTGGCTCAGCCCGGCAGCGCGGACGTGGATGCCGTGGGCAAGCTCATCACCGACTCCACCTGGTATTTCGCCGCCCTGCTGGACGGCACAGACACCGGACTCCAGGCCGGCCGGTCCTACGACCTGGCCTTCTCCGGGGATTATTACGGCCAGATTCGCATGAAGCTGGAGCGGATTTCCCTGGAAAACGGACAGACCCTGGCCATCTTCTCCTGCCGCTCGCACATGGCGGACACCACCCTGCTGCGGGTACAAACGGTGGACGTGATCACCCGCCAGTTAGAGGGCATCCGCGTCCCCCGCAAAGCCCTGCGGGTGGTCACCGAAACCGTCACGGATGAAGACGGAAACACCAGCCAGGTCAACCGCTACGGCGTATTTACCGTGGTCCGTTCCCAGGCAGAGTGGCAGGAGGTGGATGTGCTGTACACCAACGACAATTTCTATCTGGTCCGCCCGGTGGACGAGAACTCCTCCACCCGCCTGCGCGCCGGGGACGAGGTCATCCTCAATTCTTCTGATATCTACGACGGGAAGGTAGTGCGCTGAGCCGTCGTGAGCAGCACGGATGGAGCGAAACACCAAATAACTGGGGCCCGCAAAGCCGCCCTTCGGCTTTGTGGGGAGAGGAGAAGCAAGGGCGCGAGCGCAGTTTTCGCCAAAGGCGGAAACAAAGCTGAGCGGACTTTGCTTCGACGAAAGCCGCGCGTCGCGAACAGGCGAAACGCAGCAATAACTGGAGGTCGCTGTAATATGGGCTTGAAAGAAAACATAAAAAAAGTCCGCGCCGGCATTGACGCCGCCGCCCGCGCCGCAGGGCGGGACCCCGCCGGCGTCACCCTGCTGGCCGCCACCAAAACCCAGAGCTCGGATACCATCCGCGCCGCCATTGCGGCCGGCGTCACCGTGTGCGGGGAAAACCGGGTGCAGGAGCTGATGGCTCACCTGGAGGACAACGCCTACGAGGGAGCTCAGGTCCACTTCATCGGCCACCTTCAGACCAACAAGGTAAAATACGTGGTGGGCCGGGTGGAGCTGATCCACTCCGTCTCCTCAGAGAAGCTGCTGCGCGCCATCGCCGCCCAGGCGGACAGGCTGGGGCTGGTCCAGGACCTTCTGCTGGAGGTCAACCTGGCGGGGGAGGCGTCCAAGTCTGGCTTTGCCCCAACCGACGTGACGGACGCCGCCCGGTTGGCGGCCTCTCTAAACGGTGTTCGCCTGCGGGGACTGATGTGCATTCCCCCCGCGGCCCAGGCGCCGGGAGAAAATTTCCCTTATTTTGAAAGTTTACGCCGGTTGGCTGTTGACATAAGACAGAAAATAGTGGATAATAACATAGATATAGATTTGTTATCCATGGGGATGAGCGGCGACTATTTCGATGCTGTGGCGGCGGGTTCCACCTGCGTGCGGGTGGGTTCGGCGCTGTTTGGCCCCCGCGCGCCTATGGCATTCACTCACGATTGAAGGGAGACCCGTCAGTATGAGCTTTTTTGATGAACTCAAGCGCCTCGCCCGCCCCTATGAGGACGAGGAGGACGATGTATATGAGGAGGACTTCGCCCCGGTGAGCACCGCCAAGGAGCCCCCCGTCCGGGAGCGGGACGTGGAGCGCCGCAGCAACAAGGTGGTCAATATCCATACCACCACCCAGCTCCAGGTGGTTCTGTTCAGCCCCAGCAAGTTTGAAAACGCCTCCGAAATCGCCGACCATCTCCGAGACAAGCGCACCGTGGTGCTCAACCTGGAGCAGACCGATAAGAACGTGGCCCGCCGCCTCATCGACTTTTTGTCCGGCGTGGCCTATGCCAACGAGGGCACCATCAAAAAGGTGGCCCTGTCTACCTACATCATTACGCCCTACAACGTGGAAATTCTGGGCGATCTCATTGATAACCTGGAAAACAACGGCCTGTATTTCTGACACGGGAGGGACGTAACTTATGATGACTCCGCAGGAAGTGGCCAGCCACGCCTTCGCCAAGGCCACTCTGGGCGGCTATAACTTGGCCCAGGTGGACGAGTTTTTAGACGCGCTCACCGAGGACTATTCCGCCCTGTACAACGAGAACGCCATTTTGAAGAACAAGCTGAAGGTGCTTAGCGAGACGGTGGAGGAATACCGGGCCACCGATAATGCCATGCGCAAAACCCTGCTGGCTGCCCAGCAGATGGCGGACGCCATGGTCACTGAGGCCAAGCAGAAGCAGAGCGAACTGGTGAGCGAGGCGGAAAAGGGCGCTCAGCAGCGGGTGACGGAGCTTCAAAAGTCCATCGCCGCCGAGGAGTACCGTCTGAAAAAGGCCCAGGAATCCACCGCCGCCTATGTGCGCCGCCTGGCGGAGTTCCACGACAAGGAGATGGATTTCCTCTCCAACCTGGGGGAGCTGGTTCCCCCCGAGCTGGTCGTAAAAGACGATCCCGCCGTGGATATTGAGGCAGCGGTGGCCGCCCAGGTGCGGCAAGAGGAGGCAGAACAGCAGCAGGCCGCATCCGTCCAGGAGCGCCCCGCCCCCCGCCTGGTGGCGGTGGGACCGGACGACGACATTCCCCCCATGCCGGACGATATCCTTCTGCCGTCCCAGGCCGATTTGGAGGAGGAGCTGGACCCGGACGCCACCCGGCGGTTCTCCGACATTCAATTTGGCAAGGACTATCGAATCGAGTAAACACACGCCGCCCCGAAGCGTAATGCTCCGAGGCGGCGTTTTTGCGCATATTCCACTTTGGTTTTTTGCCCCGCAGGGGAGCAAAGCGCAGCCCGATCGGAGAATATTTTATTGCATCCAGTAGCTGCCTGTGATAAAATCAGCGTATCACATTGATATCGGAAAGCCGAAAGGATATGACAGCGTTGAGCTACTGCAAATCACACTTGGACCGAATTAAAAAGGCCAGCCGCGTGGGAACTGTGGTCCTGCTGGTGCTGGGCGGCCTGTTTGCGGCCCTGGGCCTGTTTCTGGTGGCTGCCATTGTGGGCGGCAGGCAGGGTGACGGCGGCACGGTCGCCGCGGCGGCGGTCATGGCGGCGGTGATTTTACTCATCCCTGGCGTGTTGATGCTTGTCATCGGCATCCGGAAATTGCAGACGAAACGCCGTGACAGCGACCCGGAGCGAAGCCGGCTGGTGCGCTCCATCCGGCGGCAGCTTCCGGCGGAGCAGGCGGACCTGCCTTTGGACAACCTTTTTGCCATTGTGGATCAGGGTCTGTCCGGCGGGCAGGAATTTGGCAGGGATGTCGTCATCGGCCGCGAATGGGTGCTGGCGGGCGACCTGGCCGTACCCATCCGCCGTATTCGAGGCGTTTTCCTACAGATTTCAGCCCATCGCACCCAGTACACCTATGTAAGTAGTCATATCATCACAGTTTTCGATGATACGCGGGAGTGTGGCACAGCGGGCTTCCTTGCAAACGGGGATCGGGCAACGCAGTGTTACAAGGCGCTGTGTACAGCGGCGCCCTGGGCCATGCGGGGCGGGCTGAAGGAGCAGGGTGAGCTGATGGCCATCTCTCCAGAACAGCTTAGCCAGTGGAACAGGGAATTGGAGCGCCAGCAGGCACAGGCGGACCAGTCTGTGTCCTCGCCCTCATAGGAGAGCCTGCAAAAAAGAATTGAAAATTGCGCAAAAAGGCGGAGGCCTGAAGGCCCCCGCCTTTTGTGTTCTAACGGGTTTGTCTTACTTGTGGTCCACGCCGTTCATGTGGCGGATCAGGTCCAGCACCTTGTTGGAGTAGCCCATCTCGTTGTCGTACCAGGACACGACCTTCACGAAGGTGTCGGTCAGCGCAATGCCAGCGCCCTTGTCAAAGATGGAGGTGCGGGCGTCGCCCAGGAAGTCGGAGGAGACCACGGCGTCCTCGGTGTAACCCAGGATGCCCTTCAGCTCGCCCTCGGAAGCCTTCTTCATGGCGGCGCAGATCTCGTCATACTTGGCGGGCTTCTCCAGGTTCACGGTCAGGTCCACCACGGACACGTCCAGGGTGGGGACGCGCATGGACATACCGGTCAGCTTGCCGTTCAGATCGGGGATGACCTTGCCCACGGCCTTGGCGGCGCCGGTGGAGGAGGGGATGATGTTGCCGGAGGCCGCGCGGCCGCCGCGCCAGTCCTTCTTGGAGGGGCCGTCCACGGTCTTCTGGGTGGCGGTGGTGGAATGCACGGTGGTCATCAGGCCGTCCTTGATGCCCCAGTTGTCGTTGAGCACCTTGGCGATGGGGGCCAGGCAGTTGGTGGTGCAGGAGGCGTTGGACACGAACTGCATGGAGCTGTCGTACTTATCCAGGTTGACGCCGCACACGAACATGGGGGTGTCGTCCTTGGAGGGGCCGGTCATAACGACCTTCTTGGCGCCGCCGTCGATGTGACCCTGGGCCTTCTCCTTGGTGAGGAACAGGCCGGTGGCCTCCACCACGTACTCCACGCCCAGCTCGCCCCAGGGCAGCTCGGAGGGGTTCATCTTGGCATAGACCATAACCTTCTTGCCGTTGACGGTGATGGACTCGTCGTCCCAGCTGATCTCGCCGTCGAACTTGCCCTGCATGGTGTCATAGCGCAGCATATACGCCATATAATCGGGGGTCATGCCGGGGTCGTTGATGCCCAAAAATTCGATGTCACTGCTGTTGATGCCGGCCCGGAAGACCAGACGGCCGATACGGCCAAACCCGTTAATACCTACTTTGATGCTCATTGGTATCACTCCTTAATGATAGTAGCGGCATTGCGCGGTACTATTATACTCTAACTTTTTCCTAAAGGGAAGGGGAATTGTGAAAATTTTTTCAATCTTTTTCCCCCTTCTTTTGGACAGCTTACTCGATGGTCAGCTCGATGGCGGCGGCGCTGGCCTCGAATGCCTCCAGCCAGTCGCTGCCGGTGGTGGTGTAAGTAAAGGTATAGGTCTGATCCGCGTTGACGCACACAATGATCTGGGTCATCGCCTGGCCGCCCAGCTCAATGTCATAGCTGTACTGATAGGCGGGCAGGCCGCACACCTCATTGGTGGTGAAATAGCGGTCGGTGATGGTGGGGGCTTCGCTGCCGGAGTCCTTGAAGGCGGACACCAAGGCCATGCGCATCAGGTCCGCATTGATGGCGGAAAAGGTCTCGTTGTCGGTGCCCTCGGTGATGTTCACATTGATGTTGGAGCCGTCGGCGTTATACCAGCACTCCACCACGCCCTCCTGCTCCATGGACTCGAAGCCGTCGGGCACGTCCACCTTGTAGGCCGTCACGTGGTTGCTCTTGGCGGCGGGCTCGCTCACCTCGGCGGAGGGGGCGCTGTTGTTGTCGTTGTTGGCGGGGGCGCTGGGGGCGCTGCCCTTGTCGCCGCAGGCGGTGAGGGTCAGCATGAGCATAGCGAGCAGAAATACGATGGTCTTTTTCATTTTATGACACTCCTCATTGTCGTTCTACGGTCAGATGAATCGGCCGCAACGGTGATTATACCACCGCGCGCCCCCGTCTGCAAGTGCTTTCTCCCTTGACAGCGCTGTTATAATATTTAAAAAACGTTTAAGAATGCGGGGGAGCTGCTGTGATGAAAACAATCCATACCCGGCTTTTAGCCGTCCTTCCCTCCCTGAAGGCGCTGGGGCGCTGGCTGGCGCTGGCCGGGCTGACAGGGCTGGCCTGCGGGCTGGCTGGCGCGGCCTTTACCTGGACGGTGGGCTGGTCCACAGCCCTGCGGGGCGCTCATCCCTGGCTGCTGTTTTGTATGCCCCTGACGGGCCTTGTCATCGTCTGGGCCTACCGGGCGGCGGGCATGGAAAACGACAGCGGCACCAATCAGATTATCGCCAGCGTGCGGGGCGGAGAGCGCCCCCCGGTGCGGCTGGCCCCACTGATCTTCCTGGGCTCCGCCCTCACCCACCTCACCGGAGGCAGCGCCGGACGGGAGGGGGCCGCCCTCCAGATCGGCGGCAGCATCTCCGCCGGCCTCGGCCGGCTGCTCCGCGTGGATGAGAAAAACACCAACACCATCATCCAGTGCGGCATGGCGGGGCTGTTCTCCGCCCTGTTCGGCACCCCTCTTACCGCCACTGTCTTCGCCCTGGAGGTAGTCAATGTGGGTCAATTCCGCTATGCGGCGCTGTTTCCCTGTCTGCTGTCCGCCCTCATCGCCAACGCCGTCCCTCGCTCCCTGGGCCTGCCGGGAGAAGCCTATCCCTTGGGCGGGCTTCCGGAGCTGGGGCCGGTCTCCCTGCTGCAATGCGGCGCCTTGGCCGCCCTGGCAGCGCTGGTATCCATCGCCTTCTGCGCGCTGATGCACGGGGCAGGCCGGCTGTACAAGTCATATCTGCCCAACCAGTACCTGCGCATTCTCGCCGGGGCGGCGGCGGTGATTGTCCTCACCCTCATGGAAGGCAGCGGCGACTACAACGGCGCGGGCGGGCATATCATCGAGCTGGCGGTGGAGGGTCACGTCCATGTCCCCTGGGCCTTCGCGCTGAAAATGCTGTTCACTGCGCTTACCCTGGGGGCCGGCTTCCGCGGCGGGGAGATCGTGCCCACCCTGTTTATCGGCTCCACCTTTGGCTGCGCCGTGGGCCCACTGCTGGGGCTGGACCCCGCTTTTGGGGCGGCGGTGTCCATGATCGCCCTGTTCTGCGGCGTGGTGAACTGCCCTCTGGCCTCCATCTTCCTGTCCATCGAGCTGTTCGGGGGAGAGGGACTGCTTTTCTTCGCCCTGGCCTGCGCCCTGAGCTTTCTGCTCAGCGGGCGCTATTCCCTCTATTCCAGCCAGAATATCGTGTATTCCAAGCTGGAGGCCCGGCTGAACGACCAATATCAAACGGAACAAGAAAAGGAGCGTCTGTCATGTTAAGATTACTACAGGAAACGGAATTTGACCGCTATATCGGCTTTGCCTACGAGCTGGCCCTGGACCCCGCCCGGTCGGGCTACCACGTCTACTACGACGGGATGAAAACCCGGGAGGACTTTGTGTCCCGCGCCCGGAAGGCCCTGGAACGCCCCGGCGAGGATATCCTGCTGTTCGTGGAGGACGGGGAGGTGGAGGGCCTCATCGCCTTTGAGCATCCGGAGGAGGAGCACTACCTCCACACCTTTATCTTCAGCATCCGGCGGGACACGGGGACGGCCCTGGCGGAGTTTCTGGACTACTGCCGGGAGCGGTGGCCGGGATTCACCCTGGATCTGGGCTTCCCGGCGGAGAATGTGGAGGCCACAGGCTGGCTGGACGGGCAGGGAATCCCCTGCAACGAGCGGTCGTGGAACTTCCTGCTGGACCTGGATAAGTATGAGCCCCTGCCGGAGCCCTCTGGGGTGAAGCGGATCACGGCGGAGAATTTTGAGGAGTTTGCCGCCGTCCACCGCCAAATCCAGGGAGATATGTTCTGGAATTGTGAGCGGGTGCGGGCCGCCCTGGACCGGTGGGCCATCTTCGTCACCGGGGAAGGGGAGGCCGCCGGGGAGGTGCTGATGACCCTGGACGGCAAGCCCCACGAGGAGATTTTCGCCCTGGAGTTCGCGGACAGGCAGTCCCACCATGGGGCCTTCCGGGTGCTGCTCACCGCCGCGCTGAACTGCCTGAAATCAAACGGTACAAAGTGGCTCACTTTCTTTGTGGACGAGGACTGCCCCGAGGGGGAGGTCTTGCGGCAGCTGGGCTTCCGGCTGGTGGGGACCTTTATCTGCCACCGGCTGACGCTGTAAAACCGCAATATAGGAGGACTGCATGGAAGGACTGCATTTAAACCGCCGGACTGTATTTCTCTGGGCGGACCTGGCCCTGGTAACGGCGGCTCTGTGCTGCACCACCTATTCCATCTGCGACCTGGCCGACGGCCTGTCCTTCGGCGGATTTTTCGTCCTGTTTATGCTGGTGGTTCTGGGGCTCTACTTTATGGGCCTGCTGGGGACGCTCATCCTCCTGCCCCTGTCCATCCGCTCCGGGAGGGCGCGGTTTGCCGTCATCGCCGCCATGTTGCAGGCCATTACCCCCATCCCCTGGCTGCGACTGGTCCAGGCCTTTGAATCCTCCTTTTCCTGGTTTGAATTTGTCATGATGGCCGGCATCGCCGCCGGGGCGGCGATGCTGTTCACCCTGCCGGGGTGGAAAAAGGGGCAGTGATAGGGAATGCGGTCTCGCTCGGATGAGCGGGACCGCATTTGTTTATTTTAACCAAATATAAAGAGGCTGTTATTGTTCTAAATGGCAAAAATGAAGAAATCCTTGCATTTTTCTCTTTGTTAAGTTATGATAGTGGTGTAGGATAATCGTTTTTTATAGAATGGAGGTATGTGCAAATGAAAAAGCGTATGATTTGCCTTCTCATTCCGTTGCTGATGCTGCTGACCGTCAGCGCCAACGCCGCGCCTGTCTCTCCGGCTGGGGGGGCCCGGTCTGTGGAACCCCAAACCTGCTCCCGCTATTGGACCACGCCCAGACCCGCCCCGGGCGAGGTGGTGGCCCCGGGCTGCGGGCTGTCCACCCGGTATGCGATTTACTCCACAAAGCGCCCCGCCATCGAATACACCATGTCCTCGGATGACGTTCCCTGGCTACTCATCGCCGTCACCCAATGGGATATCCTTCGGGCGTAATATGGGGAGTACCACTCCTCCTTCGGGTTTTATTCCAGCAAGGGCTGCTACGACCTGTGCTGCCTCCATCCGGAGCACTACCACTGGTGCCCGGCGGTGGGCGCCAGCGATATCTGTCTTCTCCCCGAGCATGAGCACAGCGAGGCGGAATACCAGGAGGCGGAGGATTACTACTTCTATCACCCGGTTCAGCCCTGTCCCTGCCACACTCCGTAAAAAAGGTCCCTCTCGCCAGGCGAGAGGGACCTTTTTATCTTTGATACTCAAACTCCAGATTATAGAGACAGATCACGTCCCCGTCCTCAATGCCCATGTCCTCCAGCTGCTGATACACCCCTGCGTCCCGCAGACGGCGCTCGAACCAGTTCCGGCTCTCGTAGTCGCCGAAGTTCACGTTGGCCATGAGCTGGCGCAGCCACGGCCCGTCCACCAGCCAGGTGCCGTCCTCGTCCCGCTGGATTTCCAACGCCTCGGACGTGTCCACCTCGGGGGGGCGCTCCACATAGGTGGGCTCAAATACAATCACCGGGGGCAGGTCGGACAGCTCACGGGCGGCGGCGTACATCAGCTCACGGGTCCCCTGGTGGGTGGCGGCGGACAGCTCAAACAGGGGGCAGCCCTTGGCCTCCACATGGGCGCGAAGCTTTTGCAGCAGTTCTGGGTCCTCCATGATGTCCACCTTGTTGGCCGCCACCAGCATCCGCCGGGCGGCCAGCTCCGGGGACCAGCGCTGAAGCTCCTGGCAGATGGCGTCGAAATCGGCCACCGGGTCCCGGCCCTCGCTGCCGGACACGTCCACCACGTGAATGAGCAGGCGGCAGCGGTCCACGTGGCGCAGGAAGTCATGGCCCAGCCCCGCGCCGTCCGCCGCGCCCTCGATGATGCCGGGGATGTCGGCCAGCACAAAGGACTGCCCCTCCTCCATGGGCACCACCCCCAGGTTGGGGGAGAGGGTGGTGAAGTGATAGTTGGCAATTTTGGGCTGGGCCCGGGTCACCACGCTCAGAAGGGTGGACTTGCCCACGTTGGGAAAGCCCACCAGCCCCACGTCGGCCAGCAGCTTCAGCTCCAGCAGCACCTCCCGGTACTGCCCGGGCAGACCCGCCTTGGCGAACCGGGGCACCTGCCGGGTGGGGGTGGCAAAGTGCTGGTTGCCCCAGCCGCCGTTGCCGCCCCGAGCCAGCACGAAGTCCTCCTCGCCGGACATATCGCAGATGATCTCCCTTGTCTCCAGGTCCCGAACCACCGTCCCCTTGGGCACCCGGATCACCAGGTCGCCGCCGTCCTTGCCGGAGCAGCGCTTGCCCTGGCCGTCCTTGCCGTCCTCGGCCACGTATTTGCGCTTGTAGCGGAAATCCATCAGGGTGGACATATGGGGGTCCACCCGCAGGATGATGTCCCCGCCGCGCCCTCCGTCTCCGCCGTCGGGGCCGCCGGCGGCCACGTATTTCTCCCGGTGGAAGGCCACCGCGCCGCCGCCGCCGGTGCCCGCCCGGACGGTGATGCGGGCGGTGTCGATAAATTGATTGTTGGCCATATGGGCCTCCTTTACAAATCCAGTTGATAGATGCGGTGCCGGGGGATGCCCTCGTACCAGGCGAAGTATTCCCTGGGCATCTCGCAGATCTCCAGCAGGTTTCCCCCCAGCCGTTCTATGGTGCGCCAGGAAGGGGCGTTGTCCTCCCCGCAGGTGAGATAGAGCCGAGTCATCCCGTGAAACCGGGCCACGTCCAGCACCAATTCGCAGGCCCGACGGGCATAGCCGTGCCCCTGGAATTCCGGGTCTATCTCATAGCCCACGTGGCCGTTATAGTAGGTGTGGAAATTGTCTCCGATGCGGATGCTGATTTTCCCCACCAGGATGCCATGCGCCAGAATGTTGTAATAGTAGTAGGGGAGCGTGACCCTGCCACCCTCCGCTTTTTCCCGGATGCTCAGCGTGATATCCCCGCCGTCAATTTGATTGAAGCGGTCTTGAAACGGGAACCCCATCAGGCGTTCCCCCTGCGCCGGGCGTACACGTCGCTGTTCACCCGCCATGCGCCGTCCTCCAGCACGGTAAAGTTCTGCCAGTGGAACGTGTCCTCCCCTATCTCAGAGAATACCCATTTTCCGGCGGGGTTATCAACCGGCGTGCCCACCAGCCTGTCCCCCTCCTTCACGAAGGTGAGCAGGCGCACATGGCCCTCACAGCAGTAGGCCATGTCGTAGCGGCCCTCTTTGGCGTTGAACATCCGGATGGCCGCGCCGTACTCCCCGTCGGGCTGGGGGTTGTCCGCCCTCGTGGCCCGGGAGGTGCAGATGAACAAGTCCTCAATCCCCGCCCCGTTGAGGGCGCGGCGGAACAGCCACTCCCCCTGAACGGTGCGGCCCCCGCCCAGGCCGTCGTTGTAGGTGAAGTCCCAGTCTCCCAGCAGGGGGGCGAACCAGTCGAACTCCGGGGGGATTTTGTTTTCTCCCGCGGTCAGGGCCTCCAGAAACGCGTCCATGTTATGCTCCTCCTTCTTGTCAGGCTGCGAGCAGGTCAGGACGCTCGGTCGCTTTCCTTCCGATTCGGGCTGGTCTCCGGGCCGCGCTGCGGCCCTGCGCTCGCCCTCACTCCGGTCCAAGGTCTCGCCTTCGGCTCGGTCGTGCGGTGGACACCTGCCACTGGCAGGCACCGCCCCTCGCTGACCTGCTCTCCGCCCTTCTAACAAAAAGGCCGCGAACGGGGAACCGTCCGCGGCCTTCTGCGTCAAAACTTACTGGGCGATCTCCACGATGGAGACCTGCTTGCGGTCCTTGCCCAGGCGCTCGAACTTCACCTTGCCGTCCTTCAGGGCGAACAGGGTGTCGTCGCTGCCCTTGCCCACGTTGACGCCGGGGTGGATGTGGGTGCCGCGCTGGCGCACCAGAATGTTGCCGGCCAGCACGAACTGCCCGTCGCCCCGCTTCACGCCCAGGCGCTTGGCGTTGGAGTCGCGGCCGTTTTTGGTGGAGCCGCCGCCCTTTTTATGGGCGAAAAACTGGATATTGAGCTTCAGCATAGTCGTTTCCGTCCTTTCTGTTAAAGGTTAATCCTCGTCGTCATCATCCTGCAGCAGAACGATGAGATTATCCGGGTATTCCTCCCCCATGGCCTGCAAGTACACCAGCAGCCCCGTGAGCAGGGCCTGACAGAGATTGTCGCTGGCCTCGTTGAGCTTTGGGGGGAGCTTGAGGGAGATGCGGGCGCTTTCCTCCTTGGCCTTTACCGGAGCGCCCAGGCCCATCACCTCATTGATGGTGCACTCGGTGAGCCCCACGGCGGCGGAGATGGCGGCACACACGATGTCGCTGCCCGCCTCGGCGTACCCGCTGTGGCCCTCCACCACGAAGCCGTCTAAGCGGCCGGACCCGCTGTGGAAGGTTACGGTGGTCATACTGTTAATCCCCTCAGCCGCTGACCTTGGTGATCTCCACCTTGGTGTAGGGCTGACGATGACCCTGACGGCGGCGGTAGTTCTTCTTGGGCTTGTACTTGAACACCAGCACCTTCTTGCCCTTGCCGTTCTTCACCACGTTGGCGGTGACGGAGGCGCCGTCCACGGTCGGGGCGCCAAACTTGGCCTTGTCGCCGTCTAAAACGGCCAGAACCTTGTCGAAAGTGACGGATTCGCCGGCTTCCACATCCAGCTTTTCGATGTAGAGGGTGTCGCCCTCGGCCACCTTATACTGTTTGCCGCCGGTCACAATGATTGCGTGCATAGCTGCACCTGCCTTTCCTTTATTACGGGCTCGCTGTCGGGGGCGGGGGATGATCCCCACTTGTTGTCACGCTGCGCCTGTTCGCGACGCGCGGCTTCGCTGCGACTCAGGCAAAACCCAGTCCCACTGCGTGGGCCTTGGGCTTTTTCCTTCGCTCCGCTCCATCCGCGCTGCTCACGACGGCTTCGCGCTTCTCCGTTGTCACGCTGCGAAGCGGTCAAGACGTTCGGTCGCTTCTCCGCGCTTCTTATACCCATTCAATGCGGCCTTAGTAGTATATCAGCGGAGTTTTGGAATGTCAAGGCCTTTCCCTTGACTTTTTTGAAAAATTATGTTGACACAGCCGAAAAAGCACGTTATAATCTTTGTTATGCAATTATCTGCGTATGCTTTGCCAACCGCGCCCTGTAGGGCGTTGTGGAGGGCCGCGCCCCGGCGCGCGCCAACATGATACAGGAGGTGTTCCCGCATGGTTCGTACCTATCAGCCCAAGAAGCGCCAGCGTTCCAAGGTCCACGGCTTCCGCAAGCGCATGGCCACCGCCAACGGCCGGAAGGTCCTGGCCCGCCGCCGCGCGAAGGGCCGCGCCCGCCTGAGCCACTGATGGCGCACACATCGGGATAATTCATACGACTCGGGGCGTGGGAGTTTTCCCTCGCCCCCTTTGTATTTTGGATTATCCCACAGGAGGTCCACATGAAGAAAACCACGTCCCTCAAGGAAAATCACCTGTTCCGCCGGGCCTACACCCGGGGCAAATCCGCCGCAGACAGCCGCTTAGCCCTCTACATCCGCCGCAACGGGCGAAGGGGCAGCCGGCTGGGCCTCACCGTGTCCACCAAGGTGGGCTGCGCGGTGGTGCGCAACCGCATCCGCCGCCGCCTGCGGGAGCTTTACCGCTTGAATGAGGACAAGCTCTCCGCCGGCTGGGACGTGGTGGTGGTGGCCCGCGTCCGGGCCGCCCAGAGCGATTACCACCAATTAGAGAAATCCTTTCTCCACCTGGCGGACAAGCTTGGCCTTTTGAAAAAGGAAGGAACCCCATGAAGCGCCTGCTGCTCTGGCTGATCCGCTGGTACCGCAGCGAAATCTCCCCCAACACCCCGCCCTCTTGCCGCTTTCTCCCCACCTGTTCGGCCTACGCCCTGGAGGCGGTGGAGGTCCACGGCGCGCTCAAGGGCGGCGCGCTGGCGGTGTGGCGGATTCTGCGCTGCCATCCCTTCCACCGGGACAAAAACTTCATTTACGACCCCGTGCCCCCCAAAAAAATCCGAAAACAGTAGGAGGCCAAACATGGATATTTGGCAAATTCTCATGACGCCCTTCAGTTGGCTGCTGAAGCTGTTCTGCGAGGTATTCAACAGCTATGGCATCGCCCTGTTCCTGTTCACCATCGTCGTTAAGATCGTGCTGTTCCCCGCCCAACTGAAGGCCAAAAAGAGCATGATCAAGCAGACCGTGCTCAACGGCCAGATTCAGGAGATTCAAAAGCGCTGCGGCAACGATAAGGAGCGCTATAACCAGGAGCTCCAGAAGTTCTACGCCGAGAACAACGTGAACCCCATGGGCGGCTGCGGCTGGCAGCTGATTCCCATCGCCGTGCTGTACCCTCTGTACGCCATCATCCGCCGCCCGCTGAAGTACATGATGTGGCTCACCGAGGACGCGGTGAAGGCCGTGGCCAACGCCCTGAACTGGACCAGCGTCCAGGGCAGCGAGTTCGTCATCGGCGGCTACAACGAGCTGATGCTGGGCTCCATGATGAACGCCGGCAACCTGGAGGCCGCCAAGTCCGCGGCCGCCGCCACCGGCGTGTCCGCCGCCAGTATGTTCGTCATCAACTTCAACTTCTTCGGCATCGATCTCTCCCAGGTTCCCCAGCTCAAGTTCTGGGAGGGCGGCGTCACCTGGAACAGCGTGGGGCTGTTCCTGCTGCCGCTGATCTCCGCCGGCCTGTCCCTTTTGTCCATGATTGTGTCCCAGAAGACCAATCAGATGAACAAGGACCAGCAGATGAAGATGAACTTTTCCATGCTCCTCATGGGTCCGCTCATCTCCCTGTGGATCGGCTTTGCCATGCCCGCCGGCCTGTGTGTGTACTGGATTGCCAACTCCCTGCTGATGATGGTGCAGGAGGTCATCTGCGGCAAGATGCTGCGCAAGGACTACGAGGCCGCCCAGCGTGAGATGGAGGAGCAGCAGAAGAAGGCCAAGGAAGCCGAGAAGGAGCGCCGCCGCAAGTCCGCGGAGAAGAAGGCCGCCGCCATCGCCGCCGGCAAGGGCAACAAGAAGGTGCAGCCCCAGTCCAAGCACAAGGGCGTGGACCTGTCCGCCAGCCGGGAGGGCCTGCGCGCCTACGCCCGCGGCCGCGCCTATGACCCCAATCGCTGCCCCGTTACCCCCTACCATGATCCCAACGGCCCCGCCAAGAGCGTGGAGGAGGAGCCCCAGGAGCTCACCGAGGAGGAGAAGGAGATCCTGACCCAGACCAATCCTGAGCTGGCCGCCCAAGCTGAGGCCGCCCAGAAGGCCGCGCCCGCCGATCTCCCTGCCGACAGCGGCGAGGACGGGGAGGGCTATGAGGAGGCCTACGCCGAGGACGAGGAGCAATAAAGTCTCCCGCCTGCCAACAAACATTTGACAAAGGAGTGCGTTTCCTATGTTGAAGCATATTGAAGTCACCGCCAAGACCGAGGACGAGGCCATCGCCAAGGGGCTGGCCCAGCTGGGGCTGGACCGGGACGATGTTTCCCTGGAAATTCTGGACCGGGGAAAGACCGGCTTTTTGGGCATCGGCTCCGTCCCCGCCAAGGTAAAGCTCACCTACGAGGCCCCGGACGAGCCGGAGCCCGTCCCCGCGCCCCCTCCCGCAGCGGAGGAGAAAAAGGTCCCCGCGTCCAAGCCCGAGGCGCCCGCCGCTCCGAAGGCGCAGCCGCAGCCCAAACCCCAGAGCGCGCCCAAGGCCGCGCCCGCCCCGGAAAAGCCCCAGCCGTCCGCCCCCAAGGCTGCGGCGGATGACGACGTGGCCGCCGCAATTATCCAGTTCCAGACCGGGCTGTTCCAGCACATGGGCGTGGACGCCACCCCCGTGGTCACCCGGGAGAAGGAGGCCTATCAGGTGGTGCTGGAGGGGGAGAACATGGGCGCCCTCATCGGCCACCGGGGGGAGACCCTGGACGCCATCCAGCAGCTCACCGGCTACGCGGTGAACCGCGGCCGCAGCCACCGGGTCCGCATCCACGTGGACGCCGAGGGCTACCGCGCCCGGCGGGAGGAGTCCCTCAGCCGCCTGGCCCGCAAGACGGCGGGCAAGGTGGTGAAGTACCGCCGGAACATGACCCTGGAGCCCATGAACGCCTACGAGCGGCACGTGATCCACACCGCCTTGCAGGACTACCCCGGTGTGTCCACCTTCTCCACCGGCACCGAGCCCAACCGGCGCACGGTGGTGGCCTACGACCCCGGAAAACAATAAGTCGCTTTTAAAATAGGGTCCCCGGCAGTGCTGGGGACCCTATTTTAATTTGGAATGGACACTTTCTGAAATGAGCAGGAGATAACTACACTGTTTTGCTAATTCTAATTAGAAACCTTTGCCGCCCATGCCGCTTTTGCGAACAGATTTCTAAAGTTTTATTTTATCAAAACGATATTATTATTTTTTGTTATATTATATTATTATTTGTCGATATGAATATAGGGTTTATCAATAAAACTTTAGGAGTGAAGTAAAAATGTCAATCGTGAGAGCTTATGGGAGTACGTATAAAACATCAACGATGACAAAAAAACAACTACAAACGCTTTAGCTAAAAAGGCAACAGCAACGGTTAGTACAACTGCAAGAAAACCGGCAATAAGCACGGTAACCAGGAAGGCGGCAACTGCGGCAAGCACTGCTGCAAGAAACACGGTAACAAGTACGGCGGCCAGGAAGGCGGTAACAGCGGCAAGTACTGCTGCAAGAAACACGGTAACAAGTACGACAACCAGGAAGGCGGCAACTGCGGCAAGCACTGCTGCAAGAAACACGGTAACAAGT
>CAJULM010000011.1:0-22725 GCA_910587285.1 uncultured Oscillospiraceae bacterium | reverse complement strand
ACGGCGGCCAGGAAGGCGGTAACAGCGGCGAGTACAGTTGCGAGGAATGCGAACATAAAGGCAGTAGGGGGTAGTACTCAAGCACAAAGAACAGGAGGAGCAGTAGCGCAAAGCGCTGCAATAGATGTTTTAAAAGGCGTTGGTTCCAGTCTTCAAAGAAATCCATTAAAGGGTACAGATTATATATTGAAGCCGCCAACAGATACAACAACAGTATTAAACGTGGTTGATAAAACATTTGGAAAGTTAAAAGACGGTGTTCCCAACGGGGTGTCAATATTTAGGGTGGATAGTCCTCATAAGTCAGGGACTACTACGAATCATTTCAATATAATTAATAGCAAAACCGCTAAAGGACTTGACACACCTGCTATATACAAGAACAATAAGATATATCAGGCTTTAGACCATAAACCAATAACAGATGCTACTTATTCTGTTGCAAAAAATTATAAAACGATAGGAAAAGTGGCTAAAGTAGGAGGAAGAGCGCTGACTGCGCTTGCCATAGCGGGGGACGCTATGGATATTTATGATTCCTATAAAGCTGATGGTGGTAAGATTGGCGAAAATACAGTAGTTACGTCTGCCGGTGTTGCAGGTAGTTGGGCTGGCGGCATTGGTGGGTCTAAATTAGGAGCAATGGGGGGTGCTGCAATTGGAACAGCTATCTGCCCAGGATTAGGAACATTGGTTGGTGGTATTATTGGGGGTCTTGTTGGAGGAGTTGGTGGCTCAATTGGGGGCAGGGTTGTAGGCGAGACGACTGCAAAATTTGCCTACGATGTATATAGATAACGTTTTATTGGGGGAACACCTATGAAATTAAAAAAAAAGCCAACTAATTATTCTGAATTTAATTGCGTCTTTCTTGAAAAGAAGGATCATTTATGGCAGTTATATTTAGATATTTTTAGGGTGCGCTACGCGAATCTGAGCTTGTGGAGTTATATCCAAAGAGACGTCATCGCGGCGCTGATTTCAGGCTATCCCGCTATCGTTGGGCTGGATTCCCATGGGCCAATTAGGTTAAACGATAGTATTTATGAAAAATATCCGTGCAAAAAAAACGAGGGGGGGGAGTATTCTATCCGTATTGCCCCAGATGATCTCAGGCTGGTCACGGAGATCATTGAATTTCACGAGGATTTATGGGATTATGGTGAGCTTGTGAATTTTGTTGTATTTCCAAAAGGAAATCAAGACCTTAACGAGTGTGACGCGCTATACAGGATCAAACCAATGGGCGACAACATTGGCATTCAAATTGAAGTAAATCCAATGGAAAATGCGGATCAATTATTAAAAAGAAAAATTGAATATACATTGGAAAGGTACAACATTTTAGTAAAGGTAATGGAGGAGAAAAACTAATGGAATCTCCTATTCCAGAAAAATATTTGCCAATTGGATCGGTAGTGAGATTGGTTAACGGCACAAAGAAAATTATGATTTTTGGACGATTGCAAATACAAGCATCCTCTGGGCAGAAATGGGATTATGTTGCCTGTTTATATCCAGAAGGGAATTTGAACGAAAAATATAATGTATTTTTTAATCATTATGAAATAGAAGAGGTATATTTTGTGGGATATGAAGATGATGAAGAAGTTTTCACAAGAAATTTGCTATTAGGAATTGAATAACAAATATAGTCGAGGACTTACATACATCAACACATTATTGTCATCTGGCTGGAAAATTCTTAAAACATCCCGGTGTAGGAGCATCGGGATGTTTTATATTTACAAACGCCCCAAAATATCGTATGATAGACAGCAAGACACAGACAACAAGACACAGTTTTGAGGTGATTTCATGGAGATCAACGTCCTCCCCTTGGGTCAGCTGGGCACCAACTGCTATATCTTCCACGAGACGGGCAGCGCCGCCTGCGGCGTCATCGACCCCGGCGGCCAGGGGGAGCAGCTGGCCCAATGGCTCAAGGACAAGGGTCTGGAGCCGGAGGCCATCCTTCTCACCCACGGCCACTTTGACCACATTCTGGGCATTCCGGGGCTGCGCTCCGCCTGGCCGGAGCTACCCATCTACTGCCACCCCGCCGATGTGGGCGAGGGGGAGACCACCGGCCTGTTCGGCCAGCGGTTCCCCACCGTCTCCTCCTTCGGAAACATCACCTCCTACCGGGAGGGGGACCATATCACCGTGGCGGGGGTGGAACTGGACGTGCTGGAGACTCCCGGCCACACCCCCGGCTCGGTGACGCTGCGCTCAGGGGACGTGCTGTTCACCGGGGACACCCTTTTTGCCGGTTCCATGGGCCGCACCGATTTCGAAGGCGGGAACGGGGAGGCCATGAAGGCCTCCCTCCGGCGGCTGGGGGAGCTTCCCGGAGACTATCAGGTTCTCCCCGGCCATGAGAGCCAGACCACCTTGGAGCAGGAGCGGCAGACCAACTACTGCCTGCGCATGGCCCTGGATGCCTGAGATGAAAATTTGGTTTTCCCAAACCGGCTGGCCCTGCCCTCCGGAGCGGTTCCGCTTTGCCGTCGAGCAGATGCTGCTCACACTCTTTCCCGGAGAGAGGCCGGAATATCCCGTCGAACGCCCAGAAAACCTGCCGGGGGAGCGAAGCGTCGTCATCACCCTCCACCGGGGGACAAAGCAGGCCGGCATGAGCGTGCTGGTGGCCCTGGAGGGCCGCTGTGAAAAGGGCGCCGTCCGCTTCCCTGCGGACAAACTGGATGAGCCGGACGAGCAGGTGTATCACACGGTCTCCCACGCTTTGAAGCAGGCCTTTTACAAGGCGGGGACGGCCCTGCTGGGCCAAGAGCTGCCTTGGGGCTCGCTGACGGGGGTGCGCCCGGTGAAGCTGCCCACCAAAGCTCTGCTGGCGGGCAAAACTTCCGCGCAGGCGGAGCGGGAGCTGCGGCAGGTATACCGCGTCTCCCCGCCCCGCGCGGCGCTGGCGGTGGAGTGCGCCCAGGAGGCGCTGAACGTGCGGCAAGGGCTCACTCCAAACAGTATGGCCCTGTATATCGGCGTCCCCTTCTGCCCCACCCGCTGCGCCTATTGCTCCTTCATCTCCGCAGACGTAAAGGGCTCCCTGGCTTTGGTGGAGCCCTATGTGGACGCGCTGTACCGGGAAATCCAGCTGGCGGGGGAGCTATTGCGGGAGCGTGGACTGCACATCAGCTGCGCCTACATGGGGGGCGGCACCCCCACCACTCTGAGCGCAGAGCAGCTCCACAAAATCCTGTCCGCTGTGGAAAAATTCCTGCCTATGGAGAGCTGTGCCGAATACACCGTGGAAGCCGGCCGGCCGGACACCATCACCCCCGAAAAGCTGGAAACGCTGAGAGCCCACGGCGTTCACCGCATCTCCATCAATCCCCAGACCATGGAGGACCAGGTGCTCCAGGCCATGGGCCGCGCCCACACCTCTGCGGAAATTGTGGAGGCCATGGCGCTGGCCCGGCGGCACTTCGGCGGCCTGGTGAACATGGACCTGATCGCCGGGCTGCCCACGGATACCTTGGAGAGCTTCCAGCGCACCCTGGACCGGGTGCTGGCCATGGACCCGGCCAATATCACCATCCACACCCTGGCGCTGAAGAAGGGCTCCCGCCTCACCCTGGCGGGGGAGGCGCTGTGCACGCCGGAGACGGTGGAGGCCATGCTTTCCTTGGCGTCGAAGCGGCTGCGGGAGGCGGGCTACGCCCCCTATTACCTCTACCGGCAGAAATATATGTCCGGCTCCTTTGAAAATGTGGGCTGGGCTAAGCCTGGGGCGGTGTGCGCTTATAACATCGTGATGATGGAGGAGCTGCAAACCGTGCTCTCTGTGGGGGCGGGGGGCATCACCAAGCTGGTGGCCCCGGAGCGCCGCGAAATTATCCGTTTGAACAACCCCAAGTACGCGCGGGAGTACCTGGACAGCTTTGAGAAAATCGCCCAGGATAAGCGGGCCGCCGCCGATTTTCAGGCCGGACTGCGGCCAGCGGACAAAATTTGATTGGAACGGTCCCGGCAGAGTCGCCGGGGCCGCTCTTTTTTCCCGGCCAATTCTTACATTATACAAAGAAATTGGTTAAAACTCTTGTTCCTGGCCATGTTTTCTGCTATAATATATGAGTTATGAACTTTCGTATTTTGGGAGGCCACGGCCTATGAAATCCGCCGCCGACGTATGGGAAAAAGTAAAAAATCTGATGCAGGGCAGTATGACCGCCGTCGCCATCGAAACCTGGTTTGGCGACGTGGAGGCCGTCGCCCTAGAGGACACCCGGCTGGTGCTGTGTGTCCCCACCGACTTTAAACGGGGCATTATCCAAAACCGGTTTCAAGCCACGGTGGAGCAGGCCCTTCGGGAGCTGTTTTCCTTTGAGGTGGACGTAACCCTGCTTCTGCCGGAGGAGCGGGAGGCCTATGCCGCCCAGCGCTCCTCTCCCAGCGCCGCCGGAGCGGACGAGGAGCGCTACACCTTCGAGCGCTTTGTTGTGGGCTCTACCAACCGCTTCGCCTATACCGCCGCCCAAAAGGTGGCCCAGGAGCCGGGCGGCGCTTACAACCCCCTGTTTATCTACGGTCAATCCGGCCTGGGCAAAACCCATCTGCTCCACGCCATTGCCAACCGAGTGCGGCAGGACCACCCTGGCTCCCGCATCATGTACGTGCAGAGCGAGGATTTTGTGAACGAGCTGATCGGCAATCTCCGCCGAGGCATTGATATGCAGGGCTTTCGGGACAAATACCGCAATGTGGACCTGTTTTTGATGGACGACGTGCAATTTATCGCCGGCAAGGACTCCAGCGAGGAGGAGCTGTTCCACACCTTTAATACCCTGTACGAGCAGAAAAAGCAGATTGTCTTCACTTCCGACCGACCGCCCCACGAGATGCTCCGGCTGGAGCAGCGTCTGCGCACCCGTTTTGAGCAGGGCCTGCCCGCCGACATTCAGCCCCCGGACTACGAGACCCGCGTAGCCCTTTTAAAAAACAAGGCGGTGGAGCGGGGCATCTCCCTGCCCGACCCGGTGCTGTCCTACGTGGCGGAAAACATCACCTCCAACGTGCGGCAGATTGAGGGTGTAGTGAACAAAATCATGGCCTTCCAGGAGCTGATGGGCGCTCAGGTGGACGTAGAGACCACCGTGCGCGCCGTGCGGGACATTCTCCGGGCCAAGGAGAACTTTCTCCCCTCCGCCGACACCATCATCCAGGAGGTGGCCCGCTTTTACGAGCTGGACAGCGCCGCCATCCGGGGTCAAAGCCAGAATAAGGAGATAAGCACCGCCCGCAACGTGGCCATGTATATCATCCGGGAGATGACCCAGCTGTCTCTGGCGGAGATCGGTCAGCAGTTCGGCGGCCGTCACCACTCCACTGTGCTCAACTCCATCAACCGGGTGGAGAAGAACATGAAGGACCAGCCGGAGCTGTCCGAGATCATCCGGGATATCACCAACGCGGTGAATTCTGCATATTAAGGGGTTTCCCCCCAGGGCGATCTACAACCTTCCGGCGCCCGCGCCTTCGTGTCAAACCGCTTGGCACGCGCTTTTTTGTTGCCCACAGCTTCCACAGTCCTGCGGTCTGTGGTGTGGAAGTATGTGGAGCTATACCGGGCGAACCGCCCCGCCGTACAGGCTGTGCATATCTTGTGCAACCTACTGAGGACGGCCTGTCCATTGGAATTTCCCGCTTTCCCCAGTTTTCCACAACCTCCGCAGCCCCTACGGACTACTACGATACTAAAACCCCTCCTCTCCCTACGGGAGAAGGGAGAAAGGACCTTCCTATGAAATTTTCCTGTGAAAAAGCAATTCTACAATCCGCCGTCACCACCGCCGGCCGGGTAGCCGCTCCCAAAAGCTCCATCTTAGCGCTGGAGGGCGTACTCATGGAGGCAGAGGCGGATGGGCTGCACATCAGCGGCTATAACCTGGAAACCGGCATTGTCACCCAGGTGGAGGCCCAGGTGAAGGAACCGGGCGCCATTGTGCTTTCCGCCCGGCTGTTAGGGGAAATTCTCCGCCGGATGCCTGACGATGTGGTTTCCATTTCCGCCGACGCGGGCTGCTCCGTCCACATCGCCTGCGGCCCCACCTCCTTTGATATCATGGGCAGCAGCGACGAGGACTTCCCCGAGCTGCCCAGCGTGGGGGAGGGCAACGTGCTCACTCTGGCCCAGGGGGCGCTGCGCTCTATGATCGGGCAGACCATTTTTGCCGTCAGCGACAATGAGAGCCGCCCCATTCACACCGGCGCTCTGTTTGAGGGGGACGGAAAGCAGCTCTCCGTGGTGGCGGTGGACGGGTACCGTCTGGCCCTGCGGCGGGAGGAGCTGACGGCCCAGAGCAGCACGGAGCCGGTGTCCTTTGTGGTCCCCGGAGCGGCCTTGAACGAGGTGGAGAAAATCTGCGCCGACTCGGACGACCCCGTGACGATCACCCAGGGGGAGCGTCATGTCACCTTTGAAGTGGGGGGCACTCTGCTGGTGGCCCGGCGGCTGGAGGGGGAGTTCCTCAACTACCGCCAGACCATCCCCCGGAACAACACCATCGTGTTGGAGGCGGACTGCGCCGATTTGCAGCGCTCCATCGACCGGGCCTCCCTGATTATCAATGACAAGCTGAAAAGCCCGCTGAGATGCAAATTTGAGGATGGCCTGCTGTCCATCACCTCCAAAACCGCCATTGGCGCAGCCTTTGACCAGTGCCCCATCACCGGGGACGGGAAGGGGCTGGAGATCGGCTTTAACAACCGCTTTCTCATGGACGCGGTGAAGGCCGCCCCCGCCTCCCGGGTGCGGTTGGAGCTGAACACCGCCACCGCCCCCTGCCTACTGCTGCCGTTGGAGGGCGAGGCGGACAATTTCCTGTATATGGTTCTGCCTGTGCGGCTGCGCGCGGGGGAATAAGAAGCGCTGAATAGACGGCTGCGAGGCACGACAACGAGGAGGCTTTCATGGAAGAACGGATCAAAATCGAGACCCCCTTCATCCGGCTGGATGCGCTGCTGAAGTTCGCCGGCGTGGCGGAGACAGGGGGGGCGGCCAAGCTGGCCATCCAGAGCGGCGAGGTGAAGGTCAACGGCGAGGTTTGCGCCATGCGGGGGAAAAAGCTCTATCCGGGCGACCAGGCGGAGCTGGACGGACAGACCTTTTTGGTGGAATGACGGTCAACCACATCACCCTGGACTTTTTCCGAAATTACCTCCATGCCGAGGCCTCCTTTCACCCCGGCGTCAATGTGATTGTGGGAGAAAACGCCCAGGGCAAGACCAATCTGCTGGAGGCCGTCGCCTATCTCTCTGCCGCCTCCTCCCACCGGGCGCGGTATGACCGGGAGTTGATCCGCCATGACGTGGACCACGCTTTTCTCAAGGCGGAGGTGACCAGCCGGGGGCGGGCGCTGATTTTGGAGGCGGGCCTCCACCGGGGGATCCGGCGGCAGCTGTGCTCCAACGGCGTGAAGCTGAAGACGGCGGGGGAGCTGTCCGGCCTGTTAAATACGGTGCTGTTCTGCCCGGAGGATCTGTATCTCATCCGGGAAGGGGCGGAGGCGAGGCGGCGGTTTTTGGACGGCTGCATCTGTCAGCTCCGGCCCCGGTACGCCCAGGCCCTGGGGGAGTACCGGCGGCTGTACCAGCACAAAACCCGGATTTTAAAGGACAGCGAGCAGTGCCCTGGCCTGTTGGATACTTTAGACGACTTTTCTCTGCGCATGGCCCAGTGCGGAGCGGTTTTGATTCATTATCGGGCCCACTTTGTCAAGCGGCTGAACCAGGCCGCGCCGGATATACACGCCGACTGCTCCGGAGGGAGGGAAAGGCTGGCCCTGCGGTATGAGACGGTGTCCGCCGTCACTGACCCGGAGGCCCCGCCCAAAGCCATCCTCCCCCAGCTGCTGGCCCACCAGGAGGCCCACCGGGCGGCGGAGATCGCCAGCAAAAGCTGCCTGTCCGGCCCCCACAAGGACGAGCTGGCGGTGGAAATCAACGGGGAGTCCGCCAAGGCCTACGCCTCCCAGGGCCAGACCAGGACGGCGGCCCTTGCGCTGAAGCTGGCGGCCCGGGATATCTTCCGCCAGGAGACGGAGGAATGGCCGGTCCTTCTTTTGGACGACGTGCTCAGCGAGCTGGACGCCCGCCGCCAGGAGTTTGTCCTCAACCGTATCACCTCCGGCCAAGTGTTCATCACCTGTTGCGAGGAGGAAAAGCTGGCGCGGCTGCGGGATGGCAAAGCGTTTCACGTAAAGGACGGGGCGTTGGTTGGATAGGTTAGTATTCCGACATGGAAAACGCGCCTAATTGCAGTCCTATAGCCAACCCTCTGCGGAAGGCGGAAATACTGTCAATCCAATGTGCTTCCTCGCTGTTATCTATATACAGCTTGAATTCTTTGAGAAGGTCGTCCTCTAAAAGCCGCTCAAGCTGTCCTTTTAATCTTTCTTCCTCATAGGCGGCGGCGCGGTAATCCCGGAGTTCGTCCCGGCCAAGATAGGATTTTTGGCTTTCCATGGAGCACCTGAAAAGGCTTTCCAAAAATTGATTCAAAGTAATCATCCTTTATATAAATTTTTGTCTAACTAATTATATATAAAAAAATATTTATTGTCAATAGGAGAAGTGAGCTTAATGGGTGCTTTGTCAATACGGTTAAAAGAGTTGAGGATGGAGCATGGGTGGTCACAGGAAACAGTTGCAAGAAAACTTAATTTGACATTGCGCACCTATTGCCGCTATGAAGTTGAAGGGGCTGAACCTAAAATGACTGCGTTGGTTAAAATGGCGGACATTTACAATGTTTCGATGGATTACTTGGCTGGCCGCACCGATGACCCCTATTTCGAGGCACGTTAAAATGTATCTTCATTTAGGCCAAAACGTCATGGTCCGCGGCCGGGACGTGATCGGCATCTTCGATTTGGACAACACCACCTGGTCCTTCCGCACCCGCCGCCTTTTGGACAGGGCGGAGCGGGAGGGCCGCGTCACCGCTGTGGGGGACGATTTGCCCCGCTCTTTTGTGGTGGTTCAGGAGAGGAAGGGCCCCCCTGCGGTCTATATCACGCCGCTGTCCTCGGCCGCCCTGTCGGCCCGGGCGGCGCGGGAACTGTCCGCCGGCATCAATCAAGGAGGAGAATGTGAGAATGAACGCCATTGAATATCTGTGGAAAGACCGCAGGCGGGTGCTGGGAATGCCCTTGTCCTTCACCCGTTACCGTCTCAGCGAGGACCGGCTTTTCTGTGAAAAGGGCTTTCTCAACCTGAAGTCGGACGAGGTGCTGCTCTACCGGGTGCAGGACCTGGAGCTGACCATGAGCCTGGGCCAGCGGATTTTCGGGGTGGGGACGGTGTGCGTCCACTCGTCGGACAAGAGTATGCCCCACCTGGATTTGAAGAATGTGAAAAGGCCCCGTGAGGTCAAGGAGCTGATCCACCAAAACGTGGAAGCGGCCAAGGACAGGCGGCGGATGCGGGCCACGGAGGTTTTGGGTAAGGACGGCGGCGTGGAGTACTGCGATGGGGACGATTTGGATTTTATCCCGGACGAGGACTGCTGCGCAGAAGATTGAACTGCGGGAGGGGGCGGCTGCTCCCACAAGCATAGATTAGCGGAGGAAAATTATGTCTGAAGAACGAAATACCATGAACGAACCAAACGGAATGAACGCTACTCAGACCGACCACGAGTACGGCGCGTCGGAAATTCAGGTGCTGGAGGGGCTGGAGGCGGTGCGTAAGCGCCCCGGTATGTATATCGGCTCCACGTCCAGCTCCGGCCTGCACCACTTGGTGTATGAGATCGTGGACAACGCCATCGACGAGGCACTGGCGGGTTACTGCGACCATATCACGGTGGAGATTTTGGAGGGCGACGTCATCCGGGTGACGGACAACGGCCGCGGCGTCCCTGTGGACATCCAGGCCCAGACCGGCCGGCCCGCCCTGGAGGTGGTGTATACCGTCCTTCACGCTGGGGGCAAGTTCGGCGGCGGCGGTTATAAGGTGTCCGGCGGCCTGCACGGCGTGGGCGGCAGCGTGGTCAACGCCCTGAGCGAGTGGATGGAGGTGCGCGTCCACAAAAATGGCCAGATTTACGAGGTGAAATTCTCCCGGGGCAATATGACCCAGGAGATGACCGTGATAGGAACCACGGATAAGACGGGCACTGAGGTGATGTTCAAGCCGGACCCCGAGATGTTTGAGGACACGGAGTACGACTATGAGACCCTCCACCGCCGGATGCGGGAGCAGGCGTTTTTGAACGCCGGCGTGCGCATTTTCATGGCCGACCGCCGCCCCGGCAGGGAGGCGGAGGAGGATATGCGCTATCAGGGCGGCATTCGGGAGTTCGTCACGTTTATCAATCAGAACAAAACCCCCCTCCATGAGAAGATCATCTATATGGCGGGCAGCCGGGAGGACTCCATGGCGGAGATCGCCATGCAGTACAGCGAGGACAGCTACAATGAGATCATTGTCTCCTTTGCCAACAACGTCCACACCCCGGAGGGCGGAATGCACGAGGAGGGCTTGAAGCGCGCCCTCACCAGCGTGCTCAACGCCTACGGCAAAAAGGCGGGGATTTTGAAGAATGAGGAAAAAGTGTCCGGCGACGACTGCCGGGAGGGCTTGACCTGCGTTATCTCCGTGAAGCTCACCGAAGCCCAATTCGAGGGCCAGACTAAGGCCAAGCTGGGCAACAGCGAAATGCGCACCCTGGTGAACAACGTGGTGAGCGACAAGCTGGACCAATTTCTGGACGAAAACCCCGCCGTAGGCAAGGCCATTTTGGAAAAGGCTCTTATGGCCAGCCGCGCTCGGGAGGCCGCTCGAAAGGCCCGGGAATCCGTCCGGCGCAAAACCGCCCTGGAGTCGGGGCAGATGCCTGACAAGCTCCAGGACTGCAACGAGCGCGACCCGGCCCTGTGCGAGCTGTATATCGTAGAGGGCGACTCCGCCGCCGGCTCCGCCATTGACGGGCGGGACAGCCGCTTCCAGGCCATTTTGGCCATGTGGGGCAAAATGCTCAACGTGGAAAAGGCACGGGCGGACAAGATTTATGGCAACGATAAGCTCTATCCCCTGGTCCTTGGTCTGGGCGCGGGCATTGGGGAGGAATTTAATATTGAGAAGCTGCGCTATCACAAGATTGTCATCATGTCTGATGCCGACGTGGACGGCGCCCACATCCGCACCCTGCTGCTCACCTTTTTCTTCCGCTATATGCGCCCGCTGGTTGAGCGGGGATACGTCTATTCCGCCGTGCCGCCCCTGTACAAAATCACCCGGGGTAAGACCCAGCGGGTGGCCTACTCCGACGAGGAGCGGGACAAGATTTCCGCCGAGCTGCGGGGGGATAACCCCAACGTGAAGGTGGACATCAGCCGCTTCAAGGGTCTGGGCGAGATGGACCCGGAGGAGCTGTGGGAGACCACCATGGACCCGGAGCGGCGCAGCCTGCGGCGCATCACTCTGGAGGACGCGGTGGCGGCGGACCACATTTTCACCGTGCTGATGGGGGAAAAGGTGGAGCCCCGCAAGGAGTGGATTGAACAAAACGCCCGCTATGCCACGAACCTGGATTATTGAGAAGCGCAGAGAAGCGGACAGCGCCGACCGGGCCGAAGGCGAGACCTTGGAGCGGAGCGAGAACAGAAGCCCAGCCGCCGCAAAGCGGTGGCTCGATCACATAAGCGGAGGTCATTATGGGACACAACCGAAACTATAAGCCGGAAGATATCGCATTTCCAAACCAAATCATTACCGAGTCAGAGCTGGTGGGGGAGATGGCGGAGAGCTACAAGCAGTATGCCATGAGCGTCATCGTGGGCCGTGCCCTGCCCGACGTGCGGGACGGGCTGAAGCCCGTTCACCGCCGGATTCTCTACTCCATGTATGAGAGCGGGCTGACCTCCGACAAACCTTTTAAAAAGTCCGCCACCTGCGTGGGCGACGTGATGGGCAAGTATCATCCCCACGGGGACGCGTCCATCTACGACGCGGTGGTCCGTCTGGCCCAGAAGTTTTCCATGCGCTACCCGTTGGTGGAGGGCCACGGAAACTTTGGCAACGTGGACGGCGATCCCCCCGCCGCCCCCCGGTATACCGAGGCCCGCCTGGCCCGTGTGGCCAACGAGATGCTCCGGGATATCGACAAGGACACGGTAAACTGGGACCCCAACTACGATGAAAGCCGCAAAGAGCCCCGGGTGCTGCCCAGCCGCTTCCCCAACCTGTTGGTGAACGGCTCCTCCGGCATCGCCGTGGGCATGGCCACCAACATCCCCCCCCACAATCTGGGGGAGGTGATCGACGCGGCCATCTGTGTGCTGGACAACGAGCATGCCACCCTGGCCGACCTGATGGAGCACGTTAAGGGTCCGGATTTTCCCACCAAGGGCATCATTATGGGCCGGGCGGGCATCCGGGCGGCCTATGCCACCGGTCGGGGCAAAATTGTGCTCCGGGCCCGAACGGAGTTTGAGACCTTCGGCAAGGACCGCACCCGCATCATCGTCAGCGAGCTGCCCTACCAGGTGAACAAGCGGCAGATGATCCGCAACATCGCCGACCAGGTGAAGGACAAGCGGCTGGAGGGCATCTCCGACCTGCGGGACGAGACGGACCGCAACGGAATGCGCATCGTCATCGAGCTCAAGCAGAATGCCAATCCCCAGGTAGTGCTGAACAAGCTGTTCAAGCAGACCGCCATGCAGTCCAATTTCTCCATCATCATGCTGGCCCTGGTGGACGACCAAAAGCAGCCCCGGATTTTGTCCCTGCGGAACATTCTGGACGAGTACATCGCCTTCCAGGAGCAGGTCATCCGCCGCCGCACCCAATACGATCTGCGCAAGGCCCAGGAGCGCGCCCATCTGTTAGAGGGTCTGCTGGTGGCCCAGGACAACATCGACGAGGTCATCCACATCATCCGCACCAGCTATGACGACGCCAAGCAGCGCCTGATGGAGCGCTTCAGCTTGGACGAGGTGCAGACCCAGGCCATTTTGGAGATGCAGCTGCGCCGTTTGCAGGGGCTGGACCGGGAAAAGCTGGAGGCGGAGTACAAGGAGCTGGAGGAGAAAATCGCCTACTACAACGAGCTTCTTGCCAGCGAGGAGAAGCTGCGGGGCGTGCTCAAGGACGAGCTGATCGCCATCCGGGACAAGTTTGGCGACAAGCGGATCACGGAGATTCAGGACGTGGCCGATGAAATTGATATCGAAGATTTGATTGAGGAGGAGCAGTCCGTCTTTACCATGACGGAGGGGGGCTATATCAAGCGCACCAGCGCCAGCGAGTACGCCGCCCAGGGCAAGGGCGGCATGGGCCGAAAGGGCATGACGGCCCGGGAGGAGGACTACGTGAACACTGTGTTCACCGCCTCCACCCACGACCATATCCTGTTCTTCACCGACAAGGGCCGGGTATTCCGGAAAAAGGGCTATGAGATTCCTGTGGCGGGCCGCACGGCCCGGGGCACCAATATCGTCAACGTTCTCCAGGTGGAGTCGGGGGAGAAGGTGGCCGCCATGATCCACACCAGAGACATCGGCGAGGGAGAGCAGCCGCGCTATCTGACCATGTTCACCCGAAACGGGACGGTGAAGCGCTTGGATGCGGCCTCTCTGAAAAACCTGCGCAACAACGGCCTGCGGGTGATAACCTTGGACGAGGACGACGAGCTCATTGAGGTGAAGGAGACCAACGGCAGCCAGAATCTGCTCATCGCCACCCACAACGGAATGGCTGTCTGCTTTGACGAGGAGCAGGTGCGGGTGATGGGCCGCACTGCCGCCGGCGTGCGGGGCATCCGCCTGCGCCCGGGGGACTACGTGGTGGGCGCCGCCCGGGCCAAGCCGGGGTGCGCGGTGCTCACCATCACGGAGAACGGCTACGGCAAGCGTTCCCCGGTGGAGGACTACCGTGTGACCAACCGGGGAGCCCACGGCATCCGAAACTATGGGCTGACGGACAAGACCGGCCCTGTTGTGGGGGTGAAGGTGGTGGACGGCAGCGAGGATCTGCTGCTGGTGACCCAGTCCGGCACGCTGATCCGCACCGATGTGGACGCCATCCGGATTTGCGGCCGGTCCAGCCAGGGTGTGATCGTCATGCGCTTTAAGGATGAGGGCGATAGAGTGATCGCCCTGTCTTTGGCAGAAAAGGAGGATACCTCTCCCGCGGAGGAGTGACGAAGGTGCCGGCTTTCGGCGGCTCGCCTCCCGCGAGGGACGGCCTTCGGCGACCTACTTTCTCTCATGCGAGAGAAAGTAGGCAAAGCGCACGCTTCCCGATACGGGAAAGGGAGATAACCCATCCGGCCACACCCGAAGGAGAAAGGAATTTCTGCCGATGAAAACAGTCACGTTATACACCGACGGCGCCTGCTCCGGCAACCCCGGCCCCGGCGGCTGGGGAGCCATCCTGATGTTTGGCGAATACAAAAAAGAGCTCAGCGGGGGGGAGCGCAACACCACCAACAACCGCATGGAGCTCACGGCTGTGATCCGGGGTTTGGAGGCGCTGAAGGAGCCCTGCGCGGTGGAGCTGTATTCCGACTCCAAGTACGTCATCGACGCGCTGGAAAAGGGCTGGGCCAAGGGCTGGCGGGCCCGGGGCTGGGTCAAGGCCGACAAAAAGCCCGCCCTGAACCCCGATTTGTGGGAGCGGCTGCTGGAGCTGTGCGAGACCCACACCGTCACCCTCCACTGGGTCAAGGGGCACGCCTCCAACCTTTATAACAACCGCTGCGATGAGCTGGCGGTGGGGGAATGGCAGAAGCTGAAATGAGAAAAGCGCCGGGTTATCCCGGCGCTTTTTCTTATTCTTCTTCCTCCTGTTCCAGCCGTTTCAGGTGATCCCGCAGGGCGAGGTTGATATAGCTGGAAACGGATCGGTCATCGTATTCGGCCAGTCCTTTGATTTTTTGATAAATAGGGTCGTCCAGCGTAATGCTGATACGTGTCTTCAGTGGCTTCATATTATCACCTGCCTCATCATAGCATGATTGCCGACCTAATATTGACAATTCATATTAGATAATATACAATATGAGGGGGTGATATCATGAACGAAATTGAGTTTGATAAAGCATTTGACGAATTCCTGGACAGCGAATTATGCGAACGGGAAGTGGCACATATCAGCAAGCTTTTGCGAGCTACGTTCTTTGCCGGCTGGACCGCCGCAATGGGCTCTGATATCAAGAAGGTCATGCGAATAGGGTGTGAGGAAAAAAGTTCCCCCTCCTGACAGGAGGGGGAACTTTTTTATTCTTCCTCTTTGGCGGTGCAGGCGATGTTCAGCTCGTCCAGCTGCTTTTGGTCCACAACGGACGGCGCGCCCTCGTCGGCACAAGCTGCGCTTACTCGATTCCGCCTTTGGCGAAAGCTCGTCTGCTCCGCTGTGCCTCCTCTCCCCACAAAAGCGGAAAGACGCTTTTGCGGGGGCCCCAATGATGGGCGCTCTTATTCTTCCTCTTTGGCGGTGCAGGTGATGTTCAGTTCATCCAGCTGCTTTTGGTCCACAACGGACGGTGCGCCCATCATCAAGTCCTGGGCGTTCTTGTTCATGGGGAAGGGGATGACCTCCCGGATGGATTCCTCCCCGGTGAGTAGCATCACCATGCGGTCCACCCCCGGCGCGATGCCCGCGTGGGGGGGTGCGCCGTAGGTAAAGGCGTTGTACATAGCTGGGAACTTGGCCATCACGTCGTCCTCGCCCAGCCGAACCAGCTGAAACGCCTTGATCATGATCTCCGGGTCGTGGTTCCGCACCGCCCCGGAGGACAGCTCCACGCCGTTGCACACCAGGTCGTACTGGTCGGCGGTGATGCTCAGCGGGTCGATTTCGCCCGCGATGGCCTTCTCGATGGTGCTCAGCCCGCCGGAGGGCATAGAGAAGGGGTTGTGGCAGAATTCCAGCTCGCCGCTCTCCTCCCCGATCTCGTACATGGGGAAGTCCACGATCCAGCAGAACTCGTACCGCTCCACGTCCATGTGGCCGGGGCAGAAGGCGCCCAGCTTGTTGCGCAGCACGCCCGCCGTCTTCTGGGCGGCGAGCAGCTTGCCCGTCGTCAGCCCCACGAAGCAGCCGGGGGTCAGCCCCAGGGCCTCCACCACCTGATCCTTGATGGGCTGGACAAATTTGGCGATGCCGCCCACGATTTCACCCTTCTCATCGTAGCGGAACCAGTACGCCTTGTTGCCCGACTGGACCTCCACCTCGTTGCAGATGCCGTCGATCTGCTTCCGGGTGCCCTCAAAGCCGGACACCACGATGGCCTTGACGGTGTTCCCCTCAAAGGGCCCGAAGCCGCACCCGGCCAGCAGTTGTGTGGCGTCGGTAAGGGTCAGGTCAATGCGCAGGTCGGGCTTGTCGGAGCCGTACTTGTCCATGGCCTCCAAATAGGGGATGCGCTGGAACGGCGCCTGAGAGGCGATGTTGTACTTGCCGTACTTGGCAAAAATGGGGGGGAGGACCCGCTCCAGCACGGCGAATACGTCGTCCTGGCTGGCGAAGGCCATCTCCATATCCAGCTGGTAGAACTCGCCGGGCGAGCGGTCGCCCCGGGCGTCCTCGTCCCGGAAGCAGGGGGCGATCTGGAAATACTTGTCGAAGCCGGAGGCCATGAGCAGCTGCTTGAACTGCTGGGGGGCTTGAGGCAGGGCGTAGAACTTACCCGGGTGCTTGCGGGAGGGCACCAGGTAGTCCCGGGCCCCCTCCGGGGAGGAGGCGGTCAGGATGGGGGTGGTGATCTCCAAAAAGCCTTCGTCGGTCATGGCGGCGCGCAGGGCGGCCACCACCTGGCACCGGAGGATGATGTTGTTCTTCACCTCGGGGTTGCGCAGGTCGAGATAGCGGTACTTCAGCCGGGTGGACTCGTCGGCCTCCCGGCTGCGGTTGATGGGGAAGGGCAGCTCGTTGTGGCGGCAGCGGCCCAGCACCTCGATTTTGGCGGGCACCACCTCAATGTCGCCGGTGGGCAGCTTGGGGTTCTTGCTGTCCCGCTCCCGGACCACGCCCTCCACCGAGAGGGTGGACTCCTTGTTCAGCCCCTTGACGGCCGCCATCATCTCCTCGCTCTCCAGGACGATCTGGGTGGTGCCGTAGAAGTCCCGGAGCACCACAAAGGCCAGGTTCTGGCCCACCTCCCGGATATTCTCCATCCAGCCCACAAGCTTCACCTGCTGGCCTACGTGTTCTATGCGCAGGTCGTTGCAGGTATGGGTGCGTGATTGAACCATTGGAATCATCTCCAATTTGTATAGTCTTGTTATTTGATAACCCTGAGTCAACCTGTGGCTTCCTCAGGGACACCATACGTCCGTACAATTTCCACCAGCTCGTAGAACAGGGCCGGGTCGCAGTAATAGATGTCATAGCCCCAGCCATTGTGGGAGATCATCTTTCCGCTTTCGCCGAAATAGAAGAATTGTCTGTTGCCCTCTCCCCAGGTGATGGCGGCGGTGATGTCGTCCCGCCACCCCATGGAGATCCCGTCCCGAGGCATCAGGCTGTTCAGGCTGGCCCGGAAGGTGTACCGTTTCAGCACCTGGAGGAGCTTTTCGCCTGCCTCCTCCCGCCTGGGGTCGTTCTGCTTGACCTGCCAGTGCAGGTAGCCCAGCTTTTCCTCGGCAGTCTCCGCCTCCCAGTCCGGGTCGGCCATGGTGAGGCTGGCGAACAGCACCTCCGCGTCCTCCCCGGTAATCTCCACCCACGTCTGGGGCCGGGTGTACCACAGGCAGAGCAGGGCGATGACTGCGGAGGCCGCTCCGGCGAGGAGGAATCCCTTCTTTTTCAATCTCATCACCAATCGCAATATAAAAACAATATATTACAGTTAGGATTTAATTTTCCGGTTCCCGGATGGGGGCTTGGGCGGCGCTGCCGGCCAGGGCCAGGCGAATCCGCTCAATGATCTCCGCCGCGCTGAGTAGCTCCTGCTCCCCGGTGCGCATATCCTTCAGAGAGGCTTTCCCCTGAGTAATTTCATCCTCCCCTAATAACAGGATGTAGGGGACGCCCAGCTTGTCGGCGTAGGACATCTTCTGCTTGAACTTCTTCTGCTCGGTGTACAGCTGGGCACGGATGCCCGCCCCGCGCAGCGCGGTGGCCAGGGCGATGGCGGGGGAGAGGTCGTCCGTCATGGGCAGCACCAGCACGTCCGCCGGGGCGGTGAGGAGTGCGCCGTTTAAGTATCCCTGCTCCTGGAGCACGTAGAACAGCCGGGTGAGGCCGATGGATATGCCAACGCCGGGCAGTTGTTTGTCAGTATAATATTCCGCTAAGTTGTCATACCGCCCGCCGGAGCAGATGGAGCCGATCTCCGGGTGGTCCAGCATGAAGGTCTCGTACACGGTGCCGGTGTAGTAGTCCAGCCCCCGGGCGATGGTGAGGTCCACGGCGAAGTTCTCCTCCGGCACGCCGAAGGTCCCCAGGTACTTTACCACGGCGGAGAGCTCGTCCAGCCCCTGGTCGAACAGCTCGTGGCGGCCGCAGTATTCCTTTAGGGCGGAAAGCACCGTATTATTACTTCCTGTAATGGAGATGAACTTCAAAATCTCATCCGCCTGCTCTCCAGAAAGGGCCAGCCCATCGCCGGTGAGCAGCTCCCGCACCTTCTCCGCGCCGATTTTGGGCAGCTTATCCACCACCCGCATGATGTCGCCGGATTTCTCGGTCAGGCCCAGCATGGCGTAAAACCCGCTGAGCACCTTGCGGTTGTTCACGTGGACCTGGAAGCGGCGCAGCCCCAGGCTGGTGAAGGTCTGATAGATGATGGCGGGGATTTCCGCCTCGTTGACGATGTCCAGCTTTCCGTCGCCGATCACGTCGATGTCCGCCTGGTAGAACTCCCGGAAGCGGCCCCGCTGGGCCCGCTCTCCTCGGTAGACCTTGCCGATCTGGAACCGGCGGAAGGGGAAGGACAGCTCGGCGTAGTGCAGGGCCACGTATTTGGCCAGGGGGACGGTGAGGTCAAAGCGGAGGGACAAGTCGCTGTCCCCCTTGTTGAAGCGGTAGATCTGCTTTTCCGTCTCGCCGCCGGCCTTGGCCAGCAGCACCTCGCTGGCCTCGATGACGGGGGTGTCCAGGGGGGTGAAGCCATAGAGGGCGTAGGATTGGCGCATCAGCTCGACCATGCGCTCAAATTGGGCCTGGGGCGCGGGGAGCAGCTCCATAAAGCCGGACAGAGTCCGGGGTTTTTGTTTTGCCATGGGTAGGTCTCCTTTGTTGTATCATACGCTGGAAAGCCTTTCCTGAACGAGAGGCAGCCATCCGCGTTTCTCTGTTGTCACGCTCGGGTTGAACACATATACGGCCCGGCTTCCTTCCGACTCGGGGCAAATCCGGCGGGCCGTGCCCGCCTGGGTTTTGCCCCTCGCTCCGGTCCATCCGGGCCTATGTGTCTACCCTCGCGCTTCTTTACACCTTCAACGGCTTGGTCGGCTTGAGAATCTCCCGCCAGTCCAGGTCCCCCCGGGCCAGACCGTGGATGAGCATCTCGGCGGTGGCGGCATTGGTGGCGATGGGGACGTTGTGCTGGTCGCACAAATTGATGATGTAGTGCAGGTCCTTTTCCAGCTCATCGGAGTTGGGGTCGTTGAAGAACAGCACCATGTCGATCTCGTCATAGGCGATGCGGGCGCCGATCTGCTGGCTGCCGCCCTGGGTGTGGGCCAGGAACAGCTGCACCGGCAGGCCGGTGGCCTCGGCAACCTGCTTGCCGGTATTGCTGGTGGCGCAGACGGTGTGCTTGGAGAGAATGCCGCAGTAGGCAATGCAGAATTGGACCATGAGCTCCTTTTTGTTGTCGTGGCTCATCAGAGCGATGTTCATATGACCCCTTCCTTTCTGGGTGGTATTGGGCGGGCCTGCTTCCCGCTCAGATTTTGAGATTGTTTTGCTTGGAAAATCTATTTTGAGTCAGCGAATCCGCAGCAGGGGCACGCGCTGGCCTAAAATTCGTTTGGCAATGTTGAGATACGCCGGGGCCGCCCCCTTGTAAGTGGTTAGCACCAGGGGTACGCCGGCTGCGGCGGCCAAGGTGACGGCCGGGTCCTCAGGGACCACCCCCAAGAGGGGCAGGCCGGCGGCGTCCATGGCGCTGTCGATGGAGGTGCGCAGCTTTCGGATGAGCTTGGGCTGCACCCGGTTCATGACCAGGTGGAGCTGGGGCAGGGCGTGGAGCTCGGCCACGGTGCGCTGGGCGTCCCGCAGGGCGGCGGGGTCCACGGCGGACACCACGACGGCTCGGTCGGCCGCCCCCAGGGCCAGCTGAAAGCCGCCCCCCAGTCCGGCGGGGGAATCCATGAATACGAAGTCAAAGCAATCCTTGGCGTCCGCTACCACCTGGCAGAAGCGCTCGGCCTCCAGCCCGTCGGGGCTGAGGGGGGCGGTGAGCAGGTACAGGCCCTTGATTTCCGGCTGCTCCACGCAGGCGGACAGCAGCGAGCAGCGGTATTCCATCACGTCCGAGAAATCCATCACCGCCCGGTCGGACAGGCCCAGCACCAGATCCAGATTGCGCAGGCCGATGTCCAGGTCGATGCACAGCACCCGGTGGCCCAGGGCGGCCAGGCAGGAGGCCGCGCCGGCGGTGAGGGAGGTTTTCCCCGTTCCGCCCTTTCCCGATGTGATCATAATGGCGGCGCCCATGGAACAGCCTCCTTCCGATACATATGAAAATGATAGCACACGGAGGGAAAAATGACAACAAATTTCTAAAAAAATTTTCAAAAATGTGACGGTTTTTCGTTCTTCCCTCAGAGGGGGGGGAATGGAACTGCCTTTTGTATTTTAGCCCACCGCCGGGGGTATTGAGACGGGGTTTCCGCAGTTTTTTTCACGATGATGACCCGGTGGCTGACGTGGGTGTGGGGGATGGCGTAATCCCGCCAGCCCTCCGCCGTGCCGCCCAGGGCTTGGATGACGGGCAGGGCCCGGTCCAGCTCCTCCCCGCAGTCCGTCCCCTTCATGGCCAGGAAGAAGCCCCCCGGCCGCACAAAGGGCAGGCACAGCTCGCACAGCACCCGCAGCTCGGCCACCGCCCTGGCGGTGGCGAAGTCGAAGCGCTCCCGCAGGGCGGGGTCCCGGCCTGCCTCCTCCGCCCGGCCGTGGACGGCGGCGATGTCCTTCAGCTCCAGGGCGGCAGCGGTCTCGTTGAGCCAGTCCACCCGCTTGCCCAGCGCGTCCAGCAGGGTGACGGAGAGGGTGGGCTCCAAAATTTTGAGGGGCACGCCGGGGAAGCCCGCCCCCGTGCCTACGTCGATGAGGGTTTTTCCGGCAAACGCCCCACAGGTGAGCAGGGCGGCGCAGTCCAGCATATGGAGGGTGGCCACGTCCGCGGGGTCGGTGATGGCGGTGAGGTTCATCACCCGGTTTTTTTCCAGCAAAAGGCCCCCGAACCGCTCCAACTGGGCGGGGGCGGATGGGGGGCTCTGTGGGGCCAGCCCCAGCTGGGCCAGCCCGGTCTCTATGAGGGTACGCATGGCCTACCGCTGGAAGGCGGCCAGCAGGGCGGGCCAGCCCAGGATCAGGCCGAACAGGACACCGGCGGCGGACAGGGTGAGGGCGAACACGCCGCAGGCGGTGCCGCCGGGGCAGGTTTTCAGCTTCAGGCGGCGGCCGGTGACGACGGCCAGGGCCACGGACACCGGCACCAAAAACAGCGGAAAGGTGCCGGGCAGCTCCCGGCCGCCGGTGTAGATGGCGAAATCCACCACAAAGAGGAACATGAGGGCATAGGCGATGCCCATCCAAGCGGCGGTGCGCTTTTCAAAGGACGCGGGAACATAGCCGCTTTCCTGCGGCTGGTTGGTCTGTGATTCAGGCATTGCTTTGGTTCTCCTTTAATAAATCGCGAATTTCCGTCAGCAGTGTTTCCTCTGCCGAGGGCGCCGGCGGGGCAGGGGGGGCCTCCTCCTTTTTCCGGTGGAGCCTGTTCAGCCCTTTCACCAGGCAGAACACCACAAAGGCCATCACCAAAAAGTTGAGCACGGAGGTGAGGAAGCTGCCCAGCAGCAGCTCGCCCCCGCCGGGCAGGGAGAAGGACAGCGAACCGGCCAGCGCCGTCCCGTCCCCGGCGACCATCCCCAGGATGGGGTTGATGACGCAGTCGATGAGGGAGGTGATGATGCCGTTGAACGCCCCGCCGATGATAACGCCCACGGCCATGTCCATCACGTTTCCCCGGGCGATGAACTGCTTGAACTCATTCAGGAATTGTTTCATTTGTGCGGTTTCCTCCCCTTAAAATTCGGGGTCAAAATCGGCCTCTATGGCCTCGTCTGCGGCAGCCTGAGCCTCATCCGCCGCCATCTGGGCCTCATCTGCGGCCATCTGGGCCTCGTCAGCGGCCACCACGGCGGCGTCCGGCTCGTCGTCGGCGAACAGGGCGGCCTCCTTCTTGGCGGATATGGCGTTGAAGATGGGGCCGGTGACGACGCCCTCCATCAAGGCCAGGTCGATCTGGGTGCTGGAGTGGTCCGGGTTGGGCGTGACATCCAGCTTCCACAGCAGGGACTGGAAGGTCTTTTTGCCGGTCTCCTCGTTCTTCTTGAAGCGGACGGGGACGACGGCGGCCAGGGCGGCGATGCCAAGGGCTTTCCAGAACGTTTTCATGGTAGTCTCTCCTTATAATTTGATAAGCGGGCTCGAACTTTCGTGGGAGCTGATTGTGGGGAAAGAAGGAGCTTGCGACGACGTTGTCACGCTGCGAAGCGGTCAGGGCGGCTCGGTCGCTTTCGC
>CAJULM010000010.1 GCA_910587285.1 uncultured Oscillospiraceae bacterium | reverse complement strand
ATGCGCTCCACCTCGCCGCCGAAGTCGGCGTGGCCCGGGGTGTCCACGATGTTGATCTTGGTGTCCTTGTAGTGGACGGCGGTGTTCTTGGCCAGGATGGTGATGCCCCGCTCCCGCTCCAGGTCGTTGGAGTCCATCACCCGGTCCACGGTGGCCTGGTTCTCCCGGTAGATGCCGCCCTGCTTGAGCATCTCGTCCACCAGGGTGGTCTTACCGTGGTCAACGTGGGCGATGATTGCAATATTTCTCAGCTTTTCGTTTTGCATATCCGTACCTTCTATCTGAATATGGAATGATTTCTTTACACACAAGTATGTATTATATCCCCTGATCCCTTTAATTGCAACAGTCGGAAAGGCAGAATTCCCGGTCTTTCCAAGATTTTTATTGTGCCGCATTGACAGAAGACAAAAAATTGAGTACAATAGAGCTTGTGCTAAGTGGCCGCCGTCTCGCGTCAGCTCCGCAAAAGCGCGAGAGGAAACGGTCTCCTCCTAAATCATAGGCGGCCCCTCATTTGCGGGATATAATTTTATACACGCCCCGATAGCTCAGATGGATAGAGCGACCGCCTCCTAAGCGGTAGGCCGCTGGTTCGAATCCAGTTCGGGGTGCCACAGAGAGCGTCAATTTCATTGGATTTTCGATTTGAAAATCAAGAAATTGGCGCTTTTCTGTTCCTGAAGTTGGTGTCTTGGATAAAGCCTGTGTTTTGAAGACAACGCTTATCCGCAGTTTGCGTATGAAAGAGGGCAGCACTTTCCGTGCTGCCCTCTTTCACGCTCTGCGCGTCTTTGTCAATGTTTTAAGCGGAGGTATGCCATAGCCGTAATGCGCAATTCCTTCTATCCTGTTTCGTCCTCTATCCCATCACTTCGTCGGGACGCGCCGCCTTTTCGCAAAACAAAGGTGGTGGGCTTTTTTCAGGAATTACACGCCGCCTCGACTTGTCATTCCCTCAATCAAAGTCACAGGTTGGCTTTGATTTTCTCGATCATCTCGTCATATTCCTCTTGGGTCAGCGTCCTTTTGCCCGGATTCATCTCGAACACGCCGCCCCACTCGTACCCGTCCTTGTACTTGGGCACCAAGTGGAAGTGGAGGTGGCAGCCAGTGTCGCCATAGGCGCCGTAGTTCACCTTGTCCGGGTGGAAAGCGGCGTGGATGGCCTTGGCCGCGCGGGCTACATCGGCAAAGAAAGCGGTGCGCTCCTCATCGCTGATATCCACCAATTCGCTGACATGATTTTTGTAGGCCACAATACACCGCCCCGGGTGGCTCTGTTCCTTGAACAGAATCAATGTGCTCACGCTCAGCTCGCAGATGTAGATGCCGAAGGCGTCCAACAGCTCGCCCCGCATACAGTAGCCGCAATTTTGGTCTTTCATCGTATCATCCTTTCTCAATTCCGCCCTGCGGCGGTATTCCCTGCTTTCAGGATACAGGAAGAATCTTCTCCCGTCAAGGCCATTTTCAGCTGTTTTCCCGGCGGAATCCCGTCACCTTCCCGGTGGTCCCGCTGACCTCGTAGGAGTACTGCGCCCCGTCCTTGTAAAACTCCACCTGATAGGTCGGCGCGCCGCCCTCAAACTCCAGCTTGAGCTTGGAGAGCATCACCTCCCCAGCGGAAAAACCAGCGTGGTCAAGCGCTGCATCCCGGGCCTCGTCGGCCCCCACCTGGACCACACCGCTCACCGGGGCGCTGGGGGGTGTCACGCCGCTGGAGGGAGCCGCCGGCGCGCTCACCTGGGGCTGGGGCGCCGTCTCCGCCGGCGCGCTGCTGTCTGCCGGTGGGGAGGGCGGCGGGGACGCCTCACCCCCCTGCCCCACATAGACGACGGTGCCCTTGCTGTATACCGCCCCGGTCCAGGCGTTGATCTCGTAATCGTACTGGGTATTCCCCGCGAAAAACCGCACTTTGTATATGGGCACACTGCCCTCCTCGTCCAGCTCCGCCAGGGTGAAGGCCGCCTGCTCTTGGCTCAGCCCGGCGTCCGTAAGGGCGATGCCCCGGGCCTCCTCCAAGGGGATGAGCTCTGCCGGAGGGGCGCTGTCCTCTGGGCGCTTCACCGCTTTGGTCTCCTTGTGCACTACAGAGCCGTCGAAGGCGTCAATTTTGTACTCATACTGGCTGCCTTCCGCCAAAAACTCCACCTCATATACAAACTGCCCCTCCCAGCGGGCGTATTTGGCGGCGACCGCTGTGGCCTCCGCCGGGTCCACCCCCGCGTCGGCAAAGGCGAAGTTCTGGGCCTGCTCCCCGCCGATGACGGCGCTCTGTTCGGCGCCGGGCCCGGGCTCTGGCTCGGCCTCCGACTGGCCCAAGGCGTACACCGCAATACACGCCCCCACCGTAACCAGCATCACCACGATACAGGCGATGGACAGCGCCGCTTTTTTCGGGCTGGAAAACAGCTCTCTCCAGTTGGGCATATTTCCATCCCTCCTCTCCTGCTCATGTTATCTTGTGGTTATGATACCACAAATCCGCTCCCCTTTGCAACCCAGCTGGGCCGATGGAAAAAAGCCCCTTTGCAGATTGCGAAGGGGCCAAAATTCAAGTTTCCTGTCCCGTCTCCCGCAGCAGGCGGGTGCGCAAGGCGGAGTACCGCCGGGTCTGGCGGTCGTTGGCCGTCATCTGGGCCAGTAGCTCCCCGCTGCCCACCATAATAAACAGCTCGCGGGCCCTTGTGATGGCGGTGTACAGCACCCCACGGGCCAGCAGGGAGGGCGGCACATCGCTCAGCGCCAAAATCACCGCCCGGTACTCGCTGCCCTGGGCCTTGTGCACCGTGACGGCGTAGGCCGGCTCCAGCTCTCCTAAAAACTCCGGCGGGTAGGCCACCAAGCGTCCGTCGAAGGACACGGTGATTCCCCCCACCGTCACCTCCTGGATGATGCCGATGTCCCCGTTGAACACCCCCAAATCCTTCGCTCCGGTGTCCGGGTCCTCCCAGAACAGGTCGTAGTTGTTCTTCACCTGCATCACCCGGTCCCCCTCCCGGAAGACATAGGGACCGAAGGCCCGCTCCCCCTTGCCCTCCGCGGCGGGGTTGAGCGCCTCCTGGAGCGCCCGGTTCAGCGCCGCCGTGCCTGCCCCCCGCTTCCGGGTGGGGGTGAGCACCTGAATCTGCTCGGGCGGGATGCCCATATTCTGGGGCAGCCGGGTTTTGCACAGCTCCACAATGGTGTCCACCGTACGGGCGGCGTCCCTCCGGCTCAGGCAGAAGAAGTCCTTGCCCGTGTTTTTCAGCTCGGGCGCCGTCCCCCGGTTCACCCCGTGGGCGTTCATCACAATGGCGCTCTCCTGGGCCTGACGGAAAATCTCCGTCAGGGACACCGCCGGCACCACCCTGGACCGGATCAGGTGGTCCAGCACATTCCCCGGTCCCACAGAGGGCAGCTGGTCCGGGTCGCCCACCAGCACCAGGCGGCAGTCCCCCCGCAGGGCCGCCAGCAGCGCCGCCATGAGGGATACGTCCACCATAGAGGTCTCGTCCACAATCACCGCGTCCACCTCCAGGGGGTCGTCCTGGTTTTTGGTAAAGGCCAGCTGGCCGGTGAAGGGGTCCAGCTTCGTCTCCAATAGCCGGTGGATGGTCACCGCATCCGCCCCGCAGGTCTCCCCCATGCGCTTAGCGGCCCGGCCGGTGGGGGCGGTGAGGGCGGTCTCCAGCCCCAGCGTCTCAAACAGGGCCAGCACCCCCCGTAGGGAGGTGGTCTTGCCCGTCCCCGGCCCGCCGGTGAGCAGCATCACCTGGCGGGAGGCGGCCAGCTCCACCGCCGTGCGCTGCTGTTTGGCATAAGTAATCCCCTGCTCCCGCTCTATGGAGGCGATGAGCTTTCCCAACCCCTTGGGCGGGGCGATCTCCGTGCGGCACATCTCCCCCAGGCGCATGGCCACATAGCACTCCGCGCCGTACAGCCCCGCGGGATAGCAGGCCGTCACCCCGGCGATGTCCTCCTTCACCACCTCGCCCCGCTCAATCAGTCCGTCCAGGCCCTGGCCGAGACAGTCCCCCTCCACTCCGATGAGGGCGGCGGTGGCGGCCAGCAGCTTGTTCTCAGGCAAAAAGACGTGGCCGTTGTCCGCGTTGTGGTCCAGCTCGAAGATAAGGGCGGACTCCACCCGCTGGGGGTCGTCCCCCGCTACCCCCAGCTCGATGGCCAGGACGTCCACCTGGGCAAAGGGAATTTCCAGAGAGCGGTCGGCCAGCAGGTAGGGATTGTCCCGCACCACCTCCACCGCGTAGTCGCCAAAGCGATTGTACAGCGGCATGGCGGCCGCCAAGGGAAGGCGGTGCTCCGACAAAAACTCCGCCAGCCGGCGCATCCCCATCTGCTGCCGGAAGGCCTCTCCGATGGCCCGCGCCCGCTTGGGGGAAACCCCCCGGATTTCCGCCAGCCGCTCCGGCTCGTTCTCAATAACGGCCAGGGCCTCCTCCCCGAAGCGGTCCACAATCTGCCGGGCCAGCCCCATGCGCACTCCCTTCACCGCCCCGGAGGACAGGTATTCCAGCACCGCCTTCTCCCCCACGGGCATTCTCCGGGTGACTACCTCCGCCTTGAACTGCTCGCCATAGCTGGGATGGCGGCCCCAGGTCCCCTCCAGCTCCAGGCTCTCCCCAGGGGCCACGCCGGGCATACAGCCCACCGCCGTGATCTCCCCCCTCTCGCCGCAGTCCAGCTTGAGCACCGTATATCCGTTTTCCTCGTTGCGAAACAGCACGGCAGTCACCGTGCCCTCCACCTGATTGTGCCCCAGCAACGCGCCCATATCCTCCGCCATGGCCGCGCCTCCTTCCAAACAAACGTTTTAATCATTATACCAGCATTCCGTCCGTTTTTCAACTGTTATTTCCCCGCCGCGCAAAAGGGGCCGGACGTCTCCGTCCGGCCCGCGGCCATATCAACCTGTCTGCTGGTCCATCCAATTCTGAAAGCGGTGGAGCATAGCGGCCACCTGCGCCCGGGTAGCGCTGTCGTTGGGTAGCAGCGCGCCGTCGCTGCCGTTTAGAATGCCCGCACCCACCGCCCAGCCCATGGCGTCCTGCGCCCAGGCCGCCACAGAGGCGTGGTCCCAAAAGGCCGTCAGGCTCCCCGCCGCGCCCACCGGCTTTCCGGCCTTCACCGCATAGTTATAGAGCATCACGGCGATCTGCTGGCGGGTCACGTCCAAACCGGGGGCAAAACTGCCGTCCCCCATGCCGGACACCACCCCGGCGCCCGCCGCCCAGATGGTCCCCTGGGTGTACCACTGGCCGTCCGGAATATCGGTAAACACGGCGGCATAGCCCACCTCCGGCTTCCCCGCCAAACGGTGGAGCACCGTGGTCATCATACACCGCTGCATGGCGCCGTTGGGCCCGAAGGTGTCCTGGCTCAGCCCCTGGAACAGCCCCTTTTCCACCACATAGCGCACATCGTTATAGTACCACTGGGTACTGGGCACGTCGGCAAAGGTCAGCGGGACAATCACTGTGTCCGCCACGCCGTTGGCCCACTGGCCTTCAATCATCCACTGGGCGGACTGGGACGACACCACCACCTGAGCAGTCTCCCCCGCCAGATACCGGTGCCCGGCGGCCAGCCCGCCGCCCACGGGTACCTCCGCCCCGACGGTGGCGTCCACCAGCACGCCGCCGCTCACCGCCGCCATCCCGTCCATCCACACCAGCCCCGAACCGGTGGCCAGAGTGATTTGGTGGCCGTAGACCCCCGCCCCCGCCACGGGAGCATCGGAGGTCAGCCAAACGCCGCCGCTGCCCGTACCGCTGCCGGAGGCTTGCCCGGCCTTGGCCAAGGCTGCGTCATAGATGGGCTGGCACGCCCGCTCCACCGCATGAGCAACGGTCGTTTTCAGGCCGGCGAGATATGTACCGTTCAAGTAACTCAGGGTAATCAGCGTATCACCCTGAGCCCCCGCCCAGGCTATGGTGGCGCAGCTCAGCACCGCCGCCAGGGCCAGCACCACGCTCAGTAGCTTTTTTTTCATACAGACTCCTCTGAAATCATATAGCTCAGGGTGAGCAGGCTGTCGGCAAAGTGAACGCTCTCCACCCGGACGCCGGGAATCTCCTGGGCGGGCAGCTCCACGTTGGTAAAGTTCCAAATTCCAGTCACGCCGCCCTGGCACAGCCTCCGGGCGGACTCCACCGCCACCCGGGCGGGCACAGTGAGCACTCCCACATTGACGGGGTTATCCCGCAGAAATCCCTCCAGCGTGTCCATATGCAGTATGGGTATGCCGCCCAGCTTGGTGCCCACCAGGCTGGGGCTCACGTCAAAGGCCGCCACCAGGCGGAAGCCGCTGGCCGAAAAGGGAAAGTTCTCTATGAGGGCGCGGCCCAGGTTGCCCGCCCCCAGCAGCAGCAGCGTATGGTCCCGGTTCATGCCCAGAATCTCCGCCACCTCGCTGCGCAGCCGCTGCACATTATAGCCATAGCCCTGCTGGCCAAACCCGCCGAAGCAGGACAAATCCTGCCGAATTTGAGATGCGGTCAGCCCCATGGACTTGGCCAGCGCACTGGAGGAGATGCGCACCATACCCCCCCGGTACAGGTCGTCCAAGTGGCGGTAATATCGCGGCAGACGCCGGATCACTGCAGAGGATATTTTTTCTTTTCTCATGCTTCCATCGCCTTTGCTGCTCTGTCTCCCGCTGGCATGGCCCCGGCTCAGAGGTCAAATGCGTAGGACGGGGCCAATTTTATTTCTTTGCCCATTCTACATGACTTTTTCCCGCTTGTCAATTTAATTCCGGCAAAAACACCATTTTTAGGGTGCAATGAAAGCCTCTCGCTGGCGGCGAAGCCTTCCCCGCGCCGTCACTGCTTCCTCTGTTTCTCCTCCCGCATTCGCCGGTGGAGGCATTCCAGCGCGTCGGACAGGCCGCCCAAATGGTCGATCAGCCCCATTTTCACCGCCTCCTCACCATAGATGACGCTGCCCACGTCGGCGGCCATCTCCCCGGTGTTGAGCATGAGGTGCTCAAAGTCCTCCCGGCTGATCCGGCTGTTGCGGGTGACGAAGGCGCAGATCCGGTCCTGAATGCGCTCAAAGTAGTGAAAGGTCTGGCTCACTCCAATGACCAGCCCGTTGAGCCGCACGGGATGGATGGTCATAGCCCCGGAGGGGACGATGAAGGACTCCTTAGCCGCCACCGCCAAGGGTACGCCGATGGAGTGCCCGCCCCCCAGGACCAGCGACACCGTAGGCTTGCGCATCCCAGAGATCATCTCCGCGATGGCCAGCCCCGCCTCAATGTCTCCCCCCATGGTGTTGAGCAGGATGAGCAGCCCGTCCACCTCGCCGCTCTCCTCCACTGCGGTGAGCAGGGGGAGCACGTGCTCATACTTGGTGGTCTTGGCCCCGGAGGCCGCCTCCTGGTGCCCCTCAATCTGGCCTACGATGGTGAGCGTGTGGATGGTGCCGTCCTCCGTCTTCACCGTGCTGGACCCCATATCCACAATCTGCTGCTGAAAGCCGGAGCTCTCCTCGCTGTCGCCATGCTCCGTCAGTTTGGTCTCCTCTGTCATAAAACAACCCCCTTTTGCGGTAGCTTTTCCGCAAAAGGGGGTTGTTATCCATCACAGCGTCAATTCCATGACGATCTCGTCTTCCTCCGTCTCGCCGGTGTGGGTAAAGCCCAGCTTCCCATACAGTAGCCGGGCGGGCTCGTCCCCCTCCACGTAGCACAGGCAGACCTTGGCGTACCGCCCGTCGGCGCGCATCTCCTCCAGGGCCAGCCGGGCGGCCTCCAAGCCGAACCCCTGGCGCTGATACCGCCCGTCGATCAGCAGCTGGCTGAATACATACCGCTCCGCCTCGGGCCAGTCGTGGTACAGCAGCATCCCCACAGGCGTCCCGTCATTCAAAATCAGCTTGGCCTGAGCACCCTGTTCCCGATAGGCATAGGCCCGGGCCAGCAGACGGTTCGGATCAGACACAAACCGCCGCTGCCCCTCCCGGACGGCCAGCTCCTCCCGCCAGTTGTCCGGGCCGATGGAAGCCAGCCGAACCACGCTCAGCCCTCGTACACCGCCTTACAGGCGGCGTAGGTCATATAACAGTCCAGCTTGGACACGGTCTCAAAGGGGGAGTGCATACTCAGCACGGGCACCCCCGCGTCTAAGGTGTCAATGTTGCGGTTGGCCATGTAGCAGGCCACGGTGCCGCCGCCGCCCTTGTCGGTGGCGCCCAGCTCGGCCATCTGCCAGAGAATGCCCCGGTCGTCCAGCAGACGGCGGACATAGGCCACCACCTCCGCCCCAGCGTCGGACGCGCCGCCCTTGCCCCGCGAGCCGGTATACTTGCACAGGCCCACGCCGTAGTTCACAAAGGCGGAGTTGCGCTTTTCATACACCAGGTTCGCGGCAAAATTGGGGTCATAGGCCGCCGTCACATCAGTGGACAGGCAGAAGGACTTCTCCAGGCACACCCGCAGGGGCACCTTCTGGCTGGCGCACAAATCGCCCACGAAGGTCTCAAAGAAGGCGGACTGCATTCCGCTCACGCCCTCGGAGCCGATCTCCTCCTTGTCCGCCAGCACACACACCGCCGTGCGCACGGGCACGCCCTCCAGGTCCAGCAGGGCCTTCAGGCCCGCGTAGCCGCACACCCGGTCGTCGTGGCCGTAGGCGCCGATGAGGGAGCGGTCAAAACCGATGTCCACTGCGTTGAAAGCGGGGACGGCCTCAATCTCTGCGGAGATAAGGTCGGCCTCCCGGATGCCGTAGTGGTCGTAAAGCAGCTTCATCACGGCCAGCTTCACCCGGTCCTTGCCGTCGTCGTCCTTCAGAGGGCGGCTGCCCACCAGGATATTCAGGCTCTCGGCGGGAATGGCCTCGCCCAAGGGCTTCTTGGACTGCTCCGCCCCCAGATGGGGCAGCAGGTCGTCGATGGTGAACAGGGGGTCACCGGGGTGGGAGCCCACGGACACGTTCACAATGGAGCCGTCCTTCATGGCCACCACGCCCCGCAGCTCCAGGGGAATCGTCACCCACTGGTACTTGCGCACGCCCCCGTAGTAATGGGTCTTGAGGAAGGCCAGCTCGCTGTCCTCATACAGCGGGGAGGGCTTCAAATCCAGCCGAGGGCTGTCGATGTGGGAGGCGCTGATGGACACGCCCTGATCCAGCGGCGCGGAGCCGATGACGGCCAGATTCACCGCCCGACCCCGGTTCACCCGGTAGACCTTGGCGCCCGGCTGAAGCTCCATCCCCCGCTCAAAGGGGACGAAGCCCGCGGCCTCGGCCAGCTCCACGGCGTAGTCCACGCAGTCCCGCTCCGTCTTGCCCCGGTCCAGGAAGGTCTTGTACCCCTCGCAGTAGTCGAAGATGGCCTTTTCCGTGGCCGCGTCCACCACGTCCCAGCCATTTTTCTTTTGGTTCAGCAGCGCCTCCCGCAGCTGCTGGCCCGCAGTTTTTTCTTCCATGTCATATATCCTCCTTGTAAAGAATTTGTGTGAACAGCACCTGCGCCCGTTCTTCCAGGGCCGCCTTGTCCCCGTCGTTGCGCAGGGTGTAAGTGCACCGGGCCTCAAACCAGGCCGACGGCTTCTGGGCGGCGATCCGGGCCCGGGCGTACTCCTCTCCGATGCCCTCCCGCTCCATAATCCGGCGCACCCGGGTCTCCTCCGGGGCGGTGACAGCGATGGTCGCGGCGCACAGCGCCCCGGCCCCGCTCTCTATCAGGGCCACGGCGTCCAGCGCGATGGCGGGGCGGCCCTGAGCCCCCGCCTGGGCGATGAGCCGCTCCAGCTCCGCCACGATGTGCCGGTGGGTGATGGCGTTTAAAGCCTCCAGCGCCTGAGGGTCCCCAAATACAATAGCACCAAGCTCCTTCCGGCGCAAGCCCCCATTTTCATCAAACAGCTCCGGGCCGAACCGGGCCGCCAGCTCTCCGCGCAGGGACGCGCTGGTGCGCAGCAGTCCGTGATACACCGCGTCGCAGTCCGCCACAGCGCCTCCCATGCCCCGCAGCACATTCAGCACGGTGGTCTTGCCGGCCCCGGTGGGGCCAGTGATGCCGATGACGACCATGGATTATCCCCGCTCCAGCCAGCTCAGGGCGGAGGCCTCGTCCGGCTGGAAGCAGATCTGCCGGCCCTCGTTGCTCTCCCGGATGAAGTCCTGGAGCGGCTTACTGGTGTAAGCCGAAAAATCCCCCACAATGGCCAGCTTCATTTGGTAGTTCACGAATTTTTGCAGCATCTCTCCCGCCAGCCCGGTGGACAGGCGGAAGAAGGACTCGTCAATCTGCTCCTTGCGCAGCACCATGGCGGAGCAGCCCGTCTCATAGCGGGCGGTGGCCAGCAGGTCCATGGCGGAGGAGCCGTCGGTGATGAGCACACCCGGCTCCCGCACAAGGGCAATGTCATGTTTCATCTCTATGTTCATTTTGCTCGATTTTTTCCTTTCAGTTGTTGTCAAGTTTTTCCGGGCCCAGCACGGCCTCGATGGCCTCCCGGCTCAGCCCCCCCTGCCGGAGAATCCGGAAGGGGCTGACGGTGAGGTCCACAATGGTGGACTCCATCCCCACCGTGCACGGCCCGCCGTCCAGCACGGCGGGGATGCGGCCGCCCAGCTGTTCCAGCACATCGCCCGCCGACTTGGGGCTGGGCCGCCCCGACAGGTTGGCGGAGGGACAGGCCAGCGGCCGGCCCAGCGCCCGGATGACGGCCAGGGTGGCCGGGTGGTCGGGGCAGCGCACCCCCTGGGTGGCCCCCCCGGCGGGGACAATAGGGGGCAGGGTCCCGCTTCCCCACAAAATCATGGTCAGCGGCCCCGGCCAGAAGGCCTCGGCCAGCCGGTAGGCGTCCGCCGGGATGTCCCGGCATACCGTCTCCACCATGGCCATGCCGTCCACCAGCACGTTCAGCGGCTTGGTCTCGGGCCGGCCCTTGGCGTCGTAGTTGGCCTGGACGGCGGTTTCCTGGGTGGCGTCGGCGGCCAGGCCGTACACCGTCTCGGTGGGGACGGCCACCAGGCGGCCTTCCCGCAGCAGCCGCGCCGCCTGGGCGGCGTCACCGCCGGTCAGATATTGGGTGTTCACGTTTCTTCCCCTTCCTTCTGAGTTTTATGGTGGAGCGGACGGCCAGCACCAGCATGACAAGAAGCGGCACGCCAAACAGCGCCAAAAGAACCCTGGCTTCCCAGAAATCCTCGGCCAAGTACAGGTTATAGCCCGCGGCCTCATCATAGCCATACTGTATCACATCCGGCAGAAGCTCCAAAAACCACGCCGCGGCGGCCCCCTCCAGACAGGAAAAAAACCCCGCGGCCAGCCAGCACAACAGACAGGCAGCTATGCCGCGCGCCTTTTTTACGCCCTCCCCGCTCATGCTCCGGGGGAGAGCAGCGTCAGCATCTGTTCCGGCCGCTCAATCACATAGTCCGCCCCGGTCTCCTCCAGCTCCTGCCGGTCCCGGAAGCCCCACAGTACGCCGCATACCGTCAGCCCGCCGTTCTTCCCGGTCAGCACGTCCACGTTACTGTCCCCCACAAACAGGGTGGTCTTGGGCGCTGCGCCGATGTTCTCCATCAGCGCATGGAGCAGGGTGGGGTCTGGCTTCAGGGGCGCGTCGGGGAGCGCCCCCTGAACGTAGTCAAACACGCCGGGGAAGTAGCGCTCCACCACCGGCCCCGCCAGGGCGTGGGCCTTGTTGGACAGCACCGCCAGACGCACCCCCCGCCCCTTCAGCGCCGCCAAAAGCTCGGGCACACCGGGATAGGGGGCGGTCTTGTCCTCCTTGTGCTCGCCGTAGTAGGCGGAGAACTCCGCCAGCGCGCCCGCCAGCGTCTCCCCGTCCGTCCCGGCGGGGGAGAACCGCTCCACCAGCTTGGGGATGCCGTTGCCCACCATATGTTTGTACTCGTCCACCGTGTGGGCGGGCCAGCCTCGGGCGGCACAGACATGATTGCCCGCATCCGCCAAATCGTCGATGGTGTTCAAAAGGGTGCCGTCCAAATCAAAAACAACATAAGAAAACCGCAATAGTGGTATTCTCCTTTACAATTCGTATTTGCTTTCTATATCTTGAATTCGCTGATTTTGTGCTTCATTCAAATTTACATATTTAGCGAGCTTAACACCCTTATTTATTTCAGCTTGGTAGGAATATGACAATCCTGCAATTTTTAGAATCTCAGTTTTCCCAAAATGTTCTAACAGTCCCGCATAATAAATTCCAAACAAGCGAATATTCAGTGTTTGTTCCTTTGTTTGGGCTGTTTCATACATTTCTTTCAGAACATTACCTAAAACATACTCTGTCACCCTTATTCACGCCCTTTCAGTTGCTCGGCTTGATTCGCCATGGTCAGCGCGTCGATGATCTCGTCCAAATCACCGTCCATCACCCCGTCCAGCTTGTACAGCGTCAGCCCCACCCGGTGGTCGGTGAGCCGGCCCTGGGGGAAGTTGTAGGTGCGGATGCGCTCGTTGCGCATCCCGCTGCCCACCTGGCTGCGCCGGTTCTCGCCGTACTCCGACTCAATGCGCTCCTGCTCCCGGCTATAGAGGATGGAGGCCAGCAGCTGCATGGCCTTCTCCCGGTTCTGAAACTGGGAGCGCTCCTGCTGGCACTCCACCACCGTGCCCGTGGGCCGGTGGATCAGCCGCACGGCGGACGAGGTCTTGTTGATGTGCTGCCCCCCCGCCCCGGAGGAGCGGAACACCTGCATCTCCACGTCGGCGGGGTTGATCTGTACGTCCACCGTCTCCATCTCTGGAAGCACGGCCACGGTGACGGTGGACGTGTGCACCCGCCCGCCCGACTCCGTCTCGGGCACCCGCTGGACCCGGTGGACGCCGCTCTCAAACTTGAGCCGGGACCAGGCCCCGTCCCCCTCGATGGTGAAGGATATCTCTTTCACCCCGCCCAGCTCGGTCTCGCTGGCGGAGTTGGTCTCCACCCGCCAGCCCCGCTTTTCCGCGTACATGGTGTACATCCGGGTGAGGGAGTGGGCGAACAGGGCGGACTCCTCTCCCCCCACCCCGGCGCGGATTTCCATAATCACGTTTTTCCCGTCGTTGGGGTCTCTGGGGAGGAGCAGAATCTTGATCTCCCGCTCCAGCCGCTCAATGTCCCCCTTGGCCTGGACCAGCTCCTGCTGGGCCAGCTCGCGCATCTCCGGGTCGGACAACAGCTCCTCCGCCCCCGCCAAATCTGCCTGGGCCTTTTGCATCGCCCGGTAGGCGGACACCAGGGGCTCCAGCTCCCGCTGCTCCCGGTTCAGGCGGGACACAAGCTCCGGGTCGGAATAGGTCTCGTTGGCGGCCAGCCGGGCCTCCAGCTCCTGATAGCGCAGCTCAATATGTTTCAGGTTTTCTGTCATGGCTTCACCTAATTTCGTTTATCGGTCAAAGAGAAAGGACTTCACCAGGGCCAGCGGCTCCCGGAAGAACATATGCACCGCCGACGGCGCGTGGCTCACCGGCGCGGCCAGGGTGGAGATACACTGGTCATTGTATGCCTCATTGCGCAGCATACCGGTGCGCACCCGGTCCCAAAGCACTTCGATGCGGGCCAGATGGAATCCGCTGGACACCAGCAGCACATCATCCGTAAGGCTCCATCCCTCCCGCTCCATCAGGGCAAAGGTATTGTTGATGTTTTGCCAGGTGTTCCGGGACTGGTCCTCCCTATAGATATTCGCCCCGTCCACCCCGTGGGCGGTGAGGTAGTCGTACATACACTGGGCCTCAGAGATGTGCTCGTCGTCCCCCTTGCCGCCGGACACCACAATCCGGATCTCCGGGTGGTCCTTCCAATAGCTCAGCGCCGTGTCCAGCCGGTCCCGAAGCAGGATGGACGGCCCGTCCGGCTTCACCTGGCAGCCGAAAATCACCATGGTTTGGGGCTGACCCGCCACACTGTCCCGGCTGTGCAGGCCAATATAAACCTCCAGCGCCCCGAAGGCCAGCACCCCCGCAGCCACGAGCACCAGCAGGACGGCCAGCCAGGGATTTCGCTTTTTCTGGGGGCTGTTGCCCCGGTATCGGTTGTATCTCATCTCTCCGTATTACCCCTTCGCTTCCTCCAGCTCCGCCGCCAGCCGCTCCCACTCCGCGTAGAGATGGGCCAGCTCGTCCTCTGCCGCCTCCCGCTCCCTGTAGATGTCCTGAAGGCGCAAATAGTCGGACGCGGCGTCCTGGGCCTCCTGGGCCAGCTCGTCCAGGCGCACCTCCGCCTTCTCCACCGCCCGTTCGGCGGCGCGGACCTGCTTTTCCAGCTCTTTTGTGCCGCCCGCCCGGCGAGGCTTGTCCTCTTTTGGTTTCTCTGTCTCAACGGCGGCGGGCTTGGCGTTTTTCAGCTGCTCCTGCCGCTCCCGGAAGGCGCGAAACTCGGTATAGGTCCCGTGGAAGTCGGTGATCTGTCCGTTTTCCAGCATCCACACACGGGTGGCGAACTTCTCGATAAAATAGCGGTCGTGGGAGACGAACAGCAGGTTGCCGCCGTACTCCTCCACCGCCTCCTCAATCCACTCCCGGGAGTCGATGTCCAGATGGTTGGTGGGCTCATCCAGGATGAGCAGGTTGATCCGGCTGTCCATGAGCATACACAGGCGCAGCCGGGACTGCTCCCCGCCGGACAGGGCGGACACCACCTTGAACACATCCTCCCCCCGGAACTTGAACGAGGCCAGCCGATCCCTCGCCTCCTGGGTGGTGCAGTTCTGGGCGTACAGCATGGTGTCCACCAGATTGCGGTCGGGCCGGTCAAAGTGGATGATCTGGGGCAGGTAGCCCACTCGGATGGACGGCCCCAGGTAGATGGAGCCTGAGTCGGGGGCCTCCTCCTCCATAATCATCTTGATAAAGGTGGACTTGCCTGTGCCGTTGTCGCCCAGCAGGGCGATGCGCTCTCCGCCGGCCACGTCCAGATTGATGTGGTCGAACAGGACCCGCTCCCCAAAGGACTTCTTCAGCTCCGTAATCACCAGGGCCTCGTCCCCGTGGAACTCCCGCTCGCCGAAGCGGGTGGCCAGCTTGCGCTCCTTCGTGGGCTTGTCTGTGGTGCGCATACGCTCAATCCGCCGCTCCATATTGATGGCCCGCTTGTACTGCTTGTCATTGCCCTTGAAGGCCCACAGGCGCATCTGCTCCGCCGCGGCCTCCAGTTGGGCGATTTTGGCCTGCTCCTTCTCGTACTGCTTCAGCCGCTCCTGATAGCGGCGTTCCTTCTCCTCCACGTAGAAGGAGTAGTTGCCGGAGTAGAGCTCTGCCTTGCCGTCCTGAATTTCTGCAACGCGCTTGACCACCTTGTCCAAAAACCAGCGGTCATGGGAGATAGCCAGGACAGTGCCTTTGAATCGCTCCAGGTAGCCCTCCAGCCACTCGGTGGCGTTCAGGTCCAGGTGATTGGTGGGCTCGTCCAGCAGGAGGATGTCGGTGTCCTCCAAAATGAGCCTTGCCAGGTTGATGCGGGTCTTCTCCCCGCCGGACAGCGCGTCAAAGGGCCGCTCACGCATATCCTGCCCGATGCCCAGACCGTTGCAGACCTTGTTCAGCCGGGTCTCCGTATCATAGCCTCCTCCGGCCTCAAAGGCGGCGGTGAGCTTGTCGTACCGTGCCATGACGGCGGGGTCGGTGTTCTCGCCCATACGGGCCGCCAGCTCCGCCAGCTCCCGCTCCATGGCGTGGAGGGGGGCAAAGGCGGTGTCCAGCACGTCCCGCACGGTGTAGCCCTCCGGGTAGACGGGGATCTGGGAGATCAGCCCGATGCGTTTGCCCGGGGCGATGGACACCGTGCCCTCATCCGGGTCCACCTGCCCGGTCATCATACGGAAGATGGTGGTCTTGCCCGCGCCGTTCCGGCCCAGCAGGCCCACCCGCTCCCCCTCGTCGATCTGGAGGGAGAAGCCGTCCAATATTCGTTTGCCGACCTCAAACTCTTTCACCACGCCGGTAAGCTGTATGTCTATCATGGGTAAATTCTCCTGTTACTCACTGGTTGCGCCGCCAGGCTTCGATGGGGCCCTCACTGCGGCACGTTTGCCAGCAAAAAGTCCACAATCTTCTCAAACGCCATGGACCGCGACGCTTTCACCTCGTCGGAGCAAGCTCCATATTTCTCGCTTTCGCCTGCGGCAAAAACTCGCACATTTCGCTGCTCCTCCTCTCCCCATCGAACCCGCTTCGCTGGGCTTCGATGGGGCCTCTCACTGCGGCACGTTTGCCAGCAAAAAGTCCACAATCTTCTCAAATGCCATGGACCGCGACGCTTTCACCAATATGGTGGTCCCCGCCCGCACCTCTCTGGAGAGGGCGTTTTTCGCCCCGTCCAACGTGGGGAAATAGTCCGCCTGGGCCAGCCCTGCCTCCTGGGCTCCCTCGGCGATGAACCGGGCCAGGTCGCCGATGGCGATGAGCCGGTTCGTCCCGGACTGGGCAAAGCAGCCCCCCACCGTCCGGTGGAACTGCTCCGCACCGGGGCCCAGCTCCTTCATGTCCCCCACCACGGCCACCTTCCGGCGGTCCTGGGCGTCCCCCAGCACGGCGGCGGCAGCCCGCATGGACTGGGGATTTGCGTTGTAAGCGTCATTCAGAATCACAATGTCCCCCTTGCAGCGCACAATGTTCATCCGCATTTTCGTGGGCAGAAATGCGCCGATGCCCTGAATCATCTCGTCGGGGGCCATGCCCAGCGCCTCACCCACCGCCGCAGCCATAAGGGTGGGGTAGATCATGTGGCTGCCCAGGGCGGGAATGTCCGCCTGGAACTGGCTGCGGGGGGTCTTTACCCGGCAGCTCAAATGCCCCGCGCCGTCGGTGGACAGGTCCCGGGCGGTGTACTCCAGCCCCTCTCCCTCCCCCACAAACACCGTGGGCTGGGGCAGCGTCCCCCGCAGCGCAGCCAGCATGGGGTCGTCCCCGTTGAGGATGGCCAGCCCCTCCGCCTTCAAATGGGGGAAAATTTCGCACTTGGCCTTAAAGATGTTCTCCCGGCTGCCCAGATTCTCAATGTGGGCGTCCCCGATGTTGGTAATGAGGGCCATGTCCGGCTCCACCAGCCGGCCCAGATCGTCGATCTCCCCTGCGTGGTCCATCCCCAGCTCCACCACGCACACCTCATGGCTCCCCTCCAGCTTGAGCAGGGTGAGGGGCACGCCGATGTCGTTGTTGAAGTTCCCCTCCGTTTTGTGGACGCGGAATTTTGCCCCCAGCACGGCGGCTACCATGTCCTTGGTGGTGGTCTTGCCCACCGAGCCGGTGACGGCGATAAATGGGATATCGAACCGTTTTTTGTAATACCGGGCCAGCTCCCACAGGGCGCGCTGGGTGGAGCGCACCTTGATGTAGAATTTGCCGGGGAGATAGCTCTCCCGCTCCCGGGCGGTAAAGCAGCCCGCCGCCCCCGCCTCCAGAGCGGTGTTAATGAAGGAGTGGCCGTCGAACCGCTCCCCCTCCAGGGGGATGAACAGGCAGCCCGGCTCAATGCTCCGGCTGTCAGTGCTCACCTGGCTCACCACGGCGTCCAAATCCTCAAACTCTCCCAGCAGGGTACCGTTTACCGCCTCTATCAGCTGTCTCAGTGTCAGTGCCTCCATAAAATATGGCCGCTCCTCTCTCCCGGAAGGGGCAGGCCCCTCCCCTCCTGTCATTTTCCGGCCCTGCGGGCCTCCAGAGATGCGTTGATGATCCGCTCGCACAGCTCGCCGTAGCCGATGCCCACCGCCGCGGCCTCCTGAGGGAGCAGGCTGGTGGGGGTCATGCCGGGCAGGGTGTTGATCTCCAAAAACCAGGGCGTGCCGTCCTCCGTCACAATAAAGTCCGCCCGGGAGTACACCGACAGGCCCAGGGCGTGGAACACCGTCAGCGCCGCCTTCCCCAGCCGCGCCTCCCACTCCTCCGGGATGGGGGCCGGACAGAACTCCTCCGCCGCCCCGGGCTGGTACTTGTTTTCATAGTCGTAGAACCCCTCCTTGGGGACGATCTCAATGGAGGGCAAAGCCCGGTCCTCCAAAATGCCCACCTGGATTTCCCGCCCGGCGATGTACTGCTCTACCACACACACCCTGCCGTAATCTAAACACTGGGTCAGGGCGGCGGACAACGCATCCCGGTCGTGCACCACCGATACGCCGATGGACGAGCCGGAGGCCACCGGCTTCACCACGCAGGGCACCTCTAACCGGGCCGTCAGGGCGGGGATCTCCTCCGCCGTATACCGCACCAGCTCCCACTTGGGGGTGGCCACCCCCAGGGGCGCCGCCAGGCGCTTGGTCAAATCCTTGTCCATGGCGATGGCGCTGCCCAGATAGCCCGACCCGGTGTAGGGAATGCCCAACAGGTCCAGCGCGGCCTGCACCCGGCCGTCCTCCCCGCAGGTCCCGTGCAGGCCCAGGAATACCACGTCCGCCAGCCGGCACGCCTCCAGCACGCCGGGGCCGAACCGGTTCTCGCCGCCATCCGCCCGGGCGGCCCGCACTGCCGCCAGGTCCGGGGCCTGACGGCCGATTTTCGTCAGTTCTTCTGGGACGGGCGCAGAAAACAGAGCCTCCGGGGGCTGGTCCGTGCCCAGGTACATATCAATCAACGCGGCCTGATGCCCCCGCTCCCGCAGAGCGGCGCACACCTTGCACCCGCTGGACAGGGACACGTTGCGCTCATCGCTGAGCCCGCCGGCCAAAACCACAATTTTCATAACTGCTCTCCTTATGATAGGGGATTCTTCCCTGATATTTTATGCTTGAATGAAAATTATACCACAATAAAAAAAAAGAAACAAGTGCCCGGCGCATTTCTCTTATTTCCTTTTCTCCGCGGCGGGCCAGCCCCCTGTTTTTCCTTGCCAAAGCCCGCCCCCTGTGGTATGATAAGCTTGAAATTTTAGGAGCGTTTTCCGCTCCCGCAAGAGGTGAGGATGATGTCAACCTGCTCTCAGCTGCTGCGCGCCCTGCGCGGCGGCGCCCACGACCAGGCCCTGGCCGCCCTCTATGCCCTGGACGAAGACCCCCGCCGGCTGGAGGAGGCCCGCCGCCGCGCGGCGGACATTGTGGAGGACTTCGCCCGGCGCTTTGACGGCGAGGTTCAGGGCGCGGCCCTGTTCAGTGGCCCCGGCCGCACAGAACTGGGCGGCAACCATACCGACCACCAGCACGGCCGCGTGCTGTGCGCCAGCGTGGACCTGGATATGCTGGCCTGCGCCGCCCCCAACGGGCGGAACACGGTGCGCATCGTCTCCCAGGGCTACCCCGCCCTGGAGATCGATCTGGACGATCTCTCCCCCAAAAAGGAGGAGCAGAACACCTCCGCCGCCCTGGTGCGGGGGGTGGCGGCGAAAATCAAGGAGCTGGGCTATCCCCTGTCCGGCTTCGACGCCTGCGCCGTGTCCACGGTGCTGTCCGGCTCCGGCCTGTCCTCCTCCGCCGCTTACGAGACGCTGGTGGGCAATATCTTCAACCACTTCTGCTGCGGGGACAAGCTGGACCCTGTCACCATCGCCAAAATCGGCCAGTACGCCGAGAACGTCTACTTCGGCAAGCCCTGCGGCCTGATGGACCAGATGGGCTCCTCCGTGGGCGGGGCGGTGTTCATCGACTTCAACGACCCCGCCGCCCCGGTGGTGGAACAGGTGGGCTATGACTTCACTAAATCCGGCCATGCCCTGTGTATTGTGGACACCGGCTCCAGCCACGGGGACCTGACGGACGACTACGCCGCCGTCACCCGGGAGATGGGGGCGGTGGCCGCCCACTTCGGCAAAACGGTGCTCCGGGACGTGCCCCTGGAGGAGTTCCGCGCCGCCATCCCCGCCCTGCGCCAAGAGTGCGGCGACCGGGCGGTGCTCCGGGCCATGCACTTCTATGACGACGACCGCACCGCAAATCTGGAGGCCGCGGCCCTCAAAAACGGGGACTTTGACTTCTTCCTGACCCTGGTAAACCAGTCCGGGCTGTCCTCCTCCCTCCACCTGCAAAATACCTGGTCCGTCCATAACCCCCAGCAGCAGGCCATCCCCTTGGCTTTGGCGGAGGCAGAGCGGCTGCTGGATGGGGGGGCCGTCCGGGTCCACGGCGGCGGCTTCGCGGGCACCATCCAGGCGTGGGTGCCCCAGGGAGACCTGGAGGCGTTCAAAAACGGCATGGAGGCCCTCTTGGGCCAGGGCAAATGCCACGTGCTGCGCATCCGTCCCGTGGGCGGCTGCGTGGTGGCGGAATGAAGGAGGAACACACATATGGATCGCAACGAGGCAATCACAAAGCTGGTGGATTACGCCGTGCAGGAGGGCTTGGTGGAGAAAAACGAGTTCCACTGGGCCGTCAACACCATCCTGGACGTGCTGAAGCTGGACGATTACACCCCCGTGCCCTGGGATCACCAGCAGGTGGCGCTGGCCCCGGTGCTGGAGGCCCTGCTGGACGATGCCCATGAGCGGGGCGTGCTGGCGGAGAACTCGGTGGTCTACCGGGACCTGTTCGACACCGAGATCATGGGGCGGCTCACCCCCCGGCCCGCCCAGGTCATTGAGACCTTCCAGGCCCTGTACCGGGAGAATCCCCAAAAGGCCACCGACTGGTACTACAAGCTGAGCCAGGACACCAACTACATCCGCCGGGACCGGATTGCAAAGGACGTGCAGTGGAAGGCCCCCACGGAGTACGGCGAGCTGGACATCACCATCAACCTGTCCAAGCCGGAGAAGGACCCCAAGGCCATCGCCGCGGCGAAGAACCTGCCCGCCTCCGCCTACCCCCGGTGCCAGCTGTGCGCGGAAAACGAGGGCTACGCCGGCCGGGTGAACCACCCCGCCCGGCAGAACCACCGCATCGTGCCCATCACCATCAACGGCTCCCCCTGGTTTTTGCAGTACTCCCCCTATGTCTACTACAACGAGCACTGCATCTGCCTCAACGCGGAGCACACCCCCATGAAGATCGACCGGGCCTGCTTCGGCAAGCTGCTGGACTTCGTGGGGCAGTTTCCCCACTACTTCGTGGGCTCCAACGCGGACCTGCCCATCGTGGGCGGCTCTATCCTGGCCCATGACCACTTCCAGGGCGGCCGCTATGAGTTCGCCATGGCCAAAGCCCCCATGGAGACCCCCTTCACCTTCCCCGGCTTTGAGGACGTGGAGGCGGGCATCGTGAAGTGGCCCATGTCGGTGGTGCGCATCGCCTGCGAGAAACCGAAGAGGCTGGTGGAGCTGGCGGACAAAATCCTCACCGCCTGGCGGGGGTATACCGACGAGGCGGCGTTCATTTTCGCCGAGACGGACGGCGAGCCCCACAGCACCATCACCCCCATCGCCCGGAAGCGGGGGGACAAATTTGAGCTGGACCTGGTGCTGCGCAACAACATCACCACCGACGAGCACCCCTTAGGGGTGTACCACCCCCACGCCGAGCTGCACCACATCAAGAAGGAGAACATCGGTCTCATCGAGGTGATGGGGCTGGCGGTCCTCCCGGCCCGGCTAAAGGAGGAGCTGTCCGCGGTGGCGGACGCCCTGGCCAGCGGAACCGACCTGCGGACCAATGAGCTCACCGCCAAGCACGCCGGCTGGGCGGAGGACTTCGCCAAGAACTATACCATCACGGCAGACAACGCCCTGGACATCGTGAAAAAGGAGACCGGCCTGGTCTTCGCCCAGGTGCTGGAGCACTGCGGCGTATATCCCCGCAATCCGGAGGGCAACGCCGCGTTCCTGCGCTTCTTGCAGTCTGTTTGACCAAACGCTTCCCTTCCCGTCTCTGTGGGCGGGAGGGGAAGCCATTCCATTTTTCGGGGAGGCGCTCCGCTTGAAGGAATTTGCCATCGGTCCCAACGACGCGGGCCAGCGGCTGGACCGCTGGCTGGCCAAGGCCGTCCCCCTGCTCCCCGCCCCCCTGGCCCAGAAATACATCCGGCTCAAGCGGGTGAAGGTAAACGGCAAGGGCTCCAAGCGGGACGCCCGGCTGGAGCGGGGGGATGTGCTTCAGCTCTACATCAACGACGAGTTTTTTGACGCCCCCACCCCGGACAACGCCTTCCTCCGGGTGGACGCCCCCCGGCTGGACATCATCTACGAGGACGAGCACCTGCTCCTGCTGAACAAGCGCCCCGGCATGGTAGTCCACCCCGACGACAGGGAGCAGGTGAACACCCTCATCACCCACGTTCAGGCCTACCTGTATCAGAAAAGGGAGTGGTCTCCCCGGTGGGAGAACGCCTTCGCCCCCGCCCTGTGCAACCGCATCGACCGGAACACCGGGGGCATTGTCATCGCCGCCAAGACCGCCGAGGCCCTGCGGGTGATGAATCAGAAAATCCGGGACCGCGAGCTGCAAAAGCTGTACCTGTGCGTCATCCACGGAGAGATGGAGCCCCCGGAGGGCCAGCTCAAAGGGTACATTTTGAAGGACGGGGACCGGGCCCAGGTCCGGGTGTTTGACAAGCCCGTCCCCGGCGGCAGAACGGCGGTGACGCTGTACCGCACGCTGAAGCGCCGAAACGGCCTGTCCCTCATGGAGTGCGACCTCATCACCGGGCGCACCCACCAGATCCGCGCCCAATTCGCCGCCGCCGGCCACCCCCTCTTAGGGGACGGCAAGTACGGCCGGGAGCGGGATAACAGGCGCTTTGACCGCAGGTTTCAGGCGCTGTACTCCTACAAGCTGCGCTTTGCCTTCACCACGGACGCCGGGCCGCTGGAGGCGCTGAACGGCAGGGAGTGGACGGTGGAGAACGTGGACTTTGTAGAGGAATATTTTCCCAGGGAGTGACCCATTTGGACGCATTGCTTTTAAATCTGCGGGAACGGCCCGATCTGTTGGACCGGGCGGCGGCCTGGTTCCACGAAAAATGGGGCGTCCCGCTGGAGGCTTACCGGGAGAGTATGGAGCGCTGTCTCAGACGGGAGTTCCCCGTCCCCCAGTGGTACCTGGCCATGAATGGAGAGAAAATCCTGGGCGGGCTTGGGGTCATCGAAAACGACTTTCATGACCGCAAAGACCTGGCCCCCAACGTGTGCGCGGTGTACACGGAGGAGGCCTGCCGCCGCCGGGGCGTTGCCGGGGCGCTTTTGAACCACGCCTGCGCGGACATGGCGGCGATGGGAGTGAGCACCCTGTACCTGCTCACCGACCACACCTCCTTTTACGAGCGGTACGGCTGGGAATTTTTCTGCATGGCCCGCGGGGACGGGGAGGAGCGCCCCTCCCGGATGTATGTCCGCAGATGGGGTGTGTAAGCCATGTGGACGCTGAGAAATTACAGGTTTGGCTTTGACCCGTGGGGACTGGGGTGGTTCCTGCTGATAATGCTTCCAAATTTTGTATGGTTCACAGCTCCCCCGGCCAACGATATTTTGCGGGCGGAGTCCGTCACGCCTTTGCTGGACGGTGTGGGGCAGGTTCTTCAGGCTGTGATGGCCGCGGCGCTGTGCGCTGTGGTCAATCGGGCGAGGGGCGGCCCTATAAAGGGCTGGGCGGTGGGCGGCGTCCTGTGCATGGCGCTGTACCTCGCCGGGTGGGCGGCCTACTATGCCGGAATCACCCGCCCCGCCGTGATTTTGACGCTCTGCCTTGCCCCCTGCGGGGCGTTTCTCAGCTTTGCGCTGGCGCGGAAAAACGGCCCCGCCCTGCTGGCGGCGGCAGGGTTTGCAATCTGCCACCTCGTCTCCACGGTCATCAACTTTATCCTATGCCTCAACTATAAAAACCCCGGCGCGGCCTAAACGACCGCGCCGGGGTTTTTGCCGCGTTCTGGGGCTGGCCCTTCTCAGCAGCCAACCCATACGTCAGCGAGCTAAAGCTCTTTTTCGGTTCCCTTTCCTTACAAAAAAGGAATTCAGGCAATGGACACCACCTGATACCCGACCTCCTCCACGGCGGCACGGATGGCCTCGTCGGCCACGTCGCCGGACACCACGGCGGTCTTGCTCTCCAAATCCACCGTGGCGGACGCGCCGGGGATGGCGTTCAGGGCCTTGTCCACGTGGGCGCGGCAGTGCTGGCACATCATGCCCTCGATAACGACCTTTTTCTCCATAACGGGTTCCCTCCCTTCCTCCAATTTCCCTGTTTCACGTGAAACATTCGTTTTTTTCCACGCCTCTTTTTCTGTTTCACGTGAAACACCAGTTTTATTCCCACCCAGGCTGGGCTGGAAGAACCGCAGGCGCAGGGCGTTGGCCACCACACACACCGAGCTGAAGCTCATGGCCGCCCCGGCGATCATGGGGTTGAGCTGAGGCCCGCCGAACAGCACCAGCAGCCCCGCCGCCACCGGAATGCACACGGCGTTGTAGAAAAACGCCCAGAACAGGTTCTGCTTTACGTTGCGGATGGTGGCCCGGGACAGCTCCACCGCCGTCACCGCGTCCGCCAGGTCGGACTTCATCAGTACGATGTCCGCGCTCTCGATGGCCACGTCCGCCCCCGCGCCGATGGCCAGGCCCACGTCCGCCCGGGCCAGGGCGGGGGCGTCGTTGATGCCGTCGCCCACCATGGCCACCTTCTCTCCACGCTCCTGGAGGGCGGCAATCTGCCGCTCCTTGTCGGCGGGAAGCACCTCGGAAACAACCTCCGTCAGCCCCAGCTCCCGGCCGATGGCCTCGGCGGTGCGCCTGTTGTCGCCGGTGAGCATGACCACCTTCAGGCCCAGCTTTTGGAAGCCCTCAATGGCCGCGCGGCTGGTCTCCTTCACCGTGTCCGCCACGGCAATGATGCCCATGGGCCTGCCGTCCTCCACAAAGAACAGGGGCGTTTTGCCCTGCTTGGCCAGCTCGTCGGCAATCATGGCGTCCTGGCCCAGCGCCACCCCGGCGTCCCTGAGCATGGCGGCGTTGCCCGCCAGGTAGGCCGCGCCCTGAATGGTCCCACGCACCCCTTTGCCGTGGACGGCCTCAAAGCCCGTCACCGGGGCCAGGGGGATATTTCGGTTCCCGGCCTCCTCCACGACGGCCGCCCCCAAGGGGTGCTCGGAGGGCTTTTCCAGGGAGGCCGCCACGCACAACAGCTCCTCCGCTGTGGCCCGCCCCAAGGGATACACGTCCGTCACCTTGGGCTTGCCCTGGGTGACGGTGCCCGTCTTGTCCAGCACCACCGTGGTGACGGAGCGCAGGTGCTCCAGCCCCTCGGCGGACTTCACCAAAATGCCGTGCTCCGCCCCCTTGCCGGTGCCCACCATAATGGCCACAGGGGTGGCCAGGCCCAGGGCGCAGGGGCAGGAAATCACCAGCACCGCCACCCCGGAGGTCAGCGCCCGCTCCACCGATCCGGTGGCAATCATCCAAATCACAGCTGTGACCAGGGCGATGACCATCACCACGGGGACGAACACCCCGGCCACCTTGTCCGCCAGCTTGGCGATGGGGGCCTTGGAGGACGCCGCCTCGTCCACCAGGCGGATCATCTGGGCTAAGGTGGTATCCTGGCCCACCCGGGTCGCCCGGAGGGTGAGCACACCGGATTTGTTGAGGGAGGCGGAGATCACCGTGTCGCCGGGCCCCTTGTCCACGGGGATGGACTCTCCTGTGAGGGCGGACTCGTCCACGCTGGACGCGCCCTCCTCCACCACCCCGTCCACCGGCACCGACGCGCCGGGGCGAACCAGCACCAAATCCCCCACCTGCACCTGCTCCACGGGAAGCTCAACCTCCCCACCATCCCGGAGGACGGTGGCGGTCTTGGGGGTCAAATCCATCAGCCGGGCGATGGCCTGGCCGGTCTTGCCCTTAGAGCGGGTCTCCATATATTTGCCCAGGGTAATCAGGGTGAGAATCATCCCCGCCGACTCGAAGTACAGGTCCATGGAGTAGCGGTTCACCAGGGCCAGGTCCCCGTGGCCCAGCCCCCAGCCGATGCAGTACAGGGCGGCCACACCGTACACTACGGCGGCGGCCGAGCCCACGGCAATCAGGGAATCCATATTGGGGGACAGATGCCAAAGCGTTTTAAACCCCACGCGGTAGTACTTTTGGTTGATCACCATAATGGGCACAGTGAGCAAAAACAGGGTCAGCGCGTAGAGCAGGGCGTTCTCCGGCCCGTGAAAAAAGTGGGGGATGGGCCAGCCCATCATATGGCCCATGGAGAGGTAAAACAGGGGAATCAGAAACACAAAGGAGGCGATGAGCCGACTCCTCATGTTCTTCAAGTCGTCCTCCATGGCGTCTGCGGCGGGCCTGGCCGGGGCCGCGCTCTGGCCGGCAGCGGCGGGCAGGGACGCGCCGTATCCCGCCTTCTCCACGGCGGACACGATCTCGTCGGAGGTGAGCGCCCCGTCCCAGTCCACCGTCATGGAGCCGCCCAACAGGTTCACATTTACCTCGCACACGCCGTCCAGCTTTCGCACCGCCTTGTCCACATGGGCGGAGCAGGCGGAGCACGTCATGCCGGTGACGTTAAATTTTTGCTTCATTGGTTTTCACCTTGCTTTCTATTTTGAAGTGCGGCGTTATCACGCGACCATTGGGCGCATTACGGGCCGTCTTCTCTCCGACTCGGGCAAAACCCGTCCCTATGCGCCTATTGTCGCGCTTCTTACAGTATCTTCTCCAGCGCCTTCACCAGCTCGTCAATCTTATCCGCCCGCTCCTTGTCGTCCCTGGCGTTTTCCACGCAGTGCTTCAGATGAGCGGATAGAATTTCCCGGTTGGCCCGGCGCAGCATGGCGTCAGCCGCGGTGAGCTGCTGGGAGATGTCCATGCAGTACCGGTCCTCCTCCACCATTTTGATAATACCGTCGATTTGGCCCCGAGCGGTCTTCAGCAGCCGCAGCACTGTTTTTTCATCGGCCATCATATTCATCCCTCCCGCGCCTTTCATATACCCCCCTGGGGGGTAGTGTTATGTTAGCACATCCGACCTCCTCTGTCAAGGGGCTGACGCCTTATTTTTTCACACTCGCCAGCGCGCTTTGCCATGGACTTGTCACCGCGTCTGTGGTATAATGCGGAAAAGGCACCAGAACAGGTGCGTCCATCAAAAATAAGCGCTCAGCGCCGGCAGCATGAGGAGGAGTTTATTATGGACGGCCAATTTGAATGGCGAGAGGAATTCTGCATCGGGGTAGACACCATCGACCGAGAGCACCGCAGGCTTTTCCAGATCATTAACAAGTTATTCACGTTCCGGGAGGAGGAGAAGGACAGCCAGTGGATCTCCCAGGAGGGTGTCAAATACTTCAAGGGCCACGCCATGCGGCACTTTGAGGACGAGGAAGCTTACATGGAGTCCATCGGCTACAAGAGGCTTGAACACCACCGGGCCATCCATCGGGGCTTTCGGGAGAACACCCTCCCGGCCCTGGAGCTGGAGCTGGAACAGTCGAACTATTCCCTGGAGGCGGTGGATCATTTCCTGGGCGTCTGCGCAGGGTGGCTCATCGGCCACACCCTCACCGAAGACCAAGCCATCACGGGGGATGGGATCAGCACCTGGGATCACCTGCTCCCCGAGGAAGAACGCAAGGCCATGAGGAAGGTCATCGTTCAACTGGTGTTTGATATGTTCCACTTGGAATCACAGATGATCAGCGACTCCTACGGCGGGGAAAAATTTGGGGATGGCATCTATTACCGCCTGGTCTACGGCACGCCGGCAGACGATAAGCGCCAGGAAATCCTTATGGTGTTCGAGGAAAAGCTGCTGCTCAACACGGTGGGAAAGATCATGGGCCTCCAGACCAACAAGCTGGACAGTATGCTCATCAACGCCACCCGGTACACGGCGCGGCAGTTTGCCGGGCGCGTCATGGAACACTTTCCCGAGGTGAGCTCATACGAGCTCATTGAGGAAAATCTGCTGTCCTACGACCAGTTCCAGCAGGTCTTCCAGCGGAAAAAGCCCCAGGTGAGCCTGCTGTTCAACACCAGCGGCGCGGGCTATTTCTCCTTCTGCGTCATCGCCCCCCACCTGCTGGAGAGCGGCGTGGGCACCCCCATTGAGCACGAAAACGCCTTGACCGAGGTAGAGGAGTACTTAATGAAGCGCGAAACCCAGACGGGTGAAAACGCGAAGCGGCAAATCCTGGTGGTGGACGACTCCATGACCATCCGGCAGGCCATGAAAAACCTGCTGGACGGGGATTACGACACCACCCTGGCAGAGTCCGGCGTGGCCGCCATCCGAGCCATCACCCTGAACCGCCCCGACCTGATCCTGCTGGACTACGAAATGCCGGTGTGCGACGGTAAGCAGACGCTGGAAATGCTCCGCTCAGAGACCGCTTTTGCCAACATCCCCGTCATCTTCCTCACCGGCCGCAGCGACCCAGACGTGGTGAGAAAGCTGCTCGCCCTAAAGCCGGCGGGCTATCTGCTGAAATACCTCAAGCCCGCGGAGATCAAGGAGAAGATTGACCAGTTTTTCCAGAAGCTGGAGGACCAATCTGAAGCCTCCACCTGATGAACCGCCGTTCCATATAAAGAAACCGGCCCTGCTCAGCCGGACAAGTTTGGAAGACTTGTTCCCGTTGAGCAGGGCCGGTTTTTTATCATGCGTGATAGCAGCCCCCGCCGATGAACTCCCGCATCAGGGAGGTTTTGGGGATATTGTCCGCCGGAATCGGCAGGAAGTAGTTCAGGAATTTCAGCAGGCGCTTGGCCTCGATGTACTCCTCGCTGTCCCGTGGGACGCCGAACAGCAGCGGCTGAACGTAGGGCTTGAGCAGGGATGTCTCGTAAATCAGCGCTGAGTTGAAAATCATGTCCGCGCTGTCCTGGAAGGGGAAGATGTTGTTCTCCTCCCCCCGCCGGACTGAGGGCCACATTTTGATTGTGGCCTGGGCGCTGTAGCCCCGGGTCCTGGCGTCCCGCTCAATCCGCCGCAGCAGGCGGGCGTCGGTGGTGGGAATCCGGTTGTGGTCGTCGATGTTCAGCGTGGTCAGGCAGCTGATGTAGATTTTGTACTTGCTCTCTTGGGGCAGAGCATAGGTGAACTGATCGTTCAGGCAGTGGATGCCCTCAATGACCAGCACGTCCCCCTCCTTCAGCGTGAGGAAGTTCCCGTTATACTCCCGCTGGCCCTTTTTGAAGTTGAAGGAGGGCAGCTCCACCGTCTCTCCGTTCAACAGCCGCACCATGTCCGCGTTGAACTGCTCCACGTCCATGGCCCCCAGGCCCTCGAAGTCATAGTTCCCGTTCTCATCCCGGGGGGTGTCCTCCCGGTTTTTAAAATAGTTGTCTGTGGCGATGGCGTAGGGCCGCAGGCCGCAGGAACGCAGCTGAGTGGACAACCGGTGGGAGAAGGTGGTTTTGCCGGAGGAGGAAGGCCCCGCGATCATCACAAAGCGGACCTCCTTCCGGGCGGCGATGACCGCGGCGATGTCGCCGATCTTCTTCTCCATCATGGCCTCGTAGGTCAGAATCAGCGGCGTGGCCCCGCCCTGGGAAACCGTGGTGTTCAGCTCCGCCACATTGGAGGCGTGCAGCGCCTCGGAGCGCAGCGTGGAGTCGTACAGCTCCCGGAACACCTTCACCGAGGGCTGGAACTGCCCTAAATGGTCGGGGTCCTTCAGCGTGGGCAGGCGCAGCACAAAGCCGCTTTCAAACAGCTCCAGCGCGAAGCAGCGGACGTAGCCGGTGTCCGGCACCATGTAGCCGTAGAAGTAGTCCACAAAGCCGTCCAGCTCGTATACGTTCACGTGGGAGTTCACCCGGAAGCTGAGCAGCTGCGCCTTGTGCACCAGCCCCTCCCGCCGAAAGAGCTCGATGGCGTCGTCGGTGCTGATGGAGCGCTTTTCGATGGGCAGGGCCTGGGCGGACAGCTCCCGCATCCGCTCCTCCACCCGGTCCAGCAGGGCCTGGTCCAGCACAAAATCGCCCTGGGCGCGGATAAAGAGGGAGCGGCTCAGGGAGTACCCCACGGAAATGCGCTCCACGTTCTCCCGGCCCGCCACGTCGTAAAACGCTTTGAGCATCAGAAACACCGCGCTGCGCTCATAGGTCTGGATGCCGGGCACATCCCGCGCGGTGATCATCCGCAGCGTGCAGTCCCGGTCCAGCCGCTTGTGGAGCTCGCACAGCTTTCCGTCCCGGTTGACCAGCAGGATGTCGTTGGGATAACGGTCCTGAACATCCGCCGCGATGGCGCGGTAGGTCGTTCCATAGGGATAGGCGCGGGCCTCGCCGTCCACAGTGACTTGAATCATGCTTGTTTCTACCATTGGAGGGCCTCCTTTTCAACGCTGTTTTCTCTATTGTACAACATTTTTCGACCAAATACAAGGACACCGCCGCAGAGGAACGTTTTCCCTCAGCCAAGGAGCAGGCTACGGAACGCCGCCACGGCGGGTTCCAGCAGCGTGTCGGGATATTGGTAGTCCCTGGTGTGCAGAGGCGGGCAGTCCTCCCCCGCCCCGATTCCGAAAAACGCGCCCGGACAGCGGCGCAGATAGCGGCCGAAGTCCTCGCTCCAGCGCATGGGCTCCGCTAACGTCTTTCCGCCGCACCGCTCCAGCACACGCCGGGCGCAGACCGAGTCGTTCACCGTAGCGGGGAAGATATCCTGGATCTGGTAATCAAAGCCCAGGCCGTATTCCTCCGCCAGAGAGCCGGCAAGCCGGAGAAGCTCCGCCCACAGGCGCTCTAAATCCTGGTCCCGCTCCCCCCGCAGGGTAAGGCGCACCTGCGCCTGGGCGGCGGCCGCCCCAAAGGACCGGCTCCCCATCTCCACCCCGATCACTGTACACAGCGTCATGCCGCCGTACTGGGCGGGGTCCGTCAGCTCCGGCAGGGCACACAGCAGCTGCCCCACCCCCTGGGCGGGGGAGAGACCGTGCTCAGGATAGGCGGCATGGGTGGGCCGCCCCTGAAAGGACAGGGTTATGCCTTGGGAGGCGCAGGCAAAGGTCCCGGGCCGGGTGACCACCTGCCCTAACGGCACGCCGGGCAGGTTGTGAGCGCCATAGATTTCCTCCACCCGCTCCTTGTCAAACAGCTCCAGGCAGCCCGCGGCCCCGGCTCCGGTCTCCTCGGCAGGCTGAAAGAGAAAAAACACGTTTCGCCCCAGCTGCTCCCCCTCAACGGAGAGGGCCGCGCCGCACAGGGCGGCGGCGTGTCCGTCGTGGCCGCAGAGATGGGCCGCGCCCCCGCCGGGCAGCGCCAGCGCGTCATAGTCCGCCCGCAGCGCCACCGGGGGCTTGGGCCCGCCCTCCTCCCGGTGGGCGGCGTAGAAGCCTGCCCCGCAGGGGCGCAGCTCCAACGTGGTGTGCTCAGATAAAAATTCCATCAGCATCGCCCGCGTGCGCTCCTCCTGTCCGGAGCGCTCCGGGCAGCCGTGCAGCGCCCGGCGCAGCGTGTGCAGCCGCCCAAGCTCCATGGCGACTCCTCCTCTCTCAGTCCCAGTCCTGCTCGTACTCCAAAATTTTACGGTCCAGGCAAAAGACACCCCGCGCAAGCGGGGTGCCTCCCATCCGCAGCGGCCCTATGCATCCCCCAGCGCCGCATCTTGGAGCTGGTCAAACGCCGCCATGCACTCGTCCACCGTAGCCCCGCCCAGCAGCTGGCGCACAATTCGGCAGGTATTGCCCCACTGCTCCACCTTCATCCCCGCATTGGAACCCAAAACATAGACCCCCTCCTCAATTCTGTCGTTGAGGGGCCTCAGCGCGGGAGCACAGTCCACCGACACGTTCTTCGAGGGCGAGATGACCCGGTTGGTCTCCGAATAGACTTGAAGCGCCTCGTCGGACACAATGATATCAAGCACACGCATGGCGTCCTCGGCGTGCTCCGCGTTGGCGCCCACGGCATACCCTGTCATGGGCATGACCGGCATCTGGCCCCGGCTGCTGGGAAAGCCGATGACCTGCATCTCAAAGTCCGTTTTTCCATAGGCAGTATCCGAGTTGGCCGCTCCCCAATAGGCCATGACAATGGGGGTCTTCCCCGCCAGGAAGTCCGCCCCCTCCCCTTCAATCGCCTCGCTGACCAAGGCCTTCTCCGCGTCGATATAGCCGCAGTCAATCAGCGTCTGCAAAAACTCAAATCCGGGGCGCATATAGTCGCTGTACCTGGCCGCTCCGCTGTTGAGGGCGTCAATTTCCGCCTGGGTATTCCCGCCGTTGTAGAGATCAGCATAGGCCTGCGCGAATACGAAGGTCTCCAGCCACCAGCGGTTGGCCCCAACCGGGGTCTCAATCCCGTTCTCCTGAAACACCCGGCAGCACTCCAAAAATTCCTCCGGTGTCTCCGGTAGGTCCAAACCGTACTGCTGGAACAGCTCCATATTGACAAACAGGCCGTAAGCCACCACCTCCTGAGGGATGGCCACCAGCTTGCCGTCCACCGTGTTGGCGACGCGAATGATATCCCGCAGGTTTTTGGCGCTGTCCAGCCCCGACAGGTCCATCAGCTTTCCCTCCGCCCCCAGAGCCATAACGGTGTCCGGATTGAGCAGATACAGATCGTCCATATCATTGCGCGCCCGATCCATGGTCACGTCGTCATAGGTTCTGTCCTGGTAGTCCTCCGCCGTATAGGTCGTATAGTACACCGTCACCCCCAGGGCCTTCTCCGCCATGGCGATGGTCAGGTCCGAGGCGGTTCGCGCCACATTTTCAGCGTTGGGGTCAGCTTTCTCCATGGGGCTGAAAAAGTTCACCACCCGCTCGCCCACTTCCTTCGACGGCATCAGGTTTTGGTCCTTGCCTCCATCCCCGCAGCCGGCCAACGCCAGCAGCAGGGCGCCCGCCAAGCAGGCGGCCGCCCGCCTGCGGATTCTTTTTTCAGCACAATCGCTCATAAATGCTCCTTCTCCATTCCACATTGTTTGACCGCCTTTTTCAGCAGCTCCACGTCCAGCGGCTTGGCCACATGAGCGTTCATCCCCGCGTCCAGCGCCGCCTTTTCATCCTCGGCAAACGCGTTTGCCGTCATGGCGATGATGGGGATGCGCCCGGCATCCTCCCGGTCCAGGGCGCGGATGGCACGGGCGGCGTCGTGACCGTTCATCACCGGCATTTGAACGTCCATCAGAATCCCGTGGAACTCCCCTGGCTCAGATTGCTGGAAGCGCTCCACCGCCAGGCGGCCGTTTTCCACAATCTCGCAGGAGGCTCCCTCCAAACTCAGAAGCTCCGCCAAAATTTCGGCGTTAATCTCGTTGTCCTCCGCTGCGAGGAAATGCAGCCCCTCCAGACCGCTGCTTTGTTCGCACTCCCGGCTGTCCGGCGTCTCGCCCGCCCACAGCTCCTTCACCTTTTCCCGAAAGGCGGAGACAAAAAACGGCTTTGTCAGCATCTCCGTGCGCCCCAGCTCCAGCGCACCTTCCATCCCCTGGGCGTCATACTCCCCCAGAAGCAGCAGCGGAACTTCTTCCGGCAGCGCTTGGCGCAGCGCGCCGGCCGCCGAAAAACCTGCGTCCGGGCCCACAGCCTCCCAGTCCAGCAAAACCAGCTGATAGGTTCCGCCGCCGCTGATCCAGCTCAACGCCTCCTCCAGCCCGGCGGCCACGTTCACCTGGATACCCGTATCCTCCATGAGCGTCTGGATGCTCTCTCCGTTCTCCGCGTTTCCCTCCACCGCCAGAATGCGGGAGATGCCCCGGTCCTGCCAGAACTGCCGGTCCATCTGTCCCTCCTGAACGCGCAGCTCCAGCTCCACCCGGAAGATGGAGCCCTTGTCCACTTGGCTGGACACGTCGATGGTCCCGCTCATCAGCTCCACTATGCTCTTGGTGATGGCCATGCCCAGCCCGGTGCCCTGCACCTTGTTGGTGGTGCTGTTTTCCGCTCGGGTGAAGGCGTCGAAGATGGTTTCCAGATACTCCGGCGTCATGCCGTAGCCGTCGTCCTCCACCTCGATGCGGATGTGCTCATACTGGCTGGAGCGCTGCTTGAGTCCAATGATGCGCAGCCAAATGTGCCCGTCCTCCGGCGTATACTTCACGGCATTGGACAGCAGGTTAATCAAGATTTGGTTGAGCCGGGTCTCATCTCCCACCAAATACTCATGGCGGATGCCCGTCACCTCCACGTGGAACTCCTGCCGCTTGGCCCTGGCCATGGGCTGAATGATCGCCTCCACAGAGGAGACCACGTCGTTGAGGGCGAACTCATCGTAGGTGAGCACCACCTTGCCGCTCTCAATTTTGGACACGTCCAGGATGTCGTTGATGAGGCTGAGCAGGTGCTGGCCGGAGGCCATGATTTTGCCGGTGTACTCCCGCACCTTGGCCGGGTTTTCCGTCTCCTTGGCCAGCAGAGTGGTGAAGCCCAGCACCGCGTTCATGGGCGTGCGGATATCGTGGGACATATTGGACAGAAACGTGGTTTTAGAGGTGCTGGCAATCTGGGCGGCCTGGAGCGCCTCGGCCAGCTGCTGGCTGTGGAGCCTACGCTCCTCCTCCCGCTCCTTTCTCACCTGCTCCTGCTGCCTCCAGTTGAAATAATACAGCAGAACACACAGGAAAAACGCAGCCAGCATGACCGCCACCACCACTGCGATGTTCTGATTCACCGTCCGGCCCTCCTGCTGGATGGCTTCAACCGGCACATAGCCCACTAAGAAAATGGTTCCATTGTTTACCGACCACATATAATTGAGGGCGTTTACTCCTCGGATATCGTGGTAAAACAGGATGTTCTGCCCGCTGTCCAGGCACTGGGCCACCTCCGCTTGGATTCCCGGGTCGCTCACGCTGTTCGCCCGGTAGAAGTCGTCCAGATTCAAATGGCCGGCGCTGCGCTGCCCCATCCCCTTGGGCTTTAAAACAAACCGCTCACTCTCTGCGTCCATGATGTAAAGGGACGCCTGCTTATTATAAAAACCCTCCGCAGGAAGGGAGCGGTCGATGGTATCATAGACATATTCCACATAGAGCGTTCCGAGCTCCTGCCCGTCCCGCACCACCGGACACTTCATGGTATACGCCCAGGTGCCCATATAGTTCAGATAAGACTGGGAAATAGCCAAGCCTCCCACAGCTCCGTTTTCGGAAAAGTCCAGCCCCTCCTCCGTGAACACCTCGCCGACGTTGGACACTCCCTGCGTCTCCCCCGCGCGAATCAGCGACAGCTTCGCCATCGTCCTATTTTTCTCGTAGGCGAGGATAAACGCCTCCGGGTCCTCCGCCCGCGCCACCTCCTGAGCAACCAGCCGCTGAAACTCCGCTTCGTTGTTCAGGATGGCCTCAATGGTGCACTGGAGCAGATCCAAACTCTCGCTCAGGTTTTGAATGGCCGCAGAGGACATCTCCTCCGTGGTCTTTCTCGCTATCGCATATACCACTGTGCCAAAAACGCAAAAGACCAATAAAATAGAGAGAAGCAGAGAAAAACCTCTCCGCTGTTCCAGTTTGTTCGGCTTTTCTTTCATGTTCCGATCTCCATTCCGCTCCCTGGCCAGGACAGCTCCAGGCCGCCTGTGGTAGAACGGGCCCTGCCGTCACCCGCTGAACGGGGTCCGTTCACAAGTTTATTTCAATTATACCATTTCCTTCATTTTAGTGTCAATACCGCCGAAGGGTTCCTCTCCTCCCGGCGCTCTCAGCGCTGCGGCCATGGTAAAAGGAGCGGGGCGCTCTCCCCAACGCCCCGCTCCTCATTCCATTTTCCCTTGACTTTCCGCTGCAACAGTTGTAATATCAAGATGCGCCAAGTGTAGCATTCCTGTGCAGATATGTCAAGCAAATCGAAAAAATTCCACAAAGGGGGGGACTATAGCGGCATGAATAACGCAGAACGAAACACCTATGTGAAGCGGCAGCTCACCGCCGCCCTGCTGGAGCTGCTGAAAGAAAAGGAACTGCGGGACATCTCCGTCAGCGAGATCGCCTGCGCCGCCGGGGTCCACCGGGTATCCTTTTACCGCAGCTTCCACGAAAAAGAGGACATTCTCCAGGACTATATGAACGCCACGTATGAGGAGTGGGAGCGGCAGCGCGCTCCCTCTCAGGATAACGCCGCCGGCCTGTTCGCCTACATGGCCCAAAACGGCCCATTCTACCTCCTTCTGCACCGGCGCGGCCTGTTCAGCCTATTCAAGAATGTGCTGCTGGCCCACATGGGCCCCCGCCCGGAATTCTCCAATCATATGGCCTATGCCACCGCCTTTCTCGCCCATGGAATCTACGGCTGGATTGCGGAGTGGGTGGCCCGGGGAATGCAGGAATCCCCGGAGGAGATGGCGGCGCTGCTGGCCAATCAGGTCACGTAACCCCCGAACCTTCCGTATAAATATCAAGAAAGGCTGTGAGCAAGCTTATGCATTCCCTGTATGAACTGGGCCTGTACCTGCTGGTCTACTCCTTCCTGGGGTGGGCGGCGGAGGCCGGATATTACGCCGTCACCCGGCGGAAATTCTGCAACCGAGGGGTGGTGGCCCTTCCGCTGGTCCTGTCCTACGGCTTTACCTTTGTGCTGCTGATTTTGGTGCTCCCCTCCTTGACGGGCCACCACGCCCTGTCCTTCCTTGCCGTCATGGTGGTATCCGCTGTGGTGGAACGCATCGGCGACCACTTTTTCCAGCGTGTGGGCCCCAAAATCAAGTGGAACCAGGAGCGCAGCCGCCTGCTGTCCGGCACGGGCAAGGGGCTCTTGTCTTCCGCCCTGGTGGCCGGCGTATACTACCTCACCTATCTCATCATCCATCCCGTGCTGATGGCAGGGGTGCTGCTGGTGCCTGAATTGGTCTGGCAAATCGTAACCGCCATCTCCTTTGCGCTGATCGGGCTGGACTTCGCCGCCGTGTTCTACGCCGTGCGCACCGGGGACGCCTCCCGGTACGACCAGCGCCTGGCGGGCAGCGGCCAGGGAAAGCTGGCCGCCCACATTTACAGCGCCGTGTGGAAGCGCCTGCAAAAAGCTTACCCGGGAATGCAGCGAACCGGCGGATCGGAACAAGGCGCTTATACGTTTGCCAAGGGCCTGTGCTGGGACAAGCTGGTGTGGGTCTTCCTCATCTCCGCTCTGCTGGGGGATATCATTGAGACGTTCTGGTGTGGGCTGGTGGACGGCCAATGGATGAACCGCTCCAGCGTCCTCTACGGCCCCTTCAGCTTTGTGTGGGGGCTGGGGGCGGTGGTGCTCACCGTAACGCTCCAGGGGCTGGCGGAGAAAAGCGACCGCTATGTGTTTGCCGCCGGCTTCATCGTCGGCGGAGCCTATGAGTACATATGCAGCGTGTTCACCGAGCTGGTGTTCGGCACAGTGTTCTGGGATTACAGCGATATGCCGCTGAACATCGGCGGACGCACCAACGTGCTGTTCTGCTTCTTCTGGGGCGTGCTGGCGGTGCTTTGGATCAAAGTCATCTACCCGCCCATGTCCAAGGGAATCGAGTCGGTTCCACCCCTGGCGGGAAAAGTCCTGACCTGGGTGGTGGTGTTCGTCATGGGGTGTAACGCCTTCCTCACCAGTGCCGCCATGCTGCGCTACAGCGCCCGGCCCGACTATCCCGAGCCCGCCAACCGCCTGGAGGAGTTTATCGACCGGCAGTACGACGACGAATCCATGGAAAAGCGCTGGCCCAACATGATCGTCACAGAATAGCTTCGCCTCTTGACATTGGAAATCTATTATGATAGACTGGTGTATGATTACAATAGACCGGCGGCCCGCCGGTGAAATGGAGGCATCCTTTTATGAAAAAAACCATGCCCATCCTGTGTGCCCTCGCCCTTTTCGCCACGCTGTGCGCCCTCCCCGCCGCGGCTGCCAAAGCTCCCCTGGAGGTGCCTGTCGCCAAATCCCCTCTGGCCGTGGGCTGGCAGGATTACTACGCCATCCGTTCCGACGGCACGCTTATCACCTGGGGCAGCCAAGAGTTCGGCGGATTTGAGGAAACCGTCCCCTTCGAGCAGGCCCGGGAGCTGATGACAAATGCGGCGGCGGTGTACACCAGCGGCCGGGGCGCCACCCTGGCCATCGACAACGACGGCGGGCTGTGGGCCTTCAACACCTCCCAGTTCAACGACACCGTCCCCGGCGTGGACTACCAGTGGGAGCGGGACGAGATGAAGCCCGTGAAAATCATGGATAACGTGGCCATGGCCGCCATGGACCAGTTCCACAGCGTGATTTTGAAGCAGGACGGCACCCTATGGGTCAACGGCTGGGGCAGCTTCGGCGCACCCTGGCTGCACAAAACCGGCAACTACCTGGTCCAGATTATGGACAACGTGATCTGGACGGACCTCCACTACGCCGTCACCGCCGACCACGAGCTGTGGGGCTGGCGGATGACCGGGACAGACGACCAGCCGCCCCGAAGACTGTCCGATTTGGAGGAGGGCGTGGTCCAGGTATCCTGGGCCAACCTGGCCCTGACGGAACAGGGCAACGTCTACCACTGGGACGTGAACAGCGAGACCGGGGCCATAGAGCGGCTGCAAACCAAGTTCTCCCTGGGCAACATCACCTGGCTGCGGGCCAAGCTGGCCATTATGGAGGGCGGCGCGCTGTGGTATTACGTGGAGGACTTCATCCCCGGCCGCCCCGGCTGGGAGAATCCGAATGCAAAGGGCGACTTCCAACCGATTCTTCAGAATGTGGCCTATGCCACCCAGGGGGAACGGGACATTCTGGCCATCCAGCGTGACGGCAGCCTGTGGAAGCTCTCTCCCAGGGAGGAGGAGGACTTCCCAAGCCAGCAGACCGAGCTGGGCGGCGGCTTCCACCTCTCCGCCGGGGCCAACATCGGCCTGACCAACTTCAGCCCCGTCCAGACCTATCAAAGCGGCCAATTCTCCGATGTGAAATCCGGCGACTGGTTTGAGGACAATGTGAAAGCCGCCTATGAGCTGGGGCTGATGGAAGGCCAGTCCGGCACCGCTTTCGCCCCCCGCGGCAGCATCACCGTGGCGGAGGCCATCACCATCGCCGCCCGGATGCGGGATATCTACTATGATGAGGGCCATGATTTCACCGCCCAGGCCGGGCAGGCGTGGTATCAACCCTATGTGGACTACGCCACGGAGGGGCAGATGCTGTACGGCGACTTGACCGGGAACTTTCACCTGCCCGCCACCCGCGCCCAGCTGGCCTGGCTGCTGTCCTGCGCTCTGCCGGGGGAGGCGTTGAAGGCGGTCAACCCCGAGATCTCCTTCCCCGATATCAATGAGATTACCCCTGGCCGGGTGTATGACGCCGTCATGGCCCTGGCCCGAGCCGGCGTCATCACCGGCAAGGAAAACGGCCTGTTTGACCCGGAGGGCACGGTGCTGCGCTGCGAGGCGGCGGCCATGCTCAGCCGGGCAGTCTCCCCCAACCTGCGCCTGAACTAAAATCAGAGCGGCCATTCCCAAGGGAATGGCCGCTCGTTCGTTTTTAAATCCAGCTCTGCTCTGTCTCTAGCTCGTCCCGGCGCTCCCGGTCCATCAGCTGCTTCAGCACCTTTCGGGGGTCCGCCCCCTCATAGAGCACCTCATAGGCGCCTTGGGTGATGGGCATTTCCACTCCCGCCCGGTCGGCCAGACGCTTGGCGCTGGCTGCGGCGTAATAGCCCTCCACCACCGCGCCGCCCAACTCCGCAATGGCCTGCTGGGCGGTTTTGCCTTGGCCGATGAGGATACCTGCCCGCCGGTTGCGGGAGTGCATGGAGGTACAGGTGACAATGAGGTCGCCCACCCCAGCCAGCCCCGCGAAGGTCTCCTTCTTCGCCCCCAAAGCCACCCCCAAGCGGGCGATTTCCGTCAGCCCCCGAGTCATGAGCATGGCCTTGGTGTTGTCGCCGCAGCCCATGCCGTCACAGCACCCCGCGCACAGGGCGATGACGTTCTTCAGCGCCGCGCCGATCTCCACTCCGACGATGTCCGGCGAGGTGTAGATGCGCAGGCAGCGGCTCATAAACAAATCCTGGACCAGCAGGGCGGCGGTCCGGTCCTCACAGGCCACCACCACCCCTGTGGGCACGCCCCGGCCCACCTCCTCGGCGTGGGACGGCCCGGACAGCACCGCCACCGGGTGCTCCCCACCGATCTCCTCCGCCGCCACCTGATGGAGCAGCAGGCAGCTGTCCTTTTCGATGCCCTTGGACACCAAAATCACCACTGCTCCCGGCTCCAGCCGCTCCCGCAGCTGCCGCGCGGTGCCACGCACGGCGAAGGAGGGCGTGGCCAGCACCACCGCGCCGCAGCCCTTCACGCAGTCCAATTCAGTGGTGAGCACCAGCTCCTCCGGCAGCGCCACGCCCCGCAGCATGGGGTTCTCCCCCGTTTCCCGCAGCCGGGCGCTCTCCTCCCCGCTGTAGCTCCACAGCGCGACCTCGTTTCCGTTCTCCAGCAGCGCCAGCGCCAGGGCGGTACCCCATGCGCCGCTGCCGATCACCGCTGTTTTCATGGCTCCTCCTCCCGCTCCCCAGAAGACGGCTGCTCCGTCTCAGGCTGCGTCCTCTCAGGGGAAACAGCCTCCTCCGGGGGCTGCGGGCCTTCCGAGGAGTTCTCTCCCTCTGCGGGCTTTTGGACGGAAGCGGCTCCCTCCTGGGCGGACTTTTTGTGGAGGGTGAATTTGGATTCCGTCCCCTTGACGAGCCGAACAATATTCTGCCGGTGCTTCCACAAAATCAGCCCGCCCACAATGACGGACAGCCAGGTAATCAGCGCGTCCCGGTACACAAACGCGGACACAAAGGGGAACGACAGCCCCGCCCAGCAGGAGCCCAGCGACACGTACCGGGTGGCCACAGCCAGGATGATGAAGCCTCCCCATACCACCAGCGCCACCCGCCAGTCGATCATAATGGCGATGGCACCGCCGGACAGAATGCCCTTCCCTCCCCGGAATTGGAAGGTACACGGATACATATGCCCCAGCAGGCAGAAAGCGCCCGCCCAGTATTTGGACAGCGTGACCAGCTCCGGCGAGATGTGCTCGGCGATGAACACCGCGAACAGCACCGCCAGCACCGCCTTTACCACGTCGGACAGAATCACCGCCGCCGTCAACGGCCCGCCGTACACCCGGTGGAAATTGGTCAGGCCAGCGTTTCCGCTGCCGTGCTTTCTCACGTCGTCCCGCAGGATGTAGCGGGACACCACCACCGCGCCGTTAAAGCAGCCCAGGCAGTAGGCCACCACCGCCACGCCTACGGCCGCCACCGCCAGCCAGTTGACAGATACCCCAGCGGCGTCAATATACCGAGACAGCATTACAACTCCTCCTTATCCCCCTTCTGCCGGATGGTGATTCGCACAGGTGTCCCCGTCAGGCCGAAGGTACCGCGGATCTGGTTTTCCAGATAGCGCTGGTAAGAAAAGTGAAACAGCCGGGCGTCGTTGCAGAAAATCACGAAATGAGGGGGCTTCACCCCGATCTGGGTCATATAATAGATTTTCAGCCGCCTGCCCTTGTCGGTGGGGGGCTGCACCCTGGCCTGGGCGTCGGCCAGCACCTGATTGAGCACCCCTGTGGGAATGCGCATGGCCGCCTGGTTTACCACGTTGTCGATAAGGTCAAATAGCCTATCCACCCGCTGCCCCGTCAGGGCGGAGATGAACAACACCGGGGCATAGGTCATATAGCTCAGGTCCCGGCGGACATCCTCCTCCATGCGCTGCATGGTCTTGCCGTCCTTCTCAATGGCGTCCCACTTGTTCACTACGATGACGCAGGCCTTGCCCGCCTCGTGGGCCAGCCCAGCCACCTTGGTGTCCTGCTCAGTGACGCCCTCCTGGGCGTCGATCATAATCACGCACACATCGCTGCGCTCGATGGCCATGGTGGCCCGGAGCACCGAAAATTTCTCCACCCGATCGTCCACCTTGGACTTTTTCCGCATTCCCGCGGTGTCGATGATGAGGTATTTCCCCCGCTCATTCTCCAGGTAGCTGTCCACCGCGTCCCGGGTGGTGCCCGCCACGTTGGAGACAATCACCCGCTCCTGGCCCAGAATACGGTTGACCAGGGAGGACTTGCCCACGTTGGGCTTGCCGATGATGGCCACCTTTACCACATCGTCCTCGTCCTCCTCCTGGTCCTCCGGCGGGAAAAACTCAAAACAGGCGTCCAGCAGGTCGCCGGTGCCGTGGCCATGGACGGCGGAGACAGGGTACGGGTCCCCCAGCCCCAGGTTATAGAACTCGTAAATGTCCGGGTTGGTGTGGCCGGTGGAGTCCATTTTATTCACCGCCAGCACCACCGGCTTTCGGGAGCGCTGGAGCATCCCGGCCACCTCCTGGTCGGCGGCGGTCATGCCGGTGCGGATGTCGCACACGAAGACAATGACGGTGGCGGCGGCGATGGCGATTTCCGCCTGCTCCCGCATAAAAGACAGGATTTGGTCGTCGGTGCCCGGCTCAATGCCGCCGGTGTCCACCAAATCAAAGGTGCGGCCCCGCCACTCCGCCTGGGCGTACAGCCGGTCCCGGGTGACGCCGGGGGTGTCCTCCACAATGGACAGTCGTTTACCCGTCAATTTATTGAACAGCATAGATTTTCCCACGTTGGGGCGGCCCACAATGGCCACCAGAGGCTTTGCCACAAAGCATCCCTCCTACTGCGAATTTGGGCCTGACGCCCAGGTTCAGTCTGCCCCACTGCGCACAGGGTAAGGGCAATCATTTTATAGTATACCAAATCTCACCGGAAAAAGATAGGGGGAAATGGGAAAAACCCGCGCAAATCCAGCAAAAAAGCTGCCGCAGCAGCGGCAGCTTTCTTAGGTCCTTGCGTTCATCACTTTTCGGCGGCAGCAACCTCACGGCCATTGTAGGTCATGCAGTTCTTACAGATGCGGTGGGGCAGAGTGACGGTACCGCACTTGGGGCAGGTGTTGATACCGGGGGTCTCCAGCTTCCACACGGAGCTGCGGCGCTTGTTCCGGCGCTGCTTGGATACCTTACTTTTAGGGACGGCCATTTTGACACCTCCTTATCGGTCAATGTCCGCGGACATACAGCTTACTCGTTGGATTCCCTATCCTCCAGCAGCTGGGCCAGCTTGGCCAGCCGTGGATCGATCTCCTTTTTGCACCGGCAGCCTTCGCGGTTCAAATCCGCACCGCAGCCAGCACAAAGGCCCTTACAATCCTCGGAGCACAGGTTTTTTGTGTCCATCTCGAGGAGAAACTCCTCCTGCATCAGCTCATCCAGCTCCAGCATTCCATCCCCATCCAGCAAAACAATGTCGCCATCCTCCCCGTTTTCCAGCTCGAAGGCCAACAGGGTCTCGTACTCCACTGTTTTTTCCCGCTGAAAGGCTTTGGCGCACCGGTCGCATACCAGCGACAGGACGGCGCTCAGCCGTGCGTTGAGCAACATAGCCCCCGCCATGTTGCGCACCCTGCCCTCCACATGGACCGGCTGAGTAAACGACCGAAGGCCGCACCACTCCACTTGGGACAGATCCAGTTCATAGTCGAAGGGGAGGACTGCGCCAGGCTCCTGGGCAAAGCGCTTTAAGTTCAGCTTCATGATTCACCTCGCATAATGGCACGACTGGTATTATACTAAATAGCGCCGGGAATGTCAAATCATTTCTGACATTTTTCAAACTTTTTTCGTGTTCCGCGCAGATTTCTGCTCTCCTCCGCCAGTGGGCTGGCGGAAAGGCACAAAAAAGCCGCGCCCTCCCTCCGAGAAGCGCGGCCGCGTATGTATTGTACACAACACTCACTTTTTCCGCACAGCGCCGTGTTTCTTCTTTCCCTTTCCCCCGCTGAGCAGCCCCGCAATGGCGCCGCCGCACAGGCAGCCGGCCAGCTCGATGAGCGCCTGGAGCCCAAAGGTAAAGCCATCCCCCATGAGCAGGCCTACCGCCACAATCAACAGATAGCACACGCCTCCTGTGGCCAGGCCGGCCAGCAGCCGCCGGGACCGCCACTGGCTGCACGCCGCCAGCCCCCCCGCCAGACAGCCCAGCACGCAGGCCGCCGCCGTCAGCTGGGGGGCGGCCTCCTCCCTCAGCACTCCGTTGGACACCGCCGCCGATCCCGCCAATAGCATCAGCAACTCCACTCCCAGCGCCAGCAGGCCGCCTACGGCCACAGCCGTCACCATCTGCGCGGCATTGATCCCCTGCGCCTCCGCCTTACGCATAAAAGCACCCCTTTTCACATGGTTTCTATACCATATGCAAAAGGGGTGCTTGTCATGCCAGCTCAGAGGATCACTTGTCCTCTTTCTTTTCCTTCTTGTCCTTTTTCTCAGCCACGGGCTCCTCCGTGGTCTGGGCCCCCTTGCTGGAGATGGCCCACTTGTAGAACTCAATGCGCACCCGGTCCGCGCCAGTCTCAATGACAATCGTCTTCTCTTTCACCTGGCAAATGGTTCCCGCGATGCCGCCGATGGTGGTGATATCGTCCCCAACCTTCAGGCTGCCGCGCATCTCCTCAGCGGCCTTTTTCTTCTTATTCTCCGGCCGAATGAGCAGGAAATACATGACGGCGACCATCACCACAATCATGAGAATGGACGGGAACGTGGACACGCCGCCAGCGGCGGCCGCAGAGAGTATAAGCATTATTTTTCCTCCTATGTCAAGATATGAACTGTCACATGGCGATAGACAATAGCACTATTATACCGGAAAAGGCCGGCAAACACAAGCCCCTTTTGAAAATATATTTCACTCCGCCCGGCCCGCCAGCTTTTCCGAATATTCCTCGCGGAAGGCGGCAAACTGCCCCGCGTCCAGCGCATCCCGGATGCGCCGGACCAGGTCGTTGTAAAAATACAGGTTGTGCATCACCGCCAGGCGCATGGCCAGCATCTCCCCCGCCACGAACAGGTGCCGGAGATAGGCCCTGGAAAAATGGCTGCACACCGGGCAGCTGCACTGCGGGTCGATGGGCCGCTGGTCCAGCTTGAAGCGCTCGTTTTTGATGTTCAGCGCGCCGCTCCAGGTGAACAGCTTGCCGTGGCGGGCATTGCGGGCGGGCATCACGCAGTCGAAGAAATCCACCCCCCGGGCCACCGCCTCGATGATGTTGGACGGCGTGCCCACCCCCATGAGATACCGGGGCCTGTCCGCCGGCATATGGGGCTCCACCGCCTCGATGATCCGATACATCACCTCGGTGGGCTCCCCCACCGCCAGACCGCCGATGGCGTAGCCCGCGCAGTGGATTTTCGCCGTCTCCTTCATGTGCCACACCCGCAGATCCTCATAGGTGGCCCCCTGGTTGATGCCGAACAGCACCTGCCCCGGATTGACGCACTCCGGCAGGGCGTTCAGCCGGTCGTGCTCCGCCTTGCACCGCTCCAGCCACCGCAGGGTGCGCTCGCAGGAGGCCTTGGCGTAGTCGTAGGGCGCGGGGTTCTCCACACACTCGTCAAAGGCCATGGCGATGTCGCTGCCCAGGTTGGACTGGATGCGCATGGACTCCTCCGGGCCCATAAAAATCCGCTTCCCGTCGATGTGGGAGGAGAAGGTGACGCCCTCCTCTGTGATCTTCCGCAGCCCCGCCAGGGAGAACACCTGAAAGCCACCGGAGTCGGTGAGCATAGGCCCATCCCAGCGCATGAACTGGTGCAGCCCGCCCATCTGCCGCACCACCTCGTCCCCCGGACGCAGGTGGAGATGGTAGGTGTTGGACAGCTCAATCTGGCACCCCAGCTCCTTCAAGTCAAAGGCGGACACCGCCCCCTTGATGGCCCCCTGAGTGCCCACGTTCATAAACACCGGGGTCTGCACCGTGCCGTGGGGGCAGGTGAACTCCCCCCGCCGGGCCGCGCCCTCGGTTTTGATTACTCGAAACATGGTGCCCTCCTCTATGAAATAAACATGGCGTCCCCAAAAGAGAAAAAACGGTAGCGCTCCCGCACCGCCTCCTCATAGGCCGCCAGCACGCGCTCCCGCCCCGCCAGGGCGGACACCAGCATGATGAGGGTGGACTCGGGCAGATGGAAGTTGGTGATGAGGCCGTCCAGTGCCTTAAACCGATAGCCGGGATAGATGAAGATATTGGTCCACCCCGCCGACGCCTTCAGCGTCCCATCCTCCCCTGACCAGCTCTCAATGGTCCGGCAGGAGGTGGTGCCCACGCAGATCACCCTTCCCCCCTGCCGCCTGGTCTCGTTCACCACGTCGGCGGTCTCCTGGGGGATGACGCAGTATTCCGAGTGCATCTCATGCTCGTCCAGGTTCTCCGCCTTCACCGGGCGAAAGGTACCCAGCCCCACGTGGAGGGTGACGTAGCACAGCTTCACCCCAATATCCCCCAGCTGCTCCAGCAGCGCGGGGGTGAAGTGCAACCCCGCCGTGGGGGCGGCGGCGGACCCCACCACCTTGGAGTACACCGTCTGATACCGCTCTCCGTCCTCCAGCTCCGCCTTGATATAGGGGGGCAGAGGCATTTTGCCCAGCCGCTCCAGAGTCTCCAGGAAAATCCCCTGGTAGTCGAAGCGGACCAGGCGGTTGCCCCCCTCCACCTCGCCCACCACCTCTGCGGACAGCTCATTTTCCCCAAAGGTGATCTTTGTCCCCGGGCGCAGCTTTTTCCCCGGACGCACCAGGCACTCCCACACCTTGTCCCCCCGGTCGATGAGCAGCAGCACCTCGCAGGCGCCGCCCCCCGCCCGCTTCCCGATGAGCCGGGCGGGCAGCACCCGGCTGTCGTTGAGCACCAGGCAGTCGCCGGGGCGCAGCAGGGAGGGCAGGTCGTAAAAATGCAGGTGCCGTGTCTCCCCCGTGCTTTTGTCCAGGGTGAGCAGCCGGGACCCGTCCCGCCGCTCCAGCGGCGTCTGAGCGATCAGCTCCTGGGGCAGATCAAAATAAAAATCGGAAGTTTTCACATATATCCCACCGTGATGCCAGTATAGTAGAACTGGAGGATGTCTAAGTAAGTATACCCCTGCTGGGCCATGGCGTAAGCACCCCACTGGCTCATGCCCACATTGTGGCCCCAGCCCGTACCCGAAAATGTAAACGTCCCGTTGCTCCCAGTGGTGCTGCTCAGGCTGCCTACGCTGCCGCCCGACCCGCCGGAGGACTGCCCCACCTGAGCCACGCCGCTGTCGGTAATCATATACGCGCCGCCGTCCACAGCCGTCACGTTCCCGTTTCCATCAATGGCGTACAGACCGGACAGGCCGCCGGCCGGAGACCCGTTGATGGAAACAGAGGAGGACGGCGCGGGATTGCCCTGGCCCACCGTGTCAAAGCCGTAGCGGTAGGAGGGCAGGTAAAGCATTTTCTGAATCACATTCTTAGTACTGATGGAGTAGCTTTTGCCGCTGCTGTCGGTGAACGTCACCGTCCTGGGATTGCCCGTCTCCGTCAGGGCCGTCACGGCGATGGAGGTAATGGCCCCGCTCACGTTATAGCCCAGCGCCCGCAGCTTGGACACCAGGGTGTCCGAGGAAAAGGACCGGGTCCAGTAGTAGCTGGAGCTTGGGATAGGAGCCCCGGCCTCATAGGGGTCTATCTTCCCGATGAGGTAGGGGTGGTTGGCCTGGCTGGTCTCATAGACCACGGAGGAGTTCTCACTGGCCCCGCCGTTGCTGGCGTAGTAGCAGGTGTGGGCAATCTGGCCGTTGTAGGTCACCACCAGCCCGGCGGTTTGGTCCACCGCAGCGTTGGAGTTGGCCCCCGCCCGGTTCAGCCCGCCGTAGGCCTGGCAGTCCGTCTCCGCGCAGATGTCAAAGTGGTGCCTGCTGTGCTTGCTGCCCAGGGAGAGGGCGTAGCTGCGCGCCGCCACCGCCTGGGCCTTCAGCGCCTCGATGGGCCAGCTGTCGCTCATCTCGATGGGAACCACGCCCTTTACGTAATCCTCCAGCCCTAAAATATTTACCACGGTCAAATCGCCGCCGTCGATGCGCTCAAAGCGAAACCCGCCGTAATAGACATACCCCTTGCTCAACGTGGCGCACTTCTCTCCGGTGTTCACCTGGCCCGGCTCAATGCCCAGCCCGGTGCCGCTGCCCAAGTCGTCGTACTGGAACACCATCGTGTTCGTGCCCGTCACCACCACGCTGACGCCGTAGCCCGACGTGCCGCACAGCTCGGCCCACACCCCCTGAGCGGACAGCTCTGCCTGGGCCGCCACCGCCCTGTCCCGGGTGGTGTAGTTGCCAATGCGGGCGTAATACACCCCGCCGATGCAGGCCGGGAACCCCCCGCCATAGAGGGATGCCGCCGCCTGGGCCTCCGCGAAGGTGCCGTAGCTGCCGGGCAGCTGAAGGTGGTACTCCCCCACCGCCACACTGGAGGAGGTCAGCGCGGAGTGATAGCAGGTATAATTGTCATAGGTCCCATAGTATACGTTCATGGTCTTCACCACGGAGATGGCCCGCTGGGCTGTGGAGCCCAGCTCCACAAATTGGTTGGAGCTGTCGTAGTACCCGAAGCGGTAGCCGGAACCCACGCTGTTCTCCATGTTCAATCCCTCCATGGCCCCGGTGCCGTAGTGCAGACCCACCCGGATGATGCGCCCGCTGTCCCCATAGGGCGCGGCAGCGGCCCCCTGTCCTCCCCCCAGCGCCAGCAGCAGGGCGGCGGAAAGGCACAGCGCTACAATTTGCACGAATTTTCCCTTCATACGGTTCTCCATTTCTCCACTTCCGGCGGCAGCGTCAAATTGACACTTTAACGTGTTAATGTTATAGTGATACTGTATCAAACTGCCCGGTTGTTCGGACAGCAAAGTTCGACATGATTTTTTATATTATAGCGTATCCGCCCATCAGCCGCAAGCCCTAAAATCACCGGCGGGCGCACAGGAGGCACAACGACATGGAAAAATACAAAGTGGGCGTTATCGGCGCCACCGGCATGGTGGGCCAGCGCTTCGTCACCCTGCTGGAAAATCACCCCTGGTTCCAGCTCACCACAGTGGCCGCCAGCCCCCGCTCCGCGGGCAAGCGGTATGAGGACGCGGTGGAGGGCCGCTGGGCCATGGACGCCCCCATTCCCCAGGAGGCCAAGGACCTGGTGCTCCTCTCCGCCCAGGACGATGTGGCGCAGATCGCGGCCCAGGTGGACTTCGTATTCTCCGCCGTGGACATGAAGAAGGACGAGATCAAGGCGTTGGAGGAGGACTATGCCAAGCACGAGTGCCCGGTGGTGTCCAACAACTCCGCCCACCGTTGGACACCCGACGTGCCCATGATCATTCCCGAAATCAACCCGGAGCACATCCAGGTCATCAAGGACCAGCGGGCGCGCCTTGGGACAAAGCGGGGCTTCATCGCCGTGAAGTCCAACTGCTCCATCCAGAGCTACGTCCCCGCCCTATCCCCCCTGCGGGAGTTCGGCATTGAGAAGGTGCTGGTGTGCACCTACCAGGCCATCTCCGGCGCGGGCAAAACCTTCCAGCGCTGGCCCGAAATGGTGGATAACCTGATCCCCTATATCGGCGGCGAGGAGGAAAAGAGCGAGCAGGAGCCGCTGAAGGTGTGGGGCCGGGTGGAAAACGGCGTCATCGTCAACGCCGAGGGTGTGTCCATCACCGCTCAATGCCTGCGGGTGCCTGTGTCCAACGGCCACACCGCCGCCGCCTTCGTCACCTTCAAGAACAAGCCCACCATGGAGCAGATGAAGGAGGCCTGGGCCAGCTTCAAGGGCCGGGCCCAGGCGCTGACCCTGCCCACCGCCCCCAAGCAGTTCCTCCACTACTTTGAGGAGCCCGACCGGCCCCAGGCCAAGCTGGACCGGGACCTGGAGGGGGGCATGGCGGTGTCCATCGGCCGCCTCCGCCCGGACAGCCAGTATGATTACAAATTCGTCTCCCTGTCCCATAACACCCTGCGGGGCGCGGCGGGGGGCGGCGTGCTACTGGCCGAGCTGTTGTGCGCCGAGGGATATATCGTCAGAGCAACGTCCGCGCCGCTCGAAACGGCCTGACGGCCATTTCTCGCCTTGCTCTCTTGCTCCTCCTCTCCCCAAAAAGCCAAAGGCCGGCTTTTTGAGGGCCCCTTTATCCTACCATTGAAAGGATGCTGACATTATGAGAACTCCCGTCTTTACCGGCTCCTGCCCCGCCCTGGTCACTCCCTTTGACCAGCATAACATCATCGACTACGACGCCTTCGGCCGCCTCATCGACGCCCAGATCGAGGCCGGGGTGGACGCGGTGTGCGTGTGCGGCACCACCGGCGAGTCCGCCACCATGTCCATCCGGGAGCACATCGCCGCCGTGGAGTTCTGCGTCAAGCGGGTGAACCACCGGGTAAAGGTCATCGCGGGGGCGGGGTCCAACGACACCTCCGCCGCCGTCTACCTGTCCCAGCACGCCCAGGACTCCGGAGCGGACGCCCTGCTCCACGTCACCCCCTACTACAACAAGGCCAGCCAGACCGGCCTCATCAAGCACTACGAGTACATAGCCGACCGAGTGGAGCTTCCCATCATCCTCTACAATGTGCCCGGCCGCACCGGAGTGTCCTTCACCGCCGAGACCTATCAGGCGCTGTCCCAGAACCCCAAAATCAACGGGGTCAAGGAGGCCAGCGGCAACTTCTCCCTGCTGGCCCACACCCGTTTCCTCTGCGGGGACGATTTCTATATCTGGTCGGGCAACGACGACCAGGTGGTGCCCATGATGGCTCTGGGAGCCAAGGGGGTCATCTCCGTGGCCTCCAACATCGTCCCAGAAGTGATGGTGAAGATGAGCCACCTGTGCCTGGACAACGACTTCGCCGCCGCCTCAAAGCTGCAAATCCAGTACATGGACCTCATCGACGCCCTGTTCACCGAGGTCAACCCCATCCCCATCAAGGCCGCCATGAACCTGCTGGGCATGGACGCGGGCTCTCTGCGCCTGCCCCTGTGCGACATCTCGGACAAAAACCTGGAGGTTCTCCGCCTGGCCATGAAGCGGGCAAACCTGCTGTAACAAATCGCGCCCGAGCCGTCGCGAACAGGCGAGGCGTGAATACAAAGGAGCCATTCTCATGCGAAGGATAATCATCTCCGGCTGCTGCGGCCACATGGGCCGGGCGGTGGCGGACATCTGTAATAACGACCCCAACGTGGAAATCGCCGCCGGCATCGACCTGCTGCCCCAGCCTGTGGACGGCTTCCCCGTATTCTCCACCCCCGCCGCCTGCACGGCGGAGGCGGACGCAGTGATTGACTTCTCCCACCCCGCCGCCCTCGCCCCCCTGCTGGAGCTGTGCATTGCCCGGAAGCTGCCCGTGGTGCTGGCCACCACCGGCTACTCGGCGGAGCAGCTGGCCCAAATTGAGCAGGCGGCAAAGCTGATCCCCATCTTCCGCTCCGCAAATATGTCCCTGGGTGTCAACGTGCTGCTGGACCTGGTGCGCCGCGCCGCAGCCCTGCTGGGGGAGGACTTCGACGTGGAAATTGAGGAGCGTCACCACCGCCGCAAGCTGGACGCCCCCAGCGGCACCGCCCTGATGCTGGCGGACGCCGCCGCCGGGGCCCTGCCCTACGACGCGGAATACGTCTACGACCGCCACAGCGTCCGCAGGCCCAGGGGCAGCCAGGAAATCGGCATCTCCTCCCTCCGGGGGGGCACCATCGTGGGAGACCACACCGTGGTGTTCGCCGGGCGGGACGAGGTGATTGAGCTGTCCCACCACGCCGCCAGCCGAGAGGTATTCGCCGTGGGCGCGGTGAAGGCCGCCAAGTTCCTGGCCGGGGTGGACGCGCCGGGGCTGTACGATATGTCCAGCCTGATTGCCGTCAACTAAACAGCAAAAGGGACCGCTCACGCGGTCCCTTTTCTCTTTCGCAAACCTCCGTTGCCGGGCGGGAACGAGCCGGTTTGCTCCCGTTTCGTCAGCGAACTAAAGTTCTTTTTGGTTACTTTTTCTTTTAAGAAAAAGTAACCCGGTGGAACACCTTCTTGCCCTTCTTGATGATAACGCCCTCCCCGGTGAACTTCTCTCTGGGGAACTGGGCGGCGGGGTCCGTCACCTTCTCGTCCGCCACCATGACGCCCCCCTGCTGGATGAGCCGCCGGGCCTCGCCGTTGGAGGCGGCCAGACCGCACTTCACCAGCAGGGTCAGCGCGCCGATGGAGCCATCGGTAAAATCAGCATCGGTCAGGGCGGTGGACGGCATATCCGCCGCGCTCCCGCCGGTGGAGAACAGGGCGCGGGCCGCCGCCTGGGCCTTGTCCGCCTCCTCCTTGCCGTGTACCATGTTGGTCAGCTCCCAGGCCAGAATCTCCTTGGCCTGGTTGAGCTGGGCGTCCTTCCACTGGTCCATCTCGTCGATCTGCTCCAGGGGCAGGAAGGTGAGCCAGCGGATGCACTTCATCACGTCCGCGTCCCCCACGTTCCGCCAGTACTGGTAAAAATCGTAAGGGCTGGTCTTGTCGGGGTCCAGCCACACGGCGTTGCCGGCGGTCTTGCCCATCTTGTTCCCCTGGGAGTCGGTGAGCAGGTTGATGGTCATACAGTGGGAGTCCTTCCCCAGCTTCCGGCGGATCAGCTCGGTGCCGCCCAGCATATTGGACCACTGGTCGTTGCCGCCGCACTGGAGGTTGCAGCCCACCGTCTGGAACATATGGTAGAAGTCATAGGACTGCATGATCATATAGTTGAACTCCAGGAAGGACAGGCCCTTCTCCATGCGCTGCTTGTAGCAGTCCGCCCGGAGCATATTGTTCACCGAGAAACAGGCCCCCACCTCCCGCAGCAGCTCCACATAGTTCAGGTCCAGCAGCCAGTCGGCGTTGTTCAGCATCATGGCCTGGCCGGGGCCGTCGCCGAAGTCAATGAACCGCTCCATCTGATGCTTGAAGCACTGGGCGTTGTGGTTGATATCCTCCCGGCTGAGCATTTTGCGCATATCGGTGCGGCCGGAGGGGTCGCCGATGGTGGTGGTGCCGCCGCCGATGAGGGCGATGGGCTTGTTGCCCGCCTGCTGGAGCCGCTTCATCAGGGTGAGGGTCACGAAATGCCCCGCCGTCAGGCTGTCCGCCGTGCAGTCGTAGCCGATATAGAAGGTGGCCTTGCCGTTGTTGATGAGGTTCTTCACCTCGTCCTCGCTGGTGACCTGGGCCACCAGGCCCCGGGCCACAAGTTCGTCGTAAATCGTCATGATTTTTTCTCCTTTTGTCGTTTTTGGTAAAGCTCCCAGGCCATCTCCATGGCCCAGGCTTGATAGCACATAAAAGTGGCGCTCTTAAACTCCTCTATCGGCATCCACGTGAGGATGTGGTCGGACTCCACCGGCGGAGCCGCTTTCTCCCCCAGCTCGATCAGGTACACATGGCCGGTGGGATGGCAGGGACGGCCTTTCAAATCCGTGATATATTCCTCCCCAATGCACACCTTTTCCCCTATGGTGACGGCATACCCCGTCTCCTCCAGGGCCTCCCGGCGGATGCACTCCGCCTCACTCTCCCCCGGCTCTATGCCGCCCCCCAGGAGAAAACAGCCCTTGCGCTCACAGGACACCACCGCCGCTTTGCCCGCGCCGTCAAAGGCGATTCCGTAAGCCCCGGACCGGTCCCGGTACGCCACACCGGACTGAGGTGCTCCAAACACCTTATGCTCCATATCATTTCCCCTTTCTGCATCAAAACGCCCCCTGTCCCCTTGGGACAGAGGGCGAAAGCTCGCGGTACCACCTCTGTTTTGCCGCCCTCTCGCGAAGTACGGCCTCAGGGAGTCCCCAGCAGGACCCCGGCGCTATACCGGGCGCACCCGTCCGGCCCTACTGGGGAAGTCGGAAAATCCCGTTCAGGCGGCTGCTCCGAGGGGTATTCGCCAGCGGCTCCTCTCCCCCTTTCACCAAAACGGGGGCTCTCTGGGCAGGCAGCCAATGGGTACTGTTCCTCATCCTCGCATTGGCAGGATGATATCATAATCCCGCCCACTTGTCAAACCTTTTTTCCGCCGGAACAGGGCCCCCTAAGTCCATGCAGCGCTGAGAAAATTATGTAAATTGATAAAATTTACATAAAGCCCTTTACAATCGCAAACATAGCTGTTATAATGTATAATAATCAAGCAAAAGGAGGTGATGACGATGAAGGTCATCTGGACTGTTCCCGTTGATATCGACGAGTTGATCTTCGCCGGAGAGACTACCGTTCCCAGCGATCGCTGAGCCTGACGGAATCCTTTCTACGGTATCAGATACGACTCGTCCCGTTTGGGACGTTTTTTATTTGCCGAAATCCCGGCTGCGAATGCAGCCGGGATTTTCCATTCTCCCCCGCTCAGCTCTCCCGGTCCACCTGCTTCATCTGCTTCAGGTTGCCGATTTTCTGCGCCCGGCGGTCCAGTTCCCCCAACACGTCCTCCAAAGGGATCTCCTTTTCCGCCAGCATCACTATCAGGTGATAGATCAGGTCGGACACCTCGCCCACCGTGTCGGCGGGCACGTTATTTTTCGCCGCGATGATGGTCTCGGCGCACTCCTCCCCCACCTTCTTCAGAATCTTGTCCAGCCCCTTGTCAAACAGGTAGCAGGTGTATGACCCCTCCTGGGGGCGGGCCTTCCGGTCCAGTACCACCTGATACAGCGCCTCCAACGTGTTCATGCCCTCTCCTCCTCTCCATTTTTAACGGGAATTTCCCGGAAAAAGCAGCTGCGCGCTCCCGTGTGGCAGGTGGGGCCGTCCGGGGCACAGAGGTAGAGCAGGGTGTCCGTGTCGCAGTCGGCGTAAACCTCCCTGACGTGGAGGTAATTCCCGCTGGTCTCTCCCTTGTTCCAGAGCGTCTGGCGGCTCCGGCTCCAGAACCAGGCGGTTTTTGTTTTCAGGGTCAGCTCCACCGCCTCCCGGTTGGTGAAGCCCACCATCAGCACGTCCTTGCTGTCCGCGTGCTGGATCACCACCGGGATCAGCTCCGATTTTTGAAACAGCAGATCAAGGTCAAACATAGGCTATTCCTCCCAGGGCGGAGTTTCCTTCCTCCGCTCCCACGGTTCCTTTTTCTTTGCAGCGGGCCGTTCCTTTTTCGTCCGCCTGCGTTTTTCTATCTTGCTTTCTACCACGGCCCCCACCATCTCACTGCCGATGTCCAGCACCAGTTCCAGCAGATCGTCTATCACGGTTCCTCACCTCCGCACCGGAATATTCCGTCCCCGCAGGAAGTCCTTCACCTGGGGCACCGTCAGCTCCCCGAAGTGAAACAGGGAGGCCGCCAGCGCCGCATCGCAGTCCGTCTCCTGAAACACCTGGGCGAAGTGCTCCAGGCTGCCGCAGCCGCCCGAGGCGATCACCGGGACGGACACCGCCTCCGTCACTGACCGGGTCATGTCCAGGTCAAAGCCCGCCTTGGTGCCGTCCGCGTCCATGGAGGTAAGCAAGATCTCCCCCGCTCCCAGCGCCTGGCCCCGGCGGGCCCACGCCACCGCGTCCAGGCCGGTGGGCGTGCGGCCCCCCGCCGTCACCACCTCGTACCAGCCCTCCACTCTGCGCCGGGCGTCGATGGCCAGCACCACACACTGGGAGCCGAACCGCTCCGCCGCACGGGAAATCAGGCTCTCATCTTTCACCGCAGCGGAGTTGACGGAGATTTTGTCCGCCCCCGCCCGCAGCAGCCGCTGAAAGTCGTCCAGGGTGCGGATGCCGCCCCCCACGGTGAGGGGGACGAACACCTGGGCGGCGGTGCGCTCCACCACGTCGGCCACGGTGTCCCTCGCGTCGCTGGTGGCGGTGATATCCAAAAACACGATCTCGTCCGCCCCCCGGTCCGAGTAGAACTTCGCCAGCTCCACCGGGTCGCCCGCGTCCCGGATATTGACGAAATTGACCCCCTTCACCACCCGGCCGTCCCGCACGTCCAGGCAGGGGATGATGCGCTTTGCTAACATGGCAAGCCCTCCAAATAGCGGTCGATGTCACTTTGAGACTTCAAAACCACCGTTTTCTCCGGGTATTGCTCCGCAATCTGCCGGAACTCTCCCCGCTTTTTGCGGGTGCGGCCCTTCCAAAGAATCCACCACATGAATTCCGGGTCCATCTTCTCCGGACAGCCCTCGGCCATATCCGGCCTGGATTTGCCGCGAAAGCGGAAGTAACGCCTCCACGCCCGGACAAAACTCGCCAGCCTGGGAAACAGCAGCAGAAGGATCTCGTCCGCCTCATCCAGCCGGCGCTCATACTCGAACTTGGTGTAATTCCCGTCCATAACCCATGCGGGATTCTCCATAAACGCATGGACCATCCGATGGGCCTCGTCCCGGTCACGCACCTCCCAGTTGGGCGTGAACTGTATCGTGTCGAAGTGCAGCACCGGGATGCCGTACCGCTCCCCCAGGGCCCGGGCCAGGGTGGACTTCCCCGCCCCGCTGTAGCCCAGCACGGCGATTTTCATTCCTGCGACCCCGCTTCCCGGACCGCCTCAGCCAAGTCGATGGTCCCGGCGTAGTACGCCTTGCCGATGATGGCCCCATACAGCCCCATGTCCCGCAGCCGCTTCACATCGTCCAGGGTGGTCACACCGCCGGAGGCCACAATGTCGCACCCCACCGCCCTTTGCAGCTCCGCCAGCTGGTCAAAGCTGGGCCCGGACAGCATCCCGTCGGTGGCGATGTCAGTGTAGATGAGGGTTTTGACCCCCCGCTCCTCCATTTGACGGGCCAGCTCCAGGTAATCCAGGCCGGAGTCATGCTCCCAGCCCGCCGTGCGCACCCGGCCATTCAGGCAGTCGATGCCCACCGCCACCCGCCCTGGGCCATACTGGCGCAGGGCGTAGTCCACCACCTCTGGTTTGGTCACGGCGGCGGAGCCGATGACCATCCGGTCCGCCCCCGCCTCGCCGATGGTGATCACGTCTAACTCGTTTTTAATTCCGCCACCCAGCTCCACGGACAGGCCGGACTGCTGAATGACCTCGTAGATGAAGGGGAAGTTGTGCCGCACCCCGTCCCGGGCACCGTCCAGGTCCACCATGTGCACCCACCTGGCCCCGGCGGCGGCAAAGGCCCGCGCCGTCTCCAGGGCGCTGTTGGCCACCTGGCTCACGGTGGAAAACTCCCCTTTTTTCAGCCGGACGCACCGGGCGTCCTTCATGTCGATGGCAGGCAGTAATATCATCGGTTCAATTCTCCAAAATTCTTCAGGATTTGCAGCCCCGCCTCCCCGCTCTTTTCCGGGTGAAACTGGCAGCCGTACACCCCATTCCGGGCCACGGCAGCCGCCACGGAGGGGCCGTACCGGGTGGAGGCGATCACGTCCCCCTCCTGGGCGCAGCGGCCGCAGAAGGAGTGGACAAAGTATACATACGTCCCCTCGTCCAACCCCCGGAACAGGGGGGAGGGGTTGGGAAAGCTCAGGCTGTTCCAGCCGATGTGGGGCAGCTTGAGGGCGGTCTGAATCCGCTCCACGCTCCCGCGGATGAGGCCCAGGCCGGGGCAGCTGCGCCCCTCCTCGCCCCGGTCAAACAGCAGCTGCATCCCCAGGCAGATGCCCAAAATGGGCTTGCGCCCCGCCTGGGCCAGCAGCACCCGGTCCAGCCCCGTCTGGCGCAGCTTGTCCGCCGCATCTGGAAAGGCCCCCACGCCGGGCAGGATGACGGCGTCCGCCCGCTCCAGCCCCTGGGCCTCCCCTGTGACTACCGTCCTTTGCCCCAAGTAGGCCAGGGCGTTGGCCACACTTTTCAGGTTGCCCACGCCGTAGTCCACAATGGCGGTGTACCCCATCACAGCGCCCCCTTGGTGGAGGTGACGCCCTCTCCTTCCACCCGGACGGCCTCCTTCAAGGCCAGCCCCAGAGACTTGAACAGGGCCTCGGTGATGTGGTGGGTGTTGTCGCCGTACTCGCACTTCTGATGCAGGGTGATCCCCCCGTTCACCGCAAAGGCCCGCATGAACTCCACGGTGAGGCAGCTGTCATAGCCGCCGACGGCGCTCTGGGGCATGGGGGCGTCCAATACCAGGAAGGGCCGGTTGGACAGGTCCAGCACTGTCCGGCACAACGCCTCGTCCATGGGCACGAAGGCCGCGCCGAACCGGCGGATGCCCTTTCGGTCGCCCAAGGCCTCCCGCAGCGCCTGCCCCAGCACAATGCCCACGTCCTCCACCGTGTGGTGGCCGTCCACGTGGAGGTCGCCCAGGGCGGACAGCTCCAGCCCGAACCCGGCGTAAAACGCCAGGGCGGTGAGCATATGGTCAAAAAAGCCGATGCCGGTGGACACGCTCACCTCTCCCCCGTCCAGGCAGAGGGTGACGCTGATGTCCGTCTCTTTTGTGGTGCGCTGAATCGTTGAGCGGCGCATATCCATCCTCCTTTTCCTTCATCAAATAAGGAAACTCCAAACAGCATTCGTATATTTTGTCGCTTCTTCAATTCTTGGGAAGTGCCCGCTGTCTTCAAAAACCACCTGCGTCACATTTTGTGCATTGTTCATAATATACTCTATTTGATTCTTTGTACATACGGGATCATGCTTTCCGTTAATCAGCAGCATGGGAGCCGAGATCGTTGGGATCACCGGCAAAAGATTGTCGGTCATCAGCACCCTTTTCTGCATAGAGCCCGCCTGCGCCGGCTGCGTCTCCAGTAGTTTCTTCAAATGCCGCTCTCCCTTTGACCACAGCTCATCCGCAATATCCGTGGTGTCCATACTCATCTCATATTCTTCTAAAGTAACGCCATGCAGATAAAATCGCAGCTCCATATCCGTGACATAGCCCAGCAGGGTTGATAGATCCCATACTATTTCCGTCTTATCCTGATAGTCTTCAAATTTGATCTTCTCACACAGCTTGTTTGCCTGCTCGTCGTTCAAGCTGTGAATATGCTCGCTCAGATATTCGGCCGTTGACCTTGCAGAATCCTCAAACCACAGCGAAGGACACTCCAGGATGATTTTATGAACAGAATTGGGATAGCTGTGTGCGTATAAGGCTGCAAGCATACCGCCATAAGAGTGACCAAGTATACTCCATTTTTCAATTCCTAAAAGTTTTCGCATTTCCTCGAGCATTTCGATCTGATATTCCATACTGTAGCTTTCATTCTCGGCAATCGCTTCGGAGCGCAACACCCCCAGCTGATCCAATATGACAACCCTCATTTTCTCACTGAGCGCCCTCGCCTGATTCACGAAATCCAGACAGCTTGCTCCTGGCCCGCCATGAAGATACAGCAGAGTGTCGTTATATTCCGCGCCATATATTTCATACCAAATTTTTTTATCCCAAATAGTAATCAGCATACGAGCTCCCTCCTTATTTGTTAGAGTGCATGAAACAAAGAACAGCATCCCCACATAGGTAGGTTAAAAAGAATCAACTCGGACCTGGATGGAATTGGCGTGGGCGGTGAGCTTTTCCGCCTGGGCCAGCGCGATGATTTCCTCGGAAATGGGCTCCAGCGCCTCCCGGCTGAACTCCAGCACGCTCATGGTCTTGAGGAAGCTGTCCACTCCCAAGGGAGAGAAGAACCGGGCTGTGCCGCTGGTGGGCAGGACGTGGTCCGGCCCCGCCAGATAGTCGCCTAAAGGCTCCGGCGTGTAGGAGCCCAGGAATACCGCCCCCGCGTTTTTGATTTTAGGCAGCAGCTCCCTTGGCGCCTGCGTAACGATTTCCAGGTGCTCCGGGGCGATCTCGTTGGCGAGCTCCACGCACTGCTCCAGATTCCCGCACACGATGGCGCAGCCGAAGTCCCGCAGGGAGGCTTCCATAATCTCCGACCTGGCGAGATATCCCGTCTGCCGGACAAGCTCCCCGTCCACCGCCTGGGCCAGCTCCGCCGAGTCGGTGAGCAGCACCGCGGAGGCCAGCTTGTCGTGCTCCGCCTGACTCAACAGGTCGGCGGCCACAAATTTGGGGTCGGCGGTCTCGTCGGCAATCACCAGCACCTCCGACGGCCCGGCCACCATGTCGATGTCCAGTGCGCCGTAGGCCAGCCGCTTGGCCGCCGCTACATAGGCGTTGCCCGGCCCCACCAGCTTGTCAACCCGCGGGATGAACCCCGCGCCGTAGGTGACGGCGGCCACCGCCTGGGCGCCCCCCACGGCGATCACCCGGTCCACCCCGGCGATTTTCGCCGCGGCCAGCACCGCGCCGCTGAGGTTTTCCGTGGGCGGGGTGAGCATCACCAGCTCCTCCACCCCCGCCACCTTGGCGGGAACCGCGTTCATCAGCACCGAACTGGGGTAGGCGGCGGTGCCGCCAGGGACGTACACCCCCACCCGGCTCAGCCCCCGGACGATGCGGCCCACTCGGCCCCCGTCGGGGGAGGTCCACTCCACCGTTTTCACCAGCAGCTTCTCATTATAGTCCCGGATGTTCCGGGCGGCGTGCTCCAGGGCGACGATGAGCTGCGCCGGACAGGCGGCGTACGCCTCGTCCAGCCGCTCCTTGGGCAGCTCGTAGGGCGCGGCCCCGTCAAATTTGAGGGAATAGCGCTCCACCGCGCTCAGGCCCTCCGCCCGCACGTCCTCCATAACAGCCTTCACAACCAGCTCGATGTCCGCGTTTTTCTCCGCGGCCCGCGCGCGCATGGCGTCCAGCTGCCGGCCCTCGGCCACGCCGTCCGCCCTGATGATGGTAATCATGCCCGTCCCTCCAATTCCCGCTCCACGCGGAATAAAAAGTCGGTGATCTCGCTTTTGTACAGCTTCATAGACGCGGTGTTGACAATGAGCCGCGCCGACACCTGATGTACGTCCTCAATGGGCTCCAGCCCGTTTTCCTTCAGGGTAGCCCCCGTCTCCACAATGTCCACGATGCCGTCGGCCAGGTCCAGAATGGGGGCTAATTCCACGCTGCCCTCGATTTTGATGATGTCCACGTCCATCCCCTTGCCCTCGAAAAAGGCACGGGTGACGTTGGGGTATTTGGACGCGATGCGCCGGGTCTTATAGGTGCCGTAAAAGTCGCTGCCCTTCTTCACCGCCAGGGCAAACCGGCAGCGGCCAAAACCCAGATCCAACACCTCGTAAAAGGCCCCGCCCTTCTCTAAAATGGTGTCCTTGCCCACCACGCCCAGGTCACATACCCCGTGCTCCACGTAGGTGATCACATCGGGGGCCTTGGCCAGCACCACATCCAGGGGGTAGTTGGGCAGTGCGTGGATGAGCCGCCGCCCTGGGCTGCGCACCGGGGCGCAGTCCAGCCCCGCCGCCTCGAACAGTTCCACCGATTTGTCCTGCAAGCGCCCTTTTGTTAGGGCGATTCTCAGCCGCTCGCTCATACCGTCAGCCACCTCTCTCCCTCTGCCTCCAGCACCAGCACCTGCTGCGCGCCCTTCTCCCGGGCCAGGTTCAGCGTGCTGTCCAGGGTGCGGCAGGGGGACAGCTCGCAGCTGCCGGCGGGGCTTTCGTCCACCGCCGCCAGCGCCCGGGAGAGCAGGCCGGGGCCGTAGTGGACCACCGTCTTCAGTTTCGGCGCCTCTACCGTGAGGCAGGCCCCCACCGCGTCCACATCCACAGCAAAGCCAATGGCCTCCGCTTTGCGGCCGAACTGCTCCATAAGCCCGTCGTACCGGCCCCCGGACAGCACCGGCGCCCCTGCCCCGGCGGCGTAACCCCGGAACACCAGCCCCGTGTAGTAGTCCAGCTGGTGGACCAGCCCCAGATCGAAGCGCACGCAATCCCCATAGCCAGCCGCCCACAGCTCAGTGTACAGGCGGCGCAGATGGTCCAAGCTGCCGCAGCGCCCGGCCAGCGCCTGGGCCTCGTCCAGCACCTCCACCCCGCCGAACAGATACGGCAGGCGGCGCAGGGCGGCATAGGCCGCCTCCCCCCGATAGGGCTCCAGCAGGTCGTTGAGCAGGGCGAAGTTTTTGCCCTCGATGGCGGCGCGCAGCCGCTCCAGCTCCTCCGGCCCCATGTGCATTCGGCCCGCCAGCGTCCGGTAAAATCCGGCGTGGCCCAGCTCGATGTGGAACTGCTCCAGACCGCAGCAGCGCAGTGCGTCCACCGCCATAGCCACCATCTCCAGGTCGGCCTTTTCCCCCACCGCGCCGATCATCTCCACGCCGCACTGGGCGATCTCACGGCTTCCGCCCCCGTGGGCCAGATGGTCGCGGAACACGGTCTGCTGGTAGTACAGCCGCTGGGGGAGGGGCAGATGCTTCAGCTTGGTGGCCGCCACCCGGGCGATGGGGGCGGTACAGTCGGGCCGCATCACCATGATCCGCCCGGAGCGGTCGATGATTTTCAGCATGGCCTCCTGGGGGATGGGGTTGCCGGACTGAACGAACAGGTCGTAATACTCCACCTCGGGGGTGATAACCTCGGTGCAGCCCCGGCGGCGGAACAGCTCCACCAGGGCGTCCTGCACCTGGCGGCGCTCCAGGCACTCGGAGAATAGGCGGTCCCGGGTGCCCTCAGGGGTGTTGATGCGGATGTTCATGGGATTGCCTCCAAATTCTTTAGCTCGCTAATGTGATGAATCATACCACATCCCCGCCGTCCTGTCAACCCTGATATGGTTCCTTACTAAGAAAATACTCCAAGCATCAAAGTTATGGTTTATCCCAAAATCCAGGAATTAACAAGCCGTATCGCTCAACCACTTCACCTAAACCTTCCCAAAGCTCTGACCGCGTAAACCCTTGCGCTTCCAATTCCTCATCAGTCATTATATTTGCCCGCTGATAAAAATAAACTGCTACAGCTAATATACTTATATCTCCCTCATCCAACTCAAAAAACAACAAGTCCTCCGCTTTTCCCAACTGCCCTTCTTCGAGCAGATCGTCCAGCCTCTTTTTTAACTTCACGGACTGTTCCTGCTCAAATTCTTCCTCAATCATACATTCCTTGCCGTCTTTTCCAAACAACAACTGAGTGATCGCCTTAGTCATTATCTCAATCTGACGCATAAGCCAATCTTGCTGCATAAACACTTGGATCACCTCAAAACAAGCTGAACTGGCTGCTGTCCGGCAGGTCCCCGAAGGCCCCCGCCTCCTTGAGCTGCTCCAGATGGGTGGAGGACACCTTGGTGCAGGCCAGGGAAAACTCCTCGATGGAGAGGAAATCCTTTCCCTGCCGCTTCTCCATGATGTCCCAGCCCACCGTCTCTCCCAGACCAGCCACCGAGGTAAAGGGGGGAATCAGCGCTCCCTTCTCCTCGTCCACCAGGAAATTGACGGCATGGCTCCGGCAGATGTCCATCCGGGCGAAGCTGAACCCCCGCAGGTAGAACTCGTAGCACACCTCCAAGGTAGTGAGCATATCCTCCTCTACCGCCGAGGGGCGGTCCTTCTTCTCCTTGGCGTTCTTTTTGGCATTGATCTCCGCCATCTTGTGCTTGACCACGTTCATCCCTCGGCACATATACTTTTCGTCAAAGGCCTTGGCCCTGATGGAGAAATAGGCGGCGTAAAACGCCAGGGGCCGGTGCACCTTGAACCAGGCGATGCGGAAGGCCATCATCACATAGGCCACCGCGTGGGCCTTGGGGAACAGGTAGGCGATTTTCTTGCAGGACTCAATGTACCACTCGGGCACACCGTGCTCCTTCATCTCGTCCTCCGCCCCGTCGGGCAGGCCCCGGCCCTTGCGCACCGCCTCCATGATTTTGAACGCCCGGGTGTCCTTAAAGCCCTTGGAGATGAGAAAAATCATGATGTCGTCCCGGCAGCCGATGGCCTCGTTGACCTTGGCCGTACCCGAGGTGATCAGGTCCTTGGCGTTGCCCAGCCACACGTCGGTGCCGTGGGAGAAGCCGGACAGCCGGACCAAAATGTCGAACTGGTTGGGGTGGGTGTCCTCCAGCATCCCCCGCACAAAGGAGGTGCCGAACTCCGGGATGGCCACCGCCCCGGTGGGCCCCAGCACGGGGTCGTCGGTGAAACCCAGCTCCTCCGAGGAGGTGAACAGGCTCATAGTTTTGGGGTCGTCCAGAGGAATCCTTTGGGCGTTCTCCTGGGTGATATCCTCCAGCATCCGAATCATAGACGGGTCATCGTGGCCCAGCATGTCCAGCTTCAGCAGGTTGGACTCCATGGAATGGTATTCAAAGTGGGTGGTAATGATGTCCGACTCCTTGTCGTCCGCCGGATGCTGCACCGGACAGAAGTCGTAAATCTCCTTGTCCTGAGGGATGACCACCATTCCGCCGGGGTGCTGGCCGGTGGTGCGCTTGACCCCCTCGCAGCCCTTGGCCAGCCGCAGCACCTCGGCAAAAGGCACGTCCTGCCGCCCCACCTGCTCCAGATACTTGCGCACGTAGCCGATGGCGGTTTTCTCCGCCACCGTGCCGATGGTGCCCGCCCGGAACACGTGGTTCTTGCCAAACAGCTCAAAGGTGTATTTGTGGGCGCTGGACTGGTACTCGCCGGAGAAGTTCAGGTCGATGTCGGGCACCTTGTCGCCGCCGAAGCCCAAAAATGTCTCAAAGGGGATGTTAAACCCGTCCTTCTCATAGTCCGCGCCGCACACCGGGCACTTCATGTCCGGCATATCCGCCCCGCAACCGTAGGGATGGGCGGGGTCCTGGCCGTAGTCAAAGTCGGCGTGCTTGCAGTTGGGGCAGCGGTAATGGGCGGGCAGGGAGTTCACCTCGGTGATGCCCGACATAAACGCCACCAGGGACGAACCCACCGACCCACGGGAGCCCACCAGGTAGCCGTGCTCCAACGAGTTCTGCACCAGCTTCTGGGCGGACATATAGATCACGTCGTAATGGCAACCGATGATGTCCTTCAGCTCGGCGTTGATGCGGTCCTGGACAATCTGGGGCGGGTTGTCCCCGTAGAGGGCGTGGGCCTTGCCCCACACCAGGTCCTTCAGCTCCCCCTCGGAGTTCTCCAGCTTGGGGGTGAATAGCCCGTCGGGCAGGGGGCGCACATGGTCGCACCAGTCCGCCACCTTTTTGGGATTCTCAATGACCACCTCCCGCGCCTTGCTCTCCCCCAGATAGGAGAACTCGTCCAGCATCTCGTCGGTGGTGCGAAAGTACAGGGGGTTGGGCTGGTCCGCGTCCTCAAACTCCTTGGCTGCCAGCAGGATGTGGCGATAGATCTCCTCCGAAGGCTCCATGAAATGCACGTCCCCCGTGGCGCACACCGGCTTGCCCAGCCGCTCGCCCAGCGCCGCCACCCGGCGGTTGAAGGCCCGCAGGTCCTCCTTGTCCCGGGCAATGGCCCGGCCCTCTCTGTCCGGGCGGAGCATATAGGCGTTGTTGGACAGGGGCTGTATCTCTAAAAAGTCGTACCACCCGGCAATGCGCTCCAGCTCCCGGTCCTCCTTCCCGTCCACCACCGCTCGGAACAGCTCCCCCGCCTCGCAGGCCGAGCCCAAAATCAGCCCCTCCCGATTCTCGTCGATGAGGGACTTGAGCATGATGGGAAAGCGGTTGAAGTGGTCCAGGTGGGCCATGGATACCAGCTTATACAGGTTGCGCACGCCGGTTTGGTTTTTTGCCAGCACAATCAGGTGGAAGGCCGACCGGCGGCCCCGTCCGCCCCGCTTGGTCCCCGCCAGCGCCCGGTTGATCTGCGCCGCCCGCTCCACGCCCCGCTCCCGAAGCATGGGCAGCAGCGCCGAGAGAATCTGCCCGCAGACATCCGCGTCCTCATAGGCCCGGTGGTGCTGGAAGGGGGGCAGACCCAGGGCGGTGGCCACCGTGTCCAGCTTGTGGTTGGGCAGCTTGGGCAGCAGGTACTGGGCCAGAATCATGGTGTCGAAATACAGCGGGTCAAAGCTCCGGCCCGATTTCCGGCAGTACTCCCGGATAAAGCCGGTGTCGAAGGCGGCGTTGTGGGCGCACAGCGGGGTGTCCCCCACCCAGTCCAAAAAGGCGTCCACCGCCTGGGCCGGGGTGGGCGCGTCCCGTAGCAGCTCGTCGGTGATGCCGGTGAGGGACACCGTCTTCGCGCTGAGCAGATGCCCCGGCTGGGCGAAGGAGGCGAACTTGTCCGCCACCTGCCCGTCCCGGATGCGCACCGCGCCGATCTCAATGATGGCATCGGTGCGGGCGTCCAGACCGGTGGTCTCCAGGTCGAAGGCCACGAACTCCCCATTCAGCGGCAGGTCGCCGGGGCCGTGGACCGCCGTCACCTCGTCCACATCGTTTTGATAGTACGCCTCCACCCCGTAGAGGATTTTGATCTTCTCCCCCCGGCCCGACGCGTTGTAGGCGTCGGGGAAGGACTGCACCACCCCGTGGTCGGTGATGGCGATGGCCGGATGCCCCCACTCGATGGCCCGCTTCACCACCGCCTTGGTGTCGCACAGCCCGTCCATGGACGACATCTTCGTGTGTAGGTGGAGCTCCACCCGCTTGTCCGGCGCGGTATCCCTCCGGCCTTCCGGCTTGGGCACCTCGTTGATGCCGTAGGGCTCCAGCACCAAATCGTTGTTGTCGAACCGGCCCAGAGTGAGCCGCCCCTGCACCTGAAGGCGTTGGCCCTTTTTCACCTGGTCAATGATGGGCTTGGCCTCGTCGCCCTCCATGAACTTTGTCACCCGGATGGAGCCCGTCAAATCGGTGATATCAAAGCACACCACCCAAGCCCGGCGGCGGGTGAGCTCCCGGTGCTCAATGTTGAACACCTCGCCCTCCACCAATACGCTGCCCATGTCCAGCGTCAGCTCTCCCAGGGGGACGGGGCTCTTTTTCCCCTTGATTTTACCGTAAATCTGCTTAACCCGTTTTTTCCCCTCTCTGGAAACGGGCGCGTCCTTCCGCAGCAGCTTCCGGCGCATAGCTGCCATCTGGGCCTCCAGGTCCTGGGCAGGCGCGGGCTGCTGTTTCGGCTCGGGTTTCTCCGCTGGAGCGGACGCGGATTGCTCCACGGGAGCGGGCTCAGGCTTCTCCGGCGGGCGCACCTCCACCACGGCGGCGCTCAGGCCAAAGGCCCGCTTCAGGCACTCCTCTGCCTGGGCCAGTGTTTCACGTGAAACATCCGTTCCTGTCGCCGCCACCTCCATGGTCCGCTGGGCGCGCAGCACCCGGACCTGGACGGGATAGTCCCCTAAAACAGCCAAAACCCCTTCTGGGAAGGGGCAGTTGGCAAAGGTCTGTTGAAAGGTTGGCATCGTTCTGTCTCGCTCCTTATCTGTCTCCGCGCTCTATGGTGTAATTTGCAGTGTCGATCACGCCCTGGTTGTTCTGGTGGGATTTCTCCTGCACCCCCTCAAACGTCATGCCGCACTTGCGCATGACGCCGCCGGAATGGGGATTGTTCACGTCGTGGCGGGCCACGATCCGCTCCACGCCCACCCGGTCGAACAGGAAGGCGATGACTGCGGCCAGCGCCTCGGACATGATCCCCTGATGCCACCAGCGCCTGCCCATGCAGTAGCCGATCTCCGGGGCCTTTCCGTCCTCGCGCCAGTGGCACACATCGATGCTCCCGATGGGCTGGGGGCCGTTTTCTTTTAATGTAATGGCCCAGCGATAGCAGTCATCCTGCCCGTACTGGGGCACCCACTCGCCCAAGATTCTCTCCGTCACCGACACGTCGGCATGGGTGGGCCAGGTCAGGTATTTTGTCACCTCATCGTCGCTGGCCCAGTTGACGAACATGGCGGGGGCGTCGGACAGCTCGAACCGGCGGAGGATCAGCCGGTCTGTCTCTATGTACTGCGTTCCTATATGGTTCATGGTGTTCTCCTCACAATTCGTCAATCAGCTTCATCAGCCCCGGCACCAGCTGCTCCTCCGGCACCTTGGCCACAATCTCCCCGTGCTTGAACAGCACGCCCTCGCCGCGGCCGCCGGCCAGCCCCACGTCGGCGTGGCGGGCCTCGCCGGGGCCGTTAACAATGCACCCCATCACCGCCACAGTGATGGGCTTGTCCACGCCCTTCAGCAGCTCCTCCACCTGTCCCGCCATGGGGATCAGGTCAATCTGGGTGCGCCCGCAGGTGGGGCAGGAGATCAGCTCCGGCCCCTCCCGGCGCAGGCCGATGGCCTTCAAAATCCGCCAGGCGGCGTAGATTTCCTCCACCGGGTCGGCGGTGAGGGACACCCGCAGGGTGTCCCCAATGCCTAAAGCCAGCAGCCCGCCGATGCCCGCCGCCGCCTTCAGCTCGCCCATCTCCCGGGTACCCGCCTCGGTGACGCCCAGGTGCAGGGGGTAGCCGTACCCCTCCGCCATCAGCCGGTAGGCTTTCATGGTGACGGGCACCGAGGAGGCCTTCAGCGACACGCAGATATCCTCAAAGCCGTATTGCTCCAGCAGCCGGATGTGGCCCAGGGCGCTTTCCACCATGGCCTCCGGCGTGGGGCCGCCGTACTTGTCCAGCAGCTCCTTTTCCAGCGAGCCGCCGTTCACCCCCACCCGGATGGGGATGTGCCGCTCCTTACAGACCCGGGCCACCGCCTCCGCCCGCTCCGGCGCGCCGATGTTGCCGGGGTTGATGCGGATTTTGTCAATCCCCTGCTCCGCCGCCTCCAGAGCCAGGCGGTAGTCGAAGTGGATATCCGCCACCAGAGGCACCGGACTGCCCGCCTTCAACGCGCCGATGGCGCGGGCCGCCGCCATATCGGGCACCGCCAAGCGGACGATGTCGCACCCCGCCGCGGCCAGCGCCCGGATTTGGGCCAGCGTGGCCGCCACGTCCTGGGTGGGAGTGTTGGTCATGGACTGGATGGAGACGGGGGCGCCCCCGCCCATGGGGACGCCTCCCACATTGATCTGTCTGCTCATTGCAAGCACCTGCCTACGCGAAGATATTCCATACATCGTGGAGGGCCACCACCGCCATCAGCGCCAGCAGCACCACAAACGCCCCGGCATGGACATAGCCCTCGTATTTCTCAGGAATGCGCTTCCGGGCCACGGCGTATAGAATCCCGTTGAGCAGCACAAAGAAAATCCGCCCGCCGTCCAGCGCCGGGATGGGCAGCAGATTCATCACCGCCAGATTGACGGCGATGAGGGCCATGAAGTAGAACACATTCTGCACGCCCAGGGCCACTGTCTCCGACCCGGCCCCCACCTCGGACACCACGTCCACCACGCCGATAACGCCGGACAGCTCAGACACTGCCACCCGGCCCGTCACCAAATCACCCAAGCTCATCCACACCATTCGCACAAAGTCGACGGTCTGGGCAAAGCCTTGGCCAATGCGCTCCGGAATGGACAGCTCCTCTACCTGGCCGAAAATCAGGCCGAAGCCGTGGTTTCTGTTCCCCTCAAATTCATAGTCGTACCGGCCCATGGGGAAATCCTTCAAGGAGACCCGCGCCCCGTCCCGCTCCACCACCAGGTCCACGCCCTGGCCGTCGTTGCGGGAGAGGTAGGTCTGCACGTCGGCGTAAAGCCAGATGCCGTGGCCGTCCACCTTCACAATGCGGTCCCCCACCATGAGGCCGTCCGCGCTCTCGTGCTGAAAGCCGCCGGCAAACTGGGTGATCACCGGCACACGGGCCTGGGAGACGCCCAAAAACAGCGCCACCGTAATGGCCAGCCCCAGCACAAAGTTCATAAACGCCCCGGCGCACAGGATGATAATCTTCTTCCATGCCGCCTGCCGGGCAAAGGCCCGGGGGTCGCCCGTGTCCTCGTCCTCTCCCTCCATAGCGCAGTAGCCCCCCACGGGAAAGGCCCGCAGCGCGTACAGAGTCTCCCCCCGCTGCTTGGTCCACAGGGCGGGGCCCATGCCGATGGCGAACTCGTTCACCTTCACCCCCAGCAGCTTGGCCGTGATAAAGTGTCCGAACTCGTGGATGGCAATGAGTACGCCAAAGAGCGCAATCGCCAGCAAAACATATAAAAATCTCGCCAAAATGTGTCACCTCACACAGTGATAGACCGCCTCGCGGGCGGCGCAGTCGGCCTGGAAAATATCGTCCAAGGAGGGGGACTTCACCACCGGCACCCGCTCCAGCGCGGCTTCTACCAGCCGGGAAATATCCAAAAACGTGATCTTCTCCTCCAGAAACAGGGCCACCGCCGCCTCATTGGCCCCGTTCAAAATGGCGGTGGACGTTCCCCCCCGCTCGGCGCACTCCAGCGCCAGCCCCAGGCAGCGGAAGGTCTCCGGGTCTGGCTTTTGGAAGGTGAGCGGCGGGCAGCTCAGCAGGTCCAGCGGCTTGGCGGGACCGGGGGTGCGCTCCGGCCAGGTGAGGGCGTACTGGATGGGCAGGCACATATCCGCACTGCCCAGCTGGGCCAGGATGGCCCCGTCCTCAAACTCCACCAGGGAGTGGACGATGCTCTCCCGGTGGATGGCGATCTGAATTTTCTCCGGGGGCATGGAATAGAGCCGCATGGCCTCGATGAACTCCAGCCCTTTGTTCATTAGGGTGGCCGAGTCGATGGTGATTTTTTCGCCCATGGCCCAGTTGGGGTGGCGCAGAGCCTGGGCCCTCGTCACCTGGGCCAGCTCCTCCCGGCTCTTGCCGAAAAACGGCCCGCCGGAGGCGGTGAGGATGAGCCGGCGCACCTCTCCCCGGTCCGCGCACCCTTGCAGGCACTGGAAAATGGCGGAGTGCTCCGAGTCCACGGGGACAATCTCCGCCCCGGTCTGCTCCGCCTGGGCCATCACCAGCTCCCCGGCGCACACCAGGGTCTCTTTGTTGGCCAAGGCGATGCGCTTGCCCCCGTCGATGGCGGCCAGGGTGGGGCGCAGCCCCGCCACCCCCACGATGGCGGTGACTACCGTATCCGCCTCCGCCAAGGCGGCGGCCTCCAGCACGCCCTCCTCCCCGGAAAGCACCTTTACCGTCGTATCCGCCAGACGCACACGCAGCTCGGCGGCGGCCCGCTCGTCCGCCGCCGCCGCCAGCCTGGGCTGAAACTGCCGGGCTTGAGCCTCCGCCAGCTCCACGCTGCGGTTCACCGTGATAGCGGCCACCCGGTGGCCGCAGGCCTGGGCCACCTTCAACGTCTGTTGTCCGATGGACCCGCTGGACCCCAAAATAGAAAGCGTTCGTTTCATATGGCCGCCCCTCAAAATACCGGCAGGAACCGGACGATGAACAGCACCACCGGCCCGCAGAAAATCATGCTGTCAAAGCGATCCAGCATTCCCCCGTGGCCGGGCAGAAGGTGGCCGTAGTCCTTCACGCCGTACTGCCGCTTGATGAAGGAAAACGCCAGGTCCCCCACCTCGGTGGCCAGCGCCCCAAACAGCCCGCACAGCGCCAGGGACAGCAGATTCACCCCGTCCCCCGCGATTTTGCTGGACACCACGCCGTACAAAACGGCAAACAGCACCCCGGTGACAAAGCCGCCGATGTACCCCTCCACGCTCTTGTTGGGGCTGACCTTGGTAACACCTCGGTGCTTACCCAAAAATACCCCAGCGAAATAGGCTCCCGCGTCGGTGACAAAGGTGAGCAGCACCGCCAGCAGCACCAAATACTTCCCGTGGTCCATCCGCCGCAGCTCCACCAGCGCGGACAGGCCCAGGGGGATAATAATTCCCGCAAACAGGCAGGCCAGCACGTGAAAGAAGCCCACGGACGGCCCGCCCTCCTCGTCGTAGGCCCGGATGGCGCACCAAAAGCACACCGCCGTCACCACAAAGGACAGCAGATTCACATAGGCCATACCCAATTCCGCCCAGCTCCCAAAGGGCAGCAGGGCGGCGGACACCATCGTGGCCGCCTTCATGGGCAGAGTGATCTTATCCTCCCCCACCGCCCGCAGCAGCTCAAAGGCCGCCGTGGCCGAGATGAAGCACACCAGCGCCGTCCACGCCAAAGGGGACGGCACCAGCATAATCCACAGGATAGCAGGCGTGAATATACACGCTACAATAATCCGTTTCGCCATTCTCACACACCTCCATACCGGCGGGAACGGCCCTGATAGGCCGCCAGCGCCCTCAGCAGCTCCTCTTTACTGAAATCCGGCCAGAGCACATCGGTGAAATAAAATTCCGCATAGGCGCACTGCCACAGCAGAAAATTGGACACCCGAACCTCTCCGCTGGGCCGGATAATGAGGTCCGGATCGGGCACCCCGGCGGAATAGAGGTAATCTCCAAACGCCTTCTGGGTCAGGTGTCCCGGGTCCGCCCGCCCCTCCACGCAATCCATGGCAAAGGCCTTGGCCGCCCGGAGCAGCTCGTCCCGGCCGCCGTAGTTTAGGCAGATATTCACCTGGCAGCCATCGTAGCCCTTGGATATCTCCTGCGTCTTCCGGCACAGGGCCTGAAGGTGGGCAGGCAGGAGGGACAGGTCGCCAAAAAAGGCCATCTTTACCTTGTCTCGGGCCATGGTCTCAATGGCCTCGTGGAGATATTTCTCCAGCAGCTTCATGATGGCCTCCACCTCGTCGGCGGGCCGCTTCCAGTTCTCGGTGGAAAAGGCGTATACCGTCAGATACTCCAGCCCCAGTTCCTTAGCGAAGGTGGCGATGGTCCGGAAGGTCTCCGCCCCCGCGGCGTGGCCCGCCCGCCGGGGCAGCCCCCGGCTCTTGGCCCAACGGCCGTTTCCGTCCATGATAATGGCCACGTGGCGGGGCAGACGGTTTAAATCCACCTTAGGCGCCTCCCGGCGGCGAAAAAAAGACATAGTCACGCATCCTAACATTATTAATAGTGTTGACAAAAAAGAACCTGCTCATATACTCCGCACACTTAAAAAACGCAATTTTCCGCTTGTGAGCGCCCTGACCACTGGGAGATAAACAGCATACAAGCGGGGGCGCGCCCCGCTTGTATTGCCCCCGGACGGCTTAAACCGCCATCAGTTCCTTTTCCTTGGCAGCGGTGAGCGCGTCGATCTCCTTACACCGCTTGTCCGTCAGCTCCTGAAGCTCCTTCTCGTCCTCTTTCCGGTCGTCCTCGGTGATCTCGGACTTCTTCTCCATGGCCTTGAGCTTTTCCATGGCGTCCCGGCGGATATTGCGGATGGCCACCTTGCCGTTCTCGCCATACTTGCGCACCTGCTTGGTCAGCTCCATGCGCCGCTCCTCGGTGAGCTGGGGGAAGGCCAGGCGGATCACCCGCCCGTCGTTCTGGGGGTTGATGCCCAGGTCGGAGGCCTGGATGGCCTTTTCAATGGCCTTCAGGATGGAGGCGTCCCAGGGCTGAATCTGGAGGGTGCGGGGGTCCGGGGTGGAGATGCTGGCCACCTGCTGAATGGGGGTGGGGGTGCCGTAATACTCCACCTGGATCCGGTCCAATACGCCGGCGTTGGCCCGGCCCGCCCGAACGCTGGCGAAGTCCCCCTTCACCGACTCGATGGTCTTGCCCATCTTCTCATCATAGCTCTTGCAGAACTCGTTCATTTTACTTCCTCCTTCACAATGGTACCGATCTTCTCCCCGTGGATGGCCCGGAGGATGTTCTCCGGGTCCTTCAGCGCAAAGAGGAGGATCGGGATATTGTTGTCCATGCACAGGGACGCGGCGGTGGAATCCATCACGCCCAGGTGGCGGGCCAGCACGTCGTCGTAGGTGATGCTGTCGTACTTCACCGCCTCCGGGTCCTTCAGCGGGTCGGCGCTGTACACGCCGTCCACATTCTTGGCTAGCAGAATGATGTCTGCGCCAATCTCCGCCGCCCGGAGCACCGCAGCGGTGTCGGTGGAGAAAAAGGGACTGCCCGTGCCGCAGCCGAAGATCACCACTCGGCCCTTCTCCAGATGGCGCACCGCCCGGGAGCGGATGTAAGGCTCGGCGATGGACTTCATCTCGATGGCGGTCTGCACCCGCACGTCTATCCCCTTGTTCTCCAGCACGTCCGCCAGGGCAAGGCAGTTGATGCTGGTAGCCAGCATCCCCATGTGGTCGGCCCGGGTGCGGTTGCTCATGCCCCGGCCGTCCTTCAGGCCCCGCCAGAAGTTGCCGCCGCCCACCACAATGCCCACCTGAGCGCCCTCGGCGGCGCAGCGGGCCACCACGTCGCACACCTTCTCAATCACGTCGAAGTCCAGCCCCCGGCCGGCCTCGCCCCCCAGGGCCTCGCCGCTCACCTTCAGCAGAACGCGCTTGTACTTCAATTCGCTCATAACCGCCGTCACACTCCGTTTCCAATTTTGTCGTCTGTCCCTATTTTAATACAAAACCTTCCTGTTGCATAGGGGCAAATTGAAAATTTTCCGTGTATTTTCTCGCCCTGTCCCTCTCCTCTACGGGCGCATAGTGGCACAAGCCCCCCTCATACACTGATACAGAATGTGGAAGGAGGGCATACTATGGTCTGCCGCATCGCGCAGCTGCAATATAAAGAGGTGATTGACATCTCCGACGGCACTCGGTACGGCTTCGTGGAGGATGTGGAGCTGGACCCCGAGCGAGGCGCCATCGAAAGCATCGTGGTGGCCGGACAGTCCCGCTTTTTCGGCCTTTTGGGGCGCGAACCGGACCAGGTATTTCCCTGGTCCTCCATCAAGCGCTTTGGGGAGGATATTATTTTAGTGGAGGGCAGGGCCCTGCGCAGCCGGGAGCGCACCCGCCGCTGAGGACAGACAATTTTTTCTGAAAATGCGGCAAAAAACTCTTGCACTCCCCGAAAATCCGTGATAAAATGTCCAGGCATTCCGCACGAGAGCTGATTTTTCCGTCCGGTGCCCCCTTGGGGGTGGGCGGAGAGGATGAAGCTTTCGGAGGCAAAACCAAAACTTAGGAGGAAATCATCAATGGCAGTCGTATCTATGAAGCAGCTTTTGGAGGCCGGCGTGCACTTCGGCCATCAGACCCGCCGGTGGAACCCCAAAATGGCCACCTACATCTACACCGAGCGCAACGGCATCTATATCATCGACCTGCAAAAAACGGTGAAGAAGCTGGAGGAGGCCTACTCCTTCGTGAAGGACATCGCCGGCAACGGCCAGTCCCTGCTGTTCGTGGGCACCAAGAAGCAGGCCCAGGAGGCCATCAAGGAGGAAGCGTCCCGCTGCGGGATGTACTACGTGAACGCCCGCTGGCTGGGCGGCATGATGACCAACTTTAAGACCATGCGCACCCGCGTGGACCGTCTGAATCAGCTGAAGAAGATGCAGGAGGACGGCACCTTCGATATGCTCCCCAAGAAGGAAGTCATGAAGCTGCTGGGCGAGATCTCCAAGCTGGAGAAGTACCTGGGCGGCGTGGTGGAGATGAAGAAGCTCCCCGGCGCGCTGTTCGTGGTGGACCCCCGCAAGGAGCGCAACGCTATCAACGAGGCCCGTAAACTGAACATCCCCATTGTGGCCATCGTGGACACCAACTGCGATCCCGACGAGATTGACTACGTCATCCCCGGCAACGACGACGCCATCCGCGCCATTAAGCTCATCTCCTCCGTCATGGCCAACGCCGTGCAGGAGGGCCGCCAGGGCGTGGACGCCGCTCCCGCCGAGGAGAAGGCCGAGGAGCCCGCCGCCGAGTAATCCCCACCGACTTCCAAGCGCCCGCCCGCGCGGGCGGGCGCTTTTTCACACGATGCAGAAACCGCCGGCTCTGACCGGCTGACAATGATTTTGGAGGTAATATAATTATGGCAATTTCCGCAAAAGACGTGCAGAAGCTGCGCGAGATGACCGGAGTAGGCATGATGGACTGCAAGAAGGCCCTCTCCGAGAACGACGGTGATTTTGACAAGGCCATCGAGTGGCTGCGGGAGAAGGGTCTGGCCGCCTCCCAGAAGAAGGCCGGCCGCATCGCCGCCGAGGGCATGGCCTATGCCGCCGTCATCGACGGCACCGGCGTGGTGGTGGAGGTCAACGCCGAGACCGACTTCGTGGCCAAGAACGAGAAGTTCGTAGACTTCGTGAAGGGCGTGGCCGCCACCGTGGCCGCCTGCGCCCCCGCCGACCTGGACGCGCTGATGGAGTGCAAGTATAACGGAACTGAGCTCACCGTGGCCCAGCAGCAGCAGGAGATGGTGCTGGTCATCGGCGAGAACATCAAGGTCCGCCGCTTCCACCGCTTTGCCGACGGCGTGTCCGTCCCCTATATCCATGCCGGCGGCAAGATCGGCGTGCTGGTCAACCTGGAGGTCACCGGCGGCATCGACGCCACCGAAATCGGCAAGGACATGGCCATGCAGATCGCCGCTCTGAACCCCCGCTTCCTAGACAAGTCCCAGGTCACCCAGGACGTGCTGGACGAAGAGAAGAAGATTCTCCTGGCCCAGATGGACAACGACCCCAAGATGGCCTCCAAGCCCGCCCAGGTCAAGGAGAAGATCGTGGAGGGCAAGCTGAATAAATTCTACGCTGAGAACTGCCTGCTCCAGCAGGCCTTCGTCAAGGACGGCGACGTCACCGTGGAGCAGTATATGAACGACGCCGCCAAGAAGCTGGGCGGCTCCATCACCCTGAAGGACGCCGTGCGCTTCGAGAAGGGCGAGGGCATCGAGAAGAAGCAGGAGAACTTCGCCGAGGAGATCGCCAAGCTGGCCAAGTAATTCTCCCTGTTCTCGTC
>CAJULM010000009.1:13213-76274 GCA_910587285.1 uncultured Oscillospiraceae bacterium | reverse complement strand
GGCCTTCTGGAGCAGCCCGGCCACCTGATGGGCGGCGGCGGTGTCCAGCTTTCCCTCGATGGGGAGGAAGACGGGCAGCAGGCCGTAGCGCTGATACACGTAGTCGATGGCGCCGGCGAAGACGGACAGCTTGTCCTCAAAGCCGGACCAGGGGCGGACGGTGACGCCCAGATAGCGCTGGCCCTCCTGCGGGCGCAGCCCGGCCGCCTCTAACACCGCCTCCGCAGCCTGGGGCGGGGCGGCGGGCAGGGTGACGGCGGGGTCGGCGGCCAGCACAATGCGGGGCTGGGTGACGCCAAGGCGGGACAGCTCCTCCTGGGAGGCGTGGTCCCGCAGGGTGATCACGTCCACGTTGCGGTTGATGATTTTCTGCGTGCGCTTCCGGTTGCGGGGGGACTGGATGGGCCCGATGCCGCAGCCGTACATCATCACCTTGCAGCCCAGGCGGCGGGCGGCGGACAGGGTGAACAGGTAAAACCACAGGGAGCGGTGGCTGGTCACGTCCTGAATGAGAGAGCCGCCCCCGTTGATATACAGGACGCTGCGGGACATATGGCGGCAGAAGGCCGGGAGGTTGAAGGTGTACACCGCCCCCGCCCGGTAGGACAGGCGGGTCTGCTTGGGCTTGCGGGTCATGACCCACAGGGGCATATCCGGGTCGATGGCGCGCAGCTCGGCCAGCACGGCCTTGAGCACCGCCTCATCCCCGGCGTTGTTCTGGCCGTAGGCCCCGCACAGCACCACCCCGTCCCGCCGGCGCTGCCGCCGGGCATGGCGGCGGAGAATGGCGTCGTAGATGTCCAGCTGGCGGCGGATGGTGCTCTCGATGGAAAATTCCGCCTTTCCCTTTTGCAGCAGCTGCTCCCCCAGGCGGCGGCGCAGGCCGGGGTCCCCCGCCAGGGCGGAGAGATGGCGGCCCAGGGCCTCGTGATCCCGGGGCTGGAACAGCAGGCCGGTGACGTTGTGCTGGATGAGGAAGGGGATGCCCCCCACCTGGGTGGCCACGGTGGGCAGGGCGAACCGGGCCCCCTCGGTGAGCGCGTAGGAAAAGGTCTCGGACAGGGAGGTGAGGGTGTTGATGTCCAGGGCGTTGTAAAAGCTGTCCGTGTCGGTGAGCCAGCCGGCGAAGCACACCTTCTCCGCCACGCCCAGCTCGGCGGCCAGCTGGCGCAGCATGGCCTCCTCCGCGCCCTCGCCGGCGATGATGAGGCGCAGCTGGGGCTGCTCCCTATGGGCGGCGGCAAAGCCCCGCAGCAGGGTGCTCATGTCCTTCACCGGGTTGAGGCGGGCGGCGATGCCCACGATGACGGCGTCCTCCGGCCAGTCCAGCCCCAGCTGGGAGAGAAACTCCCGGCGGCTGAGCTTGGGGGTCCGGGGGGTGTAGTCCAGGCCGTTGTAGATGGCGAACATCTGCTGGGGGTCAAAGCCCCGGCGGATGAGCAGGTCGCCCATGGCGTCGGACACGCCGATATGGTAGGGGATGCGCCGCAGGGCCCAGGCGTTGAGATTGCCGTAGGTCAGGGCGGACAGGGGGCGGCCCATGTAGTCCAGCTTGGGGTCGGAGTGGACGGTGGTGACCACGGGCAGGCCGGTGGACTTCTTCAAAAGCGCGCCCATCAGATTGCCCCGGGCTCCGTGGCAGTGGATGATGTCATAGCCCTCCCGGGCGATTTTCTCCCGCAGGGGCTTCAGGGCGGCCAGGGGGTTGCGGGTGGCAATCACGTCCACGTGGATGCCCAGCTCCCGGGCCTCCTGGGTGAAGGGGCCGTCGGTAAAGCACACCATGTCCGCCTGAAGGTGCTGGTTGAGACCCTGGAGCAGGGAGTGGACGTGGGTTTTCGCGCCGCCGGTGTCTCCGCCGCTGATGAGATGGATGACTTTCATGGGGAAACCTCCAAAAACCCTTGCCTTTGGACAGGCGATAGGGTAAAATCAAAATACCAGCATTATAATTATACATAGCTTGGGCCGCCGGGTCAAGCGGGGAGGGATCTACTGTGCCGGAAATCATTCAACAGCTGGACGAGCAGGCGCTGGTGTGGATTGCGGAGCATATCCGCAACGCGGTGCTGGACCCGTTTATGATGCTGTACACCCAGCTGGGCAACACGGGAATGCTGTTCATCGCCCTGGGGGTGGTGATGCTGCTGTTCAAGCAGACCCGGAAGGTCGGCGTGTCGGCGCTGTGCGCCATGCTGATTGGGCTGATTGTGGTGAATTTCACCATCAAGCCCCTGGTGGCCCGGGCGAGGCCCTGGCTGGTCATTGAAAATTTTGTCAACCTGGTGCCTGAGCACGACCCCAATTCCTTCCCGTCGGGCCACACCAACGCCGCCTTTGCCTTTGCCCTGGCGGTGTGCTTGTCCGCGCCGAAGAAGTGGATGAAGATCACGGCAGTGTGCATGGCGGCGGTGATGGGCCTGTCCCGGCTGTACGTGGGGGTCCACTTCCCCAGCGACGTGCTGGCGGGGGCGGCAATCGGGTCCCTGTGCGGCCTGGCCGGGGCGTGGGTGGTCAGGAAGGCGTGGGAGCGCCTGCCGAGCCGTCTGCAAGGTCAAGGATAACCGCCTGTGCCAGCAGCAGCCCCGCCGCCGCCGGCACCCACATGGCGCTGGCGGGGACGGACCGCCGGCCGGGGGGCGGGGCCTCGTCCCCGGCCTCGGCGCTGGAGGCCAGCTCGGGGGAGAACACCACCTTGTGGCGGGGGATGCCCCGTTTGCGCAGCTCCTTGCGCACCACCCGGGCCAGGGGGCAGCCCTCGGTCTGGGAGATGTCCGCGATGCGCAGCAGCTGGGCGTCCCGCTTGTTGCCGGTGCCCAGGGCGGAGATGATGGGGATGCTCCGGGCGTGGGCCGTCTCAATCAGGTCCAGCTTGCAGCTGACCAGGTCGATGGCGTCCACAATATAGTCGTACCGGGCTTGGAAAAATTCCTCCCGCCGGTCCGCCTCGTACCGGGCGGCCATGGGGCGGAGGAGGCAGCCGGGGGCGATGTCGGCAAGGCGCTGGGCGGTGGCCCGCGCCTTTTCCATGCCCACGGTGGAGTGCAGGGCGGCGCACTGCCGGTTGAGGTTGCTCACCGATACCGTGTCCTGGTCGATGAGGGTGAGCGCACCCACGCCGGAGCGGCACAGCGCCTCGGCGCACCAGCCGCCCACCCCGCCCAGGCCGAACACGGCCACGTGGCTGCGGCGCAGCCGGTCCAGTGCATCGGCGCCCAGCAGCATCTGGGTGCGAATGAATTGTTCTTCCATAATAGCACACTCCCATAGGAAAAGGGGCCGGATTTCCATCCGGCCCCTTGCGTTTGTTATTTGCCGATATAGTTGGCGCCGTCGCTCTGGGCGATCTCGTACTGCTCGGTGAGCTCGTGGAGCCAGTCGTGCTGGGCATCGCTGGCCATGGTGCTGCGCACGCTGCCCATCCAGGCGGGCTCGTTGTCGCCCACGAAATAGATGAGGTGGTAGCCCCAGTACTGGGGGTTGTACTGGCTGTGGGCGCTGGCGTCGCCCTCGTGCCGGACAATGCCGGTCTCGCCGGGCTGGCGGGCGGCGTCAAACACCCAGTCGTTGAACTCGGCGACAAAGGAGCCCTCGCTGCGGCGCTCGTACAGGCCGCCGGTGGTGCCGTCGCCGTCGTCGGACTTCTCGTTGGCCAGGGCGGCGAAGGATTCCTCCGTCTTGCCGCCGTTTTCCCACTCGGCCTGGATGGCGTCAATCTTTTCCTTGGCGGCGGCCCAGGCCTCATCGGTGGGGGCGACGATGGCGCCGCTCTCGTCGGTGGTGGTCTCGGCACGGACCAGAATATGGCGCACGTCCCGGGTGGGCACGTCGGAGAGGCCGCGGCTGTGGAAGACCACCATATAGTAGCCGGAGGTGGAGTTCTCCACCACGGCGGCCTCGTCCGCCTTCAGCTCCAGCAGCTTGTCCCGGTATACGGTGTTGAGCGTGCCGGTGCCCATGGAGGTGACATGGTCGCCGGAGGTGGCGGGGGAGTAGCGCTCGATGAGCTGGGAGAGCTCCTCGCCGCTATTGTACTCCTCCAGGGCCTGGGCGGCGTTGTTCTTGGCTTCGTCCAGGGCCTTCTCCTGCTTGGTCTTGACCATGGACTCGGGCAGATCGTTGCCGTTGGCGTCCTTGGTGGACACCTCGGCGGGGGTGAAATACAGGTAGGAGTACTCGAAGGTGTCCAGGGTGTCGGCGTGGTCGTCGGCATCGTAGTACTCCTTCAGCTCGTCCTGGGTGTAGCCCTTGGAGAACTCATCGGTCTTGTCGTTCTGGAACAGCTCGGCCAGCAGGGAGCGGGAGGTCAGCTTCTCAAACAGGCCGGTGGACATATAGGGGCCGTAGGCCGCCCGCAGATAGGATGCGTAGCTGTAGCCCTGGGAGGTGGCGGCGGACTTGACGGAGGAGACGGTGCTGTCCAGGTCGTCCTTTACGTCCGCGTCGCTGTAGCCGGCGGCGATGGCCGCGTCGTACAGGGCCAGTTCCTGCTGGGCGGCGGTCAGCGCCTCCTCTAAAAACTGGTCCCGCCAGGTGACGTTGTTGGCCGCGTCGGCCATCTGCTCGTCGTCGGCGATGGAGCTGTCGAAGGTGGAGCCGATATAGGGGCCGTAGGTGCCGTAATAGTTGCGGGTGCCGTAATAATAGTAGCTCAGCTCCGCGGTGGTCAGGCTGCTGCTGCCCAGGGTGGCGGCGGTGGACCGGCTCTGGAAGAAGCCGGAGTTCCAAATGAGCAGGGCGGCAACCGCAGCCGCCGCGACCACGCCGATTACGGTATAGGTGACGGTTTTGCGCTTGCGGGCGGCCTGCTCCTGCTGGGCCTGGGCGGCCTTGTCGGAGGGGCCGGCGCCCTGACGCTGCTTTTTCTCTCTGGATGCGCTCATGGTATAATCAATCCTCTCAGTGTTCAATGATGGTGCGGGGAGAAGGGGGACGCACACCCGCAGTATGCGCTTTGGAGACCCGGCGGGGGGACAGCGCCCTCCTTTATATCAAGGTATCTCCAGGGTTTGCGGCCATGCGGACCGGCATGGCGCAAAGCGGCAGTTATCTTGGGGAATAATTGCCGCAACGGGTATTATAGCATGGGAACGGCCATGTTGCAAGGGAAAAATCATTTGCTGAAAAATATCTGAAAAATTTGAGCTCAAAAAGGCGGAAGGACAGGCCCTTCCGCCTTTTTTGGTGAAAAAACCCCCGCCATGGCCGTGCCGCCCCGTTAAAAACCTGCACGAAGATGCAGGTGGGTCGCCTCCGCGCAGCTTTACCGCTTCCAACGTCCAGACACCTCCGAGGAGGGCCGGGAGGCCTGCGAACCGCAGCGCGAGGGGGCGTCCCGTTTCAAAAATGTGGGTTTTAAAAGAGCGGACACGTAGTTAGAACCTGGCAGGGGTATAATCAATGCGTCCGAGCCGTCGCGCACAGCGGGCTAACTCCGGAGCGCAGGGAAAACCGGGAGGGGACCGGAGGCCCCAGAGCGGTTTTCCCGAAGTCGGAGGAGTTAGAACCGCGTCGTGCGCAGGCGAGGCGTAGGACCAGAAATGCGTCCGAGCCGTCGCGAGCCGCGGGGATTATTCCTCCTCGTCGTCGGCGAACAGCTCCTCCATGAACTTCTCGTAGACCTCGTTCAGCTCCTGCTCGTCGTCGATGTCGGCCAGCAGCTGCTCGCCGTCCTGCTCGATGACCCGCAGGAGAATCAGCCCGAAGTCCTCGTCGTCCTCGTCCATATCGGCGGGGACAAAGGCCATGTATTCGCCGCCCTTGTACTCAAGGGTGCCCAGATGCTCCAATTCAAATTCATTGCCGTCATCGTCGGTGACGCTGACGAAATCAGGCCCGTATTCCTCGCTCATATGCCGTGCCTCCTATGCCGGATTCAGCTTTCCGTTTCTGAGTTTCTATTGTAACGGGTGCGGGGGAAAAAAGCAAGAGGTATCGAAAAAAATCCGGAGAAAATCCTGTCAAGGCCGGCGGCCTGCCCTGGGGTGGACAAATGGGACGGGCTGTGCTATAATAACCCTATTCTGCCATGCCGGAGCGGGCAGGATGGAGAGAGGGACCCGCGCTGTGGCGCGCCCCGGCGCCCACGGCTTTGAATACATTCGGAGGGATCTCAATGTCAGCAACAAATCAAAATTACCCCGCCCCTCAGCAGGAGCCGCAGCCGGGCGGTGAGCGGGAAGCGCCCCGCGCCAAGCCCAAGAGCCGCAAAAGACGCCGCCGCCCCGTGGTTTTGACGATCATCATCCGCTTCTTCCAGATGCTTGGCACCCTGCTGCTGGTGGGCGTTGTCACCGGGTCGTTTTTGATCTGCTATGCGGCGGTCTATGTGAAAACAGTGGTGATGCCCAAGACCGATCTGGACCTGTCCGCGTACACCATGAACGAAAATTCGGTGATCTATTACGAGGACAAATACACCGGGCAGCTGGTGGAGCTGCAAACCCTGATGGGCACCGAAAACCGGGAGATTGTGGCCTATGAGGACATCCCGGAGGACCTGATCAACGCCATTGTGGCCATCGAGGACAAGCGCTTCTGGACCCACCAGGGGGTGGACTGGAAGCGCACGGGAGCCGGCCTCATCTATATGTTTACCGGGCACAACATCCAGGGCGGCTCCACCATCACCCAGCAGCTGATTAAAAATCTCACGGAATACGACGACGTCACCGTCACCAGAAAGATTCTGGAGATTTTCACCGCCCTGGAGCTGGAAAACAACTATCAAAAAGAGGAGATTCTGGAGACCTACCTGAACTATATCTATTTGGGCAACGGCTGCCACGGCGTGCAGGCCGCCGCCAAATACTACTTCGGGAAGGATGTCTCCCAGCTCACCCTGGCCGAGTGTGCCAGCCTGGCCGGCATCACCAACAACCCGTCCCTCTACGCGCCCTACGGCGTGGTGGACGTGGTGCGCTACCAGTGCCAGAACCCGGAGTGCAAGCTCTACTCCCTCACCAGGGACGACGTGTGTGAGTACTGCGGGACGGAGAACTCCTATGACAGCGGCACGGTGTGGACCAACCGAGAGTTCAACAAGGCCCGGCAGGAGACCATCCTGGCGGAGATGGCCAAGGTGGACGAGAAGGTCCGGCCTGTGCCCTATATCACGGAGGCGGAGCGGGACGCCGCCATCGCCCAGCCCCTGGTGTTCACCAGGGACAAGCAGAACGCGCCCGCCGATCCGGACAATCCGGACCAGCCGGTCAGCGCCGGCAAGGACGCCAAGTCCTCCCACTACTCCTGGTATGTGGAGGCGGTGATCGACGAGGCGCTGAGCATTCTGAAGGAGGAGTACTCCCTCTCCGACAAGGCGGCGGGCCAGCGGGTGTTCAGCGGCGGCCTGCGCATCATCGTGCCCTATGACCCGGAGATTCAGGCGGCGGTGGACGAGGTCTACAACAACCGGGAAAATCTGGACCAGGTCTCCAAAACCGGCCAGCGGCTGGCCTCCGCCATCACGGTGGTGGATAACTCCAGCGGCTACGTGGTGGCGGTGGGGAACACCATGGAAAAGACGTTGGACCGGGGACTGAATATGGCGGTGCACTCCAAGCGCCAGCCGGGCTCGTCCATCAAGCCGCTGTCCGTCTACTCCCCGGCGCTGGAGATGGGGCTGATTACCCCCGCGTCTGTGTTTGACGACAACCCCTTCCTGCTGAACGGCAAGGTGTGGCCCACCAACGCCCCGGCGGTGTACAAGGGTCTGACCACCGTTTTGGACGCTGTGACCCGGTCGGTGAACACGGTGGCGGTGCGGGTGCTGGACCAGGTCACGCCCCAGGAGTCCTTCAACTATATGACGGAGCGGTACGGCTTTACCTCCCTGGAGGCCTACCGGCTCACCAACACCGGGGAGGTGCTGTCGGACATCAACCGGAGCCCCCTGGCCCTGGGCGGCCTGACGAAAGGCGTGTCCACCTATGAGATGGCGGCGGCTTACGCCACCTTCCCCCGCAACGGCGCTTTTACCCCTGCCACCACCGTGCTGGAAATTCAGGACGCCGACGGCCGGCTCATTGTGGACAACAGGCCGGACTCCAAATTTGTCATCCAGAGCAAGACCTCCTATTATATCAATTCTATGCTCACCAACGCGGTGAACACCGGCACGGGCTACAATGCCCGCATCTCGGGCCAGACCGTGGCCGGCAAGACGGGCACCACCAACGACTGGTACGACCTGTGGTTCTGCGGGTACACCTCCTACTACACCGCCGCGGTGTGGACGGGATACCCGGATTACAACGAGGTCATCAACCAAACGGGGTACAATCCCTCGGTGACGCTGTGGCAGAAGGTGATGTCCATCATTCACCAGGAGAAGGAGAACCAGGCCTTCGGCCTGCCGGAAGGGCTGAGCCTGAGCTCCTACAGCGTGTGCATGGACTGCGGCAATCTGTCTACGGCGGACTGCGAGAGCGACGTGCGGGGCAGCCGGGCGCAGACCTTCCGGCTGGTGAGCGGAGACGGGCCAAGGGAATACTGCTCGTGCCACGTCCCTGTCACCATCTGCACGGAAAGCCCCATCACCACCGCCAACGGCACGGCGACGGGGGCCTATCATCAGGCGGGAGAGTTCTGCCCGGAGGAGAGCGTCAAGCAGGTTACCATGGTGAATTTCCAGCGCGAGATGGCGCGGGATTCCCTGTCCATTGGCGACCAGTACGCGCTGATCAGCCTCTATGACCACCTGGGCAGCCCGTACTGCGCGGTGCACACCAGCGCCCCGGAACCCAGCGATCCGGTGGAGCCCATTGACCCGTTCGATCCCAGCCCCTCCCCGGACGTCACCGACTGGCCCTATGTGCCCCCCACGGCGGAGCCCAGCTACGACCCCTTTGCGCCGCCTTCGGCGGAGCCCAGCTACGACCCCATCGTGCCCCCCACGGCGGAGCCCAGCTATGACCCCTTCCTGCCGCCTATCGTGGAGCCCACGCCGGAGCAGCCCTATATTCCGGCCGATCAAAATACAAATACCTGGTGGTAGAGCGCAGCCGCCCACAGATTGTTCTGTGGGCGGCTTTATTTAACGGCTCACCGGGGAATACTGCGATTGTGCCGAAGAATGGCGGCGGGAGAGGGAAAGGTTTGGCGAAAAAGCAGGGAGGTTTGGAATTGCGCACAGTCCACAGCTGTGTTACAATAGACCACAATAGAAGGACAGAAAGCTGCGGGAGCATAGAATAGGAAGGATGAACACCATGGAACAGACCCAGCAGCCCAAATACTTTATTGTGGAGTCCACGGTGCTGCCGGAGATTTATTTGAAGGTGGCCCAGGCCAAACGGCTGCTGGAGACCGGCCAGGAGCAGACGGTGAACGCCGCCGCCCGCCGGGCGGGCATCAGCCGCAGCGCGTTTTACAAGTATAAGGACGCCATCCGGCCCTTTGAGGATATGCTCCACGGACGGATTGTCACCATCCAGATTCTTCTGCGCAATGAACGGGGGGCTCTGTCGTCGGTGCTCAATCTGCTGGCGGACCGGGGGGGGAACGTGCTCACCATCAACCAGGCCATCCCCGGTGGGGGCGCGGCGGCGGTGACGGTGGGATTGGAGACCAGCGGGCTGTCCGCCGGTTTGGAGGAGCTGCTCTGCGCGCTGCGGGAGCGGCCCGAGGTGATCCGCTGTGAGGTTCCGGCGGGTTAGTTCCTTTTTCTTGAGAGAAAAAGGAACCAAAAAGAGCTTTAGTCCGCTGACGGAACGGGGCAGGAGAGGGCGGGTTCCTCGACGGCGACGGGCCGTGTGCTGGGTGAAAGGAATGACAAATATTATGGTAAATGTGGCAGTTTTGGGCTTTGGCACCGTGGGCTCCGGCGTGGCGGAGGTGCTCACTGGGCACGAGGACAGCATTGAGCGCAAGGCGGACGGATTGATCCGGCTGAAATATATTTTGGACGTGCGGGACTTCCCGGACAGCCCCTTCGCGGACCGGTTCGTCAAGGACTTCTCCGTGATTGAGCAGGACCCCGAGGTGGACATTGTGGTGGAGACCATCGGCGGGGCCGGCGTGGCGCTGGACTTCACCCGCCGGGCGCTGGAGGCGGGCAAGAGCGTGGTCACCTCCAACAAGGAGCTGGTGGCCACCCAGGGGTACGAGCTGACCCAGCTGGCCAGGGAGAAAGGGGTGTGCTACCTCTTTGAAGCCAGCGTGGGGGGGGGCATTCCCATCATCCGGCCCCTGTCCCAGTGCTTGGCGGCCAATGAGATTCTGGAAATCTACGGGATTTTGAACGGCACCACCAACTATATCCTCACCCGGATGATTCGGGCGGGGCTGAGCTTTGACGCGGCGCTGCGGGAGGCCCAGGAGAAGGGCTACGCGGAGCGGGACCCGTCCGCCGACGTGGAGGGGCACGACGCCTGCCGGAAGATATGCATCCTGGCCGCCATCGCCTTTGGGCGGCACGTCTATCCCGACCAGGTGCCCACCCAGGGCATCACGGAGGTGACGCTGGCGGACGTGGACTACGCGGAGAGCGCGGGCAAAAAGATCAAGCTGCTGGGCCGGGCCATCCGGATGGAGGACGCTCGGGTGTGCGCCTATGTGGCGCCCCACCTGGTGGACCAAGCCGACCCGCTGGCCGGGGTGGAGGACGTGTTCAACGCCATCTCGGTGCGGGGGGACGCCATTGGGGACGTGATGTTCTACGGACGGGGCGCGGGCAAGCTGCCCACCGCCTCCGCCGTGGTGGCGGACGTGATCGACGCGGCGCGGAATATGGGTCACCGCCGGGCGCTGTTCTGGGAGCCGGGAGGCCAGGACGCAGTGTGCGGCGCGGACGGCTTGGCCAGCCGGTGGTATGTCCGGGCCAAGGCGTCCACAGAGGCGCTGCGCGCGGCTCTGCCGGGGTGCAAGCTGCTGGCCCGCCGGGAGAGCGGCGGGGATGAGGCTGCCTGCCTCACCGGGCGGGAGCTCACCCGGCCCCAGCTGGACCAGCTGCTGGCGGGAATTGAGCTGCGCTCCGTGATTCGGGTGCTGGATTGACTGAGAAGCGCGGAGAAGCGGACAGCGAGGGAGCTTGGAGCGGAGCGAGGGCGAGCGGATGGGGCAGCGGGCCCCAGAGACCAGCCCGAGACGCAGCGAAAGCGACCGAGCGCCCTGGCCGCTTTGCAGCGTGACAACATCGCCGCAAGCTCCGTATCCCTCGCTTCCGCTTTGGCGAAAGCTCACTCATTCCGCTGCGCCTCCTTTCCCCACAAAGCCAAGGGACGGCTTTGCGGGGTCCCCAGGGAGAAGCGCAAAGCGGCGGACAGCATAAAATAGAGCGTCGGGACAGCGCCCGGCAAAAGGGCATGGAAATTCCATGAGAGGATGAAAGGAACTATGGCACTTATCGTACAAAAATTCGGCGGGTCCTCCGTGGCGGATGCGGAAAAAATCCGCAACGTGGCCCGCATTATCACCGATACGTATCAAAAGGGAAACAGCGTGGTGGCGGTGCTGTCCGCCCAGGGGGATACCACCGACGACCTCATCGAAAAGGCGGCGGAGATCAACCCGGGCGCCTCCAAGCGGGAGATGGATATGCTGCTGTCCACCGGGGAACAGATCTCCTGCTCCCTGTGCGCCATGGCCATTGAGAGCATGGGCTTTCCCGTGGTGTCCCTCACCGGGTGGCAGGCGGGCTTTCGCACCAACTCCGGCTATGGCAACGCCCGCATCAAGCGGGTGCAGGGGGAGCGCATTCGCGCGGAGCTGGACAAGCGCCGCATCGTGATTGTCACCGGGTTTCAGGGGCTGAACAAATACGACGACATCACCACCCTGGGCCGGGGCGGGTCGGACACGTCGGCGGTGGCCATCGCCGCGGCGCTCAACGCCGACCTGTGCCAGATTTTTACCGACGTGGACGGCGTGTACACCGCCGACCCCCGTTTGGTGCCGGGGGCGCACAAGCTGGACGAGATCACCTATGATGAGATGCTGGAGCTGGCCACCCTGGGCGCCCAGGTGCTCCACAACCGCTCGGTGGAAATGGCCAAGCGCTATGGAGTCAACCTGGAGGTGCTGTCCAGCTTTTCCGGGAAGCCGGGTACGAAAGTGAAGGAGGTCGTCAAGACAATGGAAAAATCCCATATCAGCGGCATTGCCAAGGATAAAAATATCGCCCGCCTGGCCCTGGTGGGGCTGGAGGACACGCCGGGCATCGCGTTTAAAATCTTCTCCCTGCTGGCCAAAAACAACGTGAACGTGGACATTATCCTCCAGTCCATCGGCCGCAGCGAGACCAAGGATATCAGCTTTACCGTCGCCAAGGGGGACATGGAGCAGGCCCGCCAGCTGCTGGAGGACAACCGGGACCGCATCCACTTCGACCACATCGACGTGTCGGACAATATCGCCAAGGTGTCCATTGTAGGGGCGGGGATGATCAACAACCCCGGCGTGGCCGCGGCCATGTTTGAGGCGCTGTTTAACGCGGGCATCAATATCAATATGATTTCCACCAGCGAGATCAAGGTGTCCGTATTGGTCCATATCAGCGACGCGGACCGGGCGGTGCAGGTGATTCACGACCGGTTCTACGACGAATTCAACGGCGCACAGTAACGCACAGGAGACAGACCGGGCTTTTGCCCGGTCTGTCTTTCGTATAGAGCCGGCAAAAATAGGGCGGACGGAATTGGAAAACTGTTGCAAAACAGGGTATAAAATGATATGATAAACTATCTATGGGCAATATGGAAATACAGGCGGAAAGAGGCTCCGGCTCTGACATTCCCGGCTGGGGGAGAGGGGCGGGTCTTTCGATAATGAGGTGCGGTCATTGTATTTAAAAGCGCTGGAAATTCAAGGCTTCAAGTCTTTTGCGGATAAGACGGTGCTGGCCTTTGGCTCCGACATCACGGCGGTGGTGGGGCCCAACGGGTCGGGCAAGTCCAACATTGCCGACGCCATCCGCTGGGTGATGGGGGAGCAGTCCACCCGAACCCTCCGGGGCAGCAAAATGGAGGACGTGATTTTCAACGGCACGGAAAAGCGCAAGGGGCTGGGCTTTGCCGAGGTCACGCTGGTGCTGGACAACACTGAGCATATGTTCCAGATGGAGGAGACCGAGGTGGCGGTGACGCGGCGGTACTACCGCTCCGGGGAGAGCGAGTACTACATCAACCGCCGGGCCTGCCGGCTGAAGGATATCAACGAGCTGTTTATGGACACCGGCCTGGGCCGGGAGGGCTATTCCATCATCGGGCAGGGGAGAATTGATGAGATTCTCTCCGTGAAAAGCGCCGACCGCCGGGAAATTTTCGAGGAGGCGGCGGGCATCTCCCGCTTCCGCCACCGCAAGGAGGAGGCGGAGCGCAAGCTGGAGCGCACCGACGAAAACCTGGTGCGCATCAACGATAAAATCGACGAGCTGGAGCTCCAGGTGGAGCCCCTGCGGGCCCAGGCGGAAAAGACGAAAAAGTATTTGGTCCTCCGGGACGAGCTGAAGGAGCTGGAGATTTCCGTCTGGCTGGAGCAGCTGGAGCGCATCCGGGCCAACGCGGTGAAGCTGCGGGGCGACTGCGAGGCGGCGGTGCGCCAGCGGGACGAGGCCCAGGGCGAGGTGGAGCGGCTGTACGCCCAGAGCGGCGAGCTGGCCCAGGAGATGCGGGACAAAGATGTCCAGGCGGAGAACCTGCGGGGCAAGCAGTCCGGCTTGGACGAGCAGGTGCACGCCTGTGAAAACGGCATCACGCTGCTGAAAAACGACATCAAGAACAACAGCGAGAACGCCCAGCGCATCCGGCAGGAGCTGGAGCAGCAGGAGGGCCGGGCGGGCTCCATCGCCGCCCAGATCCAGGAGCGCCGGGCGCGGCTGGACGAGATCGAGGAGGATATGGCCCGGAGGCAGGAGGAGCTGGAGCGGCTGGGGCGGTGGGTTCAGGAGGTGCTGGGCTCGGCCGGCAGCCTGGACGACGAGCTGGAGCGCCTTCAGGAGCGGGAGCGGCTGGAGACCGCCTCTGCCGGCGAGGCCAGACAGCTGCTGTCCGCCCTCACCGCCGCGGCCCAGGAGCTGTATGACCGGGAGGAGAAGCTGGGCCAGGAGCTCCAGGAGCAGGAGGAGCGGGCCGCCCAGGCGCGGGACGCCCTGGAGGGGACGAAGAAGGAGCTGGAAAAGGTCACAGAGGACCGGGACGCAGCCAAAAACGTCATCAGCGGCTATCAGATGCGCCTCCAGTCCCGGCAGCGAAAGCTGGACCAGGCCCAGGAGACCCACCGCAGGCTGCAAATGGACGAGAACAACCTGAACTCCCGCATTAAAATGCTGTCCGAGATGGAGAAGCTGTACGAGGGCTACTCCAAGGCGGTGAAGCTGGTGATGGGGGAGGCCGAGCGCGGGGGCCTGCGGGGCGTCCGGGGCCCGGTGGCCGGGCTGCTCCACGTGCCCGACCAGTACGCCGTGGCCATCGAGATCGCCTTGGGGGGCGCCATGCAGAACCTGGTGGTGGAGCGGGACGAGGACGGCAAAAACGCCATCAACTACCTCAAGCGCCGGGACGGAGGCCGCGCCACCTTCCTGCCCATGAACACCGTGCGCCCCGCCGAGTTCCGGGACAGGGCGGTGGAGAACGAGGACGGATTTTTAGGGATGGGGGATACGCTCATCTCCTTTGACCGGCAGTACGCCGGCATCTTCTCCAACCTGCTGGGCCGGGTGGTCATCGCCAGCGACATGGACAAGGCCATGGCCATGGCCCGGAAATTCGGCCACCGCTTCCGCATCGTCACCCTGGACGGCCAGGTGCTCAACGCGGGCGGGTCCATGACGGGCGGGTCCGTGTCCCGCTCGGCGGGCATTCTGTCCAGGGCCAACGAGCTGGAACGGCTGAACCGGCAAAAGGACGGGCTGAGCGCCGACCTGAAGGCCGCGGGGGACGAGCTGGCAAAAACCCAGCGGGAGGTCACCGCCGCGCAGTATGAGCTGGACGCCGCCACCGCCCAGCTGCGCGAGGCGGAGGACGCCGTGCTGAAGTACTCGGAGCGGGCGGAGAGCGCCCAGGTGCAGCTGGGGGAGGTTGAGCTGCGCCGCCAGGGCCTGGCCGGAGAGCGGGAGCAGGTGCGCCGCCGCATGGAGGAGAACACGGACAATACGGCGCAGGCCAAGGCGAGGATCGAGGCGCTGGAGGGCTCCGCCGCCGCCCTGCGGGCGGAGGGCGAGGCAAAGGCCCAGGGCCGGACCGCCTTGCAGGACAAGGTGGCCAAGCTGAATGAGGAGTCCGCCCAGCACAGCGCCAGGCTGGCAGGGCTGGAGGGCGAGCAGTCGGCGCTGCGCCAGAGCATCGGCGAGCTGGAGCGGCTGCGGGAGGACCTGTCTGGGGACACCGCCAGCCGCACGGCGATGATCGGGCAGTTTGAGCGGCAGAACGACTACCTGGCCCGGCGCATTCAGGAGGAGGAGGACCGGCTTCAGGGGCTGAAGGCGGCCAGCCAGGAGGGGATCGCCGCCATCCGCCGTCTCAACGAGGAAAAGCTGGCCCTGGAGGGGAAGCGCAACCAGACGGACCGCCAGGCCCGGGACAAGAACAACGAGCTGCTGGCCATGGAGCGGGAGGTGTCCGTCTTAGAGCAGAAGTCCGCCGCCGCCGCCATGGAGGAGAGCCAGCTGCTGGACAAGCTATGGGAGGGGTATCAGCTCTCCCACGAGGCGGCTCGCGCCCAGCGGGTGGAGCTGGAATCCGTCCAGAAGGCCCAGCGGCGCATCGGAGAGCTGAAAAAGTCCATTTCCGCCCTGGGCAGCATCAACCCGGACGCGGTGGAGGAGTTCAACCGGGTGAACGAGCGGTATACCTACTTCACCGACCAGCGGGACGACGTGGCCAAGGCCAAAAAGGAGCTGGAGGACATCATCGCCCAGATCACCGGCGAGATGACGGAGATTTTTCAGGAGCAGTTCGCCCTCATCGACCAGGAATTCCGAAAGGCGTTCGCCGAGCTGTTCGGCGGGGGCAAGGCGGAGCTTATCCTGGAGGACCCGGAGGACGTGCTGGGCTGCGGCATCGAGATCAAGGCTCAGCCGCCGGGGAAGACCATCCAGCACATGAGCTCTCTGTCCGGCGGGGAGCGGGCGCTCATCGCCATCGCGCTGTACTTCGCCATCTTGAAGGTGCGGCCCACGCCGTTCTGCGTCATGGACGAGATCGAGGCGGCGCTGGACGAGTCCAACGTGGTGCGCTACGCCCGGTATATGCGCCGGATGAGCGACAAAACCCAGTTCATCGTGATTACCCACCGCCGGGGGACCATGGAGGAGGCCGACGTGCTCTACGGCGTCACCATGCAGGAGAAGGGCGTGAGCCGGATGCTCACCATCAACCTAAACGATGTGGAACAGGAGCTGAACATTAAATAGAAGGAGCTGAGCGTCAGATGGCTAAGATCAGGAAGTGTGGGAACTGCGGCAAAGAGATGGAGTTTTTGGGTGAGGAGCAGATTCAGCTGGGACAAGTGGGCGTTGTACTTGGGCATCTGTCCAACCTGCTGAGCGGTTCGCTGGATGTGGAACTCTGGGAGTGCTACAACTGCGGCAAGATTGACTTTTACCGCCAGGGCAGTACAGAACTGGGGGACGGTGAGGACCGTATGCCCCAGGTGATCTGCTGCAAATGCGGGAGGAAGCACGACCTGGACGATCCCGAATGCCCCGGCTGCGGATTGAAGAATCCGAATTATAGGTAGATGCCAGCCCGCCTCCGGCGGGCCGCGCCGAGTGGCGCGTAAAATCGAAGCCGAAGGCGGAGATTTGCGCAGGGCGGATTCATTCCGCCCGAGCATTTAAATAAGAAAGGGGTCCCCGCTTGGCGGGAGCCAAGTGGAGGTAGATTTTAATGGGATTTTTTGATAAAATCAAAAAGATCGGCATTTTCAACGGCTTTTCCCAGCTGGACGACGACTTTTACGAGGAGCTGGAGGAGTCCCTGGTGATGGCGGACTTAGGCGCCGAGACCACCATGGAGGCGGTGGAGGAGCTGAAAAGCCGCTGCAAGGCGGAGAAAATCAAGGACATCGAGGGCGCCCGCCAGTGTATGCGGGACATTTTGGCCGAGTACCTGTCCACCGGGGAGCAGTCGGTGGACATGAGCCGCAAGCCCGCCATCGTGCTGTTCATCGGGGTGAACGGGGTGGGCAAGACCACCTCCATCGGCAAGCTGGCCGCCCGGTGGAAGCGGGAGGGCAAAAAGGTGCTGCTGTGCGCCGGGGACACCTTCCGGGCCGCCGCAGCCGAGCAGCTCACCATCTGGGCCGACCGGGCCGGGGTGGATATCGTCAAACAGCACGAGGGGGCCGACCCCGCCGCCGTGGTGTACGACGCGCTGTCCGCCGCCCGGGCGCGCAAGAGCGATGTGGTGCTGGTGGACACCGCCGGGCGGCTGCAAAACAAGGCCAACCTGATGAATGAGCTGAACAAGATTTCCCGGGTGATTGACCGGGAGTGCCCCGACTCCAGCCGGGAGACCCTGCTGGTGCTGGACGCCACCACAGGGCAGAACGGCCTCATCCAAGCCAAGGAATTTTCCAAGGCGGCGGGGGTGACGGGGATTGTGCTCACCAAGCTGGACGGCACCGCCAAGGGCGGCATCGTCATCGCCATCGCCAAGGAGCTGGGCGTGCCCGTGAAGTTCGCCGGGGTGGGCGAGGGTGTGGACGACCTCCAGCCCTTCGACGCGGCGGAGTTCACCCAGGCGCTGCTATAAACGGAGGGGGACGCTATGGACTGCCCATTCTGCGGGAAGGAAATGAAGGAGGGGATCATCCCCTCCGGGTTTAAGTGGGTGGAGGACGGCCAGGACGCCTGGGATGGGATTCCGCTGACCGTCGGCCTGCTTGGAAGTGCGCCAAAGTCGTTTTACTGCCCGGACTGCCGCCAGATTGTCCTGCCCGTGCCGGAGAAGGCCGGTTTTTTGGAGGCCGTGCAGGAGAAGCTGGACGCGGCAGGCGGGAAAATTGAGGCCGTGCAGAAAGAGTGGGAGGTCCGGCGGACCCAGGCTAAGGACGAAAAACGAAAGAAAAATTTTGGTCGGAAAGACCCGTGGGAGCTGTAGAACAATGAAAATGGTATTGGCCAGCAAAAATCAGAAAAAAATGAAGGAAATGAACGAGATTTTGTCCACCATGGGGGTGGAGGTGTGCCTTCAGGCGGACGTGGGCATCGACATCGACGTGGAGGAGACGGGGACCACCTTTGAGGAGAACTCCTTATTGAAAGCGAAGGCCGTCATGGAGGCGTCCGGCCTGTCCGCCATCGCCGACGACTCCGGGCTGTGCGTGGACGCGCTGAACGGGGCCCCAGGGGTGTACTCCGCCCGGTACGGCGGGGAGGGGCTGGACGACACGGGGCGGTACAAGCTGCTGCTGGCGAATATGCCGAAGGGCGAGGCCCGGACAGCGAAGTTCGTGTCCGTCATCACCTGCTGCTTCCCCAACGGAGACGTGCTCACCGCCCGGGGGGAGTGCCCCGGCACCATCGCCTTCGCCCCCATGGGGGAGGGCGGGTTTGGATACGACCCGGTGTTCTTCCTGCCCAAGCTGAAGAAGACCTTTGCCCAGCTCACGGCGGAGGAGAAGAACGCCATCTCCCACCGGGGGCTGGCGCTGGAGGCGTTCCAGGAGAAGCTGGAGGAATATCTGAAATGAAGAATACCGGGACCTGTCCCAAGTGCGGGAGCAAGGATGTGGTCGAGGTTCCAGGCGGCGCGTTCAGCCCGTTGGACCAAGGCGGTTTCATGGAAACCGGCGGTTTTGGAACGGCCAGGATAGACCGCTGGGTCTGCTGTACCTGCGGATATTCTGAAGCATGGGTCGAGCCGGAGAAATTGCAAAAAATACGGAAAAATTGGCAGAAAAGCCATTAAAGGAGCTATTATGGCAGATTTGACAAGCAAACAGCGGGCCCAGCTGCGAGGGCTGGCAAATGAGATCGACACCATTGTCCACATCGGCAAGGACGGGGTGGGGGAAAACCTGATTAAGCAGGCGGACGACGCCCTGGAGGCCCGGGAGCTCATCAAGGGCAAGGTGCTGGAAAACAGCCCGCTGTCCCCCCGGGAGGGGGCGGAGGAGCTGGCGAAGGCCACCCGCAGCCAGGTGGTGCAGGTGATTGGAACCAAGTTTGTGCTCTACCGGGAGACCCACGGCCGGCCCAAGGAGAAACGAATCAAGCTGGTGAAGTGACGGCTGACCATAGACGCTCATTCATCCTCGTGCCGGGGACGGCATAGATATAGAAAGGGTGGTTGTGTGAAAATTGGTATTTATGGTGGAAGCTTTAATCCCCCTCATCTGGGGCATCTGGCGGCGGCCAGGGCGGCTGTGGCAGCGTTGGAATTGGACAAGCTGGTATGGATTCCCGCAGGCTGCCCGCCCCACAAGGAGCTGGCGGCCAACAGCCCCACAGCAGAGCAGCGGCTGGAAATGACGGAAATTGCCGCGGACCAGCTGCTGCTTCCCGGCATCACCCAGGTGTGGGACGTGGAAATCCGCCGGGAGGGCAAAAGCTACACCGCCGACACCTTGAGGCAGGCCGCGCAGCGCTGGCCGGAGGCTGAGCTGTGGCTTCTGATGGGGACAGATATGTTTCTGACCCTTCACCGATGGCACAAGCCGGAGCAGATTCTGGCCCTGGCGGGCGTGTGCGCCTTTGGCCGCACAGAGGCGGACGGCGAGGAGGTATTCGCCCCCCAGCGGGAGTTTCTGCGGAAAGCCTATCCGGAGGCTAAGATCGCCACCATCACCATTCCCGGCCTGGTGGACATTTCCTCCACCCGCCTGCGGGAGCTGCTGGCCCAGGGAAAGGGCCGGGAATTTTTACCGGAGGCTGTGTACGGCTACCTTTTACGGGAAACACTATATGGAACCCACGCCGATTTGAAACACCTGTCCATGGAGGATTTGCGCTGTGTGTCCTACTCCATGGTGAAGGCCAAGCGGCTGGCCCACATCCGGGGAATTGAGGAGGAGGCGGCCAAGCTGGCCCGCCGGTGGGGTGCGGATGAGCGGAGGATGCGCCGGGCGGCCATCCTCCACGACTGTACCAAATACCTTAGCCGTGAGGAGCACCTGGCCATCTGTGACCGGTACGGGGTGGAGCTGGACCCGCTGGAGCGGGCCACGGACAAGCTGCTCCACGCCAAAAGCGGCGCCGCTTTGGCCAAGCATATCTTTGGAGAGGATGATATCTATGACGCCATTCTCTATCACACCACAGCCAGGGCGGAGATGAGCCTGGAGGAAAAGCTGCTGTACATCGCCGACTACATGGAGCCCTGCCGGGATTTTCCCGAGGTGGGGGAGCTGCGCCGGCTGGCTTATGCTGATTTGGACGGGGCGGTGGGCATGGGCGCATCGCTGTCCATGCAGGAGATGGTCCAGCGGGGGAAGGAGCTCCATCACGATACCCTGGGGGCGTATGAATTCTATGGGAAAGGGAACAAGACATGAGCGAGCAGTCCAAAATGCCGAATGAGGAGACGCCAAAGCAGTCCAGGCTGGGAAAGCGGCTGGAGCGCGGGGAAAAGCCCGCCATGACGCCGGAGCAGGCAAAGAAAAAGAGGAAAAGGATCATCATGGCGCTGATGATTGTGCTGGCTGCGGTGATGGTGATTGCGGCGGCGTTGGTGCTACTGTATAACCGATGGGTGAAGCGGCCGCCGCTGCCCCCGTCGTCCAGCCAGCCGCCTGTGGCTGACTCCAACGCTCCGGCGGACGAGAGCGCCGAGCCCACGCTGAGCTTTGACGCCGTAGAGCCTAAGGTGGGCGGAGAGCGCAGAAGCGACGCCATTTTCACCATCCTGATCTTTGGCTCGGACGAGACCTCCGGCTTGACGGACACCATGATGGTGGCCACTTATGACGTGGCTAATCAGAAGGCGACGGTGATGTCCCTGCCCCGGGACACCCTTATCAACTCCAGCGCCCGGCCCAATATCAACGCCAAAAAGCTCAACGCGGTTTACAACGTCTATGGGCAGGGGGACGAGGGCATTCAGGCGCTGAAAAATGAGGTGTCCGAGTTGGTGGGTTTTGTGCCCGACTACTATGTGCAGATCGACTGGGAACTGGTGGGGGAGATGGTGGACGCCATCGGCGGCGTGTGGTTTGACAACCCCCGCCATATGGAGTATTACGACCCCTTCCAGGACCTGAACATCTATCAGGAGAAGGGCTACCGGTTCCTCAATGGGAATGACGCCATGCAGATTGTGCGCTTCCGGCACAGCAACGACGGCAACGCCATCAGCGATTTGGAACGCTTGGAAATCCAGCACTCCTTTTTGAAGGCGGTGCTGGAGCAGACGCTACAGATCAAAAACATCACCCGCATCGGCCAGCTCATCGAGCTGTTCAACAGCCGGGTGAACAGCGACCTGGCGGTGGAAAATATGCTGTGGTTCGGCCAGGAGGCGGTGCTGGGCGGGCTGAAGGTGGACGACGTGGAATTCTGCACCATGCCCAACGCCTTGGGGAGCTACTATCAGTTCGGGCGGGACTGGAGTTTTGTCTATCCTGTTCAGAGCCAGCTGCTTTCCATGATTAACGAGTCGCTGAACCCCTTTGAGGAAGAAGTGACCATCAAGCAGCTGGATTTGATGAGCGTGGCGGCGGACGGTTCCCTGCACTCCTCCACCGGGCGGCTGGCCGCCCCGGAACTGGGGGAGGTGCCGGTGCGGGAGACCGAACCGCCGGAGGAGAGCGACCCCGTGGAGAGCCAGCCCGCCGAGAGCGGCGAGCCGTCTGAGAGCGCTCCCGCAGTCACAGACCCGGCGGCCAGCGAGCCCGTTCCCACTGAGACGGGCGGCCTGCCCGCGGAGAGCCAGCCGGTGGCTCCCACCCCCGCCCCGTCTGAGGACGTGAACGGGGGTCAGCCCAGCCAGGTGCCGGCGGACAATGAGGAAGAAATCATCGACTGGGGCGATACCCCGGATTAAACGGAATATTAAAAGGAGTATAATGTATGCTAAATTCTGAGGAAATGATTGCCATCGCCGTGAAGGCGCTGGATGACAAAAAGGGAAAGGACATCAAGGTGCTGCACACCGCCGATCAGACCACCTTGGCGGACTACTTCATCATCTGCGACGGCTCGTCCAACACCCAGGTGCGGGCGCTGGCGGAGGCGGTGGAGGAGGCCATGTCCAAGGCGGGGGAGGAGCCCCACCACATCGAGGGCCACCGGGGCGGCCAGTGGACGCTGCTGGACTACTCCGCGGTGGTGGTCCACGTGTTCACCCAGGAGGGCCGGGAGTTCTATGGCCTGGAGCGGCTGTGGTCGGACGCCCAGCCGGTGGATATCTCCAAATATTTGACGGCGCAGGCCGAGTAATCTGCAAAGGTCGTGAATTGACATGGAAAACGAAGCGAAAAAAGTGATGCTCTCGGGCATTCAGCCCAGCGGAGAGCTGCATATCGGGAACTATCTCGGCCCTCTGCGCCACTGGCCGGAGATGATCGACGAGTTCGACTGCTACTTCTTTCTGGCGGACCTGCACACCATTACCGTACGCCAGGACCCGGCCGCTCTGCGCCGCCGGGTGCTGACGCTGCTGGCAAACTACATCGCCTGCGGGCTGGACCCGGAAAAATGTGTGCTGTTCATCCAGTCCCACGTGCCCGCCCACAGCCAGCTGGCCTGGGTGCTGGACTGCTACACCATGTTCGGCGAGCTGTCCCGCATGACCCAGTTCAAGGACAAAGCCGCCAAGCATAAGGATAATATCAATGCTGGTCTGTTCACCTATCCTGCGCTGATGGCGGCTGACATCCTGCTCTACCAGCCGGATGTTGTTCCCGTGGGGGACGATCAGAAACAGCACGTGGAAATCTGCCGGGACATTGCCAATCGGTTCAACGGCATTTACGGCGATGTGTTCAAGGTGCCTGAACCTTATATCGCCAAGGTGGGCGCCCGGATCATGAGCCTTTCTACCCCGGAGAGCAAAATGTCCAAGTCCCAGCCCGATGGATGCGTCGCCCTGTTGGATAAGCCGGAGGACATTGCCCGGAAGTTCAAGCGGGCGGTCACCGACAGCGACACGGAACACTGTGTGCGCTACGACCCGGAACACAAGCCGGGGGTGTCCAACCTGATGCAGATTTACGCCTCCGCCACCGGGAAAAGCTACGAGGAGATTGAGCGCGAGTTTGACGGCAAGGGCTATGGCGTGTTCAAGCCCGCAGTGGGCGAGGCGGTCATTGAGACCCTGCGGCCCATCCGGGAGGAGACGGAGCGGCTACTGGCGGACAAGGCCTATTTGGAGGGCGTATACCGCGCCGGGGCGGAGAAGGCGGCGTATATTGCCGACAGAACCTTGCGCAAGGTATATAAAAAGGTGGGCTTTTTGCCCCGCTGATGGGGATAGAGACAAAGGAGCGAAGTTTACTTGAACGGTTTTGGAAGAATTCTTGCGTCACAGGATATTTGGTATGTGCTGTTGGCGCTGGTGATCGCGGCGGTGGTTTCCTGCGCGGCCACGCCGCTGGTGAAGGTGCTGTCGGTGAAGGTGGGCGCGGTGGACGTGCCCAAGGACGCCCGGCGGATGCACGACCACCCGATCCCCCGCATGGGGGGATTGGCCATCTTCTTTGGCTTTGTGGCCGCCATGCTGCTGATGGTTCAGCTGGACACGGCGAAAAAGGGGATGCTGCTGGGCGCGGTCATCATTGTGGTGCTGGGTATCTTTGACGATATTTACGCCCTGCCCGCCAAGCCGAAGTTTTTGGTTCAGATTGCGGCGGCCCTCATTGCGGTGATGGCGGGCAACCGCATTGAGGTGCTGTCCAACCCCAACATCTTCAGCGAAAACCCCGTGTGGCAGCTGGGCGTGCTGTCCATCCCCATTACCGTGATTTGGATTGTGGCCATTACCAACGCCGTCAACCTTATCGACGGGCTGGACGGGCTGGCCTGCGGCGTGTCCACCATCAGCGCGGCCACCATGCTGGTGATTGCCCTGCTGGTGAGGGAGATGGACAGCGAGATGGACGTGGCGGTGATGATGGCGGCCCTGGCCGGGGCCTGTATAGGGTTTTTGCCTTACAATTTTAACCCCGCGAAAATTTTTATGGGGGATACCGGCGCTACCTTTTTGGGGTTCGTCATGGCCACGGTGTCCGTGAACGGGATGTTCAAGCAGTACACAATCATCTCCTTTGTGGTGCCGTTTTTGATGCTGGGCCTGCCTATTTTCGACGTGTGTTTTGCCGTGGTGCGGCGGTTGTCCCATGGGCAGAACCCGATGAAGCCGGACCGGGGGCACGTCCACCACCGGCTCATCGACATGGGCTTCTCTCAGAAGCAGGCGGTGGGGGTGCTGTATGTGATCTCGGCGATTTTGGGCTTGTCCGCCGTGGTGCTCACCGCCGGCGGCGCGGAAAAGGCCATGATCTTCCTGCTGGCCATGGCGGCGGCCGCAGTCATCGCCTGGAAGGTGTTCTTGGCCGGACCGGCGCAGGAGCGGCCCAGTGAATTGGATGCGCCGAATGAAGCACAGCCGCCGGAGGAGGAAGGGGAGGACGACCATGGGTAAGCTGAAGGTGATGACGATTTTCGGAACGCGGCCGGAGGCCATTAAAATGGCGCCGCTGGTGAAGGAGCTGGAGAGCCGTCCTGAATTTGAAAGCTACTGCTGCGTTACCGCCCAGCACCGACAGATGCTGGACACCGTGCTGGATATTTTTCACATCAAGCCCCAGTTTGACCTGGACATTATGGAGGACCGACAGACCCTTTCTACGATCACCAGCAAGTGCTTGCTGGGGTTGGAGGAGGTGTTTCAGCAGGTGCGGCCGGATCTGGTGCTTGTCCACGGCGACACCTCCACCACCTTTGCCGGGGCGCTGGCGGCCTTCTATCAGCAGATCTCAGTGGGCCATGTAGAGGCCGGCCTGAGAACGGGTGACAAGTATTCTCCCTTCCCAGAGGAGATGAACCGCTCCATGGTGGGGCGGCTGGCCGATTTACATTTCTGCCCCACAGAGACCAACCGCCGAAACCTGGCGGCGGAGGGGATTGCCCGGGGCGTGTTCGTCACGGGCAATACGGTGATCGACGCGCTGGGCACCACAGTGCGCAGAGACTTTCAATTTACAACTCCAGCGCTCAATCACCTGGACTATCAGGAGAAAAAAGTCATTGTGGTGACCTGTCACCGCCGAGAGAACTACGGCGAGCCCATGGAGCAGATTATGAACGCCCTGCGGCGGTTGGCCCTGGCCTATGAGAACGAGATTGAGCTGGTTTATCCGGTGCATCTCTCCCCGGTGGTGCAGGACTCGGCTCACAGCCATTTAGATGGTCTGGACAATGTGCATTTGGTGGAGCCCCTCACCGCGGACGAGATGCACAATCTGATGGCCCGAAGCTACATGGTGATGACGGACTCCGGCGGCTTGCAGGAGGAGGCCCCCGCCCTGGGCAAGCCCGTGCTTGTCCTGCGCCGGGAGACGGAGCGGCCAGAGGCGGTGGCTGCGGGAACGGTGCGGATTGCGGGGACCGGAGAGCTGGACATTTTTGCGATGGCGTCGGAGCTGATCGACTCTCCCGCCGCCTATGCGGTGATGGCGCGTGCGGTCAACCCCTATGGAGACGGCCGGGCCTGCCGCCGGATTGCGGATGGCATCCTGTACTATTTTGGACGGACAGACCGTCCGCCGGAAATGTTTAAAAACCGATGATGATGCGGCAGAGGGGGAAAGGCTGTGGAGGATCGAAAGCGCACCATGCTGGCAGTGGTGATTATTGCGGTGGTGCTGTTAGCCGTGCTGTACAGCTTTTCCATCAATCTCTTTGCGGTGCCCCCGGCACTGGAGCTGGCCGATCCCAACGCCTCCAGCAGCGTTAAGCCCAGCGGAGAGGCGCCTGACGTCAACGGTGGGATTGTGGTGGAGGTGTCCACCCAGACGGTGCAGAGCCTGATTGCGTTTTTGGCCCGTTATGAGAGCTACAGCCGCACGGTGAACGTGGAATATTATTCTGGCGGGCAGTGTGTAGGAGTGGTGAGCGCTCAGGTGTGGGCGGATGGGGGCTGGACCCGCGCCGACGTGACCCTCAGCTCGGGCAGGGTGGAGCACTCCGTTGTGGGAGAGGGCCGGCTGTGGCTGTGGTATGACCAGGAGGCAAGCGTGTATGTGGGGCCGGCAGGGGAGATGTCGGCGGATTTGGCGCAGCGCCTGCCCACCTATGAGGATGTGCTGGCGCTGGACAAGAGCAGCATTACCAGCGCGGGGTATGTAGAGCGGGATGGGCTCCCCTGCGTCTATGTAGAAGCGGTGCGGCCTGAACTGGGCTATACCGAGCGGTATTGGATTTCGGAGACCAGCGGCCTGCTCATGGCGGCGGAGGCGGAAAAGGATGGGGAGCTGATCTACTCCATGTCGTCTCATGAGGTGGTCAGCCCCCTGGCGTTGGACAAAACCGCCGGCGTGTTCTCCCTGCCGGATGGCACAGAGCTTTACACGCCGGGGGCGGCGGCCTAATCCGCCGCAATCTCTTTGGCGCTGTCATCGTCACCCAGGCCCAGCAGGAGGAGCAGGCCCAGGGTGATCACCAGCTCTAAATTGTCTCCCTCCAGGTAGAGAAACAAAATGATGAGTACCAGTAAAATGTCCCCGGTATCAAAGCTTTCAAGGGAAAAATGCTTTAATACGCCGGATAACAGCTGACCCAGTCCGCCGGTAATTTCACCGATCAGGTCGTTTTTTTGCCGGGGCGGCTCCATAGGGCGGGGCGCGGAGTGGGCGGGGCCGGAGTGCTGGCGGGGGTCGCGGCGCTGCGCCTGGGAAGGATGGCTCGAATATGTCTGAGCCGGTTCATCCAAAAGGACAAAATCGCTGTCGTCCAGGTACTGGTTATACATGGCCATCCTTCTCCTTTCGGGCGTGGAGCAGGTCCAGCCCGGAGCGGATCAGCCGGGACAGCTTGGCAATTTGAATCGCTTTATCCAGCTTGGCATACCGCTGTTCCTTGACGAACGGCCGCAGAGCGGTGAGCAGGGCGGTGCGCTTGTCGTCTTCTCCGCTGGTGAACTGCCCCATAAGGTTGGCGGCGGCGGACAGCATTTGAGGATCCAATGAGTTCAGGCCGCCCAGAAGACCGCCCAGTCCGCCCAAAGAGGGAGCTGCCGCCGAGGAGCTGGGCTGAGCCTCTGGGGAGGATGGGGGAGAGGGCGCGGGAGCGCTGGATGGCTGGCCGTCAGGCGGGGGCTCGCTGTTGGACTGCTGCGCGGCGCCGCCTGAGTTCAGCGACTGGGCCAGAGACATGATTTGCGCCATGGCCTGGGGGTTTCCCAGAATACCCTCTAATTTTTCTTCCAATTCACTCATGGCGGCCCTCCTGATCCGTGATTGCTGCCTATTTTAGACTGTCTTTCATTTTTTGGATGAGTTTGGCCCCTTCCGGGTCCTGCATCAGCTGCCGAATGGCGTCAGTCAGTTGAGCGGCGTCTCCTTGCGCGGCCCGCTGGGCGGCGGCTTCCAGGTCGCCGGTAGTCTGACTGAGCATGGAAAAGACCCGTTGAGTCTCCGGCGCGTCCCGCAGCTTTTGCAGTTTGGCGGTGTCGCCCATCAGCTCGGCGGCCTGTTTTCCCTTTAAAATTCCCTCAAAATTTGGCATAGGACTTCCCTCCGTTCATCACCAGTATATGTGCGCGGAGGGGAATGGTGACCAGGATATAAAAATTCCCGACGCATATGCGTCGGGAATTTTAGCGTTAGGCGTGGCTGTGCCGGGTGTGGGTTTCTTCCGAACGGAAAAGCAGCGTCAGGCACCAAAGCGCCGCAAGGCCCACAACCGTGTAGATGATGCGGGCAATCCAGGTTCCGGAGCCGCCGCAGATGAATGCCACCAAGTCGAAGTTGAACAGTCCGATGACACCCCAGTTCAACCCGCCAATGATGGACAGGGTCAGCGCAATCTTGTCTAAAAACATGGTACAAACCTCCTTTGGGGTCCTCTGCCGGTTGGCCAAAAGACCAATATCGTCATGCCAAAGGTAGTTTGCGTCAAGCCGGAATCGCTATACTGGAAAGAGCTGTGCGCTTCAGAAAAAATTACAAATAAACGGTTATTCCGCGGCAACTGTTCGGCTGGTGGGAATAATGCAGACGTAGCTTTTGCCCCGGCCCAGGGACAGGGGAGAGCCATCCTGATTGAAGTAGCGCAGCTGCTGATTGGCAGAGCCCTTTTCCCAGGTGATGGGAACCATTTTTCCGCCGCAGGCAAACCAGCCGCTGCCTGAGGTGAGGTTCACGTTGACGCGCCCCGCGTCGTCCACCACAGTACAGACGGTCTGCAGGACCAGCAGGTTGGTGACGGCAACCTGAGAACCGTCGTTGCCGTCGATGTAGGGTGCGCCGTATTCCTCTACCTCATACAGACCGGTGGTTTCGTTGTAGTAGAACACGCCGGTTTTATAGTTGGAAAAGGGGACGGTGACTGTGAGTGCGCTCTGGCCGCCGGCGGGGGCGCCATCGTCGGCAAAGGTCATTTCGTACTGATAGCCATCGACGTGGAGGGTCCGTTTTTCCTTCGTGAGCATGGCAGTGATGGCCTCGCCGGAGGTCAGCAGAGAGTGCTCGTAGGCGTAGTGATGGCCTTCGATACGGTCGCGGTCCCGCCAAAACATCCCAGAATCTGCGCCGGAGTAGTAGCCGTTGACCCCGTCCACGGTGAACAGGCCTTGTCGGCTTTTGGTGTCGTAGAACTCAGGGCTGCCGCCGGCGTGGATGTATACCGCGTCGTGCCCCTGGGCCAGCTCCCAGTAATACTGCCGCGCAGAGCGGACCGAACCGATGAGGCCCAGCTCGCCGGGCTGCTGATACAGGGCCAGCATTCGGGTGATGCCGCCCTCGGCCAGAACCTCGTAAATGATATCAGCCTGACTGTTTCCCTGCTGGGGCAGAGCGTCCCGCAGATTGTTGAGCATAACGGCGACCGGGCGGGAGCCGGACAAATCCTCCTCGCAGGGCAGGCCGGTCAGCGGATGATAAAAGGCGGGTTCCGGGGTGGGCGTGGGGGTGGGAGGCGGGGTCTCCGGCGGCGTTGAGACAACGGTTTCCGACGGCTCGGCGGACGGATTGTCATTTGCCGAGCCGCAGGCGGGCAAAAGCAGGAGCAGCATAGCACAGAGCAGACAGGTAATACGTTTCATGATTGGCGCCTCCTAAAGAAATTGCTTCATCACATTATACCAATTTTGTCGATGTTTGTAAATGGAAGATTGTGCTGACGCAAATTATGCCGGCCGCCCTTGCGAGCGTGCCGTTTGGGGAGAGGGGCCGGTTTGCGCAGGAACTGCTTGCTATCGGCGGAGCGATCTGTTATAATGAAACACACTATAGTGAAAAGGAGTTGTGGAGCTGCGTATGGACGCTTCTGTGCCCATATTCCGGCAAACGCTGGTCCCGCTGGGGCTGGATGTTCCTCCGGCGGGGGAGACTGATTTTGAATCGCTGGTGATGAAATATAAGGTCCAGCTTCAGCCGGGACAAGGACCGACTCATATTGCTGGGATGACGGCCATGGCGGAGTGCCGCGCGGCCCTGATCGCCGCCCAGGAAGCCGTCTGCGGCCCGGTGTGGGTGAGCTGGGCTTGCAGCGAGGAGGGGGAGTCCGCCACCCGCGTGCATATGCTGGCCGCCCTGTTCGTGGCAGAGGGAATGGGGGCGGCGGCCTTCGGCCTGGAATGTCCGGAGGAGCGGGCAGGGCAGCTGCTGGGCGAGCTTGCTGAAAATGCCCGTATTCCCCTGTATTATGTGGGGGAGAAGGGGGCGGTAGGCTATCCGTATGCGCCGTCCGCCAAGGATCCGGACGTGATTCCCTGCGCCACCGGCACGGCGCCCTGCTTTGTTACGCGGACCATTGACGTGGGCGAGGAGCTGAAATGCGGGCCTGATCTTCTGGAAGATATCATTGCCGCAGAGGATGACCCGGTGGGAGCGGTGAAGATAGCCATTCACGAGCAGGATGACGTGGAAATTTTTGCGGAACACCAGTATGCCGTGGGAAAGGCACTGTGTCTTTGGTCCGATGTGCCGGAGCTGCTGGAGGGGGCTCTGCGGGTGTATCAGGGCCGCGCCCTCTATGATGGGACGGGCCGGTTGGAGCCGGAGGAATTGGACAGGCTGAGCCGGTTGTATGGGCTGATTGTTCTGTGAGAAAGGGGACGGCTAAGTGATCTTATCCATAGATGAGGTAAACGATATTTTGGACCGGGTTTATGAGGAGTTTCCAGAGGAGCTGTTTCAGGAGCTGAACGGAGGGGTGCTTCTGCTGGAGGAGGCCATGCCGGACCCTGAGCTGGGCGAGAACGTCTATATGATGGGCGAATACTGCGTGGACGAGATGGGCCGGTATATCAATATCTATTATGGCTCGTTTGCCGCGCTGCTGTTTGACGAGCCCAGGAGAGTGTGGGAGGACGAGCTGCGCATCACACTGCGCCACGAGCTGACGCACCATGTAGAGGGTCTGGCGGGAGAGCGCAGCTTGGAATATAAGGACTCCGCGCAGCTGGACGCCATGCGCCGGGGTGAGGACTGGCCGCCGGAGGAAACATAGAAAGGAAGATGAAAATGGAGACAATTCAGTATATTCCCCAGGGGGTTTGCTCCAAAAAAATGGAGATTGACGTGGAGGAGGGCGTGATCCAGGCCGTTCGTGTGTTGGGAGGCTGTTCCGGGAATCTCCAGGGGATTTGCTCCTTGCTGAAGGGGATGCCAGTGGAGGATGCCATCGCCCGGCTGGACGGAATACACTGTGGACCGAAGTCCACCTCCTGCCCGGATCAGCTGGCCCAGGCGCTAAAGACGATTCATTGAGAGCCCCGTCCGCTGGACGTAAATTAAAAAGGGAGTGTGCCGCTATGATTTTCTCATCTGTTAATGCGTTGGAGTGCCCCTGCAAGTATCCCCCCGCCATTCAGACCGCTTTGGATTGGATTGCGGGACATGACGTGGCCCATATGGAGGCCGGAACCTATGAGATTCAGGGAAAAGATTTGTATGTGATGATTCAGGACATCACCACCCAGCCCGCCGAGGTCCGCCGCCCGGAACGCCACAACGACTATTTGGATATTCAATACATCGTCTCCGGCGTGGAGCGAATGGGTTACGTGCCCTACACCGGAAAGGAGACAGTGCTGGAGGACCCGGAGGGGAAGGACGTCACATTCTATCAGAATCTGGAGGGTGAGACCTTTGTGGATGTCGCCGCCGGATGCTACTGCATTTTCTTCTCCAACGACATCCACCGCCCTGGCTGCGCCGCCGGAGAGCCCGGAAGCGTGCGCAAGGCCGTGGTCAAAATGAAGCAGAGCCTCGTGTGATACAGACGCTGAGACCGTCCGGTATAGCCGGACGGTCTTTTTATTTTGGATAGGGAAAGGGGACCCTCTGCTGGAAATTATTTAGGCTTGCGGCGACGGGCTGGAAAAGTTACAATTTTGTCATAAAGAAACAACCACTGTTGGAAGGAGAAAATCAGAGATGAAAATAAAAGTGACGATAGCTGCGGCGGCGCTGGCGGCGGCGCTGCTTATGCCCACCGCGGGGGCGGCGCAAAAAAATGTCTGGACGCTGACAGAGACGAAGCTGGTAGGAGAGGGGACGGCCTACGTCTCCCTGCGGGCGGTGACAAAGCTGTTGGCTCCGGACGCGGAGGTGTTTTGGCGGGATGGCGCGGCCCAGGTGGTGGCGGATGGCCTGGAGCTGTTGGCTCAACCCGGTACCCAATGGCTTGTGGTGAATGACAGAGCATTTTACCTGCCCCATGGCGTGCGTTTAGAGGAGGGAAAAACAATGGTTCCGGTTCGGCCGCTGGCGCAAGCGCTGGATGGCCGGGTGGATTGGAGCAGGGAGACAGGCGTGGTCCTCACTGCGGGCAGCGGACGGCCGGACCGCGCGCCCTACAGTGAGGAGGAGCTTTACTGGATGGCCCGTATCATTTCAGCGGAGAGCAGGGGAGAGCCCCTGCTGGGGAAGTTGGCAGTGGGAACGGTAGTTCTGAACCGAGTGGCCAGTAAGGAGTTTCCCGACAGCGTCTATGACGTCATCTTCGATCAGAAGTACGGCGTGCAGTTTCAGCCGGTGGCCAACGGCACGGTTTATCATGAGCCGACGCCGGAGAGCGTTTTGGCTGCAAAGATGTGCCTGGAGGGCGCCCGCGTGGCAGGTGACAGCCTGTATTTTCTGGCTCCTGAGCTGACCAACAACCATTGGATCATGGAAAACCGGGAGTATGTGACAACCATTGGCTGTCATTGGTTCTACCGATAAATTCCATATAATTACATTTATATGGGTGATAAATTGCCCGGATTATATAATTAGTATAATAGCCAAACCTATTTTTGAAATAGGTTTGGCTATTTTGACGTGACTTAATGGTTGCAAAATGGTTTTAAATCGGTTACAATATGGTTACAATTTGAAAGCAAATTGTAATAAGGAGAGATTTCATGAAAAAACGAGCAGTCAGTTTATTGCTGGCCACCCTCGCTGTCGTGAGCTTCATCCTGCCCGCGCTGGCCGCGCCCCTTCCTGAACTGGAACCGGAGGAAGTGGTGGAGGAGAGCGTGGAGACCGAAGAACAGTCCTCCATCATGCTGGATGGGGAGCCTGTTCAGTCTGTAGAGTATGAGTTCCGAGACGGCGTTTGCTACGTGACGGTGAGCTCCTTCGTATCCCTGCTGGACCCAGAGGCCATGGTGGAGGAGGAGTACGGGATGGTTACGGTGAATGCCTCCCATGTCATTGAGGTAGTGGACATGACGCAGGACGGGGAATTTTCCGCCGAGTTAGACGCGGAGGCTGAGCCTACCGCCAATGTGGTGGAGGAGACCTTGAACCTGACGGCGTTTATCGGGGCATCCTGTATTGTGGCCAATGGCCGCTATCTCTATGCAGAGGATGGTTTGGTTCTGCTGAACGATTCTGTTGCCGTGCCCGTTCGGGTGTTGGCAAAGGTGTTCAATCTTTCCGTGAGCTTTGACAGCGTGGAGCAAACGGTTCTGTTGGACCATCAGGAGGGCGCCAGCGCCTACCTGATTCCCGGAGATTACTATTACGACAGCGATACCCTTTACTGGTTATCCCGCATTATCAGCGCAGAGAGTGCGAATCAGCCGTTGGAAGGTCAACTGGCTGTGGGCAATGTGGTGATGAACCGTGTGAACAACCCGAGGTTCCCGGATACGATCTATGAGGTGCTGTTCCAGAAGAATCAGTTTACCCCGGCGAGCAGCGGATCCATTCATTGTGACCCCGATGTAGATTCCATCATTGCGGCAAAGCTGGTGATGGACGGCGCTCAGGTGGTTCCCACGGCCCTGTTCTTCAACCGAGCTGGGATGCCCTGCTATGCGTCCCGTCATCGCACCTATGTGACTACGATTGGAGCCCATGCGTTTTACGCATGAGAACGAGAAAGAAGCGGCAGCGAAAAGCTGCCGCTTGTTTTTGTCTGGGAATGTCTCAAAACGCAGATTGGCGGGAATATTGGATGCTGCGATTGAATAATATCTTTCAACGGCGGATGGCGCTGAAAGGAGAGGGGATGCAGTGGCTGAGGCGTTTGAAACCAGTACACATGAGCGGCCTTATCGTGACAGAACGATTCTTGTAGAGAATGTAACCCCGGTCTATTCTTTGGAGGAGCGGGAAGAGGTGAGGAGAAGAATAGAAGAACAGCTATACGATGTATTTTGCAAATATATGACGGAATCACTTTGAATTGCCGGAGCGGGGACCCTTGAAGAATGGGGGAAAACCGCTCCGTTCATTTTTGTGGAGAAAGGAGCGGCGAATGGAGCTGATGGAAGCAATCTATACGCGACAGTCGGTGGATCGAGCGGACAGCATATCTGTGGACAGCCAGGCTGAATTTTGCAGACGGGAAGCGACAGGAGAGTGTGTCAAAGTATACACAGATAGAGGATACAGCGGCAAAAACACAGACCGCCCCGCCTTTCAGAAAATGATGGCCGATATTATGGACGGAAGGATTCGCCGGGTTATCGTTTATCGCTTAGACCGGATCAGCCGCTCTGTCCTGGATTTTGTCGGTGTAATCGAGGAATTCCAGAGGCATGGCGTGGATTTTGTCAGCACGATGGAGAAGTTCGACACAGCCACGCCCATTGGAAAAGCGATGCTGATGATTGTAATGATTTTTGCCCAGCTGGAACGGGAGACCATCCAGCAAAGGGTGAAAGATGCCTATCAAGCTCGCAGCAGGCATGGGTTGTATATGGGAGGGAAGGTTCCCTTTGGCTTTGGTTTGAAAGAAGCAGTTGTCGATGGGGTTATGGGAAAAATATATGCACCGGCGCCAGAGGAAATGGAAATTGTGCGGACAATATTTTCAATGTATGCACAGCCTCACATTTCGTTAGGCGATGTTGAACGCAGTTTAGCAACGGGTAAAATCAAGAGCCGAACAGGGAGGCCGTTCACCCGGAGCCAAATTCGAGATATGATTGTCAACCCGTGCTATGTCAGGGCAGACTATCGGCTATATGAGTTTTTCAAGGGGCAGGGAACGAACATCATCAATTCGTTAGAGGATTTCAGCGGAAGAACTGGAGCATATCTGTACACCGGAACCAATGAAACGCGAAAGACGCTTTCACTGGAAGGGCACATATTAGTTTTGGCTCCCCATGAGGGCGTTGTCAGCTCTGAGGTCTGGATCAAATGCCGCAGCAAATGTTTAAAGGGTTCCGAAGCGGTGCGGCCGGGAAAGGCCAAAACAAGCTGGCTGACAGGGAAGATGAGGTGTGTGCAGTGCGGGGCCCTGCTTTCAGTCAAGGTATATCATTGCAAGACAAAGATGGACAACCGCTACTATCTGTGCATGGGTAAATGCGGTTTTGGCTCCTTAGATGCGGACGCCGTGGAGAAGCTCATATTTGAGGAGATCAGGGAAAAGCTGGGGAAGTTTAATGCCATATCAAAGGTGGAGCAGGGAAGTAGAGGGCTTGAGAGAGCCAGGCTGAACGCGAGGATCAAACAGATTGACCAAGAGATCAACTCGCTGCTACAGAAGATTCCACAGGCCGGCGAAGCGGATATGGAAGATATCAATGCCCAAGCAATCCTGCTGGACACGGAGAAAAAGAGGCTGAGCATAAAAGCCGCGCAGCCTGAACAGGAGGACGCTTATCGTGTGAACAGCATCCCGGGCTATCTGGACAACTGGGAAAAGGTCTCGCTATGCGATAGGATCATTGTTGCAAACAGCTTGATAAAAAGTATTATTGCTTCACAGAATAAAATCAGGATAAACTGGAACATATGACGGGCTGAATCCATTCGTTGCTGTTTGATGCGGTTCGCCAAAGCGCTGGAAGTGGACGATCTCACGCTCGCGGAGGAAACGAATCACATCGTTGACGTCCGGGTCGTCGGACAGGCGGAGAATATTATCATAGGTTAGGCGGGCTTTTTGTTCTGCGGCGACCTTGCAAGGACAACATTTGTGGGTTTGTCTGATGTTACTGCAACTGAACATATTCTGCAAGGTCAGGGTATGTTTCCAAATGTGTCCGCACATATGCGCGAGTGAATCCCGCGAACTTGTATGTACGGCTGAGCATTCCGCGCAGAGCCCGCAGACTCTTCTTAGATGCAGTTGATTGATATTCATGTAACTGCTTATAGAGCGAATCCATGGTTTTGCTCAGCTCGTCTATTCTGATTTTGCACTCCTGCTCCCGTATCCCTGTGTTTGTATGCTCAAAACAAGCGGTCAGCAAGTCAGCTGTTAAAACGGCCTCTTTTTCTGGCACTTGGGCCAATGGACAAACACAGACGTGCCCATTTGCAAGCTGATAATCGAGGATATTTTCCGGCTCAACTTTGCAGCAATCAAGAATCATATCATGGTATTTGGCCTGGTTTTTCAAAGAATTACAGTGGGAACAAGCCAGAAAAAGATTGGTCCAATCAAATTTGCGGTCTATATTGCCGCCATGGGGCCGCAGATGCTCAACTTCAATTCCGTGTGGAGGGGAAATCTCACAGAGATAGCACTTGTTATGAAAATCTTGACTGAGCTGTTCTGTGACATCCGGCTTCGTATAACTGCCGCAAGCCTTTTGCTTTTCTACCGCTAAAGACGCAGGAGGGATTGGGGTTCTCTCTATCTTGACCATAGATATTACCCCCTGTTGGCAAGTTCCAGCTTGAGACGGCTGTATTCAGTGGCAAAATCCAAGGCAAGATAGTCGGGGACCTCGTCCAGATACAGTTCTAACTCGGCGGCCACGGCGAAATCTTCATCGGTTAAATGATCTTTTTGCACGAGTGTGCGGTATTGCTCAAACTTCTCACGCAATTTCTGGGAGAGAAGGTCCACACCAAAATAGCTTTCCACAATACCCTCATAGGGGAGATTAGTCAAACCGTTTTCTACCAGCGTATGCTTTTCAAGGTCATAGATTACAGCATTGGAAGCTGAATTGAGGATGAAGGGGGAGTGGGTGGTCATGATGAACTGGATATTGGGAAAGAGCCCTGTAAGGATGGGCACGATTTGCTTTTGAAGTTCAACATGGAGGTGTGTTTCAATCTCATCAATGAGGACAATCCCCTCCAGATCGTAGCTGCGCTGGGATTCCATGCGCATCATGAGGTCGCCGATAATGTCAAACACCGCGGCATATCCTGCGGACATTGTGTTGAAATCAAAAGGTTCCCGATTGTTCATCAGAATTGAGAACTGGAAGGTTTCAATGTCGAAGTGAAGTTTCAGTGAATCATCGCCGTAAATCTTGCGTAAAACGGCTTCAAACCGTTGGAACCAGTTCTCAATTTCCTGGGCGCGTTTGGGGGTTCCTTCCGTTTTTGCAAAAGCCTGTGTCGCCTTTAGACTGGCCATGTATTTTGCTAATTGACGAACGGGTTTGTCGGATAGCTTATAAATGGGGCGCAAATTTACTTTGGTAATGTCGCTAGAAATGTCTACCTTGCTATTACGGACATCCTCAAAGCGGGCAAATATGAATTGACCTGCAAAATATTTTTCCCGCAGGGACTCTAATGATGTGTACTCAGGAACCGCTCCGTCTGTCCAGCGGGAAAGGTCTGTTTGCCACATCTTCAAACTTTTCTGCGCCTCTGCCTTTTTGTGCTTTCCCGCTTCAGTGTCATCTGCCTGTTCAATTTGTTTCAAATTATATTTGATTGAATTCTGGCACTTGTCCATTGGCGCATAAGAATTGGACAGAACATACTCAAAGTGCGAAATGAGCGCAGTCAAAACACTTGTCTTTCCGCTCCCGTTTTTTCCAGTAAGAATTAGATTTTTACGGGCAGCAGCGGACAACGGAATATCAATATTCTCTAAATGACGAACCTTGTGAATGTGAATTCCAGTTAAAAAGGTCGGTTCCATAGCCGTTCCTCCTGTGTTTGTTGACTTGAGTATACGTTGTTTGGCACGGAAAAACAAGCGGATTTCACTGTTTTTACTGACTTTTTCATTTGCCGAGATCTTACAAAAGTAAACTGCTCTGAGGTCATTTCGTTTCTATCTGATCCGCAATGCGGTTGATCTTGTCTTGCATACGCTCCAGTCCTTTTTGAAGGCTACGCCTGTCCAGGCTGCTGTCACTGGCAGACAGCTCGGCCAGCAGGAGCATTTGGTGAAGGATGCGGTCGATCTCCGCAAGACCAAGCTCCAGGTTTTGACAAGGGGGAATATCAGAATTTTCTTGCGCCTGATAGGAGTTGATAGGTAAGTTATCCATGAAACCACCAAATTTTATTTTTTGCTTGTGCCGATGAGTATAGCATAAATGTGGGCATAAATCAATAAATTCAGCCTGAATAGGTTTGCCTCGGACGCCAAAAAGCGGACTGACCCGGTTGGGTCAGTCCGCTTAAACTCTAAAAAAGGGTATGCTTGGAAGGAAAAGTGTGCTATAATGCCTAAAAAGGGGGTGCGTCTGTGAATTTTATTTTGAAGCAATACGATATTCCGCTGCTGAGCTTTTCCGCTTCCATGGACAGCATTGACCCGGAAATTGAAATCCTGTGGCATGACAACCGGCAGGAGCACTTGTTTCCGCTTGATTTACAGTTAAAGCCGGAGAGCCTGAGCCGTTGGCTGCGGCACAGGACGATTCCCAAAAACCGCGCCTATGTCCACTCCCTGCTGTCAAAGTGCGGCCTGAATTTGAACCGTCCCATGAGCATTATCAAGGTGTGTAAAGGATTGTCGCTTAACGACAGTTATTGGGTGGTGGAGGAAGAGGACAACGGGACATTTGCGAAAAATAATCTGTACGAGAACCCCTTCAGCAATGTGCTGGCGGCCCTGGCCTTTACCGGCTATGGGAGCAGTCTGCGCTCATCCCTGCGCTCCAGCCCTGAGTTTACCACCAACGGAATGCTGCCCAAGTGCTGGCGCAGGGTGGACGGCAAGGTGACGCTTTACAAGGGCGGAACCATGGGCGCGTCCAACACGGGGTATGAGCCGTATTCTGAGTATTATGCCGCCCAGGTGGCCGCCGCCATGGGGGTCACCGCCATCCGCTACGGCCTGTCCAAGTGGAAGGGCGTGCTGTGCTCCACCTGTGAGTTGTTTACCAGCATGGATGTGGGCTATCTGCCGGTGGGCCGGCTGGTGACCCAAGGGGGGATGCCCGCAGTGAGGGCCTATTATGAGAATTTGGGGGAACCGTATGTGGACGCGCTCCATGAAATGCTGGTATTTGACGCGGTGATCTGCAATGTGGACCGGCATTTTGGCAATTTTGGATTCCTGATCGACAGCCGGAGCAATCAGATTACCGCGCCCGCGCCGCTTTTTGACCACGGGAACGGGCTGTTCAACTTCGCTGGTACGGACTGCTGGAAGCGGGAAGGGGAGCTGGAGGAGTATATTCAAACCCTGATGCCCTGCGTCTATGACGATTTCCTGGGGACGGCCAGGGATGCGCTGACCCCAAAGCTGAGGCAGGGTCTGCGGGGGCTGCTGGATTTCAAGTTCAAAAAACATCCCCGGTATAACCTCCCGGAAAAGCGTCTGCGCATGGTGGAGGAACAGGTGCGGGCTCGGGCTCGAAAGCTGCTGGCGTAATAAAAAAAGCAGCTCAAAACCAATTAAGCGAGGTTTGGAGCCGCTTTTAAAATTTCCAATGAATTTCCACGGGAATGTCCTGCGTCCCGGGAACGCGTTTGCCAACGGTGATGTAGTCGATGAGGGCCTCCACCATTTCCCGGGTCAGGTGATCCAGGTGGGCGTAGTGCTCCACAATGGCTTTTCGGTGATCGCCCTCCTCCATCCGGGCATCCAGCTGGGAAATTTGATGCTGGGTATGTTCCGCCAGCTGCTGAAGCCGGTCTTTTTCCGCTGAAAAGCTGGCGCTCATGTCTATGTAATCCTGTTCGCTGACAATTCCCTTTACCTTGTCCATGTACAGCTCTTGAATGCCCTTGGCGTATTCCCCAATCTTTTTTTGATAGGCGGCCAAGCTGTCTTGCAGACGCTTTTGCTGGGATTTCAAGTCATTACAGAATTCAAGATTTCGTTCCAGCTCGTCTTTGTCGAGATATTCTGCGGAGAGCCGGTTCAATTCGTCGATGACGATGTGCTCCAGCTTGTCTACCGCGATAAAAGAGCCGATACAGGCGTCTTTCGCCACATGGCGGTTGGAGCACTGGAGATAGTGCCGGCCACGATTTTTTGAGGAGCGCATGGTATAGCCGCAGTTGGCGCAGCGCACCTTCCGGGCAAACAGGCCGATGGAGCCGCCGCTGAAGGGCTTGGCCCGTTGGGCCAGAATGGTCTGAACACGGTCCCACAGCTCCCGGTCAATGATCGGTTCGTGGGTGCCCTCCACGCGATACCACTCGCTTTTGGGACGGGGCTTGTTCTGTTTCGTCTTATAGGACACGCTGCCGTACTTTCCCTGCACCATATTGCCGATATAGATTTCGTTTTCCAGCATATCGGCAATGGCGAAGTACTTCCAAAGGGTGCTGTTTTTCCGCTTGGGCTGTTGATAGCGTAACCCGTGGAGGCGCTTGTATTCGGTGGGGTTGGGGATGCCCCGGTCGTTCAGCATTCGGGCAATGGCCGTCTTACCATAGCCCTGGGAGAAGAGGATAAACACCTCCCGGACAACGGCGGCAGCCTCCTCGTCCACGATAAGATGGCCTTTTTGCTCGGGGTCCTTTTGATAGCCATAGAGGGCAAAGGCGCCGATGTGAAAGCCGTTTTCCCTTCGATTGGTGAGAACGCTGCGGATGTTTTCAGACATATCCTCCAAATACCACTCGTTGACCAAGCCGTTGATTTGTCGGGACTTTTTGTTGCCCTTGTTGGCGGTGTCGGCGTTGTCCACAATGCTGACAAAGCGGATGCCCCAGAGAGGGAAGAGGCCGTGGATATACTTTTCCACCAGCTCCAATTCGCGGGTGAAGCGGGACTGAGTTTTGCATAAGATGATATCAAATTTTCGCTGCTCGGCATCATGAAGAAGCCGCTGAAATTCTGGGCGGTTTCGGTCTGAACCCGTGTAATCATCGTCACTGTAAATGTTATATACTTCCCACTGCTGTGCCATGGCGTATTGCAAAAGCATGGCTTTTTGGTTTTGAATGCTGTTGCTGTCCTGATCCTCAAACTGCTTGTTTCGGTCCTCTTCGGACAGGCGGCAGTAAATGGCTGCTTTCACGTTCGTCCCTCCATATAAAGTAAGCCGCCCCCAGCGTGTTGACGTTGGGAGCGGCGGCGCCGATCAATGGACGGCCACGGTTTCTTTTGAGCGTTCGATTTGGTTGATGAGGCTGATCCAGAGCTTTGTGTATTGCTCTGATGTAAGATTGTTGTGAAAGACGCTTTGGCAAAGGGGGTGGCGGTTTCCGTTCATGTGTAGTCTCCTTTCGTGGATCAAAATATTGTATGCAAAAGAGCTTGTTCAATAGACAGGGAAAGGATAGCCTCATACAAATAATATACCGCTGTAGATTGCGCGATATCGTCAAGTTCGAGTGTTTCTGTGGATTTAGTCCACAATTAGTTTATGTATCCCGTTTTCAGAAAGAATCTTTTTCAAGTGTTTTTGATACTGGTAATAGTCACTTTTCTTTCCTCTATATCGGCTGCCATCGACATATGAAATTTGGTTCATGACAAAATGAATATGAATGTCATCGGTATCCTCGTGGACAGCAGAAATGATTTGATAGGCATCTCCGTAGTAATTGATTGCTTCCTGAGCGATTTCTGCCGCTTCCGCTGCTGAAACATTTTCATTTGGCGCGAAACTGAGAATACTATGACGCAACCGTAGCCCGCTATTCTTTTCATATGCTACGGCTACGTCGTGCATTTCTGAAGCGGCGTATTGAGGGTCAACACCGCGAGCGAAGATTAGGTTTTGCGGGGTTTTTCTTTCCTGGAGACAGTAAGCCACTACATCATCAATTGCAGACTGATCGTAATACTGGTGCGGGGTGTGGATCACTTGATAGATTGCCATGTGCTGTGCCTCCAATCCTTTAATTTGCGGCGCAAGGAGCAGTCGGTAACTTGGTCAATCAGCTCAGTAAGTGCGCACAGCTTTGCAAGAATGATCTGCTCATTGGTCTGTTTAGCCAGATTTGAAACATTATGCAAGGCTGCATTGCGCATATATTCAGATACAGAACACCCTTGATTTGCTGCGTGTCTTTCAATTTCTTCTTTTTCCTCTGTGCTCATACGAGTGTGAATTATTTCGCTTTTCATATAATTACTTCCTTTTTATCTGAATTATCTTATTTTTAATGTATGTGTCATCATATAATTAAAATATAATATTTTGATATAAATTGTGAACGTATAAGTCAGTTCTCTTATCGCAAGGGGGAAGCACGCTGTGTTACACGCACTTCCCGGGGCCCTAAAAGTCTGTTGTGTGAGCGTTATTTTTTATTGCTCACGCGAACACTCGTGCAAGACCATAGGATTTGTTCCTCATTGATATGTTACAGCCCCTATCGAAAAATACGCTCCAGCTTTTTCTGGCTCATATCGGTGTCTACAAAGGCATGGGTAGATGCGTAAAAAATTATCAGAAAAAATTTATACGAAGAGAAAGTGAACTTAAATAAAAAGTTTTTTGTGATTGTGGCTTTTAGCGCGAATAAGGAGGCATGGAATGAAGACGGTATCGGCGGAACAGTACTTGAAATACGCTGTAGAAAACGCAAAAAATTATGTCGCTAATTGCGTCAACGTTGGGCTTCGAAAGCAAGCGGAAGATTTTTATATCCGCGCGATATTTCCGTGTTCAATATACGTCAATGGATCAAGAGGACAAAAACTGTATGATTTGCCATACCTAAAATATTGCAGTTTTTCGTATGTTGTATGTGAGATAAGGCTTGAGGTGGAAAAGCCGGAGATAGCCTTAAAAATTGGGAAAAACCTTAGAAATTCCCAGGAATTTCAAACTGAAGTCGGCAAAGCAATTTTGAAGGAATTGTTACCGACATTGTATGGGCGTTCTTTTATTCCCCTGACAAAAGCGCTTGAAACTGTAATAATCCGATATGGAAATATAAAGAAGAAAGAAGTTGATGTTGATTCTATTTATCGGACACAAGCGGTTGAATTTAGTTTTAGCACAGAAAGAATTACCCAATTAACAGCAGGAGGTATTGAATACATACTTCCATCTAAGCCGCTTTTAAGGAAAATCAGCAGCAAGCTGCACAAGCTCTATTTACAAAAATTTTTTAATCCTGGCTCTGTTCATGATGAATACATGAGGTTGAACCAACGAGACAAAAAGTTTGAATTTCATCGGCCAAGAGGTTGGATGGAAAACAACATGACGCCATTCTATTGTGGCCTTAAAGAGCTGAGCAAAGAAAAATTAGATTTTCAACCGAGATGGGAAAAAACAGACTGCCCCGTTTCACTTGCTGAAGTCGAAGAAATCCTTTCTTTTGCCCCGCAGACGGTTTCAATTCCGTTATTCTCGTTTTCTATCTTTTCAATCATAAAATTTTTCTTTACGAAATATCCGAGCCGGATTTCCATGAAAGACTCATATCAAAGTGTTACAAGAAGTCTGCGAAAAATACTGTTTCTATCTCTTGAGGGAAAAAATAAGACGGTTGCGCAGCAAATTGCTGAGTTATACTGCGGAACCTTTTTACGCCATTCTCTTGGAGGTACGCCCGCTCGCGATAATGAAAGCAAATATGTTCATGATGGAATCGTCATATATAGTGAAAATGTAAAAAGGCATTTGAGGATATCTGAGCGTAACATAGATTCATATTTAGTAAAAGATGCTTGTGCCCTGTTTGTTTGTATTCAACTTCCCATGAACGCAAAGCCCATTCGAATTAAGTTTGAGGGCACAATGGACAAGATATTTGAGGAAAGGTTGAAGAATTGCCGAGACAAACTTGATTTGGTGCTACAAAATTTTATTGCGTGGCTGGAGGCATGTTGTGAAAACAATATAAGAGATTTCTCCGAGATAGAAAACTATGATAATTTTGTACGCAAAATGAGCATTGAGGCCGAATACTCTATGTGGAAAGACTCTGTAAGCCGAACAATGAGGAGGACGTTTACAAAAATATTTGAAAAGTTCAACACTTTGTTGCTCAGATGTTCAGATGATCCTACGCGAAAAGAGAAGTTCTCATATTTGCTGGCCTCATTTTTAATTTTTACGCTATATTTGAGCGAATCATACGAAGAAGGAAACTCGAAACGTATTGAAGAATTGAGGAATGATGGTTTAGACGCGCTTTACAATTTATACGGTGAGAGTACGTCCATAGGTGATATAGTGAAGACATTTTCTCAATATATTTCTCATCTGCTTATCACAAAAGCTATTATTCTGCTCCGGGGAGAACTGTCAGATACGGTATTGGGATGGTTTGATCCAAAGCGGAATGCTGTTTTTCTTAGATATAGCGAATACTATGAAAACTTTCTTGATTTTTGCAGGAAAAACAATTTTTATGCCCCAAAAATGTCAAAAGGCGATTTTCAGCCTAATGTTTTAGCAAAATGGGGATTTGTTCAATTGAGACAAAATGGAAAGGGGAGCGGATATTTCCGGGCCGACCGACGGATTCAAGTGAACCCCGTCAGCATAGAGGACACACCAAAAGAAAATGTGATAGAGATTAGTCTAAAACCATTTGAAAAATTAGCTCCGCTATCGCCTGAAGCTTTAGAGGTCATTTCTACTTTAAAAAAGCAAAAATTGAGGAGACGGGCGCAAAGCAAGAAAGCTATTGGCTGACAAGAGATATTGACGTATGGACACTGCAATAGAGCAGTATCCATACGTGGCCTCATCAGACCTATGGCAGACAATTTCCATGCTCAGCAAATGTTCGCAGATCCTCCCGCCTCACCCTCCACTGTTTCCCCACCCGGAACCCCTTCAATTCCCCCGAGTTGAGCAGCCCGTACAGCGTGTTTTTTCCGATATACAGCAAATCCATAACTTCTTTGGGCGTCAGGTACTCGCTGATGGGCTCCCGCTCGTCCAAACCCTCATAATCATCATAATCGTACATGGTTTTACTCCTTTCCGGCCCATTTCGGGCCTTATCGGTTTGTTTGACGTTATCCCGGTATTCCCAAACGATACATTATTTAAGAGAATATCCGCAGAACCCGGCGTTTCCTTACGCTTACGGGTTCTGCGGATGTTTTTATTTCTTGCGGGAAAAACGGAAAGAACGTCTGGAATCCAAAAATCAGCCGCGATTTTCCCCAAAAATTGAAAGGAGGAAGCCCCATGCTGCACCTGTTCCTGTCCGCACTTCGCACCGTCTTATACGAAGTGGCAGTCTGTCTGCTCCGCGGCGTCTGCTGCACGTAACACCACAAATCACCCGGAAAGGAGTGCGATCATCAATGATAAACTGAGCAGCGATATCCTGAGCCTTTTGGCCGCCGCTGTGGCCGCTGGATTATGCGCGGCCATCGACTACATTTTAGAGGAGGAAACAGACTGATGACAGAAACCTTTACCTGCTGTGCCTGTGGAGAGGTCCACCCGCTGGAGGATCGGACGGAGGTAGACGGGCAGGAGTTCTGCCGCCCCTGCCTGGAGGAAGAAACCCTGTTGTGCCGCGAGTGCGGCCAGCGCATTTTGCGGGAGGACAACGCGGGAGACGATACCACACCCCTGTGCCAAAGCTGCTATGACCGCTATTACACCAACTGCACCCGCTGCGGGGCGCTGCTGGAGCTGGACCGCGCCTACTACCTCAGCGATGACGCGGACGAGGAGGAGCCGTTATGTCACGGCTGCTATGCGCTGCGTACCGATCCCGGAGAAATCCACAGCTATTACTACAAGCCGGACCCCATTTTCTACGGGGAAGGGGGCCGCTATTTCGGCGTGGAGCTGGAAATCGACGGGGCGGGGGAGCGCAGCGACCGGGCGTGGCAGCTGGTGAACGCGGCCAACAGCAACGGTTTGGAGCACATCTATATCAAGCATGACGGTTCCCTGGAGGACGGCATGGAGATCGTCACCCACCCCATGACATTGGGCTACCACCTCGCGGAAATGCCCTGGGGTACAGTGGTAGCCCAGGCCGTCCGCATGGGCTACACCAGCCATAAAGCCTGTACCTGCGGCCTCCATGTTCATGTCAACCGGGACGCCTTTGGTGAAACGCAGGAGGAGCAGGAGGCGGTGATTGCCCGCATCCTGTTCTTTGTGGAGAACCATTGGAACGAGCTGCTGCGGTTCAGCCGCCGCACCCGAGACCAGATGGAGCAGTGGGCGGCCCGGTATGGCCGGAAGGACGACCCCAAGGCGGTGCTGGACAGCGCCAAAAAGGAACACTACCAGCGGTACAAATGCGTGAACCTGACCAATTATGATACCATAGAGTTTCGGATGTTCCGGGGGACGCTGAAGCTCAATACCCTGATTGCCACCTTGCAGATGGTTGACCGCATCTGTGAGGTGGCTTTGTATTTGTCCGACCAGGAGATGCAGGGCCTGACCTGGACGGATTTTGTGTCCGGCTGTACCGCCCCGGAGCTGGTGCAGTACCTCAAGGAGCGGCGGCTCTACATCAACGAGCCGGTGGCCGTCTCCGAGGAGGTGTGACCATGTGCGCCATTTTCGGAGTGCTGGACTACCAGGGAAAGCTGACCCCGCCCCAGCGGATTGGGCTGTTTCGGGCGCTGGCGGATGCCGCCCAAGTCCGGGGGACAGATGCCAGCGGCGTAGCCTTTGTCCATAACGGGTCGGTTCAGATTCAGAAAGCCCCCCGGCCCGCCTGTAGAATGCGCTGGCGCATTCCTTCCCAGGCCCGGTATCTCATGGGCCACACCCGCATGACCACCCAGGGCGCGGCCAGCAGGAACTACAACAACCATCCCTTTCCTGGCAGGGCCGGAAGCCAGCCTTTTGCCCTGGCCCACAACGGGGTGATCTACAACGATGTGGAACTGCGTAAGGCCCGGAATCTGCCCGCCACAAAAATTGAGACAGACAGCTATGTGGCGGTGCAGCTTTTGGAGGGGCAGGGCGGCTTGTCCATGGACGGCTTGCGGCAGATGGCCGAGGCGCTGCGGGGAACGTACACCCTCACGGTGCTGGACGGGGACAATACGTTGTACTTTGTGCGGGGGAATAATCCACTCGCCATCCGCCTGTACCCTCGACTGGGCTGCTACCTCTACGCCTCCACCGACGAGATATTAAACGCGGCGCTGGCGGGGTTGGGACTGTCCGGGCTGTCCTATACCGAGGTCCCCATCGGCCAGGGAGAGATTATGGCCATTGACGCCCAGGGCCGGCGCACCGCCTCCCGTTTTGACGATGCTCACATCCAAACCCAGTTTTGTTTTGATTGGGGGTGGAGCGGCCCCGTCTGCGAATATGACGCAGACAGCTATTTGGAGATGGTGGTGGAGTACGGCAAGCGCCGGGGTGTGCCGGAACGGGAGCTGCGGCTGCTGACAGAGGCCGGGTACGACGCCTTGGATCTGGAGGAGATGATCTACGACAAGCAGTTCCGGGTGTACTGCCTCCGGGAGATCATGGCGGAGTACGGGGTGCGTTGAGTGTGCCGCTGGGGTATACCCTAACGGCACGGCGGAAAAGCATGGCAATAGGGCCGGTTTCCGGGTTTTGGCATATGCCAGCCCGCAAACCGACCCTATTGGCACCAATCTGTTTATTCCTGTTCTGCCAGGTGCGCCGTCAAATCCTGGCCCTTGGTACAGACGGCTCGAATAAAGACTTGCCGCCCGTCCTCGTCCACACTGTACAGCACCACATCATTCCGGGTGACATACTGCCGGACGCCCCGTCCTTCCCACAGCTCCACATTGTAGGGCTGGTACTTGAACGGGAAAGTGGTAAGCTGTTTCTGAATCTCAAATTTCAGCCGAAAATACCACTCCTCAGCCAAATTTGGATCATGAAACTGGGCCGCAATATAGTCCGCCTTTTCCTCAATGTCCTGTATGGCGCTTTCGGTGTAGACAATCTTATACTGCGGTATCTGTGCCATGGGCGAACCGTCCTTTCATGCGGCGGTCAAGCTCGTCCTGGCTGTATACCCGGCCCGCCGCAATATCGGCTTCGCTTCGGAGCAGCTTGGCATCTACCTCCTGGGCGGTCATATTTTCCCAGGTTTTGAGAGTAGGACGGAAAGGCATCCCCCCCTCCCGCAAGCTCTGCTGGGCAAAAATGCGCACGGCCTCCGCAAAAGAAGTGCCTAAATTGCGGTATAGCTCCTCCACTTCGGCCTTGAGGTCACTGTTCATTCTGATTTGCAGGGTGGCATCCATTGCCATATCCACCGCCTCCTTGTAGTGCTATTGTACTACAAGTATTCCCTTGCGTCAAGAAAACTTGCTTGAAAGGAAGTGGCTGATTTGAAAATAGGTTACGTCCGTGTCAGCACCCAGGAGCAGAACACCATCCGGCAGGAGCTGCTAATGGAAAGCCTGGGTGCGGATGAGGTCTACATCGACCGCATGAGCGGCAAAAGCACAGACAGGCCGGAGCTGAAAAAGCTGATGGAGTACGTGCGCCGGGGCGACACGGTAATTGTGGAATCCATCAGTCGGTTTGCCCGGAATACCCGCGACCTGCTGGAGCTGGTGGAACGGCTGTCGGCCAAAGGGGTAGAGTTCGTATCCAAAAAGGAGGCCATCGACACCACCACCCCCAGCGGGAAGTTCATGCTTACCATTTTCGGGGCGGTGGCCGAGCTGGAGCGGGAGTACATCCTACAGCGCCAGCAGGAGGGGATTGCCATTGCCAAGGCCCAGGGGGTTTATAAGGGCCGGAAGCCCATCGAACGCCCTGAGTTTCCCCAGGTGGTGAAGCTGTGGCGGGAGGGGAGGATCACGGCGGTGGAGGCTATGCGGAGGCTGGATATGAAGCCCAGGACATTTTATCGGAGGGTGAAAGCCCAGCCATGATACACAAGAAAAGATCAGTTGGCAGGCGGCTGATCTTTTTTTGTGTCCATTGCCATAAGAAAGGTTCTCAGCAGCTTTTCCGCGTACTCCCGTTCTGTGGGCGTGGCACTTTGGAGCATGAGGGCTATTGTACTGCTCTCCTCCACGGTGCCTTTGCCGTACAAAATGTAGTCTGTAGACAGCCGGAGGATACGGGATATTCTGCACAGGGTCGGGACGGACATTCCCTTCACACCCAGCTCAATATCCGAGCAGAATTTGGGCGTCACGTCCAGCAGCTCGGCAAACTGCTCCCGGGTGTAGCCCATAAACTCCCGCTGTGTGCGGATTCGTTTTCCAATCGCGCCCCAGTCCATCCTACCCCCTCCGTTCTTTCTGTAGTTTACCCCGGAAAGTTGTAGTTATAAATAAACTTATAGGGTTGACTATCCGAAACTCTTAGGGTATACTAAATGACAAGAACCTCTTACACAAAAGCTTGCATACTACAAAAAACACACACGTGTCGAAATTCACAAACAGGAGGTTTGATCATGGAGGCGCAGTTGATCAAGCAAGAAGACGGTGCAGTTCTTAAAGAAAGTGCTTGCGATACATCGGATTATTTAATATCCGTCGCTTGTGGCGCAATTGCGGGCCTTGTTGACATTTTTTTCGTAGGGATGCCAGGAGAAAGTACACTTGGTACCTGGACAGATTTGCAGGTGGACACAGCGGTAAAAAAATTTGCCAGCCTCAGCGGATGGAATCCAAAGCCGGAGAAAGCAGACAGCGTTGCCAGTGCGATTGGATGGTTAGAAAAGAACTACAGGGTCAACTATGATCAAAGGCATACCGCAGACGTGGGAAATCTCTTTCCGATGAATACCAAAAACCACCATATTAAATCTCTTTCCCATGCACCGGATATTGTCGGACTGTTTTTCTCTGTATTAAATCAATTTACCTCAACATCAGCTTTCATCAGCGGCGGACAGTTGATCATGCTCCAGACCGAAACCTATGAGCTGCAAGGAGGAAATTTTCCTGCCAAGCTGTTTTGCGGCGTTGCAAATTGGTTTGGGCATGTTATGTCTGATATTGCCGGAAGCTCAGGAAGCAGGGGGAATGGCGGACGGGGATCAGGGCTTGCCATTCCTTTTTTTGAGTTGTTCCAGATGTGTACCTTCGGCGAATTTCAGGTAGGAAAGGATCGTCAGGATTTTGCTACCTTGGCGATACGGGCATTTCAGGAGGGGTATGACGCCCGTTTTGGGCTGGCAATGGCAATCCCTGTCCTGATTTGTGATTTGTCAATCCGCCTTTTGTGGATGGTAAAACGGCGTTTTTATTTGAAGATGCCGGTGAACGAGTGCATACCTACCAGCAGGCATAGTGATTTGCGCGTCATGCTCCTTTTTGGTAATGGAACATTATGTATCATGGATGGCGCAGATGCCGCCATCCGTTCCGATGGGAATTGGCTTCTCTTTTTTATGAGGATGAACATAATAGCGTGGGCCAGATTCCTCACCCTTGTGCTAAAGGAAATCTGTATCCGGGTTGGGATCAGTGCCACATTTGAAAAACAATTAGACGCATATAAGCAAATCACAGCATCTCTCCGCGCCTATTTGCTTCAACTACAACAAATTGATGTTGAGGCATTCCGCCGTGAAACAGAGCAGTTTGACAGATTTGCAAAGTACACAGACCTTATCATGGATGAACGGCAGCTGAATGCCGCCTTAAAAGCATCCATGATTGAATTGGGAATCCGCTTACCTTGGGATGGTGATTTTGATTTGTTCATGCGGGACAAAAATAAACACCTCAGCTTTGAATAATGTTTCCCTGTCAAAGATGCGGTATGTGCTGCCGGAATTTGCAGCTTTCCCTTCTATACCACGAGTTGGATCGCGGAGATGGAACTTGCAAATATCTAAACGGAAATCTTTGCAGCCGATATGATGACCGCCCGCTTTTCTGTCGCATAGACGATTGCTACACATTGTTTTTTAAGGATGTGATGTTGATTGAGCAGTACTATAAATTGAATCTGGAGATGTGCAAAAAACTACAAAGGAAAGAAAATCACAAGGAGGATTACTAAAATGCCATTACCGTTGATCTTAGGAGTCGGAGCGGCTGCCGCTGCCGCTGTAGGAGTTGGTGGGGCAGTACATGGCGGCGTAAAAATGAAGCAGGCCAACGATACCATGAAGGACGCGCAATCCAAACACGAAAAAAATATCAAACATTTTGAGGAAGAAAATAAAAAGACAACAACCGCAATGGATGAACTCGGCAAAAAGGAGCTGGAGATTTTGTCCAGCTTCAAGCGGTTCAGTGCCATTTTTGAGCGAATTCAAAACAAGCCCGAATTTAAACCCTATAAAAAAGATGATGTTGAAATCCCGTCTTATGACGCCGAGGAGCTGGAAAAGGTTTACGTTGGTGCCGGTGTGCTGTTAAGTGGGTTGAGCGGTGCCGGTCTGGGTGCCGCTGGAGGGTTTGCCGCGGCAGGAGCTACCACTGCGGCAGTGATGGCTCTTGGAACCGCTTCCACCGGAACGGCAATTGCCTCCCTGAGCGGAATTGCTGCAACCAACGCGACGTTGGCAGCCTTGGGAGGCGGTGCTATCGCGGCGGGCGGCGGTGGAATGGCATTGGGAACTACAATCCTCGGCGCAACTACGCTTGGCGTTGGCCTTTTGGTCGGTGGAGTTATTTTTAATATCGCGGGGATTACCATATCAGGCAAAGCTGACAAGGCCATGGAGCAAATGAAGATGGCTCAAAAAGAAATTTCGCTTATTTGTGCGTATCTGAAAGACCTGTATGATACGGAGCAGCGTTTTGAAAAGTGCCTCCTGTCTGTCAACCGGGTATACCGGCTTCATTTAGACAATCTGGAGCAGATGGTAGTTTTGAACGGGAAGACGGATTGGAACCAGTATAGCGAACAGGAAAAATTGGTAACAGAAAATACCGTTTTGCTGGTCAATACGCTATATCAAATGTGCAAGGTGAAGCTGGTCATCGTTGCAGAAGGAGATTCAGAACTGAATACGGTCAACCATGCGGAAGTAGAGAAATCCATTCGTACAGCTGATGCGTTTATGGAGGAGAAAGGGTTCCCTACAACAGCATAAGCTACCAAGGTTCATACATTGCTTTTATCATGCGAAATGCCCGAGCGGGATCATCCCGCCCGGGCATTCGCCCCCTTCATCCCACTGTTTTTATACCGCTAACGCCACAGCCACCGCGTTCATCACCGCCAGCTCCTCCCGGGCGAAGTAGTCCCGGAGCGTCCGCCATCTCCGCCAGCGCCTTTCCCGCCATCCCGGCGCACACCAGCGGACTCCCATGTTGTCTTTTCACCATCGCCCCATCTGCTGCCATATCCTCGGTCAGATCGGCAATGACATCGCCGGTAACTTGCATGGTTGAGGCAGACCAAGGGTAGCCTGAAGCGAACTGAGGATATATACCGGTAGTATGATCCACGAAATAGGTATCAAATCCGGCGGTCTTGATCTGTTCCGTGTTCAGATTTCGGGTGAGCTGGTGAACCAGTGTGCCCACCATTTCAAGGTGGCCCAGTTCCTCAGTACCGATATCGGTGAGCAGACCTTTTAGCTCGGGATAGGGCATAGAGTACCGCTGGGACAGATAGCGCAGAGAAGCGCCCAGCTCGCCGTCGGGTCCTCCATATTGAGAGATAATCACAGACGCCAACTTGGGATTACAATTCTTGATTCGGACAGGATATTGCAGCTTCTTCTCATATACAAACATTAGTTCATTCCTCCATCCTGACGAAAATCCCAGGGCCACGGATCATCCAGCCAACGGTACGCGGCATCCTGCCCGGCGCTAAGCTGGGTCAGCGGACCGTGCATCTCCTCATAACGCTGCTTGCCCTCCTTGGCCAGCTGGGCGTACTGACGGAACAGCTGGAAGGCTTCCGCGTCATCCTTGTGGGTATCCAGGTACATCCCAAGCTCAGCAACCACGAACAGCATCGCTTGGAGCTGGGTGGAGTGGTTGTCAGGCAGGGCGCTGGCGTCTACTTTGAGGTGAAAGGGGAGATTCAGCCCAGGAAACAGGGTGCCGTTGGCCAAAGCATCGGCCTGACCGTACTTTTGACTTCCTTGCTGTTGAAAAGGTACATATGGTACCGCCAAAGGCGCACAGGACGGCATGGTGCCGCAGGCATCGCCGCAAGGGCGGGGAGTGGTTCCGTTATCAGAATTCAAGCGAATTGCCTCCTTGAATTAATAGTTTGGCATTGGCTGCCACTCCATCCTATGCGGAAGGGCGGGGTTGTGCGCGTAAAAAGTCGAGAGAAAGAAAAAGTGGGCACTGTATTGAATTTCCGAAAAGAATGTGCTATAATGCTCTAAGTTGCTAAATAAAGCGGCCTGTGCCCTAAGGCATTGAGCAGATCAGTTGAAATGGAGGAGATACCCATGACCCATGTCAAGACTTTGAACGGCCCAACCCTGAAGCAGAGCGTGGCTCACGGCGGCTGCGGCGAGTGCCAGACTTCTTGCCAGTCCGCCTGCAAGACTTCCTGCACTGTGGCCAATCAGAAGTGTGAGAACAGCAAATAAAACCCAAACTATAAAGCGCTGAAAAGGGTGGGGAACTCCCACCCTTTTTCTGCGTACAAAGGAGGATGCCCCCAATGGTCCATACGTTTATCTGCCTTGGCGTACCCGTGGCGGTGGATGTAAACAGCGGTGCCGTCCATGTGCTGGACCAGGCCGCTTACGATGTACTTTCCCTTCTGGATGCGTCCATGTCTGACGTTTGCCCGCAAGATATTTACGAAAGGCTGCCTCAGCATTCTGCCGATACGGTGTATGAGGCTTGGACGGAACTGCTGCGCCTCCAACAAGAGGGCCTATTGTTTACGGAAGACAGCTACATTGATCCGTCGACCGCCACGCTGATGCAGCAGGACGCTCCCATTAAAGCCCTGTGCCTCCATGTCTCCCATGACTGCAACCTGCGGTGCCAGTATTGCTTTGCTTCCACAGGGGATTTCGGCACCGGTCATCGAATGACCATGGATATCGAGACGGCGAAAAAAGCCATTGACTTTGTAATAGAACGCTCTGGAAACCGCCGGAACATTGAGGTGGACTTCTTTGGCGGCGAGCCGTTGATGGCGATGAATACAGTGAAGGCAACCGTGGAATATGCCCGTTCGCTGGAAAAGGAGCACAACAAAAATTTCCGTTTTACGATCACGACCAACGGCGTTCTGCTCAGCGACGAAAATATCGAATATATCAATCGAGAAATGTCGAACGCAGTGCTGTCCATTGACGGACGGCCTGAGGTAAACGATCGGATGCGTAAGACGGTGGGGGGCAGCGGTAGCTATGAGGTAATCCTACCCAAGTTTCAGAAGCTGGTCGCAGGCAGGGGAGAAAAGGATTACTATCTGCGCGGTACGTTTACCCGGCACAATTTGGATTTTGCCTCTGATGTCATACATATTGCAGACCAAGGCTTCCGTCATGTTTCGGTGGAACCGGTGGTGGGCAGTCCAGACTGCGGCTACGCATTTCAGGAAGATGATTTACCAAAAATTTTAGAGGAGTACGAGCGGTTGGCCGCGGAGCTGCTGAAACGGGATGATGTGAATTTTTTCCACTTCAATGTGGATCTGTCCCAAGGACCCTGCGTTATCAAGCGGATGAGAGGCTGCGGCGCGGGGTGCGAATATGTGGCCATCACTCCAGAGGGAGACATCTATCCCTGCCATCAGTTTGTGGGCAATGAGGAATACAAGCTGGGCAACCTCTATAGTGGAACCTTTGACATGGAGCTGTCCAGAAGATTCGCAGGGCTCAACATATATACGCGCCCTGACTGTAAAGACTGCTGGGCCAAGTTCTATTGCAGCGGAGGTTGTTCCGCTTCCAATCTGCTTGTCAATGGAGACATAAAAAAGCCAAACCGCTTTGGCTGTGAAATGCAAAAAAAGCGTTTGGAATGCGCCATTGCCATGAAGGCGATCCGGGCTGATATGGCGGGGGAGGACTGACCCTTCACCGAAAAACGGAAAAAATGTAGAGAGGGCTATGGTTTTCAATATTTTGAAGCCATAGCCCTCTCTGTTACCATATCCTGTGTTTTTGCAGCAGAGCCGTGACGAGCGTTGCTTTAGTTTACATAATTTAAGAGACATAACAACTAAACATAATGAAAAATTTGAAAAATATTTCCGCTGTCCTCTTGCGTTTTTGGGAAAAGAGGTTTATGATGGGACTTGCCCATTCACACATACTCATTTTTATCCCAACATAAATTTGGTTCCGCTGTCATAGAGTAGCGTCGGGGTGATTGGGTGTGGTAAGCCGAGGAACAAGAAAACGAATTGGGTCGGCATCTTCATGGGATGGGCTGACTCAGCTCATCATCGTAGCGATTTGTTTTGCTGTCGGTTCGGTGAGCGGGTTTCTTTTCTCTGTCTCGGGCGGCGAGAACCCAGAATTGCTGGACTACCTTCAACAATATTTTCGTTTGATGGGAGCGGAGAACGGGTTCGAGCCGCCGCTGCTTGATACGATCTGGGACCTGGTTCGTTGGCCTCTGGCCGCATTTCTCTTGGGCCTCACCCCTGTGGGGGCAGTGGGAGTGCCCCTTATCATGGGGGGGCGGGGATTTCTGCTGTCATATGCGGCCACCACATTTGTCAGGCTGTTTCATTTACCTGGTATGGTGGTGGTGCTGGCCGTGTTTGGTGTAACTGTTTTTTTAGCCGTACCCACCTTATTTGTCGTCGCGGCGGATGCTTTTCGCCAGTCATTGAGCAGGCTGCCCGGCGCAATGTCGTCCCCAGTTCACTGGACGCAGCGAGCAAGAGCGTTGGCTCCCTGTGCGGGATTGCTGACTTTGGCTGTGGCGCTTCAACAGACTGTTATGCCCGTCCTATTTTCCACCGTGTGCACCCAGCTGCTGATAATTTGAGAAAAGGAGCTGATACAATATGGATTTTATTGCCCGATATGAGTCCTGGCTGGTTAGAGAAAAACGTGCCGCCGCCAATACGCTCAGCTCCTATCTTCGGGATGTCCGCCAATTTGAGGTGTGGAGCCGCGAAAACGACCTGGTTTTAGACCATGTGAGCCAGGAGGACATTAAGCGGTATGTCAACCATTTGGAGAAGAAGGGAAAATCTAACGCTACGGTGGTTCGCTCGGTAGCATCGCTCAAGTCTTTTTATACTTATATGACCGCCGCTCGTTTTGTCCGCGTCAACCCAGCGAAAGGGTATACGCCAGACCGCGCAGAGCGCAAGCTGCCCTCCATTCTCACGAATCGAGAGGTAGACTTGTTTTTAGAACAACCCAACATTGGAGACGCTAAGGGCTGTCGTGACAAGGCCATGCTGGAGGTGTTGTATGCCACCGGCATTCGGGTGTCGGAATTGATTTCTTTGGATACGCAGGATGTCAATCTGTCCGCCTGCTTTCTGCGGTGCAGGGGGAAGGACAAGGAGCGAATTGTGCCACTATATAAGGCCGCGGTTCGGGCGCTGGCCATCTATGTCAACGACATCCGTCCGCAGCTGTTGGATGATCTGGGCGAGACAGCGCTGTTTGTGAACATGAACGGCGACCGCATGAGCCGTCAGGGATTTTGGAAAATTGTCAAGTGCTATCAGGAGAAGGCAGGAATTCACAAAGAGATCACGCCACATACCCTGCGCCACTCTTTTGCGGCCCATCTGCTGGAAAATGGAGCGGATTTGAAATCCATTCAGGAGATGTTGGGGCACGCAGATATTTCTGCTACCCAGATTTATACTCAAGTGGTAAATCAAAAGCTCCGGGACGTCTACGCAAGCGCTCATCCCCGGGCATAATCCGTCTGTAGGCTGCTCGGCAGCTTACAGGCGGATTTGCTTTTCTGTGCATAAAGCTTTGGCCTTGTTCATACAGTAGGGCAGAACTGTATGAGCAAGGAGGGGTCGATGTGGACACAATGTCCAGACGCGCAGGGCTGGCCGACAGCAACAAAAGAATACGCCACAGATCAAAACGGCCCAGACCAAAGAACGTCCCACAGGACGACGGACGTCGGTTGATTCAGCTGTTGATAAGTCTTGCGCTGTTTCTCTTGGTGTATATCGGACGGGGGATTTTTCCTGCTCAGATTCAGGTTTGGTGTGAAGCAATGCGTTCTGATGTAGATTTTACCGCAGCATTTCAAGAGTTCATATTCGCTGTTTCTAAGGAAGGCTCGGTGATGGAATCTCTGGATGAGCTGTGCGTCAGAATTTTTGGCGGTAAACCAGCGCCGGACGAGCCTATTTCATCAGAGGATGTTCCACAGGAAGAATTGATTTTGCTCAGCCAGACAGCGGGCGCGGGACGGGTTTATTTGAATAGCCACGGAGTGCTCCAAGGAACCTATCCCGAGCAGGGAAGCGGCAACCCCGCTTCCTCGGATGCAACACCAGAACCTTCAGCAGAAACAATCCCAGTAAGTCCGCCGCCTCAACCGGCGTTGACAACAGCAACGGCCCAAGCATATACGGACGACGGAGTGAAGCTCCCGTCTAATGTGAGCTTTGCCTTTTACGAATTGGGTCTGTCAGAGACGGTGGCGCCTGTGTCCGGCCCAGTAACGTCAACCTTTGGTTATCGGGACAGTCCAATCAGTGGAAAAAATGAATTTCACCTTGCGCTTGATATCGGCGCGGAGGAGGGAACCGAAATCGGTGCTTTTGCCGACGGTGTGGTAGAGTATATTGGAGAGAGCGATGAATTTGGCCAATATTTAAAAATCAGCCATACCAATCAGGTCAGCAGCTTTTACGCGCATTGCAGCCGCCTGTTGGTTCATAAAGGGGATATCGTGTCCTGCGGGCAGACGGTAGCGCTGGTGGGACAGACGGGAAACGCCACCGGACCGCACCTCCATCTGACCATTGAGAAGGACAACATCCGGTTGGACCCGGCATACTATGTGGACCCAGCCTAAGCATCGCCGCCTGACTGTTACGCCAGGCTTCCCGTTGCTGCTGGGCGGACTGTTTTGGCTGGACGAGGGAATCGGGCTGCTCCCTTTAGGGCTGCTGGCTTGTCTTATTCATGAGCTGGGGCATATAGCGGCTGCAGCTGTTTGCGGCGGGCGAATTGAGAGGCTATCGCTCAGTATAGTAGGGGCGGAGCTGTTCTTCTGCTATCGCACACCATTATCCTACTGGCAGGACAGCTTCATTGCACTGGCCGGCCCAATCGCCAACATGATAACCGGAGGAGTGTTTTTCACCCTAAACTGGTATCTGCCCGCAGCGGCAAGTTTGGGAATCGGCGCGTTTAATCTTCTTCCGGCGGAGCCATTGGACGGGGGAAAGGTGTTGTTTAGTCTATTGGCGGAACATTTAAATCCAGATTTGGCCGAGCGGCTAATGACTGCCTTGGCCGGCTGCCTGGCAGGTGCGTTGGTGGGCATTGGCATGATTGCCGCCGTCCAGTATGCAAATGTGACCTTGCTGCTCACCGCTCTGTGGCTGCTGATGGGAATCCTCTGCCGCCGCAACGGCAAAGAGACGCTGGTCAAACATAACAAACAACCATAAAAGGGGAGCGGTTTCCATAACCACGAAGGTGAAACTCACAAAAGTTTTCCACAAAAACCTCTTGCAAAAACTTGCAGATTGTGATAAACTATCACGGTCCGAAAATGGGTGGTCCTCTGCGCAGCGATATCGCTTAGACGCATGAGCGCCTAAATATTAGGAGGAAATACAAATGGAACTGCTTCAGCAATTCAGTGAGAAGTACATGAAGGAAAACGTTCCTTCTGTCCGCGTTGGCGACACGGTCCGTGTGCACATCCGCGTCAAGGAAGGCAGCCGCGAGCGTATTCAGGTGTTTGAAGGCACCGTGATTGCCAAAAAGCATGGCGGCGTGGAGGAAAGCTTCACTGTTCGCCGCATCTCCTACGGTGTGGGTGTAGAAAAGGTCTTCCCTCTGCACGCTCCCACGATTGAAAAGGTGGAGACCGTTCGCCGGGGCAAGGTTCGCCGGGCCAAGCTGTACTATCTGCGTGATCGCGTGGGTAAGGCGGCTAAGGTCAAAGAAGACCTGTAAACTGTGGAATAAAAAAGGAGCGGGCGACCGCTCCTTTTTTATTCCAGTCTATTTGACCAAGGAGGAATTTGTGTGAACATCCAGTGGTATCCTGGACACATGACAAAAACGAGACGCCAAATGGAAATGGATGTCAGGCTGGTAGATATGGTGGCTGAAGTTGTGGATGCCCGAATTCCTATTTCCAGTCGGAACCCGGATATTGATTCTATCGTGGGCAGTCGCCCGAGGCTGATTATTTTGAACCGCGCAGATCAGGCTGATTCCACACTGACGGCCCAATGGCTTGCTTGGTTCCGGCGTCAAGGCTATGGTGTGCTGGAAACGGATGCTCGGAGCGGGAAGGGTGTGGAACAGTTTTCGATTGTGACAAAAGCCGTTCTCCAGGATAAGGTGGCCGCATGGAAGGCCAAGGGGCAGATCGGAAAACCCATTCGGGCCATGGTAGTGGGCATACCAAACGTTGGGAAGTCCACATTCATCAATAAGGTAGTTCGGCGCAAATCCGCCAAGGTTGGCGATCGCCCTGGCGTTACAAGGGGCAAGCAATGGGTAAGCGTAGATAAAGGGCTGGAGCTTTTGGATACTCCAGGTATCTTATGGCCGAAATTTGAGGATGAGACCATCGGCTTGCATCTGGCGTTTACCGGCGCGGTAAAGGACGAGGTGATGGACCTTGAAGGGCTGTCCTGCGCATTATTGGAGCTCTTGCGGGATCGTTATCCCAAAGCAATCGAAGAACGCTATCACCTGACCAGTTCAAGTGAAAAAAAGGGATGGGAGTTATTGGAGGAGATTGCCAGAAAGCGTGGAATGTTGGTCTCTGGAGGCGAAACGGATACCGAGCGTATGGCCCATATCTTACTTGATGAGTTCAGAAATGGAAAGCTTGGACGGTTTACACTTGAAGCGCCAAAAGATATTGAAGAATAGGGGGGAGGACCTTGCCAAGCTGGGAATACGAACGGGCTGCGGTTGCCTGCGGCCATTCTGTGGTATGTGGCTGTGATGAGGCGGGAGTGGGTCCGCTGGCTGGCCGCGTCTATGCGGCGGCGGTAATTCTTCCTGATGGACTGGATTTTCCGTGGCTCAACGACTCCAAACAGGTGACGGAAAAGCGGCGGGCACTGTTATTTGATCAGATTTGTGAAAAGGCTGTCTCCTGGGCGGTATCTTGGGTTGAGCCAAAGGAAATTGATGAAATCAACATCCTGAACAGCCGGATAAAAGCCATGCAGGCGGCCATTGACGGATTGGGTACGCAGGCGGACTTTGCCCTCATTGATGGCAATCGAGATCATGGGAACAGATGCGCCATTATCACAGAGCATCAGCTGATTGTAAAGGGAGATTGCCTGTCATATTCTATCGCTGCGGCATCCATTTTGGCTAAGGTGAGCAGAGATCGCTACATGGAGAAAATGGCGGTTCTTTACCCTCGCTATGAATTTGAGCGCCACAAGGGTTATCCCACCAAGCGCCATTATGAACTGCTTCGGAAGTACGGACCATGTGACATTCACCGCTATTCCTTCTTAAAAAAGCTATGAGAGGCGGGGGAGCGGCTCGTACCCTGGGTCAGTGGGGTGAGGAGCAGATTGTAGAGTGGCTCCGGCAGAGAGGCTGGAAGATTGCGGAAAAAAATTTTCGCTGCCGCATGGGGGAAATCGACATCATTGCGGAAAATGGTATCTATCTTGTCTTTGTGGAGGTCAAGCTGCGGAAGGATGGACAGCACGGCGCCGCCTGTGAAGCTGTAACCCTTTCTAAGCAGCGCAAACTGCGGGCTACAGCAGAATATTATTTGATGTGCCGTCCCACACAGCTTCAGCCTCGTTTTGATGTGGCGGAGGTTTACGCACCCAAAGGGGTATGCTCAGAGCGACCGGATATATATTATATTGAAAACGCTTTTTGAGGGAGGAACGATCATGGAACCGGTCTGTGTGTTTGACGCCCATTGCGACACGATCTCACGTTGCTGGCGGGAGTACGAGGGATTGGATTGCAATTCTGGGGCGCTTTCCCTGAAGCGGACTGCTGGATTTGGGCGGTACTGCCAATTTTTTGCCCTATGGACCGCAGATGGTTATACAGGCTATCCCATTGGCGGAGACTCAGTGGAGCGGGCCTACCATGCCCTTTTGCGCTGTTTCAAGGATCAGATGGCCTGCAACTCAGACAAAATCGTTCAATGCCGCACAGTTGAGGAGGCCAGGCACGCCCACAGCCACGGGAGGTCAGCAGCCTTTCTGTCGGTGGAGGGAGCCGAGCTGCTGGGCTGCGACCCCCATCGGTTGGACGAGGCCGCAGCGGAGGGAGTGGTAGCCATCAACCTGACCTGGAATCATGCAAATGTCCTGTCAGGAGCCCACAATGACGATCCAGAACGGGGACTGAGCTCTCTTGGCCGGAGATTTGTGGAGAAAATGGAGGAGCTGCATATTTTGGTGGATGTGTCCCATCTCTCAGAGGCTGGATTCTGGGATGTGGCAGAGATGGCGCGCAGGCCTTTTATGGCCAGCCACTCCAATGCAAAATCTGTGTGGAATCACACGAGGAACTTGACGGATGGGCAAATAAATGCGATAATAAAAAATCAAGGTGTGATTGGGCTCAATTTCTATACTGGGTTCGTGGGAGGAAGCCAGAATTTGGACATGGTTCGGGCTCACCTGGACCATATTCTGGCCCTGGGCGGTACGGCGAACATAGCCTTGGGGGGCGATTGGGATGGCTGCGACCTAATTTCTGAGCTTCCCGCGATTGACAGCCTGCCTAAGCTCTATGAGCATTTGCTGCACCATGGTTACAGTGAAGCGGTTGTACAAGACCTGTTTTACAACAATTTAATGAGGGTAGTGAGTCAACGATGAATTATCTGAGCACGAGAAATAAAGATCTGCGCATGAGCGCGTCCCAAGCGATTGCGAAGGGACTGGCGCCTGATGGCGGCCTGCTCACTCCGGCGGTGCTGCCTCGGCTGCCCATTTCCTCCGTAGAGACAATGAAGGAAATGTCCTACCAACAGCGCGTGGTATACATTATGAACAGCTTTTTGGAGGGCTTTGCCGCTTCTGAGCTGACTGCCTATGCCGCGGAGGCCTATGGTGGAGGGAAGTTTTTCCACGAGGATGTGGCGCCTGTTGTTAAGCTGAATGACAACACGTATTGTCTTGAACTGTGGCATGGTCCTACCTGCGCATTTAAGGATATGGCGCTTCAGATGCTGCCCCATTTGCTCACCGCCTCCATGGAAAAGAACGATGAGAAAAAAACGGTCTGCATCTTAGTGGCCACCTCCGGCGACACCGGAAAGGCCGCTCTGGAGGGATTCCGAAATGTAGACAAGACCAAAATCCTGGTCTTTTACCCCAAGGACGGTGTGTCTGAGATTCAGGAGCTGCAAATGGTTACTCAAGTCGGCGGCAATGTGGGCGTTTGCTCGGTGATGGGTAACTTTGACGATGCGCAGACCGGGGTCAAGACAATTTTTGCCAACGAGGAGCTGGCGCAGATATTGGCAGAGCGCGGCTATTTCTTGTCTTCCGCGAATTCCATCAACTGGGGCAGAGTGTTGCCGCAGATTGTCTATTATGCCTCTGCTTACTGTGACCTGCTCAAGTCAGACGCTATCTCCAAGGGTCAGCAGATCAACGTGTGTGTTCCCACCGGCAATTTTGGAAATATTCTGGCTGCCTATTATGCGAGGGAGATGGGAATTCCCATCAAAACATTGATCTGCGCTTCCAACCACAATAATGTGCTCACTGACTTTATCAACACCGGCACCTATGACCGTAATCGCACCTTCTACAATACCATTTCACCTTCTATGGATATTTTAGTCTCCAGCAATCTGGAACGGATGCTCTTTGAATTGTCCGGCCGGAACGATAAACTGGTGCGGGATTATATGGGGCAGCTTGCCGAATATGGAAGCTATCGCGTTGACAGCTCAATCCGCACCAAACTGCGACAGACATTCAGCGCCGGCTGCTGCGACGACGATCAAACCCGCGCCATGATTGCCAGAATGTGGAAGGAACAAAGTTATCTCATTGATCCCCATACTGCTGTGGCGTTCCACGTGTTGGACGAGTACCGGAAGAACACCGGGGACGACACGGTGACGGTAACGGTGTCCACCGCCAGCCCCTTTAAATTCTGCTCCAGCGTACTGGCGGCTCTGGGCGTTAAGGACCAAAAGCCAGGGATTGAAATTTTGGACCAGCTGACCCAGTTCACAGGTGTGCCGACCCCGGCGCCTTTGGCCGGGCTCAAGAACCGTCAGCGCCGCTTCAACAGCGTGGTGGAAAAGTCCGCAATGGAGAATTGTGTGCTGGAAATGTTGAAATAAGAGGTGATGGGATGGCTCTTTACGCCATCGGCGATACTCATCTTTCCCTGGGCTCGAATAAGCCGATGGACGTGTTCGGCGGAGGATGGGCAGGCTATGTGGACAAGCTCCGAGAAGGCTTTGCCCATGTAACATCGGGGGATACGATATTACTATGCGGTGATTTGT
>CAJULM010000009.1:0-13203 GCA_910587285.1 uncultured Oscillospiraceae bacterium | reverse complement strand
TGGGGAATGAGTCTGGATGAGGCGCGAAATGACTTTGCTTTTTTAGACCGGGAAATACCGGGGGAAAAATGGCTGCTCAAGGGCAATCATGATTATTGGTGGACCACCGCCTCAAAAATGAACGCTTTTTTTGTAGCGAACGGTTTTACTCATCTCCATATTCTCCATAATAACTGTGCCATATATAGGGAATTTGCCTTATGTGGAACGCGTGGTTGGTTTTTTGAGGAGAACGGTGCGCCTCAATGGGAAAAGGTGTTCCGCCGGGAGATCATTCGATTGGAAGCATCTCTCAAGGCCGCAGGGGGGCGGAAAAAGGTTTGCTTTCTTCACTATCCTCCCCTTTATCGTGGATACCGTTGCCAAGAGATTATTGACCTATTGGAGCAGTACCAGGTGTCGGCCTGTTATTACGGCCACCTTCATGGGGCCAGCCATCGTCTGGCCATCGAGGGACGGCAGGGATCGGTGGATTACCATTTGGTTTCTGCGGACTTTGTCGGATTCCGTCCGAAAAAAATTTTGGATTAAATAAAAAAACAGTGGAAATCTTCCCGCCTATCTGATAGAATAGGTTGGATTATTTAGAAAGAAGGCCCATGGCTTACTGCGCCGGGCCGAGCTTGGAGGAATAAACCATGAACATCAAGAGCAACGAGAAAAAAGAGAACAGCGCTATTGAGCTGGTGATCGAGGTTGGAGCCGCCGAGTTCCAGGCTGCCATCGACAAGGTCTATAACCGGCAGAAAATGAAGATCAATATCCCCGGCTTCCGCAAGGGGAAAGCTCCCCGCAAAATGGTGGAAAAAATGTATGGCGCCGAAATCTTCTATGAGGACGCCATTTCTCTGGCCTACCCCAGTGCTTATGAGGATGCACTGAAGGAAACCGGAATCAAGCCGGTGGCCTATCCTCAGTTGGAAGTGTTGGATGTAAATGCTGACGGCTTTACCTTTAAGGCTACTATTACCATCAAGCCTGAGGCGACAGTGAAGGAGTATAAGGGCCTGCCTGTGACCAAGACCGAGGTGAAGGTTACTGCCGCCGATGTGAAGGCGGAGCTCAAGCCATACATTGATCGGGCTTCCCGTCTGGTGAGCGTGGAGCGCAAGGCCAAGAAGGGCGACACCGCTGTGATTGACTTTGAGGGGTTCAAGGACGGCGAGCCCTTCCAGGGGGGGAAGGGCGAGAACTACAGTCTGGAGCTGGGTTCCGGCTCCTTTGTCCCTGGGTTTGAGGAGCAAGTCATCGGTATGAAGGCCGGCGACGAGAAGGACCTGGATATTACCTTCCCCGAGAACTATACGCCCGAACTGGCCGGCGCCGCGGTGGTGTTTAAGGTCAAGGTTCATGAGGTAAAGGAGAAGCAGGAGCCTGAAGTAGACGACGAGTTTGCCAAGGATGTCTCCGAGTTTGACACCCTGGACGAATTCAAGAAGGATCTGGGCGAGAAGCTGAAGATCCGCCGCCAGGAGCAGGCCGACCGCGATTTTGAGGCCGCTGTTATTGACTCGCTTATTGAAAAGCTGGAGTGCGATGTGCCCGAGGCCATGGTGGACTACCGTGCGGAGAAGATGCTGGAGGACTATGCCAACCGCATTCAAAGCCAGGGCATCGGCTTTGAAGACTACCTTCGCATGATGGGCATGACCATTGACGATCTGCGCGCCCAGTCCAAAACCACCGCTGAGCGGAATGTGCGCAGCGATTTGGCGCTGGAGGCTGTGGCTACCGCCGAGGGAATCGAAACCGCTGACAGCGAGGTGGACGCTGAAATCGCCAAACTGGCCGAGCAGTATAAGATGGAGGAGGACAAGGTCCGCGCCATCGTCAACATTGAGGATATCCGCAGCGATCTGACCATGCGCAAGGCCCTGGATTTGGTGAAAGGCGCAGTGAAGAAGTCCGCCAAGCGTTCCGCAAAAAAGACGGACGACGCCGATGCCGGACAGGACGGAGCCGAGGAGAAGCCCGCTAAGAAAAAGTCCGCTTCCAAGGCAAAGGCTGTTGAGGAAGAAAAGTAATGCGCTTTTAACCGCGTGAGGGAATAAATTGCCTTTGTCAGTGGGTATAATGTTGCTGCTGAGCATTGACAAGAGCATTATCCCCCATCGGAAAGGAGAAATTTTCATGAGCTTAGTTCCATACGTAGTTGAGCAGACCAGCCGAGGCGAGCGGTCTTACGACATTTTTTCCCGTCTGCTCAATGACCGAATTGTTTTTTTGGGCGAGGAGGTCAACGCTACCACGGCATCTTTGATTGTGGCCCAGCTGCTCTATCTGGAGGCGCAGGACCCTGACAAGGATATTCAGTTCTATATCAACAGCCCCGGCGGCTCTATTCCCGACGGTATGGCCATCTATGACACTATGCAGTACATCAAGTGTGATGTGTCTACCATCTGCGTAGGCATGGCGGCCTCTATGGGAGCATTTCTGCTGTCCTCCGGCACAAAGGGAAAGCGCCTATGTTTACCCAATGCTGAGATCATGATTCATCAGCCCTCCGCTGGCACACAGGGGCAAATCACTGATATGGCCCTCCACCTGAAGCGGTTGGAGACCATTAAAAAACGAGTGACCAAGATTTTGGCCGACAACTGTGGACGTGATGTGGAGCAGGTGGCAGCAGACTGTGAGCGCGACAATTTTATGACCGCCGATGAGGCCCTGGAGTATGGATTAATCGACAAGATTATCTACAATCGCTGATAAAGCAAAAGAGCGGAGGCAGCCGTCTCCGCTCTTTAGCGCTTTCCTTGAAAGGACGATGGAGAACCATGGCAAGAGATGATTATAAATCTGTGCGCTGTTCCTTTTGCGGCAAACATCAGGAACAGGTGGAACGTGTTATTGCTGGGCCTGGCGCCTATATCTGCAATGAATGTGTTCATCTGTGCATGAACATTTTGGGGGAGGATTATGATGATGGTCCGGCGGATGCGCCGGAGATTCCCGATGTTATCCCTACCCCTAAAGAGATGTGTGCTGTACTGGACGAGTATATCATTGGTCAGGAAAATGCTAAAATAGCCCTGTCTGTCGCGGTATACAATCACTATAAGCGCATTTATTTTGGCGGTGGCGACAACGTAGAACTGCAAAAAAGTAATATTCTGATGATCGGCCCAACAGGGTGCGGCAAAACGCTGTTCGCCCAGACGTTAGCCCGCATTTTGAAAGTTCCCTTCGCTATTGCCGACGCTACTACGCTCACCGAAGCCGGATATGTGGGCGATGATGTGGAAAATATCCTGTTGCGCTTGGTTCAGGCGGCGGATTACGATATTGAACTGGCTCAGCGGGGCATTATCTATGTGGACGAAATTGATAAAATTGCGCGAAAGAGTGAAAACACTTCGATCACTCGGGATGTCTCAGGCGAAGGTGTCCAACAGGCATTGCTGAAAATTCTGGAGGGTACGGTTGCCAATGTCCCTCCCCAGGGAGGACGCAAACATCCGCACCAGGACTTTTTGCAGATTGATACCAAAAACATTCTTTTTATCTGCGGCGGAGCGTTTGACGGTCTGGAGAAAATCATTGAGCGGCGTTTAGACCAAAAAACGATTGGATTCGGCGCTGATGTCAAAACGGCGGAGGAGCGGGAAAATTCGGACATACTAAAGTCTGTCCAGCCCCACGACCTGCTGAAATTCGGTATCATTCCTGAGTTGGTGGGCCGTCTTCCTATTATCACCAGCCTAAAGGCGTTGGATCGTGAGCAGCTGGTTCGTATTCTTACTGAACCCAAAAATGCCTTGGTGAAGCAGTATAAGTGTCTGCTGGATTATGACAATGTGGAGCTTGATTTTGCGCCTGGTTCCTTGGAGGCCGCCGCAGACAAAGCACTGGAGCGCAAGATTGGCGCCCGCGGCCTTCGAGCTGTATTGGAGGAGGTTATGACCCCTGTCATGTACGACGTTCCTTCTGATGAAAGCATCTCCAAGGTGACGATTACAGCGCAATCCATTCAGGGCGAAGGTGGTCCAGATATCCAGCGGGAAGACGGTCGCCCTGCGCGCCCGCGGCTGGGTGCGGCTGCTCTGCGGTCGGAAAAGGGCGGTCAGGCATCCCCCAGGGGCAATGCGTCCTGACTGCAACAATATTAAACGAAAGGGGTGGGCATAATGGCCCGCCTCTTTTCAAAACAGGATAAGGAGAGTGATCCTGGTGACAGAAATGATTGATGTCAGCCCAAGACATCTGACAATTCCGGTGCTTACATTGCGTGGGCTTACCGTATTCCCTCAGCTACTGCTTCATTTTGACGTAGCGCGAACTGCTTCAATCCGAGCATTGGAGGAGGCAATGGATGACAATCGGGAAATCTTCTTGGTAACGCAGCGGGATTTGACGATTGAAAATCCTGAGGAATCAGACCTTTATGCCATTGGAACAGTGGCCAATGTGAAGCAGATTCTCCGTCTGCCTGAAAACAGTGTGCGGGTTATGGTGGCAGGGCAGAGCCGCGGCCGATTGTTAGGGCTTGTATCATCAGAGCCCTATTTGACTGCTGAGGTCGAATTAATTCCAGACCCTCCCATTTCGAACGGGCATTCCTCCCGAACAGAAGCCGCAATTCGTCAGGTTTATAGTTATCTTGAGCGGTATACGGAGCTGTCTGACCGTGTAGCTCCAGAAATCTATTTGAAATTGTTGGCCAGTGACGATCCAGCTTATATTTCCGATTATGCCGCACAGCATCTGCCACTTCGCTTTGAAGACAAGCAGGCCGTGTTGGAGGAGCTTCGGCCCGCCCGCCGTTTGGACCGTTTATGCCGTATCCTCAGCCGTGAGGTGGAGATTTTAGAGGTGGAAAGTGAGCTGGCTGCCAAAGTCCATGAACAGGTGGCAGTCAGTCAGCGGGACTATTTTCTTCGTGAGCAGCTGCGGGTTATCCAGCGGGAATTGGGAGAAGGAGAGGAAGACGATGAAATTTCTGAGTACCGCCAACGGATTCTCCGGGTAAAGCTGCCCAATGAGGTACAGGAGAAGCTGCTAAAAGAAGTCAGACACCTGGAAAAGCAGCCCTATAGCTCCTCCGAGGCGGCTGTGCTACGGGATTATTTAGATACCTGCTTGGATTTGCCATGGCAGGTAAAAACCCGGGAACGTGTCAGTGTAGACGCGATATCTCGGGTGCTGGATTCAGATCACTACGGCCTTCAAAAAGTCAAGAAACGTATTTTGGAATTTGTAGCTGTAAAGCAGCTTGCGCCAGAGCTCAATGGACAGATTATTTGCTTGGTTGGCCCTCCAGGAGTGGGAAAAACCTCCATTGCTATGAGTATTGCCAAAGCAATGAATCGTAAGCTGAGCAGGATTTCTCTGGGCGGCATTCGGGATGAGGCAGATATTCGAGGACACCGCAAAACCTATGTGGGAGCGATGCCTGGCCGCATTATCACAGGTATCATGCAGGCCGGCAGTTCTAATCCTATCCTGCTGCTGGATGAAATTGATAAGGTGGGCAGTGACCATAGGGGAGACCCAGCAGCAGCGCTTTTAGAGGTGTTGGATGGAGAGCAAAACAGCACCTTCCGCGATCATTTCTTGGAGCTGCCGTTTGATTTGTCCAATGTAATGTTTATTACCACGGCCAATACAACTGATACCATTCCCAAGGCTTTGCTTGATCGCATGGAAGTGATCGAGTTGCCCAGCTACACCGATGAGGAAAAGCTTCAGATTGCAAAAAAGCATCTTTTGCCTCGGGAATTAAAGCGTCATGGGTTGACGCGCAGTCAGCTGAAAATCAGTGATGGAGGCTTGAAAAGGCTGATTGCGGGGTATACAAAGGAATCTGGCGTACGGCTTTTAGAGCGAAAACTGGCGGCTTTATGCCGTAAGGGAGCAGCTAGCATCGTCAATCATACTGAAAAGCGTATTTCCATTACAGATAAGAATTTACAAGATTTTCTTGGACCCCAACCCTATCATAACGAGATTCCTTCCACAGAACCTATCGTGGGCGTTGTTAACGGTCTGGCGTGGACCTCAGTGGGCGGTGAGTTGTTGGAGGTTGAAGTCAACGTAGTGCCTGGTTCTGGAAAGCTTGTGCTCACCGGCAATTTAGGTGACGTTATGAAGGAATCAGCAAGGGCGGCGCTGTCCTATATTCGCAGCCGTACAAACGAGTTGGGGCTTGATCCTGATTTTTATGGCAAAAAAGATGTTCATGTGCATTTTCCGGAGGGTGCGGTTCCTAAGGATGGACCTTCTGCGGGAATTGCCATTACCACGGCCATAGTGTCTGCGCTCACAGATATCCCTGTTCGTCGAGATATCGCCATGACAGGAGAAGTGACCTTGCGCGGCCGAGTTTTGGCGATTGGCGGACTCAGGGAAAAAACAATGGCCGCTTTACGCAGCCATCTCAGCACTGTAATTATACCGGCAGACAACGAAAAGGACTTGGAAGACATTGATCCAACTGTTCGTGCCAGCCTCAAATTTGTATCTGTGAAGCAGGTGGATGAGGTGCTGTTCCATGCGCTTTTGATGGGAAGCGATAGCGTAAGTGCGGAGAACCTTCCTGCTATTAGTTGGCTCTGGAATACACAGCACTCCATTAGAGATACACAACTGCGTCAATGAGGGAAAATAGATGACAATAAATTGGAATTTAGCGCAGTTTGTCCGCTCAGCAGCCAAGCCGGGGGATTTCCCTCGGGACAGCTTGCCTCAAATTGTGTTTGCAGGGCGGTCTAATGTCGGAAAATCGTCGGTCATCAACCGCTTGCTGAATCGAAAAAACTTTGCCCGAGTAGGCTCTGCCCCAGGAAAAACCACCCATATCAATTATTTTCTGATTCACGAGATGCTCTATTTGGTTGATTTGCCTGGGTATGGCTATGCTAAGGTCTCCAAGCAAGAACGGGATCGTTGGGGGCGGCTTATTGAAGCATGGTTTTCTGATTCAGAGCGAATGGCTCTGGGAATCCTTATCGTGGACGCCCGGCACAAGCCGACCGCAGATGACTGCACAATGGCAGAGGTATTTCTCTGTTCTAAAAAGCCCTTTTTGGTTGTGGCGAATAAATTGGACAAGTTAAAAAAGAGTGAGGTTGAAGGCAACTTGATGCAAATTCGGGAGGTTTTGGGTCTTTCAGAAGATATTCCGATTATTCCATTTTCTGCAGAGAAGGGGACTGGAAGGGCTGAGCTAATCGGAAAAATTTTAACCTGTTTGGAGGGGAAAGCATGAAATATGTTCGAATAGAGCAACCGGCTGGCCCTTGCTGGGGTGTGGTGAAAGACGAAGACGTGCTCACTCTTGCCAAACCTCCCTACGAGAGCTTGGACTACGACGGCGGACGGCTGCCGCTGTGCCAATGCAAGCTGTTAGCCCCTTGTGAGCCCACCAAGATTGTCTGTGTGGGCAAAAACTATGCGGAACACGCCAAAGAAATGGGGGCAGAGCCGCCTGAATTTCCTATTCTATTCATAAAGGGCCCCAATACACTCAACCGCCCAGGCGGCGCCGTTCATGCCCCTGAATTTGTGGGACGGCTTGACTATGAAGGCGAGCTTGGCGTTGTTATTCGTTGCAGGGCAAAGGGTGTAAAGGCAAAAGATTTTTCAAAATATATTTTGGGTTACACCTGCTTGAATGACGTGACGGCTCGGGATGTCCAGCAGCATGACGGACAGTGGACCCGCGGAAAATCTATGGATGGGTTTTGTCCGGTGGGTCCTTGTGTGGTTGATGAACTGGACCTATCGGCGTTAAAGCTGGAAACTCGATTGAACGGAAAGACTGTACAGCAAGGGAACACTTCCAATTTTATTACGGCGATTCCTGAACTGATTGAGTTTATCACTGCCGCAATGACCTTGGAGCCGGGAGATATCGTTGCCACTGGAACCCCGGCCGGCATTGGTCCCATGATTCCGGGTGATACGGTTGAGGTAGAGGTTGAAGGAATCGGCATATTAAAAAACGAAGTCATCTGACATAAATCCCCTCGTAAACAACACGTTTGTTTACGGGGGAATTTTTCCATATGAAAGGGGCTGGAGCTATAAAAAAGGCTTGCATTTTCACGATAGATCTGTTATACTTAAAAAGTCGTTGCGGGTGTAGTTCAATGGTAGAATGTCAGCTTCCCAAGCTGAACACGGGGGTTCGATTCCCCTCACCCGCTCCAAACGGGAAGACACACTTTTGCGTGTCTTCCCGTTTTAAACATATTGGTAGTATATAGTATATCTATATGATAATTGCTTGTTTTTGTAGTTCTATTATGATAAAATGGTTCTTGTATAAGAGCGCTCTGCCGTGACAGTGCGCGTGGAGGTTCTTTTATGTTAATTTTGGGAATTGACCCTGGTTATGCCATTGTAGGATTTGGATTGGTGGAATCCTTGCAGGGTAGATACCATTTGGCTGCCTGTGGCGCCATTAATACTTCGGCTGGGATACGGCTATCTGCTCGGTTATGGCAGATTGCTACTGATTTGGAGAAGCTGATCGGGCAGTTCCACCCAGACACCATGGCCATTGAAGAACTGTTTTTTAATCACAACGTTACCACTGGCATTGGGGTGGCCCAGGCCAGAGGTGTTATCCTCATGACAGCTGAAAAGCTGGGCCTTCCTATTTTTGAATACAATCCATCTCAGGTGAAACAGGCAGTAGTGGGCTATGGTAAAGCAGAAAAACGGCAGGTAATGGATATGACGAAACGGCTGTTAAACCTGAATGCTGTGCCGAAACCGGACGACGCCGCTGATGCCGTGGCTATCGCCCTATGCCACGCCCGGTCGTCCACGTCACAGCTCAGAGCATTATCATAAATTTGGAGAGATTGCTGTGTATTACTATATAAACGGAACTGTTGCCCACATAGAGCCCTATATGGCTGTGATTGACTGTGGAGGGGTGGGCTATGCCTGCCGCACAACCAACCATACCATCAGTAAAATCAATGTTGGGAAAGCTGCAAAGCTTTACACTCATCTGTATGTTCGTGAGGATATCTTTGAGTTATATGGTTTTGCCAGCGAGAGCGAGTTGGGGTGCTTTCGTATGCTGATCGGCGTATCTGGAGTGGGACCTAAGGCGGCGCTGGCCATTTTATCTGCCAACAGCCCCGAGGGGCTGGCCATGGCCATCGTGTCTGGCAATGAAAAAGCCCTCACATCCGCGCCTGGAATCGGAAAGAAAATTGCTCAGCGCATCATTTTGGAGTTGAAGGATAAGCTGGCCAAGGGGCAGTTGACTACTGGCGGGGGAGAGGCCTTCGCTGGCGGTGTCACCATCATTCCGGAAAATAAGGCCAGCGAGGCGTCCGCCGCGTTGGCAGTGTTGGGCTATAGTCAAAATGAGATTGCAGTGGCGCTGAAAGGAGTTGATTTAGAAACATTGTCCTTGGAGGAGGTAGTTAAGCAGGCGTTAAAGAAGATGATAAAGACATAAGGAGGCTTGAATATGTTATTGCTGATCCATGGCGTAGCGGCACTGCTTTTTGTCGTGTTGGGAATTGTGTTCATGTGTGGGAAAGGAAGCTTCCTCATCGCGGGTTACAACACCGCCAGCCCAAAGGAAAAGTCTCAGTATGATGAAAAGGCCCTCTGTCGAGCCATGGGCAGCTTAATGTTTGTTTGTGCCGCCTGTTTTGGTGTACTTATGCTGAGTACGCTTCTCGAAAGTATGCCGCTTATGTGGACCGGCATAGTTTTGCTTTTTGTTGTCGTTATCGCCGGCGTGATTTATATGAATACCTCCAAAAAAGTCAAGAGGAAGTGAACCCTTGAGCATTGATTTTTCTGATAACGGCGGCTTTGAGACAGAAGCGCCTTTGGTCACCACCTCGCTTACCCCAGAGGATGAAGGAGAGGGATCCTTGCGCCCTAAATCCCTGGTAGAATACATCGGTCAGGAAAAAGCAAAGGGCAACCTGTCCATTTTTATTCAAGCAGCTAAAATGCGGGGCGAACCCTTAGACCATGTACTGCTTCACGGTCCCCCGGGGCTGGGCAAAACCACTCTGTCAGGTATCATCGCCAATGAGATGGGTGTTAATATCCGCATCACCTCCGGCCCTGCCATTGAGAAGCCAGGCGATTTGGCGGCGCTACTCACAAACCTCCAGGAAAACGACGTCCTATTTGTAGATGAAATCCACCGGCTGAACCGCTCTGTGGAGGAAATTTTGTACCCAGCTATGGAGGACTATGCCATTGACATTATCATTGGCAAGGGCCCATCCGCCAACTCCATCCGATTGGATCTGCCAAAGTTCACGCTCATTGGCGCTACCACCCGGGCAGGTCAGTTGTCCGCACCTTTGCGTGACCGTTTTGGCGTTACGTTGCGATTGGAGCTTTATTCGCCAACGGAGTTGGCTCACATTGTTACCCGGTCCGCCGGTATACTAAATGTGCCTATTGAGGGAGAAGGTGCGTTGGAGATCGCCCGCCGTAGCCGCGGAACGCCTCGAATCGCCAATCGAATGCTTCGGCGGGTACGGGATTTTGCCCAGGTAACGGCCGGGGGCGTCGTGACGCAAGCCGTTGCCGACCGGGCGCTCCAGGCATTGGAGGTTGACGAGTTGGGGTTGGACCAAGTCGACCGGAGAATGTTATCCAGCATTATCTGTAATTACGGGGGAGGACCAGTGGGGTTGGACACCTTGGCCGCTACGATCAATGAGGAGTCGATTACCCTGGAAGATGTGTACGAGCCCTATTTGATGCAACTTGGTTTCCTCACTCGAACTCCTCGCGGTCGGTGTGTTACTACGAAAGCATATCAACACTTGGGATTGCCCATGCCTGGTGGGCCAAACGCAGAACCAACATTGGAACAGCTGACCTTTTAGCGTATGAATCGCCTCATGGGAACATATATTTCAGCAAACCTCCTAAAGCAAAAAGAATTTTTCAGGAATTTTCTAAAAAATCGCCAAAAGAGATTGACAATTCTTAAATTTTATGATTATAATATACAGGGTTAAAGTATGAGCACTATTGATTCTTCAAAAAATGAATACAGCGATGAGGAATTGTGCTATCTAACGGCTTCTGGAGACCGGGATGCGGAAGAACTCTTGGTTAAGCGATATCTGCGCATGGTTCGTATGTGTGCTCGCCCATATTTTCTTGCTGGGGGAGAGAGCGAAGATCTGATTCAAGAGGCAACCTTTGGTCTTTTGAAGGCTATTCGAGAATTTGACCCCGCACGGGACGCAAAATTCAAAACATTTGCAGAGGTTTGTATTCGCAACCGTATCCGTTCAGCTGTTACCACTGCCTCCCGGAGCAAACACGCCCCACTTAACGACAGCATTCCTCTTGAGTCTCCCATGCTTGGTAATGATGCCAGTCCAGAGGAATTGTATATCAGTAGGGAGGAAGAAGCTGAGCGAATGATTCGGCTTCGTCAAAAGCTGTCACCCTTGGAACGAAAAATTCTTTCATTCTTTTTGCGCGGTCTGTCCTATCGGGAAATCAGCGAACAGTTGGGATGTCCCATTAAATCAGTGGACAATGCGATTCAGCGCACCCGGCGAAAGGTAGCCGGCGACCTTGGCGTTATCAGCGAAAGCTGACGCAAATATTATAGTCCCAGCAGGTTGCTTTTCCGGTTCTGGGCATCAAAGAGAGGGTATTTCCTATGTACGAAGACAAGACCTTAGTGTGTAAAGAATGCGGCCAAGAGTTCGTATTCACCGCCGGCGAGCAGGAGTTTTACGCTGAGCGCGGTTTCCAGAACGAGCCTCAGCGCTGCAAATCCTGCCGCGATGCCCGCAAGGCTGCCGCCCGTGGCCCTCGGGAGTATTTCACTGCTGTTTGCGCTACCTGCGGTAGCGAGGCAAAGGTTCCTTTTGAGCCCAAGTCTGACCGTCCTGTTTATTGTAGCGAGTGCTTCGCTAAGATGCGCGGCGAGGGTTAACAAAACAACAAAAAGGACCGTGCGAATGGTAGCTACTCATAAAACAGTATCAACCAACAAACTGAAATAGGGTAGCTGTCATACGGGGTGCAGAAAAAGGCGAGTGAGAAACAAAGCGTTTCTTGCCCGCTTTTTTCATGCCCCTTGTTACGCAGTAGGGGCTGAAAAAGCATTGATACAGGCGGCTTTGTGGGCGCATTTCCCATGCGGCAAGGGATTTATACCTTTTCCCTCAAAAACGCCTTTCTACTGCGTAACAAAACCGCGGTAATTATCCGGCGGAGCATAGACCGCCTATCTCGGATTGCCCTATGTTGGAAAAGCCTACGTTGGAAAATCCAACGCAATTAAATAAAGATATAAATAACTAAAGAAAAACCAAATACGGATTTAATCAAATACCGATTCCATTCCTATCCTTTCCTTTCCCTTAATCCCTTTCCAAAAGAAACGGCAGAGCCGCCGGAAAGGAATGGAATGGAAATAGCAACACAAAGAAATATCGTTTGCTATGTTACGCAATAGAACGCCATTTTTAAGGGTGGGAGTATAAAACATTGTGCCTGCCCCTATCGCCGCTGTAATGCCGCTTAAATCAAGCGAGAAAAGCACTCTATCGCGTAACACATTCCATAATGGATTGAGAGCGTAAGCGGTTTATCCGCTTACGCTCTCTTAGCCACCTAACAGCAAAGACAGGGAAAGCCGTCAAGGACGCGCAAGCGTGCATTTTATCCTTGACGGCTTTTTCTGGCTTTGCTACTGCCTACCTGTCAAAACGGAATTGCAGGATAGCTTTGATAAGCTGTGCTTTCAGACTGTCTTGAATATCATCATTGATATGTCCCCGATAGGTAGACAGGTATTTGATATGTCCGGCATAGTGCCGCAATACCGCATCTATGGCTTCCGGTTCTCCAGCGACAGCTTTTTCAATGACTTCAAAGGGTATCAGCTTCTTGCTCCTCATGTTCTGATTTCAACCATTCCTTTCTCAACTGCTTTAATGCCGCGTGTTTCCAGTAATTCGCTGTGCTTCTGCTCCGCCCGTACTCGTTCCCGACTTCTGTATCAGTGTAACCGAGGAAGAAATACATCAGCAGGACAGCGCGCCGCTGTTCTGGCAATCTGGCTAATGCGTCCGCTAACCGTTTGCTTGCCACAACAATTTTCTGCCCTTTCACAACAAAAACAGTTGGAATGTCGTATTGCTCAAAGTAATTGTCTGTCGTGAACGGCTCAAAGTGCGTTTCGGACATCAGATAGTCAAGTGATACTTCGTGCTTCTGTTTCCGTCCAAA
>CAJULM010000008.1 GCA_910587285.1 uncultured Oscillospiraceae bacterium | reverse complement strand
GGGGTTATCCCTTGACGCCGCCGCCTGTCACGCCGGCAATGATCTTTTCAGACATGAAGATGTACAGCAGGAAGGTGGGCAGGAATACGATAATCACCGCCGCGAACATACCGCCCCACTGGCCGGTATACTTCATGGCGTTGATGATGTTCAGCAGGCCAACGCCCACGGGGGCCATGGTCTCGCTGGAGGTGAAGATCAGGGCCATAAAGAACTCGTTCCACACGGACATGAAATTGAAGATTGTCACCGTGACAATGGCGGGCTGCACCAGGGGCAGCATAATCTTCAGGAAGGTCTTGGGAGCGCTGCACCCGTCCAGATAGGCGGCCTCCTCATAGGCCCGGGATAGGGTGGAGAAGAAGTCCAGCAGGTAGATGGTGGTGTAGGGCACCCGGAGCAGGATGTACAGCACGATCAGCAGCACCCGGCCCTTGATTCCCCACTGCACAGACAGGGAGTAGATCGGCATGATGACCATGATGACGGGCACGCTCATGGCCACCACCAAGCCGATGCGCAGGGCCTTGCCCCCGGTGAACTTCCAACGGGAGAGCACATACGCGGCGGGGGCGGAAATGGCCAGCACTCCCACGCAGGAAATCACGGAGTACAGCAGGGAGTTGCCGAAGAACACGGACACATTCTGCACATTCCAGGCGGTGGCATAGTTTTCGAAGTGGAACCCGCTGGCAAACTTAAAAATCTCGCCCTTGAAGATTTCCGGAGACGTGGACAGGCTGGCACCCACAATCCACCCCAGCATCACCGCGGTGAACAGCACCCAGATCCCCACGATGAGATATCCAGGGAGAAGGCGGAGCTCCTTCTGCCAGTTGATTTTAGCCTTATAGGTACTCTTTTCCTTTTTCATGTTCGCTCCCCCTCTCTTAATATTCCAGGTCATTGCCCTTAAAGAGCTTTTCTGTGACAAGGTACACGGCGATGATAATCAACGTCAGCACCACGCCCACCGCAGCGCCCGCGCCCGCGTCCCGGGTGGTGATGCCCTTGCCGCCGAATACCATGTCATACAGGTAGATGACAGGCACGATGGTAGACGACTCGGTGTCGATAGGGGAGAACATTTTGGTCCACAGGAAGAAGGTGGTGGTATTGATGCTCCAGAAGGTGATGGAGGTTTTGATCACGCCCTTGAGCAGCGGCAGGGTGATCCGGGTGAATTGGGACACCTTGCCCGCGCCGTCGATGGTGGCGGCTTCGTACAGGTCCTGGGGGATTCCCTCAATGCCGCTGATGTAAATCAGCATATAATAGCCCACGCTGCCGAAAATGAAGGAACCGGTCATGGCCCAGAATTTCAAATCGGTGCCCAGCCACTTGACCTTATCTCCGCCGAACAGCTGCACGATCTCGTTGAGCATACCATAGTCGTAGTTGAAGATGTACTGAATCCACATGGTGGCCAGAGCCACGGCGCTGATGATGTTGGGCAGGTAGATGGCCGCCCGGAAGAACTTCTTTCCCCGGATGCCGCTGGTGACCACCACCGCCATCAGCATGGCCAGAGCCAGGGTGATGATGCCGCCCACAAACCAAATCATCAGCATATTGCGCATGGAGATCAGGAAGCTGGCGCTCTTAAAGATTTTCAGGTAATTGCCCAGGCCGTAGAAGGTCCAGTCCGCCGTGGTGGCGGTGACGCTCTCCACCTGGAAAAAGCTCATCAGCACCGTCCGGAACACGGGGTAGACAAACATGATCAGCAGGGACAGCACAGCCGGCAGGCTGAACCAAAAGATCATTGCCTTGTTTTTTTTCACGATTCCCTCTCCTTTCTGTTGCGGGTGCTATTAAGATATAAAAAGCAGGCGGCGCCGTGGAGGGCGCCGCCTGCCAGCGCGACGGGTCTGGGATGTAAAAATTACTTATACAGGGCGTCCATCGCGGCGCAGAAGGCGGCGCCGTCGGCGTACTTGCCCTCAAACAGCTCGGTGCACATGGACTTGATGGTGTCCTTCAGGTCCGCATTGACGGACAGGCTGGCGCACCAGGTCATGGGGGACTGAGCGGCCTTCAGGGTCTCGATGGTGCCGGTCAGGTCGGCGGGAGCGGTGTTGCGGGAGTCGGCGGGAATCTGGTGAGCCTGGTCGGCCAGCTTCTGGCCCATCTCGCCGGTGGTCAGGAACATGATGAAGTCAAAGGCAGCCTGACCGTTCTCGCTGTAGGAGGTGATGGCCAGGGAGTTGGCGCCCATGTAGGCCGCGCCGTTGTCCGCGCCGCCCTCTACGGTGGGATAGTTGAACAGGCCCCAGTTGATCTCGCGGCCGGTGTTGCCGTTCACCTCGGCGGTGACGTAGTCGGCGCAGATGACCATCGCCGCCTGCTCAAAGCCGATCTTGTTCTGGCTGGAGGGGAACTCATCGGGAGCGCCGTCGGCCAGGAAGCCGCTGTTGCGCAGGTCGATGATGTCCTGAGCGGCCTGCTCAGCGGCGGTGCCGGACCAGCCGCCGTTCAGGGTCAGCTCCTCAATCTTGTCTTCGCCCAGGTAACGGACCAGGGTGTGATAGAAAGCGAAATCGCAGTACGCGCTGTCCTGAGCCAGGGGGCCCACGCCGGCGTCCTTCAGCTTCTGGCACACGTCCAGGAACTCGGCCCAGGTCTTGGGCTCGGCGGTGATGCCAGCCTTCTCGAAGGCATCCTTGTCGTAGAAGATGCCGCCCACGTTGGGCTGCTCGGTAATGGCGTTGAGGAAGCCGCACCAGGCGATGGACTGGTCGGTGAAGCACTGATAGCTGAACTCCTCATAGCCCGCGGCCTTGGCCATGTCGGTCAGGTCCATGGTGAAGTCCTGATACACGGTGCCGATGCGCTTGTAGTCGTCCTCGATGATGTCGATGTTGTCCTTGGCTTCCAGGGAAGCAGCCAGCACCTTGTTCACATCGCGGCCCTTGAACTCAATGTTCACCTTGGCGCCGGTCTTCTCCTCAAAAGCGGCGGCGGCCTCGGAGATCACGTTGGCCTGGGGCTCGCCGGAGGACCACATGGACCACATGGTCAGGGTCACGCCGTCATACTCCTTGCCGGCGGGGGCGGGCTCTTTGTTATCATCGGCAGGCTGGGAAGCGGGGGGATTGCTGGCAGGGGGCTCGCTGTTGGGGGCATCGGCCTTGTTGCCGCACCCGGCCAGCATGGACAGAACCATGACGCTGGCCAGCAACAGACTGGTAAGCTTTTTCATTTTCATTCTTTACCTCCTAAAATGATAAATGTTTCTTTGTGGCCGTCTCCGGCCTTACGTTTATCAGTATATCTGCTTTTCCCTTTCGGAAACAGCCCTGTTGTTGCTATACTATTTATAGATATTGTCCTCTTTTAATTTTGTGCGATATTCCAATTAGCATCTCAAAATCTCCGGGATAAATCGGCAAAGTGTCCGTATTTGTAGGAGACGCACAGATAATCCCCCCAAAGGAACCGGCGGGAACGCTCCCATCATCTTTTAAGTTGCACAATTCTACCCAATCGTTTATAATCATCTTAGAAGGGACAATGTATGCGTGTTTGATGAAATTGCGCTGGAAGGAGGGCATATCCCGTTGAGTATTTACAGCTTTTCACGGGCGGGGTCCACCCCGCCCGCCCGCGGGGCCCCGCGGCTGCTCTACATCACCCAGGACCACTACTCCGAGGGCTGGAATTCCAACCTCCACACCCACGGCTGTACGGAGCTGTTTTTCATCACCGACGGCCACGGCCGCTTCCGCACCCAGGCGGAGGAGTTCCCAGTATCTATACGGGATTTGATTCTCATCAGCAACAATGTGCCCCACACCGAGCTGAGCCAGTTAGACAGCCCCTTAGAGTACATCGTACTGGGGGTGGACGGTCTGGGTACCATGACCGGCGCCTCAGGCTATGCCATGCTCCACCTCCACAGCGGATGGGAGGCGCTGATGAGCTGCCTGGAGCTGATGCTCCAGGAGGCCCGGGAGCTCCAGCCCGGCTATGAGCAGGTCTGCGCCGCGCTCTTGTCGGTGGTGCTGCTCCGCCTGAGCCGGCAGGAGGGCGTCGCCCTCTCCGAAGAACCCTCCGGCCCCCGGATCAGCCGGGAGTGCGACCTGGTCCGCCGGTACATTGACAATCATTTCAAGGAGGATCTCACCCTGGACCAGCTGGCTCAGCTGGCCCACCTGAATAAGTATTATCTGGCCCACACCTTCCGCCGGGAGTTCGGCGTGTCGCCGATCAATTACCTGATTTCCCGGCGCATTGAGGAGAGCCGCTTTCTCCTGCGGGAGACCGACCACACCCTCACCCTCATCTCCCAGATGCTGGGTTTCTCCTCCCTGAGCTACTTTTCCCAGTGCTTTCGCCGGGTGGAGGGCATCAGCCCCATGGAGTACCGCAAGCGGAACCGATAGCCTCCTCCCGCAAAAAGGCAAAAGGAAAGACACGCTTTTCAGCGTGTCTTTCCTTTGGTGCAGTTAAGTAATCCAAATCCGAACCAGTCTTTCCCGCCGCAGGAGTGGCTTTGAGGTCATCAAATGTAATCGTGTCCGTCCCTTCCTTGTAGTTGAAGGTAATCACCATCTTGTCATCATAGAGGAAAATAGCGTTGATGAAAGTATCAATCAACATCTTCCTATAGGCTTTCTGCCGCACATCCAGCTTGCGGAAGCGGTGGAGCCAGAAGGTCATAAACTCGGCGCTCACCTTGGGCTTCGCCAGCTTCTCACAGGCAATACGGGTTTCCAGTTCTTCCTTTGTCGCTTCCAATTCTTCCAGCCGCCCCTTGGTGGACTTGGTGAGGATTCCCTGCTGGATGGCGTTCAGCAGGTTTTGGATGGCGATGTCCGCTTCCCGCAACTGCTGTTCATACAGCGGCAAATTCACATTCTCCCTGTCCTGCAATTCCATCAGCATGGACACGATGGCCTCTATTGCTTTATCGTCCATCACCATCTTCATGGTTTCGTCCACCACCAAATCCTCTATCCATTCCTTGCGGACAGACTTCTTGCGGCACTCCTGCCGCTTCTTCTTCACGGACACGCACTTGTAATAGCGGTGGGTGTTCCCGGTGTGGCTGGTGCCGCTCTCGCCGCAGAGATAAGCCCCGCAGTACCCGCAGAACAGTTTGGTGGTCAGCAGATAATCGTCCTCGGCCTTGTGGCGGGCCGGGGCTTTCTTGTTCTTCGCCAGCTTCTCCTGTACCCTGTCAAAGAGGTCTTGGGGGACGATGGCGGGAATGCCCTCCGACACCACAATGTCCCGGTAGGTGTACTCCCCGATGTAACGGCGGTTGTTCAAAAGGTGCTGTATGCTGTTGTAGGTCAAGGGCTGGCCCCGTGTGTTCTTCACGCCCTGCTGGTTCAGATAGTCCCGGATTTCCTTCATGGTGGCCCCCTCGGCGTACCGCTGGAAGGCTTCCAGCACAAAGGGGGCGGTCAGCGGGTCAAGCTGGAAATACTGTTCGCTGTCAATCATGTACCCGATGGGCAGGGTTCCTCCGTTGTACTTGGATTTGAGGGCGTTCTCTGTCATGCCCCGGACTACCTTCTCGGAAAGATCGGCGGAGTAGTATTCTGCGTATCCCTCCAACACGCTCTCCAAAATGATGCCCTCGGCCCCGTCTGAAATAACCTCGGTGGCGGACACCACCTTCACCCCGTTCTTTTTCAGCGTGGCCTTGTACCGGGCGCTGTCGTAGCGGTTCCGAGCAAACCTGTCCAGCTTCCAGACAATCACCATGTCAAAGAGCCGTCTGCCGCTGTCCTTCACCATGTTCTGAAATTCCGGGCGGTTGTCCGTCTTGGCGGAAAAGGCCCGGTCGATGTAGTGCCGCAGGACGGTGACGCCGTTCTTCTCGGCAAAGGCGGTACACTCCCGGATTTGGCCCTCGATGCTTTCCTCCCGCTGGTTGTCGCTGGAATAGCGGGCGTATATCACGGCCTTCATTCCTTCACCCCTTCCAGCATTTCGATAATGGCCTTTTTCAGTCGGTCATTCATGGGGGATTTGGGGTCAAAGCACATCTCCACGAACTGCTTCATGTCCTTATTTTCCTCAAGGATTCTCGGCTTGAACTCGTACAGCCTCCCCTGGGGCTTCTCGGTGCGGCAGCAGATGTAATCCATGGACACGTCAAAGTAATCCGCATACCAAATCAGCACCTTAATGGGGGCGGAGGAATACCCCGTTTCATATCGGTTGATGGTGGCCTGGGGAATCCCCGCAATCTTTCCGAACTTGGCTTGGGAGAGGCCGATCCCCTCCCGGAGCGTCCGCAGTCTGGCGCCTATCTCGCTCATGGCTCTCGCCTCCTTCATACTCTTATTGTATCACAATTTGTCGCTTCTGTCAATCCATATTATGAATGATACGATAGATTGATTGATGGATTGATGTGGGCGGTAGGCCCTTGACCCGGCCCGCAGACCGGGGGCGGGGGTTTCCAAAGGGGGCCGCTGGCCCCCTTTGGCACACGACTTTGCGAAGCAAAGTGTAGTGTGTTATACCTGCTGGCGCGGCTGACGGGGGAAGCGGGGTGCGGCGCTTTTGCGCCCCGCTTGCACCGGCAGGAAAACGGGCGGGGTTTTTGTGAGCGGGAGCGAACAAAAAGCCTGTCCGTTTTCGGGGAGCGGCGGCAGGTATACAAGCCCCCGTCCCTCGTCCCCCGTGTCGAAAACGTACATCGAAATGAGGTGCGTTTCCGTCGATTCCTGGCGGGAGGAGCACCGCCCCCGGCACCCAAAATCAAAGGAGGCGGGCAAGCACCCTTGGGGCTTGCCCGCCTTAACCACCACAAAGCGAACCCGGGCGGGGCGGTCAAGGTTGGCGCTGAAAGCGCCATGCACTTCAACCTTGACGGCCCCGGCTGGGTTTGCTACTGTCCAAGTAAATACGACTATCATTGAACCTTCTGAAAATGCTTATATGACAGTACACTAACAGGAAGGAAATACGCACACCAGCATAATAGCGGAATAGTTCCTCCGCTTCCAATTTCTCCATTTTCCATACCTGTAAACATTCCTGTCATTGGCATAGTAAAACAACTAATAAAGAAAATACCGTGTACCATCATCAAGTATTTCAGCCACTTGTCTCTTTTGGAATTTGAGTTGATAGAAAGGCCGATGAAAAATGTGGAAAGAGCCATCATTCCATAACCAAGCAAATCATAGTTGAACAGCAGACCACCACGCTGAAAATCTAATATTTTGATGGCTTGCTCATTCAAATTCTCCAATCGGACACTTGTTGTCTGTGCAAAGTATACCAGAAGAACCAATACTGCATAGATAACACCAACAGCAACACCGATATTGACAGGAACCCGTCGATTTTCGTCACATTCATATTGAAATCCAACTGCCATCATAATATATCCCAAGGGCAAAAACATACACACGAAATATGAGCCAAATGAAAAGTCAAAAATCAGACATACAGCAAAAAGGAAAACTGTGACAGTAACAATCGCCGCACCGATTTGAGGAATTGTTCGGTTCATCATTTCTCCTCCACAAATTTTAGTTTTCTAACTTACTATAGCATAACTCCTTTTCATTTGCAACAAAGCAGTACTCTCCAAAATTCTTTTGAAAAATAGGAACAAAAAGTATATACTTATGTCGTTATTGATTAGATGGAGATACACCACACTCAGAAAGGAGGTTTTATCGTGTCCGTTACCTACAAATTGCCCTACGACACCCCGCTCCGCTATCTGCCCCTGGTCTACATCCTGCCCCACGATTTGCTTATACGCTGTCCTACCCTGCGGAAGCTGCCCCGCCGCATGGGGGCGTTTAACGCCCCGGAATGGCAGGAAGTCCTTGGGAGCCAGCAGTTTCTAAATGAAATCATGGACGCTATGGCGGTGCTGGTGTTCCCCCACTTCGGCTTCGGCGGCTGGAAGGAGCATTACACCGGGTATTTCCCGGCGTGGTACTTATCCTACGCCCTGCCCCTGTGGGCCAAGGGGATAGAGCGGGAGCGGGGCTGGGGCCCGCAAGCCCTGTTCGACCTGCCGCCCGACTTTGAGATACCCTTTTTCGACCCGGAGGACGTGAAAGCGTCCATCGGGTCGGTGGTGCGCCGCACCATCGAGGAGCAGGGTTGGGGGCCGATGCTGGATGTGATGCGGGAAATGCCCTGCGCCGAGGACTTCGAGCCGTGGGACACCAACGTGCGGAAAGACTTTCTCCGCAAATGGTATCACACCCGCTCCAAGAAGGTCAAGACCGTTTCGCTGGAGGAGTGCATGGAGGACGAGGACAGCGGCATACACGCTGTGGCAGACCCGGCAGCGGAGGACTTCACCGAGCAGGTGGCGGGGGAGGACTTCTGCCAGCGGTTCAAGGCCACCCTGTCCCCAAAGGATATGGCGATTCTGGAACTTCGGGTGGAGGGGTACGGCTATCAGGAGATAGCGGACAAGCTGGGGTACAAGACCCACAGCGCAGTTGTCAAGCGGATGGAGGCCATCAAAAGGCGGTTCATCCAGTACGAGGAAGAAGCAGGGCGGTAAAGCCACGCAAGCCGGAAGCGGCGGGCGTGGCTTTTCTACGCCCAAAAATGAAAAATAAGGAGGTAGAATGGCACAGCACGCAATTTTGAGATTTGAAAAACGCAAGGCGGGGCCAGCCGGGGCGCTGGAGGCCCACCACGAGCGCACCAAGGAGCAATACGCCAGCAACCCGGACATTGACACCGGCAGGAGCCGGGACAATTTTCACATCATCCGCCCCACGCAGAAGTATCGGCGGGAGATCGACAGCCGGATCAAGGCGGCGGGGTGCCGCACCCGGAAGGACAGCACCATGTTCGTGGATACGCTCATCACCGCCAGCCCGGACTTTTTCACGGGCAGGAGCAGACGGGAGGTGCAAGCCTACTTCACCGAGGCGGCGGCGTTCATGGAGCGGAAGGTGGGCCGGGGCAATATCTTCTCCGCCGTGGTTCACATGGACGAGAAAACGCCCCACCTGCACCTGTGCTTCACGCCCATCACCAAGGACGGGCGGTTGTCCGCCAAGGAGATTTTGGGCAACCGGGCGCAGCTTTCCAAGTGGCAGGACGAGTTTCACGCCCACATGAACCGGGCGTTCCCCGGCCTCCAAAGGGGCGAGAGCGCCCTTGTCACCAAGCGGAAGCATATCCCCACCTGGCTGTTCAAGCAGTCTATCGACCTCACCCGCCAGCAAAGGGCCATAGAAAAGGCTATTTCTGAAATCGGGGTGCTGAACGCCGGGAAGAAGCGGGACGAGGTTTTGGAACTGGTGGGGCCGTACTTCTCCCGGTTGGAACAGCACCTGGGGCAGATGCAGAAGTACCAGGCCACCATCGACTATCTGACCCAGGAGAACGCCGGGCTGAAAGAGAAGGTCAGGGACGAAAAGAGCATACAGAAGCAGATGGAGGTTTTGACGCTCAAAAAGGAAAACGAGCGGCTTCGGCGGTTTGTGAACAGCATACCGCCGGAGATACGACAGGCGTTGAGGGAACAGCAAAGGGGGCAACGCCATCCAAAAGACTATCAGCGGTGAACAGCACTTGCACCTTGAAAATTGAATATGGAAGAAATGGAGGCAACACTTGAGCAGACGGAAGAAGCTAATTAATCGCACCGACATTCCCCAGTATCAGATTGAGGCTGTCGCCCGCTGTATCATGCCTGATATTCTCGCTTTCTACGAAAGCGAGGAGGGCCAGCGGGAGTTTGCCGAATGGAAGGAACGGCGGGAAGCGGAGAAGCGGGAGGCAAAAACGAAATAAGCACGAAAAGGGCGGGCGCACCGTGAAAACGGCTGCGTCTGCCCCTTTGCTTCTTTGACAATTTTTTCTCTTTACAAACTTGTAAAAATAGAGTATACTATAATTAATCCAAGGTTACTTGGAGGTGGAGTGCTTGCACTCGGAGCGGCTCGCTTTGCGAGCCGCTTTTTCTTTTGTGATCGCTATTATCACTTTGGGAAAAAGACCGCTCCATATCCATCAATGATCCCGTTATGTCGCCGGAATTTTTCCTTCACAAGAATGTCTACAACCGTCTGCTCAAATGAAGTGGGCTTTAGGTTATGTGCTAAATGGTTTTGCGATAGGATATAACGACGAGCCGGGTGAGAAATCAAGTCAACAAATTGTAGCCCAGCTATATTTGCTTTCTTTTTTCGCAATTTGATTTCTTTAGAGGAATAATATTGAGCAGCATCATTCAGTCTATTATAGCCTTTTCCGTCATAAATAAGCCTATACGTATCTTTTGTTATCCGATCTTCTCTACCGCCTCTGGATTCAGCAACGATGTCACCCATTATTGTCCCATGCCGTTGACTATAATCTTGCATCCAGTATTGATAACGTTGCATAAGATACTCCAATGCTAACGCATAAGGATCTTGTGCCCGCAGTAATGTATATTTATCAACGAGAGTCTTTTTGTCTATTACTATGGATATTACGCCATACCGCAATTCAGATATGATGCGGAGTATATCTGTATTGTAACTTGAACGGGTGTTATTATCTTTTAGGGCTTCAAACGGTGGTTTTGCCGAAATAATCTCCCGGCGGTGAAGAATTACGTCCTTTGACCCAAAATATTTTGTCTTCAAATCGTCCAACTGTTGAGTAAGCAAATCGTGCGCTTTGGTACGCATGACTACTCCAGTCAAGCATAAATAGCGGTTACTATCATTTGATAAATCCTCTCGCAAATTGTAGTTTCCATTTTCATCTACATACATTCGCAAAGTGGGTTCATTCATAGTCAGTCACCAACCCAAATAAAAATCTATATAGAAGTAGTATATATGAAACAATAGATTTTTTCAATACCTGTGTAACATATAAATGAAAAAGGGCGGGCGCACCGTAGAAACGGCTGCGCCCGCCCTTTTTTCATTTATGGGGTCTGCTTCTTCTTCCGTGGGCCCCTCGGCTTTGAGGTGGGCTTTCGCTCCACCCCGTTTCGGAAGTAGGTGCTTTCGTATCGGTCAAAGAAAACTAATAATCCGAACCCATCCCCTATCGGAAAAAGGTTCGGATTATATGGGTTTGGTGCGCGAGGCGGGAGTCGAACCCGCACGCCCTTGCGAGCACTGGCACCTGAAGCCAGCGAGTCTACCAATTCCACCACTCGCGCAAATGGGGCTGGCGCTTAACGCAAGACAAATCATACCACGTTAGGCGCCTGTTGTCAACAGTTTTTTTACGAAATTCCAGCCCGCCGGAGGAAGCGTGATTTCTCCGGCGGGCTGTAGATTTTGTTTGGGTTGCGCGCTATCTATTCACGCTGCGAAGCGGTCAGGGCGGCTCGGTCGCTTTCACTGCGACTCGGGCAAAACCCGCCCCCGCTGCGCGGCGGCTGGGCTTTTGCCCTCGCTCCGCTCCAAACTCCCTCGCCGACCGCTTTTCCGCGCTATCTATTCACGCTGCGCGCCCTCCGCAGCGGCGTCTAAAGTCTCGCCTTCGGCTCGGTCGGCGCTGGACGTGTACCACCGGCACACAGCGCCCCTCCGACTGCGCGCGCCGTTTGTCGGCCCTCACGGGCCGCCAAGCCGTCCACTCCGCTCCGGGTCTTAGCCGCCTGCTCCCGAGCGCTCCGCGCTATCGTGCCCACTCCTGGCTGCGGCCCACCGCCCGCCGCCAGCCGTCCAGCAGCCGCTCCCGGTCCTCCGCCGCCATAGCGGGCTGGAAGGTGTTGTCGCACATCCACAGGTGCTTGATCTCCTCTGTGCCGCTCCACACCCCTGTGGCCAGCCCGGCCAAGTACGCCGCGCCCAGGGCGGTGGTCTCCCGGATGGCGGGGCGGCGCACCTCCCGCTCGATGATGTCCGCCTGGAACTGCATGAGGAATCGGTCCCGGCTGGCCCCGCCGTCCGCCTTCAGCGCCCGCAGGGGCAGTCCGGTGTCCGCCTCCATGGCCCGCACCAAATCCGCCACCTGATAGGCGATGGACTCCTGGGCGGCCCGGATGATATGCTCCCGCTTGCTGCCCCGGGTGAGGCCCACAATGGTCCCCCGCGCGTACATATCCCAGTGAGGGGCGCCCAGCCCCGTGAACGCGGGCACCAGGTATACCCCTCCGTTGTCGGGCACCTTCTGGGCGTAGTACTCCGCGTCCCGGCTATCCGTGAAAAAGCGCATCTCGTCCCGCAGCCATTGGATCACCGCGCCGCCCACAAACACGCTCCCCTCCAAGGCATACTGTACCTTTCCGCCCAGACCGATGGCGATGGTGGTAATCAGTCCGTTGCGGCTCTCAAAGGGCTTCTCCCCGGTGTTCATCAGCAGGAAGCAGCCCGTGCCGTAGGTGTTTTTCGCGTCCCCCGGGGCAAAGCAGGTCTGGCCGAACAGGGCGGCCTGCTGGTCCCCGGCGATGCCCGCGATGGGCACCTTCACCCCCTGCACGTCCGCATAGCCGTAAAGCTCGCTGGAGGAGCGCACCTGGGGCAGCATGGCCCGGGGGATGTCCAGCGCCTGGAGCAGCGTCTCATCCCAGTCCAGCTTGTGTATGTCAAACAGCATGGTGCGGGAGGCGTTGGTCACGTCAGTGACATGGGCCGCCCCACCGGTGAGCTTCCACACCAGCCAGCTGTCCACCGTGCCGAATAGAATCTCCCCCCGGCGGGCCTTCTCTCTGGCCCCCTCCACGTGGTCCAGCATCCACTTGATTTTGGTGGCGGAGAAATAGGCGTCGGGCACCAGGCCGGTGGTCTTTTGGATGTGCTCGCCCAGGCCGTCGGCCAGCAGCTTGTCCACAATGGGGGCGGTGCGGCGGCACTGCCACACGATGGCGTTGCAGATGGGCCGGCCCGTCTCCTTGTCCCAGAGAATGGTGGTCTCCCGCTGGTTGGTGATGCCGATGCCGGCGATGTCCCTGGGGTCCACCCCCGACTGGGCGATGACCTCCATCATGGTGGCGTACTGGGAGGACCATATCTCCATGGCGTCATGCTCCACCCAGCCCTCGTGGGGATAATACTGGGTGAACTCCTTCTGGCTCACCCCTAAGATGTTCTGATCCCGGTCAAACAGAATCACCCGGGAACTGGTGGTTCCCTGGTCCAACGCGAGAATGTACTTTCCCATGCTCATACCCTCCTTCACCTGCGGCTGGGCATATTGCGGGTCGCCACAACGTCCGCCCCGGTGCCGCACACATTTTCAATTACGACCTGCCCTACCGCCGCCGGAGCGGGGAGCGCGACCTCCTCCAAGGCCGCCATCACGTCAAACATCCGCTCCTTGGGAATGGCCCGGTCGGTTTTCACCGGGCAGCGGGGGTACAGTCCCCCCTGGCACCGCACGGTGGACGTCACCACCCGGGTGGGGTGGGTCAGCTCCATTTTGCCGTACTCCGCCCCCCGGGGGCAGGAGTTTCCGGTGACGGCGCAGCCGTGCTCCTCGTCCACCTTCAGGTGGCAGCCCTGGGGGCAGACGATGCAGATGAGTTCCTTCATTTCGACACCTCCTGAATGGAGATTGTGAGCTCTCCCTCCGCCTTGTCCAGCAGCGCCTTGGGCAAGTCGATATGCTCCATCTCACCGGGGGCCAGGTGCTCCCGCTTGAAGCGGGCGATCTGGGCGCCCCCGGATGTCACCCGAATCTCGCTGTCCCTGCACACCCGGTTCACCCGGAAGAACAGCCCGCACAGCTTCTCCACCCGGCCCGGCCGGATATGCTGAGGCACGGTATACGTCACCCCGCCCCCGTTGTTCACCGTCAGAAGCCGCTCGTCGGAGGTGACAACGCCGGGGTCCAACCCGTCCGGGCCGTTGAGCACATAGTCCGCGGCGGCGGCCCCGGCCTTCTGGCTCTCGGCGGTGACAAAGTCCACCAGGTCGTGGACGTGGCACACGTTGCCGCAGGCGAACACGCCCGGCAGCGAGGTCTCCATATTCTCGTACACCACTGCGCCGTTGGTGCGCCGGTCGATGTCAATGCCCGCCTGGCGGGTGAGCTCGTTCTCCGGGATAAGGCCCACGGACAACAGCAGCGTGTCGCAGTCAAACACCATCTCGGTGCCGGGGATTGGGTTACGATTGTCGTCCACCTGGGACACCACCACCTGCTCCACCCGGTCTTTTCCCCGGATATCGGTAACAGTGTGGGACAGGTACAGGGGGATGTCATAGTCGTGGAGGCACTGGACGATATTCCGGTTCAGCCCGCCGGAGTAGGGCATCACCTCCACGCAGGCCAGCACCTTGGCCCCCTCCAGCGTCATGCGCCGGGCCATGATGAGCCCGATGTCGCCGCTGCCTAAAATCACCACCCGTTTCCCGGGCATCCAGCCCTCCATGTTCACGTACCGCTGGGCGGCCCCGGCGGTGAACACTCCGGCGGGGCGCGCGCCGGGGATGGCGATGGCCCCGCGGGTGCGCTCCCGGCACCCCATGGCCAGCACAATGGAACGGGCCTGCTCCACCCGGTAGCCCGTGGATTTGCCCACCATATGTACCTGCCGGTCCCCCGTCACCTCTAAGACCATGGTGTCCAGCCGGACCTCCACTCCAGTCTCCCCCAGCAGCTTCACAAACCGCCCGGCGTACTCCGGGCCGGTGAGCTCCTCCTTAAAGTGATGGAGCCCAAAGCCGTTGTGGATGCACTGGTTCAAAATGCCTCCCAGCTCTTTATCCCGCTCCACAATCAAAATGGAGCGCAGGCCGCCCTCCCAGGCGGCGCAGGCCGCGGCCAGCCCTGCCGGCCCGCCGCCGATTACGATGAGGTCATACATCCCGGTTCCCTCCTTTGGTCTGACGGTCCAGCAGCCAGGAGCCCGCCTGATCCTGCACAATATCCCCCGGAGACAGCTTCAGCTCCCGGGCCAGGATATCCACCACCCGGGGCCCGCAGAAGCCCCCCTGGCAGCGGCCCATGCCCGCGTTCACCCGGCGCTTCACCCCGTCCACCGAGCAGGGGGGAATCGGCGAGTGAAGCGCCTCTAAAATCTCCCCCTCGGTGACGGTCTCGCACCGGCAGATCACCCGGCCGAAGGCGGGCTCCTTCTCCACCAGGGCGGCGCGTTCCTCGGCGGTGAGCTCCTTGAAGCGGATGCGGCGGCGCTCACACACAAAACCGTCCTTTTTCTCTAGGGCCAGCCCCGCCTGTTCCAGCAGCTCCGCCGCATACTCTCCAATGGCGGGGGCGGCGGACAGCCCCGGCGAGCAGATGCCCGCCAGGTCCATAAATCGGGGGGCGGACTGCTCCAAAATGAAGTCCCCGGCGGCGGTGTTGGCCCGCACCCCGGCAAAGTTGCGGATGGACTCCCGGAAGTTTACCGACGGGACGGACCTCTGGGCTGTCTCCCGCACAAAGCGCAGGCCGTCCCCGGTGGTGGCGGTGTCGTGGGCCTCCGAGGGCGCTGCGTCCGGCCCCACGATCAGGTTTCCGTGGACGGTGGGGGCCACCAGCACCCCCTTGCCCACCTTGCTGGGGCACTGGAAAATCACCCGGCCCACCCGGTCCCCCTCGCTCTTGTCCAGCAGGTAGTACTGCCCCCGGCTGGGCTTGATGTCAAAGGCGTGGGGCGCGGCCATGTCGTGGACCAGGGCGGCGTCCACCCCGGCGGCGTTCACCACAAAACGGGCCTGGAACTCGCCCCGGCTGGTACGCACCGTCCAGCCCTCCGATGTCTGCTCCAGGCCGGTGACGGCGGTGTTGAGGCGCAGCTCCACTCCGTTGTTCACCGCCGTCTCCGCCAGCGCCAGGCAGTACTCCCAGGGGGAGCAGATGGCGGCGGAGGGGGCGTAGAGAGCGGCCGCCACCGTCTCCGACAGGTTGGGCTCCAGCGCGCGGGCCTCGTCCCCGGTGAGCAGCGCCAGCCCCGGCACACCGTTTTCCATCCCCCGGCGGTACAGCTCCTCCAGGGTGGGGCGCTCCTCCTCCGAGAAGGCCAGCACCAGGGACCCGCAGCCCCGGTAGGGCACGTCCAGCTTGGCGCACAGCTCCTGGGCCAGCTCCACTCCCCGGACGTTGAGGCGGGCCATGAGTGTGCCGGGCTCCGGGTCGTACCCGGCGTGGAGGATGGCGGAGTTGGCCTTGGTAGTGCCCAGGGCCACGTCGTTCTCCCGCTCCAAAACGCCCACCTTCAGCCGGTATTTCGACAGCTCGAAGGCGGTGGCCGCGCCGGTGATGCCGCAGCCGATGATCAATACGTCGTACATAATATGACCTCCCAAATTGGAAAAATCACGAGCTTGCTGGGAAAAACACTACATTTTCCACACGGCCGGGTTGGTGGTAGACACAGCCACCGCCCCCGCGCCCAGAGCGGCGGTGACATCCTCCTTGTCGGAGATAAGCCCGCCGGCGATCACCGGCTTGCCGGCAGCCTGGCTCACCCGGCGGATGATCTTGGGCATCAGGCCGGGCAGCACCTCGATCAGATCACAGTCCTGGGGCCGCTGGCGCTGAACGGCGTCCAGCGCCATGGAGTCCAGCAGAAAAATCCGCTGTATGCTCACCAGCCCCAGCTCCCTCCCCCGGCGGGTGAGGGCCGCCTTGGTGGAGATGATGCCGTCAGCCTGGGTCTGGCGGGCGATGAAGTCCACCGACACTTCCCGGGCCGCCAGCCCGTCCACCAGGTCCAGGTGGACAAAGGCCCGCTTGCCCGCCCGGCGCACCCGGGCCGCCGTATCCGGAATAGTGAGTACGTCGCCGCTGAGCAGAAAGACCACGGACACATCGCTGTCCAGGGCGGCGGCCAGGCCGCCGGCGTCCTTCACCGCGGCGATCACCGGCCCGCCGGCCAGCAGGTCCAAAAGCTGTTCACGGTCCATTTGGGCTACCCCCTTTTTCGTGAAAGGACAAAAAGAGCGCAAAGCAACCAAGGCGGGCTGCTCTGCGCGTCTCAAACTCTGCACAAGGATCAGGCATTTTTATCATAGCAGGCCTTGGTGAAAAAAGCAAGACGGGAAAAAATTGTTTTTTCATTTTGGTTAGTTTGCCAAAAACCAAAATACACATTTAGCGGTTTTCTATAAAAAATAAAATGCAGATTGACAAAAAGCTGTGCGTCTGTTATGCTGAAAATAATCTAAGCGTGAAAATAAAATATTTGCGCATGAGTATTGAGAAGGGCGTGGCAGTCACAGAGACTGTTGCGCCTTTTTTGCTTGAAAGGAGGACGGCAAGCGAAACAGAGCATCACGGCAGGCTGAATTTCCGAGATGGAGAAAGGGGTCAATTATCATGACAAATATTAAAAAATCAACACGGATTCTGTGCCTGGCACTGGCAATCCTGCTGGTGAGCTGCATTGGCGCCAGCGTCATACAGACCAACTTTGGCAGCGTCACCATCAAAGACCTGCGCTGGGAGACGGAATCAGGCCATCAGATGAGCGCGCTGCTGCTTGTCCCTGATACCGCCACGGCGGACAATCCCGCGCCCGCCATCGTGTGCAGCCACGGTTGGTTTAATACTCGAGAGATGCAGGATTTGAACTACGTGGAGTATGCCCGTCGAGGCTTTGTGGTCATGGCCATTGATATGTATGGTCACGGCAATTCGGAGGATGTTGCCAATGGCAGTTGGTGGAAGCCCGAAAACAATGCCAACGGAATGTACGATGCGGTGAAGCTCATGGCCTCCTTGCCCTATGTGGACGCATCCCGCATCGGTGTCACCGGCCACTCCAACGGCGCTCTGGCCAGCCGCACGGCCGTCATGCTGGACAACAGTGCGGACACCCCGCTCATCGCCGCCGCTCTGCTGGTCTCCAATGACGCGGTGTACACCGACAGCGAGACTGGGGAATATGTCAACATCTTTAGAAATCGCGACGCGGGCATTGTGGCCTGCCAGTACGACGAATTTTTCCACCGCGTCCCCAGGGGCGATGGCTCCTATACCCCACCGCGGGAGTTCATTCACCAAAGCACCGCCCAGTCCTTCCTATACTATGGCTCCGACCCCTCCGGCCAGCCGGAGCGGGCCCCCTACACCATGTACCATGAAGACGTGGACGGCCAGGACGCTATCCGCGCCATCTACAATCCGCCTATGATCCACCCCTGGGCCCACTTCTCCGGCAGCGTGGTGTCCAGCAGTGTGGAGTTTTTCGACGCCGCCCTGGCCGCGCCCCATATGCTGCCCGGAACCAATCAGATCTGGCAGTGGAAGGTGGTGTTCAACACCCTGGGCATTGTGGGCTTCTTCATGTTTATGGTAGGGCTCGCCCTGCGCCTGGTAGATACCGATTTCTTTGCCGATCTCAAAGCGGACAAAGCCCCCATTCCCGCCGTGCTTGTCAATAAGAAAGGTAAGGTCTGGCTGTGGGTTAGCCTGATCGTGGGTGTTGTATTCTCTATGGTCATGTTCATCTTCTCCAATGTGATTGGAATGATGACCCAGACCAGCTTCTTCCCCCAGCAGCCGCCGCTGGGCATCGGCATCTGGAGCGCCCTATGCGGCCTTCTGTCCCTGCTGTTCATGATCCTGTCTTACCACTTCTACGGCAAGAAGGAGGGGATGATGGACCTAAAGGCAGCGGGCGTGAAAATGACCAGCAAAAAGCTTATCAAGACCATTTTCCTTGGTATTATCGTGGCGGCCGCCACCTACTTCACCGTATTCGCGGCCGACTTCTTCTTCAAAACCGACTTCCGCATTTGGTGCCTGACCTTTAAGGCCTTCAACGTTGATAAGCTGCTTATTGCCGCGCGGTATTTACCCTTCTTCCTGATTTATTATGTACTCAACTCCGTGGCCAACAACTGCTTCAACTATGTGAAGATGGGCAAGCACGAGTGGGTCAATACCATAGTACTTGCAATCTTCAATGCCCTGTCTCCGGCCATCCTCATCGCCTGGATGTATATCCCCTTCTTCATCTCCGGCTATCACCCCCTGGAGGGGCTGGGCGGCACCATTCTGGGTATCTGGCTGTTCCCCATTGTGGTGATTCTGCCGCTGTTCGCAGTGCTCTCCCGCATTCTCTACAAGGCCACCAAGAATCCTTATCTGGCCGGCATTATCATGGCAATCATTGTCACCATCATGAGCTGCACCAACACCCTTACTGTGGCCTGACAGCCAGACGGATCGAAAAGCACAAGGGCCGGGCCTCCGATGGAAGCCCGGCCCTTTGACGTGGATTACACTTTTTTAATACCGCCCAAAGTCCCCGGAGCGGCCCTCGGTGACATCGGAGCCAAACTCGTAGTCCTTGCCGGGCAGGATGGCGTTGAGCAGGATGCCCGCAACGGCGGCGATGGCCAGGGAGGTGAGGGTAACGGCGGTACCGCCCACGTTGAAGGTGAGCCCGCCGGAGAAGCCCAGGCCGCACACCAGGATGACGGCGGCGATAATCAGGTTGCGGGAGTTGGTGAAGTCCACCCGGTTCTCCACCACATTGCGCACGCCGATGGCGGAGATCATGCCGTAGAGCATGAAGCTGATGCCACCCACGATGGCGGTGGGCATGGAGCCGATGAGCTCGCTCATCTTGGGAATGAAGCCCAGCACTACGGCGTACAGGGCGGCCAGACGGATTACCTTGGGGTCATACACCTTGGAGAGCACCAGCACGCCGGTGTTCTCGCCGTAGGTGGTGTTGGCGGGACCGCCGAACATGGCGGACAGAGAGGTGGCGATGCCGTCGCCGATGAGGGTGCGGTGCAGGCCCGGCTCCTCGATGAAGTTCTCCCCCACGGTGGCGGAGATGGCGGACATATCGCCGATATGCTCCATCATGGCGGCGATGGCGATGGGGGCCATGACCAGGATGGCGGACAGGTCAAACTTGGCGATCTGGAAGGGGGGCAGGCCCAGGATGCCCGCGTCGGCCACCGCCTGGAAGTTCAGGATAGCGGAGCCGTCGGCGTTGGTCACTCCACAGGCGTTCATGATGAGGGCGGCCACGTAGGCGATGACCACGCCCAGCAGAATGGGGATAATCTTCAGCATCCCCTTGCCCCAGATGTTGAACACCACGATGACAGCCAGGGCGATGAGGGCCAGCGGCCAGCAGGCGGAGGCGTTGCTCACCGCGGAGGGGGCCAGATTCAGGCCGATACAGATGATGATGGGCCCGGTGACCACAGGGGGCAGGAAGCGCATGACCTTCTTCACGCCCACCACCTTCACCAGCAGGGCCAGCACCAGGTACAGCAGGCCGGCCACCACAATGCCGCCGCAGGCGTACTGGAGCTTTTCCGCGGCGGCCATACCGGCGAACTTGCCGGTGTCCAATTTGGACACCGCCTCAAAGCCGCCCAGGAAGGCGAAGGAGGAGCCCAGGAAGGCGGGCACCTTCAGCTTGGCGCACAGGTGGAAGAACAGGGTGCCGATGCCGGCGAAAAACAGGGTGGTCTGGACGGACAGGGGCAGGCCGTACTGGCTGCTGACGATGATGGGCACCAGGATGGTGGCCCCGAACATGGCGAACATATGCTGCAGGCCCAGAATCAGCATTTTGGGCACGCCCAGGGTGCGGGCGTCACGGACGGGTTCTTGATTGTTCATAACTCTACTCTCTCCTTTTCACTCGTATTACAATGTACCTGCGCGCAAAAAAAGAGGCAACCACCGAAACAACGGTGACTGCCTTTACAAATGGGAATAGAAACGATACGCCCCCAGGCCGGGCGCTTTGAAAAACAGCGGCGTAAGCTGGCACATATCGTTCCCCTCCTTTTGCGTTCGGTCTATGATACCAAAACAAGGAAGAAATTACAAGATGGGATATTACACAAAAACCGCCCGGGACATCCGGGCGGTTTTGCATGACAGCGTCCGAACCGTCGTGAGCGCGCTTCTTTGCTGTCACGCTGCGAAGCGCTCAGGCCGCTCGGTCGCTTTCGCTGCGACGCTGGCAAAACCCAGTCCCACTGCTTGGGCCCTGGGCTTTTGCCCTTGCTCCGCTCCAAGCTTCCTCGCTGACCGCTTCTCCGCGCTTCTTACAACACCTTGGACAAAAACTCAACGGTGCGCTGCTCCTTGGGATGGGCAAAAAAGGCGTGGGGCTCGTCTTGCTCCAGGATTTTCCCGCCATCCATAAACAGCACCCGGGTGCCCACCTCTCGGGCGAAGCCCATCTCGTGGGTCACCACCACCATGGTCATCCCCTCCCGGGCCAGCTCCTTCATCACCTCCAGGACCTCGCCCACCATCTCGGGGTCCAGCGCGGAGGTGGGCTCGTCAAAGAGCAGCACCTTGGGCCTCATGGCCAGCGCCCGGACGATGGCAATGCGCTGCTTCTGCCCGCCGGACAGCTGAGCGGGGTAGGCGTCCGCCTTTTCCTCCAAATTCACCCGGCGCAGCAGGGCGGTGGCCTCCTCGTCCGCCTCCGCCTGACTCATGAGCTTGGCCCGCACCGGGGCCAGGGTGATATTTTTCCGAATGGTCATGTTGGGGAACAGATTGAAGTGCTGAAACACCATGCCCATCTGGCGGCGGATGGCGTTGATATCCGCCTTGGGGTTGGTGATTTCCACGCCGTCGAAGGTGATGGTCCCGGCGGTGGGAGTCTCCAGCAGGTTGAGGCAGCGCAGAAAGGTGGATTTTCCCGAGCCGGACGGCCCAATCACCACCACCTTCTCCCCGGGGTAGATGTGCTCGGAGATGTCGTCCAGCACCAAATTGTCCTTAAAGGACTTGCTGAGGTGTTTAACGTCGATCACTTTGACCCAGCCTCCTTTCCAGCTTCCCCTGGAGCCAGGTGAGAATCACCACGAAGAATAAGTAAATCAGGGCGATGCCGATGAGGGGCGGCATAAAGTCATAGGTCTTGCCGCCGATGCGGTTGGCGTAATAGGTCATCTCCGCCGCGCCGATGGCGTTCACCAGAGAGGTGTCCTTGAACAAGGTCACAAGCTCGTTGCCCATGGAGGGCAGGATGTTTTTAAACGCCTGAGGGATGATGATGAAGCGCATGGTGTCGAAATAGCTCAGGCCCAGAGAGCGCCCCGCCTCTGCCTGGCCGGGGTCCACGCTCATCAGGCCGCCCCGGATGATCTCGGAGATGTAGGCTCCGGCGTTGACCCCCATTCCGATCATGCCCACCATCACCTTGTTCCGCTCACCCTTGAAGATGACGAAGGCCCAGATCAAAATCTGCACCATCATGGGGGTGCCCCGGATCACGGTGGTATACACCTTGCAGATCAGGTTTACAAACCCCAGCAGGGGGTTGCGGCGGCCGGGGCGCTGCTGGTCGTGGGCGGTGCGCACCATGGCCACAAACAGGCCCAGCACCAGGCCCATGACAATGGCCGCAATGGTGATTTCAAAGGTGACCGCCAGCCCCTGGAGGTAGAGCTTCCAGCGGTCGGCCTCAAAGAAGGCCCGGTAAAACCGGGGACCCAGTTCATTGAACCATTGGACCGGCGGGAAGTTGTAGAGCCAGTCGGTAAACGGTGTGGGCATAGCGTAGCGCGCTCCTTTCCTGGGTGCGGGGAAGGGAGGGCGGCCCATTGGCCGCCCTCCGTGAGATATCTGTGGCTGATGTCTTTGCGCCGCGTTGCTCGCAACGGCTCTGTCCGCCTTGACGCAGCTGCGCTTCTCCTACTCGCGATGGCTCAGTCCGCCTTAATGTACTTATCCACGATGCCCTGGAAGGTGCCGTCCGCTTTCAGCTCCGCAATCGCGGCGTTCACCGCCTCCACCAATGCGGTATTCCCCTTCTGGAAGCCGATGGCGTAGTCCTCGTTGGCGTACTCGGTGTCCAGAATCTTCAGGCCGTCGTTGGCGGCCACATAGGCCTCGGCGGGGCCGTTGTCGATGACCACCGCGTCGATGGTGCCGGCCATCAGGTCCATCACGGCCAGAGCGCCGGTGTCATAGGCGATGACGTGGTCCTCGCCGTAGTCGCTGGAGCAGTAGTCATAGCCGGTGGTGTCCGCCTGGCAGCCGATCTTCTCGGCGCCGGCCAGGTCGTCTATCGTGGCGATGGGGGAGCCCTCCTTGACGATGACCACCTGGATGCCGGTGGCGTAGGTCTCGGAGAAGTCCATGACCTCCAGACGGTCGGGCTTGACGGTGATGGCGGCCATGGCGATGTCGCTCTCGCCGTTCTGCACGGCCAGCAGGGCATTATTAAATGCCATGTCGTCCACCACCAGCTCCAGTCCCAGCTTCTCGGCGATGGCCTCGGCCACCTCCACGTCGATGCCCTCGAAGCCGCCGTCGTCGGTGGTCATCTCATAGGGAGGGAAGGCGGCGTTGGTGGACATATGCAACTTGCCCTCCTCCACGGTGGTGAAGGCGGCGGGCTCGACGCCCTGGCTGGGCTCCTCGGAGGGTGCCTGGGAGGGCTCGCCGGCCTCAGAGGGGGCGGCGGTGGGGGTGGGCTTGCTGTCCTCATTGGAGCAGGCACACAGGACGAAAGCCATAGACAGGGCCAGCAGGAGGGCCGTCAGTTTTTTCGTTGTTTTCATTTTCATTCATCTCCATTGAATATTTGCTGAATATTTTGCTTGCATCCCGCCGCGTCCGGCGGGGTGTTGAATCAGAGTATACTGTGTATTCATAAAAAATGCAAGTGGATTTTGCGGATTCCCCTGCATTTTATGGGATGTGTTGGCTTTTCAGAAAATGGATATGAATTTTTATGCAAAACAGATATGGAATACGCCGCCGGAAAAATCCGACGGCGTATTAATGCTGTATTCGCGCTATTGCGTATTCACGCTGCGAAGCCCCCTGACCGCTCAGTCGCTTTCGCTGCGATTCGGATAAAATACAGATTTGCTCCGCAAATCTTGGTTTTTTATCCTCACTCCGCTCCAAGCTCCTTCGCAGACGGCTTCTCCGCGCTATTTATTTCGCGTATTCTATTGCCTTTGTCTCCCGAATCAGGTTCACCTTGATCTGCCCCGGATACTCCAGCTCGTCCTCAATTTTCTTGGCGATCTCCCGGGCCAGCAGCACCATGCGGTCCTCCGAGATGGCCTCGGGATTGACCATGATGCGCACCTCCCGGCCGGCCTGGATGGCGTAGGCCTTGTCCACTCCGGCAAAGGAGGAGGTCAGCTCCTCCAGCTTCTCCAGCCGCTTGATGTAGTACTCCACGTTCTCCTTCCGGGCACCGGGGCGGGCGGCGGAGATGGCGTCGGCGGCCTGCACCAAGCAGGCCACAATGGTCCGGGCCTCCACGTCGCCGTGGTGGGCCTCGATGGCGTGGACCACATTCTCGCTCTCCCGGTACTTCCGGGCCAGCTCCACGCCGATCTGCACGTGGGAGCCCTCCACCTCGTGGTCGATGGACTTGCCCAAGTCATGGAGCAGGCCGGCACGCTTGGCCTCGGCCACGTTCACGCCGATCTCGGCGGCCAGCAGGCCCGCCAGCTGGGACACCTCGATGGAGTGGTTGAGCACGTTCTGGCCAAAGCTGGTGCGGTAGTGCTGGCGGCCCAGCAGCTTCACCAGCTCGGGGTTGAGGCCGTGGACGTTGGTCTCAAACACGGCCCGCTCGCCCTCGGCGCGGATGATGGCGTCCACCTCCCGCTTGGCCTTCTCCACCATCTCCTCAATGCGGGTGGGGTGGATGCGCCCGTCCAGGATAAGCTTTTCCAGGGCCAGCCGGGCGATCTCCCGGCGCACCGGGTCGAAGCAGGACACGGTGATGGCCTCGGGGGTGTCGTCGATGATGAGGTCCACCCCCGTCATCGTCTCCAGGGTGCGGATGTTGCGGCCCTCCCGGCCGATGATGCGGCCCTTCATCTCGTCGTTGGGCAGGGGCACCACGGACACGGTGGCCTCCGCCACATGGTCGGCGGCGCAGCGCTGGATGGCCAGGGCGATCTGCTCCCGGGCGTAGGTCTCCGCCTCCTCCTTGTAGCGGGCCTGAATCTCCTTGAGTTTCAGCGCCTCCTCATGGGTGACATCGTCCTCCAGCTGCTCGATGAGGTAGCGCTTGGCCTCCTCCACCGTCAGGCCGGAGATGCGCTCCAGCAGCTCCAGCTGGCTGTTTTTCAGCCCGTCCAGCTCCTGCTTTTCCTGCTCCAGCTGGGCGATGCGGGCGTTCACGTTTTCCTCTTTGCGCTCCAGGTTTTCCAGCTTTCGGTCCAGGTTCTCCTCCTTGGAGTTGATCCGATTCTCCTGGCGCTGGATCTCATTGCGGCGGTCCTTGACCTCCTTGTCGAACTCGCCGCGGGCCTTGAGGATTTCCTCCTTGGCCTCCACGGTGGCCTCCCGCTTTTTGCTCTCGGCGCTCTTGATGGCGTCGTTGATAATACGGCGGGCCTCCTCCTCGGCGGAGCCGATTTCCCGCTCGGCGGCGGCCTTCCGCCGCTGGTAGCCGGCCACAAAGCCCAGGGCAAGGCAGACCAACCCCGCCGCGACGGCGATGATGACCGTGACATACGGTGGCATTTGAGTTCCACACCTCCTGTTTCTTCGATTTTTTGACTGTAATTTTAACAAAATAAGACGCGATGCGTGAAAGACGCATCGCGATAACCGAAAAACTGCCCGCAAAAGGGCGCACTATTTGAGTGTCAACCAAATCTATAAAGAACGCCTCGATAGACTATATAGACACGCCCCTGGGGGCGGCGTAAACGCTCAAAACGGCAAAAAAGCGCGGCGGCTTTTCAAAATTATCCTTACTTATTGTAAAGGTATCGGGCTTTCCTGTCAAGTGGAAATGTGAAAGTTTCATGAACTTTCCAAAGAAGCGCGGAGAAACGGACAGCGAGAGAGTTTGGACCGGAGCGAGGCCGAGCGCGGGGCGGCACAGCCGCCCAAGACCAGGCCGAGGCGGAGGGAAAGCGAGCGAGCGTCTTGGCCGTTTTGCAGCGTGACAGCGTCGAGCGCAAAGGACGCGCTCTCGCTCACAGGCGGGCTGTCTCGCCTTCGGCTCGGTCGGCGCTGGACGGTCCCCACCGGGGACCAGCGCCCCCTAAGAACCCCTGTTTTTACGCGAGAACTCTGTGCGAGGGTGGGAAGGACCCCTGCCGGCGCGCGGTGCGTTCGACGCGGGGCGCCCTTCAACCCGCTGCCGCTCGTGGGTGGGATAGCGAAACGGGTGGGGTCCACAGACTGCGCCTGGGGGGCGGGACTTACGGTCTTTGGGTGGTCTTAGGGGTGCACAACGGTCAGGGCCCGGTTCGTCTGACTAAGGGTGAAATGCTCCTCCAGCCCGGCGGTGACGGTCACGGAGCCGTCCTCCTCCACCAAAATCAGTTCAAAGCCCCATTCCTCCCGGTGGCCGCGCCAGAAGCCGACGGCTTCCTCCCGGCCCATGACAAATAACGCGGTGGACAGGCCGTCGCATACTGCGCCGGCGTCTCCCCATGCTGCGCTGGTATCCCCCACCACGGTGACGGAAACCAGGCCGCTGTGGGCGGGCCTCCCGGTCTCAGGGTCCAGGATGTGCCAATACCGCACGCCGTCCTCCTCAAAGTACCGCTCGTACCCGCCGGAGGTGATGACGGCCTTATCCACCACCTCCACCACGCCCAGGGCTCCATCCCCCGCCGGGTCCCGGACGGCCACCCGCCAGGGAGAGCCGTCCGGCTTAGCCCCCACCGTCTGGATGTTGCCCCCCAGGTCCAGCAGCGCGGAGGTGACGCCGTTTTCCCTTAGCAGATGGGCCAGCCACCAACCGGTACAGCCCTTGGCCACGCTGCCCAGGTCCAGCTCCATCCCCTCCGCCAGAGAGGCGTAGGTCCCCTCCTGCCGCACCTGGGTATAGTCCGCCAGGGGGAGCAGGGCGGCAATCGTCTCCTCGTCGGGAACAGAATATTCCCCGGTGGTGAAGCCCCAGCAGCGCAGAAGAGGATAGGTGGAGATGTCCAGCGCTCCGCCGGTGCGCTGGCACAGGCCCAGCGCCGTGTCCAGCAGGTCCGCCGTCTCCGGCGACAGCCCGGATACCGCGCCGTCACGGTTCAACGCGTAAATCTCACTGTTTTCATCCGTGACGGACCACAGGGCCTCCAGCTCCCGCACCCGGTCCTCGGCGGCGTCCAGCAGAGCCTCGTCCCCGTCTGCGTACAGCTTCACGCTCATCACCGTGTCCATGGCGAAAAAGGTGCGCTCCAGCGGTTCGCCCTGCGGCGCACACCCCGCCAGCAGCACCAGCGCCAGGCCCACCGCAAACAGGTGTTTCACGTGAAACACACCGGAACCGCGCCCGAAGAATCCCCGCCTCACCGCAGCTGCTCCGGCACGGAATCGTCCTGGTCGATCCACTCCCGCTCCACGTCCACCTCCCGGTATTCTGTGGCGGTGTCCCGGATGACCACCTTGGCGATGCCTGCGTTGATGATGAGCCGCCGGCACATGGAGCAGGAGGTGGAGCCGGGAATCAGCGTCCCGGTGGCCGGGTCCTTACACACCATGTAGAGCGTGGCCCCCAGCACCTCCCGCCGGGGGGCGGAGATGATGGCGTTGGCCTCCGCGTGAACGGAACGGCACAGCTCATAGCGCTGGCCAGACGGAATATTCATGGCCTCCCGGGTGCAATAGCCCAGATCGCCGCAGTTCTTGCGCCCCCGGGGCGCTCCGTTATAGCCGGAGGACACGATCTCATCGTTCTGCACGATGATGGCCCCGTAGTGCCGGCGCATACAGGTGGAGCGCTCCAGCACGGTGCCAGCGATGTCCAGATAGTAATTTACTTTGTCGATGCGGGCCATGGCAATCCCTCCTTGTTTGGAAAGTATACCATTTTTTCGCCCCCGCCGCAATGAAAAAATCACGGCCCACCCAACGAGCTTGTCATATCGAGGCTCGGAATCTCTACGTTACCAAAGCGGGGGCGCGCAAATTCACATTTTGTTTACGGTTTCCCCATTGACTCAGTCAAATTGGAGCGCTAATATAGTAATAATCCCAAAATTCCCGTTTTCTCAGGAGGTGAGCGCCCATGATCCGCCGTTGGTTTATCCGCTTCATGACGGGGCGTTATGGGGGCGACCAGCTGAATTTGTTCCTTATCGGCCTGTATCTTCTCCTTTACGTCGTGTTTTTGTTCTCCCGTCTGCTGATTTTTCAGCTGCTGGGCACTGTGGTGCTGCTGGTCAGCCTGTTCCGCTCCCTGTCCCGAAGCCTGGATCGCCGCCGGGCGGAAAACGCCCGCTTTCTCCAGATCGTCCGGCCCATCAAGCGCCGGTGGACGGCCTTCCGCGCCAGGACACAGGACCGCGAGCACCGCTACTTCAAGTGCCCCAACTGCGGCCAGCAGATGCGGGTGCCCCGGGGCAAGGGGCGCATCACCGTGCACTGCCGGTCCTGCGGCGCGGTGTTTGAGGAAAAAAGCTGAATGCGTCACGCCCGCCGGAAACTCTTGTTTTCCGGCGGGCGTTGCTTTATACTGAGGAAAGGCTTTGGGCGCGTCCCTTGCAGATGCCTGCCGCAAAAAGAGAAAGGGGATCCTCCTAATCATGGAACGTACACACATAAGAGCTCATATCCTTCTGCTGCTGGCGGGACTCGTCCTGCTGCTCAACGGCTGCGCCCCTTCCTCCCAGGTCCCGCCCTCCGCCCTCCCCTCCCCTTCGGCCGCCGTGTCCGAAAGGGCGGAGCGTCCCACGCCTCCGCCGCCCACCGCACAGCCCTCCGAAGCTGAGCCCGAGGAACCCACTGAGCCTGTGGTGATCGCCGAACCTGAGGATATCCAGGAGGTACTGTACGCCGCCATCAGCGAAATCCGGCAGCCCCCGGCCATGGACATTTCTCAGGTTTCCTTCAATCAAACGCCGGAAATTGATGTGAAAAATCTATATTACGGCCTGACAAAGCAGTACCCGGAGTTAAAATACGCCTATGATGTCTCTCCCCTCGTGGAAGGGGACCTTTTGATCCGCGTGGTGTCCTATATGCCGTATAAGACCGGGGATTATCCCGCGGAGGATAGCGCCCTCTCCGCCGCCACGCTTCAAGAGCTGATTGCCGCAGCCCAAACCCATATGGGAGAGGCATCCTTTCCCATACGCATCACGGATCCCACCCTGCCCCCAGACCATATAAATCTCGCGTTGCAGCAGGTTGGCGGCGGCTATATTCTGTGCGCTTTGAACCGGGACGGAACCCAGATCACCTGCACGCCGGCCATGGGCACAACCCTGGAGGAATGCCTTGCGATGCTGGACGAGGCCGACCGACTGGCCGGCGAGGTGGCGGCGCAGCTGGTGACGGACTCCACGACAGACCGGGAGAAGGCGGAAGCTCTCTATGCCTACCTGACCGCGCACGTGCAGTACGACCAGCGGTATTACTCGGACAGGGTGAATATACCCTACGAGTCCCACACTGCGGTGGGCGCCCTGCGGGACGGGCAGGCCATCTGCGGCGGCTATGCCCACGCCCTCAAGCTGCTGTTCGAGCACGCCGGCATCCCCTGCTACAACGTAACCGGCAAGTATTTCAGCGAGCCCCATATGTGGAACGTCGCACAGCTGGACGGAGAATGGCTGTGGTTTGACGCCACCATAGACCGGGGAAGTGTCCCAGAATTTGGCTTCCTGCGCTTTGGATGCGCCGCCCTTCCTGAACAATACCACTGGGACGAGGCGCAAATCGCCCGTCTATTCTGAGCTGCGGAACATGACTACCGTTGGAGGTGCCCTCCCATGAACGACACCATCGCCGCTATCGCCACCCCGCCCGTCCCCTGCGCCATCGGCATTCTCCGCCTGTCCGGGCCGGAAGCCGTCGCCGCCGTGGACACGGTGTTCACCCCCTTTTACGGCGCGCCCATGGCACAGCGCCCCGACCGGACGCTGGTATACGGCGCACTCCACGACAAGGACGGCGGCGTCATCGACCATTGCCTGTGCGCCATCTCCCGCGCTCCCCGCAGCTACACCGGGGAGGACACCGCCGAGCTGCAATGCCACGGCTCCCCGGCGGCGCTGGCGCTGGCGCTGGAGGCGCTGTTCGCCGCCGGAGCCCGGCAGGCCCGGCCCGGCGAGTTCACCCAGCGGGCATTTTTGAACGGAAAGCTGGACCTCACCCGCACCGAGGCGGTGGCCGACCTGATCCACGCGGAGAGCCCCGCCGCCGTCTATCAGGCCGCAGGGCAGCTGGGCGGTGCGCTGGAGCGGGCGGTGGACGGCGTTTATCGGCAGCTCACCGACCTGTGCGCCCACTTTCACGCCGTGCTGGACTACCCAGACGAGGACATTGAGCCCTTTCAGGCGGCTGAGCTGGCCCAGGCGCTCGCCGGCGCGGCGCAGCGGCTGGACGCGCTCGCCGCCACCTACCGCCGGGGCCGCCTTTTGAACGAGGGGATTCCCTGCGCCATTGTGGGCCGGCCCAACGCGGGCAAGTCCACCCTGTTCAACGCGCTTTTGGGCTACGACCGGGCCATCGTCACCCACATCCCCGGCACCACCCGGGACACGGTGGAGGAGCGGGTCAGCTTTGGCGGCGTGCTGCTGCGCCTGGTGGACACGGCGGGGCTGCGGGAGACGCAGGACGAGGTGGAGCGGCTGGGAGTGGAGCGAAGCCGCGCGGCCATGGAGCGGGCGGAACTGATTTTGGCGGTGGTGGACGCCTCCTCCCGCATCACCCAGGAGGACGCGGAGCTTCTGCGGGCGGTGGAGGAAACCGGAAAGCCCTGGATTTTTGTGGCCTCCAAAAAGGACCTCACTCAAAACCGCAGCGCCCTGGGCTGTGTCATCGGCGGGGACGGCGGACCGGTTTTGCTGACGGAAAGGCAGTCCGCCCTTGCCGGGTCGGTGGAGGTGTCCGCCAAGACCGGCCAGGGACTGGATGAGCTGGAGCAGGCGGTGGCGGCGCTGTTCCCGGCCGACACAGGCGCGCAGACCGAAGCCCTGCTCACCAACGCCCGCCAAGCGGAGGCGGCGGGCCGGGCTCAGAAGGCCATACGGCGCGGCGCGGCGGCGTTGGAGGCGGGACTGGCCCCGGACGCGGCGGTGGCCGACGTGGAGGAGGCCATGGCCGCGTTGGGCGAGCTGACGGGGCGCACTGTGCGGGAGGACGTGACCGCCCGGATCTTTGAGCGGTTCTGCGTGGGAAAATAAAGCATGACAGGGACCCCTTGGCGGTGTATAATAGCCAAAAAGGAGGGGTTCTCCGTGATGCTGTTCCAAAATATCCTCCACGTCTTCACAGACCGGCCCGACCTGTGTGCACGCTCCTATGTCCGGGAGTTCCAGCAGGAGGAAAAGCAGCGGGCATCCCTGATAGAAGTGTGGGCCGCGATGGGGATGGATTCTGCGGCGTTTGACCAGGCCCACGGGCAGCAGCCGCCTCCCGAATGGGCGCTCGAATACGGCCATGTCGTTTCACGCATCGGGGGCTATCGCTGGTACGCCATGGACTACGAGGCGGCGGCGATGTCCAAACACCGAAAGGCCCCGGTGCTGGTAGCGGAGCACGGGCGGCACACCGCCGAGGACGAGCGGGTGATGATGGAACAGCGCCGCCGGGAGTTCCCCGGCCTGAAGGAATTCCCTGAACCGTACACCCCCCAGGACCAGGGCTGGATGCCTACGTGGCCCGGAACTGCGCGTTCCGGCGGGAGATGCAGTTAGGAAAATTTTACCATTTCTGTGAGGGAAACAAGGAGGGCTCGCCATGAAGGCAGTTGTGACGCGGGTAAAAAACGCCCGGGTGGAGATTGACGATAAGATAAACGGAGCCATCGACCAGGGTCTGCTGGTGCTGCTGGGGGTGGGCCCGGAGGACACGCAGGCCACCGCCGACAAGCTGGCGGACAAGGTGTGCGGCCTGCGCATTTTTGACGATGAGAACGGAAAGATGAACCTGAACCTGGCCGCAGTGGGGGGCGCGCTGCTGGTGGTGAGCCAGTTCACCCTGTACGCCGACACCTCCTCCCGTCGCCCAGGGTTCTCCCACGCGGCCAAGCCCGACCTGGCCGTCCCCCTCTACGAGCGGTTCATGTCCGCCTGCCGGGAGAAGGGGTTCCAGGTGGAGCACGGGGAGTTCGCCGCCGAGATGCAGGTGTTCTCCCAGAATGACGGACCTATCACTATATTACTCGAGGTATAATATGGCGGTAATTAAACAATTAGACCCCCACGTGGCCGACCTGATCGCCGCCGGCGAGGTGGTGGAGCGCCCCGCCAGCGTGGTGAAGGAGCTGCTGGAAAACGCCATTGACGCCGGGGCCAGCGCTGTCACGGTGGAGATTTCCCACGGAGGGATGTCCCTCATCCGGGTGACGGACAACGGCTGCGGCATCCCCGCCGACCAGGCCGCCACCGCCTTCCTGCGCCACGCCACCTCCAAAATCGCCACTGAGCGGGATTTGGAGGCCATCGGCACCCTGGGCTTTCGCGGGGAGGCGCTGGCGGCCATCTCCGCCGTGGCCCGAATGGAGCTGCTCACCCGCACCCAGGGCCAGGCGCTGGGCACGCTCCTCACCGTGGAGGCGGGAGTGGTCACTGGGCAGGAGGAGGCAGGCTGCCCCAAGGGCGCCGCCATGACCGTGCGGGAGCTGTTTTTCAACACCCCCGCCCGGCTGAAGTTTATGAAAAAGGACGCCGCCGAGGGGGCGGCGGTGTTTGCCGTGGTCCAGCGCACCGCCCTGTCCCACCCGGAACTGAGCGTCAAATTCATCCGGGATGGCAGGCAGGAGCTGCTCACCCCCGGCGACGGCCAGCTCAAAAGCGCCGTCTACGCCGTCATGGGCCGGGACATCGCCCTTGGCCTTCTCCCCGTGAAGGGGTCGGGCGAGGGGATGGCCGCGGAGGGCTTCGCCTCCCTGCCCACCTGCTGCCGCGGCAGCAGGAGCTATCAGCACTTTTTCGTCAACGGCCGGTATATCAAAAGCAGGCTTATGACCGCTGCGGTGGAGGAGGCCTACAAAAACCAAAAGATGGTGGGCAAATTTCCCGGCTGCGTCATCCACCTCACCGTGCGCCCCAGCGAGGTGGACGTGAACGTCCACCCCACCAAAACCGAGGTGAAGTTCCAGCGGGAGCAGGCGGTGTTCTCCACCGTGTACTACGCGGTGCTCTCCGCCCTGGACCGGGACCACACCCGCCCCCAGGCGGTGCTGCCCGGGGTGAAGGGAGAGGACGCCGTGACCGCCCGGCAGACCGCCCTGCCCCTCCACGACGGAGGAAAGGGGCAGGCGGGGACCCAGTTCATGCCCGCCGCCCGGTTCCAGCCCATGCCGGGCTTTCCGCCGGGAAAGCAGCCTGAGCCCGCCCCGCCGCCGGCGGCTAAGACTGCGGCCCCGCCCCCGGCGGCGCAAAAAAAGAAGGACTCCCCCTTCCAGTGGGTGGAGCCCCTGCCGGAGAAGCTGTCTCCGCCTCCGGTGGAAAAAGCGCCCCCTGTCCAGCAGGCCAAACCCCGCCCAATGGAGGCGGAAGCCCCAGCCCAGCGGACTCAGCCTGAACCGCCGCCCCAGTCAAAGCCCGCCCCCGTCCCTCCCAGCCCGCCGCCCCAGCCGGAGCCCGCTCCACAGGAAGAGCCCTGGGTGGTCCGGGGGGAGCTGTTCCACACCTATGTGCTGGTGGAGCAGGGGGACCGGGTTCTGCTCATCGACAAGCACGCCGCCCATGAGCGGGCCAATTTTGACCGGCTCAAGGCGGCGGACTACCAGCCTATGGTGCAGGAGCTTTTAACCCCCGTCACCCTCTCCCCCACTCCGGAGGAGCTGGAGCTCCTGCTGAGCCAGGGGGAGCTGCTGGCCCAGTTCGGCTTCCAGGTGGAGGAGTTCGGCTCCACCGCGCTGGCGGTGCGCTGCTCGCCGGACTACCTGGACGCCGGGGACATCGAAAGCGCCCTGCTGGAGCTGGCCCGGCGGCTACGGCTGACCGGCACCGCCGACCCCTCCGCCGCCCGGGACGAGCTGCTGCACACCATGGCCTGCAAGGCGGCCATCAAGGGCGGCTGGCGCAGCGGGGCGGAGGAGCTGGAGGCAGTGGCCCGCATGGTTCTGTCCGGGGAAGTAAAATACTGCCCCCACGGCCGGCCGGTGGCCATTGAGCTGACCAAAAATCAGCTGGAAAAGCAGTTTAAGCGGACATAATCAGGAGGTCTTATGGAATATCTCTACCACGGCTCCGCCACGGCGGGGATTGCGGTCCTGGAGGCCCGTTCCACCCTCCACGGCACGGACACGCGGGTGGTCTACCTCACCGACTGCGTGCCCTACGCCCTGTTCTACATCTGGGACGAGGAGCGCACCGGATCCTCCGTCAAGCACGTCACCGGCCGGGTGGAAGACGGCACGGCCATCTATGAGGAACAGTTCCCCGACCAGCTTCGGGCGTTTTATGACGGCGTCTCCGGCTGGCTCTACCGCGCCCCCAGGGAAGGCGCCCGGGCGGCGGAGGGGCGCGAAAGCCTGTTTTACGCAGAAGGGGACACCCCCGTGGAGGCGCAGTATGTCCCCGATGTGTACGCAGCTCTGCTGGAACACGAGGCGGCGGGGCGGCTGAAGGTGCTACGGTACAGCGCTCAGCCGCCCCAGCGGCAGGAGGAGCTCACTCAGCTCATCGCCGAGGTCATCCGGCGGGACCAGTTCTACTCCGGCGACCCGGCCCAGAGGGCCTTTATGAAGCGGTACTTCGCCCGCGCCTGGGCCCAGGCAAAGTGCCTCACCCCTTCTTCCGGGCCTGCCACACCTTGGCCAAGATGTCCTTAAGCACCAGCATTGCATCCAGCTCGCTGTAACTGTACTCCTTTTTAAGCCGGTCCAGCAGCTCGACCAGCCCCTGGGCATAGGGCGCTGGGTCCACCTGCTCCTGGTATGCCACCAGGATGGGGTACTTCTTTCCCCAGGCGGCGGTCCAGTCGATTTTCTCCGTCACCGCGTCGCTGGTGCGCTCAATGGCCTGCTGCACCTCCTGCACGTCCAGGTCAAAGTCGATGAGCTCGTCCAGCGTCACCCGGTACAGCGCGGCCAGCCGCTTGGACTGGCGGATGTCGGGCAGGGTCTCGTCCGTCTCCCACTTGGAGATGGTCTGGCGGCTCACCCCCAGCTTTTCCGCCACCTCCTCCTGGGACAGACCGCATTTCTTACGGGCACTCCACAAACTGTTTCCTAAACTCATTTTCACTCGCTCCTTTCGTTGATTACCCCCTCATTATACCGTCGGCGGGGCAAAGAATCCACCGCCGAACCGATGCACTTTCGCCCGTTTTTTTCACATCTTCAAAGCTTTTTTAAAGGAGGCGCAATATGGCCTACAGGCTCACCGAAATCAACGCTGCCGTCCGGCGCGACCCCGTGGGATTTATGGAGGCGTGCGACCAGGGCTATCAGGACAAGATCGCCCGGGCCGCCGAACAGATCTGCGCCAACTTGAAAAAAAGCCCTGTCGTGCTGCTGTCCGGTCCCTCGGGATCCGGCAAGACCACCACGGCGGAAAAGCTCAGTCGGGAGCTGGAACGCCGGGGGGTGCGCACCCATCCGGTGTCCATGGACGACTATTTCGTCACCCAGGACCCCGCCGTCCTCCCCCGCACCCCGGACGGCGCCATCGACTACGAGTCCCCAGAGATGATGGACCTGAAGCTGCTGGACCAGCATTTTGAAAAGCTCACCCGCGGGGAGTGGATCTTAGTGCCCCGGTTCGAGTTCGCCCGGCAGATGCGCAACGACAGCCGGGGCACCCCCCTCAAGCTGGGGCGGGACGAGGTGGCCATTTTCGAGGGCATCCACGCGCTCAACACCCAGCTCACCAGCCGCCACCCGGACGCCACCCGGCTGTACATCTCCGCCAGGAGCGACGTTGTGGACGAGCAGGACCATGTGGTGTTCAAGCGCACCTGGCTGCGTCTCACCCGGCGAGCGGTGCGGGACTACAATTTTCGAGGCACCGACGTGAGCGGCACGCTGGATATGTGGACCAACGTGCGCCGGGGAGAAAAGCTGTACATCTCCCCCTACCGGGACACCGCCCACATCAAATTCGACACCGCCCTGGCCTACGAGGCCTCGGTGATGGCCAGCTACGCCAAGCCCCTCATGGCGGCGGTGCCCCGGGAAAACCAGCGCCGGGGCGAGCTGCTGGAGCTGGTCCGCGCCCTGGACCGGTTCCAGCCCATCGACCCCGCCCTGGTACCGCCGGACTCCCTGCTGCATGAATTTATCGGATAGAAAACGCCCCTCCCCTGCTTGGGGGAGGGGCGTTTCTCACGCGGGATATAGAGGCGGAGCTGTCTCCGGGAACGGGAGCTGAGTGGGCTCCGGGTCCAACGGGGATTGGGAGGGCTCCCCCTCCGGCGCCGGGTCGGGCTGGGCGGGCAGGGGGAAGGGCACAAAGCACAGGTTCATATCCACATCGGACTGGATGCCCTCCACCTGGCCGCTGGAGGTGTACTGCCACATCTGGAAGCCGTAGCGGCAGCTGGGCACATTCTCGTAATCGGTGTATTCCGCGTACCAGAAGGGGTAGCGGGTGAGCTTGCTCAGGTCCATCTTCACATAGCCGCAGTACTTGTTGAAGTAGACCATGGGCTGGTAGCCCGCCTCCTCCACCCGCTGGCAGAAGGCGGCGATGCACTCGGTGATCACCTTGGCGTCCACGCCGTAGGCCCGGGACTCCTTGCCTCCCAGGTACTCCCAGTCGCACACCACCGGGTAGGTGACGTACTCCCGGTATGGCTCCAGCTTGGACAGCAGCAGGTCGGCCTCCTCCAGCGCCTCCTCCACAGTGATGGCGTTTGAAAAGAAGTAGGCCCCCACGTCCAGCCCCGCGGCGATGGCCCCCTGCATATTGGCGTCAAAATAGGAGTCCTCCGCCACTGCTCCGCTGCCGTTTTTGCCATAGAAGCGGTTGCCCGCCCGGACGATGGCGAAGTCGATGCCGTCCTCCGCCACCGCCGTCCAGTCGATCTCTCTCTTGTGGCCGGACACGTCGATGCCGTGGGCGTACCAGCCCCCGCCGGTCCAGCTCAGCCGGCCCCGCTCGTCCTCCACAAACTGCTCGGGGGTGAAGGTGGACAGGGGCACGCCCTCCAGCTCATCCAGCCAGTAGTTGCTGTACTGGAACATACCGGGGCGCTGGGTAAAATCCGCATCCATCATCCGCTGAAGGATGGCGCAGATCTGTTCCCGGGAAATGGGCTCCTCCGGGCGGAAGGTTCGGCTGCCGTCGTCCTCCAGGAAGCCGTCCATAATCCCCTTCTCAAACAGCTCCGTCACGTAGCCGTCGGAGCAGTCAGTGTAGGGGCTCTCGCCGGAGATGTCCGTCAGGTCCAGCGCCCGGGCCGCCATGCGGGCCACGCTCAGCCGGGTGGGCACTTGGTCCAGAGTTTCCTCATCATAGACATAGACCAGACGGTTGTCCAGGGCGAGCTGGATGTACGGATAGGCCCAATGCTGCTCGGGATCGCGCTCCGGCTCCTCGCAGCCAATGGCCAGCAGGATGAGCTTGAAGGATTCGCCCCAGGTGACGCTCCCCGCAGGGCGGAAGGTCCCGTCAGGATAGCCGTTCACCACGCCCTGCTCATACAGGCCGGCCACGTATTCATAGGACCAGTGGTCCTCTTGCAGATCGGCGAAGGGGGAGCCCCGGTCTGGGGCGGCTTGGGCTGCTGGGCTGACGGTGACTGCCAGCAGAACGGCCAGCGCAAGCACGGCGATGCGTTTTTTCATGTGGTCTCCTTTTCCGGTGAGGTGAATGGTTGAATTTATGTTCATTCTACATAATTCGACGCTCACTGGCAAGCCCCCGGAATAAATTTTACATTTTTGAAATTTTTGCGAAACACTCTTGACAGCTCCGACAGGATGTGCTATTCTCAGTTTGACAATTAAAGTTGTCAAATAGACAAACACAGTTGTCATAACGACAAAGAAAACTGTCAGGAGGAATTACTGATGTTATGGAATGAATTGGATGTCAGCGGCGGGACGGCCCTGATTGTATTGGCCGCGCTGTACTTTGTCATCAAGTGGGCGGTACGTAATGGGATTCGGGAGGCTCATGGGCGCATGAACGGGGAAAAGAGCCTGCTCCAGCAGCTCTGGGGCTCCATTCTCTCCGAGGACAAGGCCGCCGAGTAGAGGAGGAGGGCGCGGCCATGCTGAAAAACCGATTAAAGGAGCGCCGGGCGGCGCTGGGCGTCAACCAGCAGGAGCTGGGGCGCATGGCCGGGGTGTCCCGGCAGACCATCAGCCTCATCGAGCGGGGGGATTACTCCCCGTCGGTGACGCTGGCCCTCACCCTGGCAAAAATCTGCGGGGTGACGGTGGAGGACATCTTTATTCTGGAGGAGGAGAACGATGAAAAACAATAACAATACCGCTCTGCAGGAGAATAAAAAGGCCCTGCCCAAGTTCATCCTGACCGTGGTGCTCAGCTTGGCCCTTGGCGGCGTTTTGGGCTTTTCTCTGGTGTTTCTGAATCTGGAGGGCTTTGAGGACGTGCTGGCCGCCGCCGGGCTGTTTTTCACCAACCGCGTGGCGGCATGGCTGATCATCGCCCTGCCCGTAATTGAATTCGCCGTGTGCCTGCCCATCTATTTCAGCGCGAAAAAGCAGCTGGCCGCCTGGGACGGGGAGGACGAAACGGCGAGCGGCAAGGCCGAGGCCAGGCTGTCGGTGTGCATCTGGATCACTGGACTATGCACCGTGCTGGCGTTCTTTTTGCTCTCGGCGATGTTTGCCGGGTTCGTGGGCAACGCGGGGACGGAGCGGATGATGCCGGCTCCCGTGTTCTTCGGCGGCCTGGCGGGCTTTCTGTTGAGTCTGTTCGCCCCTATGGTGCTTCAACAGAAGCTGGTGGACCTGACGAAACAGCTCAACCCGGAGAAGCGGGGCTCGGTGTATGACACCAAATTCCAGAAGAAATGGTACGAAAGCTGTGACGAGGCGGAGCGTGCCCTCATCGGCCAGTGCGCATTCAAGGCATATCAGGCCATGTGCCGGACGTGTATGGCCCTGTGGACAGTATTTGCCCTGGGCGGGATGTTCTTTAACTGGGGCTTCCTGCCCGCGCTGGCGGTGTGCATCGTGTGGGGCGTGGGACAGACGGCGTTTGCGTACTGGACGCTGAAGCTGAGCAGGCCGGACGGGGCGGCCGGTTAAGATTCCATTAGAACATAAGGAGATGACAACAATGAGAAAGTGCCTCAGATGCGGCGCGGAAATGCAGGAGGGCTGCACGGTGAAAGTGGAGGGCGCGGGCTACGGCGTGGTGCTCTCCACCCAGGAAAACAAGCTGTTCAGCGGGCGCATTGGCAAGCCCAAGGTGGCCGTCTGCCCGGAGTGCGGCGAGGTGTCCATCTATCTGGAGGACGTGTCCAAGCTGAACCACTGATGCGCGAAAAGTCAACCGCCCGCAGGCGGTTGATTTTTTTTCCGATTTCGTGTAAAATAAAAGTTCAATTTGACGAACTGAACGAGGGGAGGGCGAAGCCATTGAGTGCGCTGCTGCTGCCCAGCGAAATACTGTCCATGTCCGCCCAGGCGGCCCAGCTGCTGGTGGAGTCCGGCGACGGGGACTGCGCTCTGCTCTATCTGGCCCTGCTGGAGTGCGGCGGGGACGCCGGCCGGGCCACCCAGCGCCTGCGCTGGCCGGAGGAGCGACTTTCTCCCGCCTGGGGGCGTCTGGCCGCCCTTGGGCTGGCCCAGCCCCGGCCCGACGCCCAGCCCGCCCCCCCGCCCAAGGCGGACGACCGGCCGCCCGAGTACAGCCGGGGAGAAATCGCAGCCGCCCTGGAGCGCGAGCCGCTCTTTCAGGGACTGTGCCGGGAGATGGAAAACCGCCTGGGCCGGGTGTTCACCGACCACGACCTCCGGTGCCTGTACACCATGTACGACCATCTGGGGCTGGGCGCTGAGGTGATTTTGCTGCTCACCAGTTGGGCGGTGGGGCGGGAACGACGGCAGAAAAACAGCCCCGCCGCCTTCCCCCGAATGCCTCAGATTCAGCGGGAGGCCTTCAAGTGGAAGCGGCTGGGCATCGACACCCTGGAGAGGGCGGAAGACTACCTGCGCCGGCAGGAGGCGGTGGACGGACGGGAGTGGGCCGTGCTTCAGGCCGTGGGCGTGACGGAGCGCCGCCCCGCCGTGGAGAAGGAGCGGGAATTTATCGCCGCCTGGGTGGACATGGGGATAAGCGACGAGCTCATCCGCCTGGCCTATGAGCGCACTGTGTACCAAAAAAAGGCCATGAATTGGCCGTACATGAACAAAATTTTGCAGTCCTGGCACGCCTCCGGCTACCGCACAACCGCCCAGGTGGAGGCAGGGGACAGGCCCCCCAAGCGGGGCAGACCCCCTCAGGCTCAGCCCAGGGACTTCCAGCCCAGCCAGGAGCGCATCCAGAAAAACGCCGACTGGCTGGATAAATTCTTAGCCGAGCAAAAGAAAGGGGAGGGCTGACGTGTCCTATGAACCCACCGTTATGCGCCGGGCGCTGGCTCGGCTGGAGCGCCGCCGGGACAGTCGGGAGCGCCGGCGCTTCGATTTGGAGCGGGAGCTGTACGCCAAGCAGCCCCGGCTCAAGCAGGTGGACACCGCCCTGCGGGGCGCCATGACGGACATGGCCCTGCTAGCCGTGGGTGGAAAGCCGGTGCAGCCCGACGGCCCGGAGATCACCGCCATCCGCACCCGCAGCCGGGAGCTCCAGGCCCAGCGCACCGCCCTGCTGGCCGAGCTGGGCTATGGCCCGGACGCCCTGGACGACGTGCCCGCCTGTCCCCGCTGCGGAGACACGGGCTGGACCCAGAGCGGTATGTGCGCCTGTCTGAAGGAGCTGTGCGCCCAGGAGCAGCTGCGCGCCCTCACCGCCCTGCTCAACCTCACCGATGAGCAGAATTTTGACCGCCTGCGCCTGGACATCTACAGCGACCAGCCCTGGCAGGGGCAGAGCCGCTCCCCCCGGGAGCAGATGCGCCGGGTGACGGCGGTGTGTGAAGGCTATGCCCGGCAGTTCCCCAGCTACCCCTTGAAAAACTTGCTGCTGTCCGGGGGCACCGGGCTGGGCAAGACCTTTTTGTCCGGCTGCATCGCCCGGGAGGTCTCCCAGCGGGGCCATTCTGTGGTGTACGACACCGCCATCAACCTGTTCTCCGCCTTTGAGACCCGCCGTTTCACCCGGGACGCCGGGGAGGAGCGCCAGGCCCGGGACGACGCCCGGCGGTATCTGGGCTGCGACCTGCTGATTCTGGATGACCTGGGCAGCGAGCACACCCTGCCCTCCACCCAGTCCGCCCTGTACGAGGTGGTGAACAGCCGCCTTCAGGGAGAGCGGCACACCATCATCTCCACCAACCTGTCCATGGAGCAGATCGCCCAGCGCTACACCCCCCAGCTCGCCTCCCGCATCGGTGGCCTGTACTGGGAGCTCACGTTCTACGGAGACGACCTGCGACTGAGAGAGTGAATAAAGCCCGTCCATCCTCCGATGGACGGGCTTTTTGAGGGGTGCAACCGCTGGTTGCTATATTTTCCAAGCCCTCTTGGTTGATTTCGCTCCGCCGCACCTGGTAAAATAGGGGCAGAAAGGAGCGAGTGGCCATGACCTTGTCGGAAAAAATTTTAGAGCTGCGCACCGCGCAAAATTTGTCCCAGGGCGAGCTGGCGGAAAAGCTGGACGTGTCCCGGCAGTCGGTGAGCAAGTGGGAGACAAACCAGTCGGTGCCCGAGCTGGACAAAATCGTAAAGCTGGCCGACCTGTTCGGCGTGACGGTGGACGAATTGGTGCGGGAGGGGGAAACGCCCCAGCTGGCCCAGCCGGAGGCGCCTTGCGCGCCAAAGCCGGAGCGGGCAGCGGTTTATGCGCAATGGAAGTTCACCCCGATCCAAACCCTTGGCATCCTCCTAATTGCCGGGGGAATGATGATGATGATGCTTGCCGCGTTCGTTGGGGGCGATCCCCTGCTGTTTATCGGCGGGGTGCTGGCCATTTTCGGCGTGCCATTGCTGCTGGCGAAAAAGCACGGATTTCTCATCGACGGCTGGATGGCCTGGACGGCGGGATATGTCCTGCTATACACGCCGGTAATGATGGGCCAGTGGTACTCCCCGCTGTGGGGATTCCAGCTGATGTGGATCGCGCTGAATACGACGGGCAGCTTTGCGCCGCCCGTCATGCTTCTGTTCTACCTGGCCTATTTGGCTGTCGCCATACTGAGCATCTTTCTGCCCGTCTACACCGCCCGGCTGGTCTGGATATGGTGGAAGCGCCGCAAAGAAACCCCTCCCGCATAACAAGAGGCCCCCGCCAAGCGGGGGCCTCCTTGCACAAGCTCACTCCTGTGCCTCGGCGTCCTCAAGCCGGCACAGGATGTCAATCAGCTCCTGCCGGGTCACAGGATGGGCGGGGTCCAGCCCCTCTCCGCCGTCTTCCAGCAGACCGCGCTCCACCGCCCAGGCCACGATATCGACGGGGTCCTCCAAGCCTTCCTCCCCAGACAGCTGGTACAGCACCTGGGCCGCTAAAGCACAGGATACCGTCTGCTCCTTCCGCTCCAAAAGCTCATGCCAGGGGTTCTCCTCCCGGGGGTCGGTGGGGTCCCAGCCGTTGGCCTGCTCGTCCGATATGTACTCCACCAGCTTGTCCGGCTTGCCCAGAGGACCGGGGGAGTCCAAATCGTCCAGAATGGTGACCTTGGTGCCCCGGCCGCAGTTCTCATAAATCCACTTGGCGTCCGCCGTCTGGAGGCGCACACAGCCCAGAGAAGCGGGTTCGCCCAGCCCGTTGTATTCCTCCGTTATCAGGGTGGACGGGCTTCGTTTGGTGTAGCACACCGAGTGAAAGAGGATGTTCCCCTTGATCTGGGTACAATACTGACCATAGGAATCGTCCAGCATATGGACCCAGGTCCACCGCCCGCCGATGGAGAACGTGCCGGTGGGGGTGGCATGGCCCTTGCGCCCCACGGAGCACACCATGGCTTTCACTGGGACGGTGTAGTATCCCTCCTCGTCCAGCTCATAGATCGTGACAGTGTTCATAGCGCGGTTGACGACGATGTAATAGGGCTGGCCGCTGTTTTCCACGGGACCGGCGGCCAGCGCCGTGTGGACCCCGGCGCACAGCAGCACGCCGGTTACGATAGCCAAAAATGCACTGAGAATTCGTTTCAAGGGGTGTACCTCCATACCATATCTTGTGTAATACGTCCGATTATACAGGAAGGCGGGAGAAAATTCAAGGGAATTTTGTGAACAGACGGCGGAGTGAACAGGACTTGCCTCCTGCGGGAAAATATCGCAAGCTTGGGGAAAGCAGACCCCGGCTCGTGGCTCCCGTAAGTGCGGTCCGACGATATATCCGCCCTCCTTCTCCACCGGGCCCATATGGAAGACGCCCCGCTTGAACGCGGGGAAACAAACGAAAACGAGCGCCCTCCGCCTCAGCGGGGGCGCCCGTTTATCCACATTATACGTCTTTTGCCCCGTAGAAGTGCCGGGACAGCAGGAAGGACAGGACCAGCAACACCACCCCCGCGATGACTGCGGCCACCGGGACGGCGGCGATCTGCTCCAGGGTGGGCGCGTCCAGGGACTTGAGCCACTCCAGCCCGCCCAGAGGGAGCAGAAACGCCACAATCAGCAGAACAATGACGCCCATGACGCCAAAAAACATCATCCGGGCCCGTTCCGGGCCGAATTTGTACAGGAAGGGCAGCAGCATGGCGTTGACCAGCATGGCGAGCACGGCGCAGACGGTGCAGGCGAGCAGGTACTCCCCCAAGCTCTCCTCCATGCGGCCTGCAATGTTCAGCGCCACGCTCACCACAGTGGTAAGGACTGCGGAGGCCGCGAACATAATCAGCACCGCCAGATACCGTGCCGCCACCGTTTTGGTGCGGCCCACCGGCAGGGACAGACCGTACACGTCCCATTTGGCCTGCTTGTCATAGGCAAATACGTTCATGGGCAGCATGGACACCATCACCATCATGAAGCCGCCTACGAAGGAGGCCGACCAATATCCCAAGAAAGCCACCGCCACATAGATGGCGAGCATCAGCAGATAACTGCGCAGGGTCTTGCGCAGAATGAGAAAATCCTTCAAAATCAGCCCGGTCATGCCCGTTCCCCCTTTACGATAAATACCATCAGCTCGTCCAGAGTCACCGGCTCCACCGCCAGCTTGGGGTAGAGCCGCTTGAAATCGGCCTTGCGCCGGATGAGGGCCTCGGTGGAATACTGGCTTTTCCGAACGCTCACCAAATAGCCCCGGTCCACCTGCTCCAGTTCCTCCCGCGTGCACACCAGCCGCCCATAGCTATCCAGCAGGCGGTCCTTCTCGTCGCACAGCAGCAGCTTCCCCTGGTGGAGGTAGGCGATGTAGTCCGCCACCTTTTCCAGATCCGACGTAATGTGGCTGGAGATGAGGATGGCGTGGTCCTCGTCGGACACGAAGGCCAGGAACTCGTCCAGGATCTCCTCTCGCACCACCGGGTCCAATCCCGCCGTGGCCTCGTCCAGCAGGAGCAGGCGGGGCCGGTGGGCCAGCGCGGCGGCCAGGGACAGCTTCATCCGCATCCCCCGAGACAGCTCCTTGATGTTTTTCGCCCCGGACAGGCCGAACTTGTCCAGATAGTCCCGGTACAGTCCCTTGTCCCAGGCCTTGAACACCCGGCACAGCACGGTTTCCACGTCCCGCACCCGCAGGTACTCGGAGAAGAAGCAGTCGTCCAGCACGATGCCGATGTCCTCCTTGGCCCGGTCCGGGTCGGTGCCCAGAAGCTTCACCGCCCCGGCGGTGGGCCGGGTGATGCCCAGCATGGACTTGATCAGGGTGGTCTTGCCCGCCCCATTCTCCCCGATGAGACCCAAGATGGAACCGCCGGGCACCTTCAGGTCCACAGGCCCCAGGGTGAAGGTCTTGTACTCTTTGACAAGGCCGTTCAGTTCAATACAGTTTGTCATAATTACTCCTCGCAATACAAGGTGTTTATTATTTCGGTGATCTCGTCCAGACTCACGGCCCCCGCCTTGGCGGCGTCCACTGCCTGGGCCAGGTGCTCCTCGATCTGGCACAGCACGGCCTCCCGCCGGGTTTCCCGGTTCTGGGCGGCCACAAAGCAGCCCTTGCCGGGGACGGTGGTGAGAAAGCCCTCCCGCTCCAGCTCCTCATAAGCCCGTTTGGTGGTGATGACGGAGATGCGCAGGTCTCTTGCCAGCAGCCGCATGGAGGGCAGGGCCTCCCCCTCGGCCAATTCGCCTGAAAGGATGAGCCCCTTCAGTTGGCGCACGATCTGCTCATAGATCGGCGCGCCGGAGGAATTACTGATGATAATATCCATGGTGCACCTCTTTGGGGGCGCTCGTCAGCAGCCCCATATTTTGTATATATACTATATATACAGTATACCTGCTATATACGCCTTTGTCAAGAGCAAGAACAAAAAATTTATGAAAAATGAAACCAGCCGCCTCCCAGTTTGGAGGCGGCTGGCTGATGGTTTACTTCAAACGGGCTTCCGGAACATAGGTCCGGTGGAGCATCGTGGCGATCACGCCCCGGCTGCAAACGGTGCCGGGCTGGAAGCCGCCGTCCGGATAACCCTCCACGATGCCGGTTTCCACCGCCCAGCTGACGGCGGCGGCATAAGCCGCGTCCGCATCCACATCGGTAAAGCTGCCCGCGGCTTCGGCCTCAGGGCTGCCCTTGACCTGCCAGATGTAGCTCACCGCATCTGCCCGGGTGCAGCCGTCTTTGGGGTCAAAGGAATCGCCGATCATGCCCTTCTCCCGGGCCCACTCCAGTGCCAGGGCCATATCCTCCGCCGCGGCCGCGCCCTTGTTGCGAACCGCCCGGTACAGAAAGGTCAAAATCTGCTCATGGGTGCAGGGGTTGCCGGGGGTGAATTTGTCGCCGCCGGTGCCTTGGGCGACGCCCTTTCCCGCGGCCCAGGCCACCGCTTGGGCGCACCACTCGGGCACGTCGGTGAACTCGGGGACGGGTTCGGCCGTCTGTTCCTCCGCGGTAAAGAGCATGGTGCCCTTGGCTACCACATCGCTTCCACCGCCCCGCATGATCCCCCACTCAAACAGCGTGTCCCCGCCAAAGAACTGGCACAGGCTGTCGCTGGGGATGGCAAGCGTCATAACGCCGGAGCTGTCCTGGGATAGCTCGCCGCCCATCTCCTCCAGCATGGAGGCAAAGGTGCCGGCGGGCTGCGGCCTGCCGCTGATCTGGGTGAGGGAGACGGAATACTTCTCCTCGTAAGGGGCAAGGACGTATTTCTCGGACTCTTTGATCACCAGCCGCTCGTCATAGGTTCCGTCGTTGTCCAGGTCGGTAAAAAAGCGGAAATAGGTGGTGTGGGAAGCGCGCAGCCCCGTCCAGGTAAACGAGTCGCCCTGGGGAATGGTGCGGGTGAGATCCACCCGAAGGTTCGGCTCCTCATAACTCCGGCTGGAGGTGAGATACCGCACCGTGAATTCGCCATCCGCCCCCATTTCCGCATCGTCCGGCTTGTCCAGATCCACGGTATAGCTTCCCACTGGCGCGCCGTTCTCCGCTGCGAAAGCGGGCACGGCCAGGGACAGCGCCATCATCAGCGCCAGCGCTAAGGAAAACCATCTTTTTTTCATAAAGTTTTCTTCCTTCCTGTTTATTTTGATGCGGGGATTTACCTGTGCTTGCCCATAAAGAACAGCGCCACGCACCCCGGCCCGGTGTGGGCCCCGATCACCGGCCCGATGGAGTTGATAATGATCTCCTTTGTCCCATAGCGCTTTTTGATCTCGTCCGCCACATACTGGGCATCCTCCGCACAGTCGCTGTTGCTGATGAACATGGTCTGCTCGGCGGGGTTCTCCCCCAGCTCGCCCACCTTGTCCACCAGGGCGTTGAGGGACGCCTTGCGGCCCCGGGCGGTGTCCACCTTGATGAGATGCCCCTCGTTGTCCACGTGCATCACAGGCTTGATCTGGAGCATGGTACCCACCACAGCGGTGGCGGCGGACACCCGGCCGCCTTTCTTCAGGAAGAACAGGTCATTGACGGTGAACCAGTGGCACTGGCGCAGCTTGTTCTGCTCCGTCCAATCCCGGACCTCCTCAATGGATTTGCCCGCCTGGCGCAGCTTGGCGGCTTGATACACCAGCATCCCCTGGCCCAAAGACGCGCACAGCGTGTCCACGGCGTAGACTTTCCGGTCCGGGTACTGCTCCGCCAGCTCCTCCGCTGCGATCTGGAAGGAGTTAAAGGTGGTGGACAGGCCGGAGGAGAAGCCCAGCACCAGCACGTCCTTTCCCTGTTTGAGCACCGCCTCAATGGCCTCCGTGGCCTCGCCCACGTTGACGGCGTTGGTGGTGGCCATAATGCCCTCCCGCTCCTTGTTATAAAAGTCTTTGGGGGACATTTCCCGGTTATCCGAATAGTTCCGATAGGTCTTGCCGTCCATAATGAAGGACAGGGGGAGCACCTCCAGCTCCAGCTCCTTGACCAAGCTGTCAGGCAGATCGCAGGACGAATCGGTGATGATGACATAGTTGCTCATGGTTTCGTACCTCCAAAAACAGATTTAGGACTTTTATTGTCACGCGGGTTATCCTCGCGCTTCTTACTTTTTCTTTTTCAACAGATCCTCATGCCCCGTCCGCTGGGCTAAAACAGCCAAGGCCTGGTGGCAGGCCACCATATTGGCGTAGCTACGCATGGCCAGGTCCAGCACCAGCTTGGGCAGGTCGTGGTCGGTGGTATTCTCGTCGATGTGCCGGGCGGTCTCCGACATGGCCTCGTCCAGATAGCGGCAGAAGTACTCAAACTGCTTCTCCGGCGCCCGCATCTCCCGGCCCACAGTGGTAAGCACCTTCATCTCCCGCACGCTCATCACCTGCTTCAGCGCACAGATCGCAGTGAGGTAGGCCAGATGCTCCTGTCCATACTTTTTTCCGTTGGCCCGCTCCAGCAAACCATCCTTGATATAATTGTTAATCATGGCGGAGGTGAGCCCATCTCCCTCCCAAAAGCCGGCCATCTGCCGGGACAGGTAGGACACCACCTGGTCCATATAGAGCGGAATGTCGGGCAGGTCGTCCCAGCCGTTGGGCCGCGCCTGCATGAGCTGTTGTTTCAGCTCTACCAGTTCTTCCACACAGTTCCCTCCAATCTAATCCCTGGAATTATATCATATCGTTTCGGAGACGTAAAGAGGGAAACGCAAAAAAGCCGCCCCTATGGGGCGGCTTTCAGGGATTTAGAAGTCGGAAACCAGGCTGGCTTCCGGGACATAGGCCCGGTGGAGGAAGGTAACGATCTCGCCGCGGGTGCATACCTTGTCGGGACGGAAGCTGAAGGTTCCGTCAGCGTTGGCGTAACCGTTGGTGATGCCGCAGGCCAGGGCGAAGTACACCGCGCCGAAAAGCGTCTCCGATTCGGCGGGCACATCGATGAAGACATCCGCCCCGTCGGCGCCTATTTCATCGAAGGCTTTCCAAATGTAGATCATCGCGCTGCCCCGGGTGCACAGGGCCAGCGGGTCTATCCCCTGGTCCGCCATTCCCCGCTCCGCCGCCCAGCGCAGGGCGGTTTCAGCATAGCTGATATTCTTCCCCGTGATATCCGCAGGGAGCGGGGCGGAGGAGGCGGGCTTACCTGCGGCCCGCCACAGGAACGTGAGGATTTCCGCGTTGGTGCACTGGTCGCCCGGCGCGAACCTGCCGCCTCCCTTGCCGTCGGTGATGTTCTGTTCCACGGCCCAGTCCACTGCGCCCGAGCACCAGGCGGGCACATCGGTGAATTGGGGATCGGGGGTGGGAGGGTTGGTGCCAGGCGTATAGGGCGTGGAGCTTATGGGCAAGAAGCCGTCGGTGAACAGGCCCTCCTGATCCTCAAGATAGGTGTATGTATACTCCCGGCTGCCGGCGGAAACAACGTATCGCTCCCCATTTCCGGACGCATTGACCATGAACACGCTGTCTTTCCCGATCTGGCTGTTGTCGCTGTAGGTGATGTCCGCCAGGTAAAACTTGCCGTCCTCCATGCGGACCACGTTCCACATATGCCTTTCATCACCCCCATAGCCCTCGGCTATGTAGCAGGTTACGTCCCCATCAAAATCCGACAGGTCACACAGGTATTTAAACGCTTTGGCGTACCCCTCGCACAGCGCGTTGGTGCTGGGGTCGTCGTCAAAGACGTAAATCAGCTGCCACGGGTCGCCATATGCGTACTCGTCCTTCAGCAGAGCGTTGTTCGCATCGTTGTTGTAGGTGTTCCGCGCACAGATTTCATCCCGGTAGGCCGCCAGCTTCTCGTAGTTGGACTTACCCGCGTTGGCGGCGACAATAGATTCCGCCGTTTTCACAACTGATTTGGCCTGGGCGATTTTTGCCGGGTCTACCGTGGTCTTGCTGCCGCCCCGGTAGGACTCGATCACGTCAATCGAGCAGGTGAGGCTTGTAAGCCAGACCTGGCTGTCGGTGTGCTCCTGCCACCACGTCCAGTTGTAGTTGTTACCGACCCAAAACATCTCGAAGGGGCGGTTCACCTTCAGACAGCGAAAAACCTTATCCATGCTTTTGCCAATTACATCATTCAACGGGTCCTCAACATTGTCATTGTCAATTTTGGAAAGGCTCAACTCCTGTGCGGTCCAGGTGGCGTCCTGGCGTGTGATGGGGACGTTGACCTCGGTGCTGGTCCCGTTTCCCGCCGTAACCGCCAGGATGGCGTCTTCCAGCGCCTTGTAGATTTTTTGTTCCATCCGGGTCAAGTTTTGCCCCGCTGTGTCTGAGACCGTAGCCGCCTGAACCGGGACGGCCAGCCCGATACACAGGGCCAGCGCAAGAATCATTGCCGGGAATCTTTTCCTCATGTGTGCTCTCCCCTTTTTTGAAGTTGGTGCTCAATGAGATACTGCCATTTTACTGCGCCCGGATGGAAAATGCAAGGGGCTGCCCGCAAAAAAGGCCGCCCCCGCAAAGTGGGCGGGGGCGGCGTACCGTTCGGGTTCAATTAGGGGTCAGGCGGGCGGAGGGGACGTAGGCCCGGTGGAGGAAGGTGACGATGGTGCCCCGATCGCAGACCTTGCCCGGGCTGAATTCGGTTTGGGCGGCATTGGTGCCGTTGGTGATGCCGTTGGACACCGCCCAGTCCACCGCCGTGGCGTAGCCGGCCCCGGCGGGCACATCGGTGAAGCCGCTGGCTGCGGCGTTCTCCCTGCCCAGGGCCTGCCAGATGTAGTTTACCGCATCGGCGCGGGTGCAGAACGCCTTGCCATTGAAGCTGTTGTCGATCATGCCCTTCTCCCTGGCCCAGGCCACGGCCTTGTCCATGTCGGCGGCCTCGGCCTTGCCCTGGCCCCGGTCCGCGCGGTAGAGGAAGGTCAGGATCTGGGCGTGGGTGCAGGTCTGGGTGGGGGAGAATTTGCCGTCCCCGGTGCCGTTGGTGATGTCCTTGGACACCGCCCAATTCACGGCGTTGGCGTACCACGCGCCGTCGGACACATCGGTGAAGGCGGAGGAGGGAAAGGCGGCCTGACTGTCATCCGCAACGATACGGATAACAGCATCGTTCGCACGGCTCGACCATAAATCATTCGATGTAACGGAAACGAGATAATCACCGGGCTCGGAAAGCGTAACGGTGGCGCCCGAATAAATGTAGATCGCCGCTACATCGTCCGGACTGTTCATATAATAGTCCCTCAGTGTTCCCGCGTTCTCTTTTATACCATCGTCATACATAATGGCAGCATACGTCCCATCAAAATAGGCTGCGTGTTCTTTTATCCGTACGCACTCATTTGTGACCGGGTTGTAGGAAACGCCAGCCACCGCTGCGTAGCTTATATAGTTATAATTGTCACCGGATTCGCGGTCTGTGCCAGTGTGCCTCCAATCGGTATAGTCGGCTGTCACAGTAATGGTAACGGGCTTGGAGCTGGTGAATACTGGGTAGTAGTCTCTCGGGGCCTCGTCCTGTCCGGCCCCAAGCCCATACTCAGCAAAAATTTCTCCTGTCTGTTCCAATCCCTCCCCCGTGATGCTGACCTCGCTGCGCTCAGCTGTGGTAATCTGGCTGAAATTAAGGTGATACGTGGTTTTACCCGCCGCGAACGCCGGGACGCACAGCCCCAAACACAGGGCAAGCGCCAGAAAAACTGCTGTGAACCGTTTTTTCATCATGTCTCTCTCCTTTATCAAATTTTGTCTCCAACAGACCGCCCCGGAGCGGGTCGCGCACACCCGCCCCGGCGGTCCGCCGGAAACATAAAAAGCGGTGTCGAGCTCGGAATACCCAACACCGCCTTGAAAATCAACGCGAACACAAAGCCCATCCCATTTCCCCGCCTTGCTATTTCGGCGAAAAACGGATATAATAGGCCCGTGGTACGATCAGAGATCGCTGTGTTGAGTGGTGTGGTCACTCGCGCAGGGCCGTGGGGTGTTCCCGCACCCCATGGCCTACCGCCTTTTATGCTTCCTGTTTAATTCTATCCCATCCCAGGGGGAAATGCAAGAAGTTTTTGCCAATGGAAAAAGCGGCCTGGACAGGCCGCTTTTTTGCGTGTCACCCCTCCGCCGGCAGTTTTCCCAGCAGCAGCGCCACCCCCGTCTCCGCCAGCAGCAGGTCGGGCGAACGGCCGCTCCAGGATAGTACCAGCTCCTGCCGGTCCACCGCCCGACCGTCCAGAGCAGCAAACTCCCGCTGCACCGCCACCGAGGCCCGATCCTGGTCCAGACTGGACAGGGTGAGGGTGTTCCGGCTGGACGCGCCGTAACTGAGCACCGTCCCGGCAGGCAGAGCGCGGGTGAGGGCGGGCAGGCCGCCGGGAAGCAGAGCGGTGCGGCAGCTCAGCTGCCCCGCCCCGGCCCACCCCGCCGCCAGGGGGGACACCACCAGCAGGTCCAGCTCCACCCCAGCCAGCAGCGCCGGGTGCCCACAGGCCCGCACCAGGGCGGAACAGCCCTCCGCCAACCGGCTCACCCGCTCGGCCAGTCCCTCGTCCCGCTCCCATACGCCAATCTGCCACATGGCGTCCACCCCCTTCCCAAGTATGGAATAGTGTGGCAGCTGGGGCGGATTTTATGCGGAGACTACCGCCGGGCCCTCTTTTCCTTGCGATGGGTGTAAATCACGTAATTGACCACATTCCCTAGAATCAGCACATTGCCGCACAGGTACAGCCACACCAGCAGGATGATTACCGATGCCAACGAGCCGTAGATGAGGGAATACCGGGTGGAGTTGCTCATGAGGATGGAGAAGATTACGGACGCCGCCGCCAGCGCCACCGATGCCCCCAGCGCCCCGGGCACCACCGGCGGGCGGGGCTTGTCCAGCGGAGCCGCAAAGCGGTAGAGCAGCAGAATAAATACAAATACCATGCCCAGCAGCAGCAGATATTTCATCCACTGCCAAGTGCCGAACCGTTCCACCAACCCCTCCAGCTTCAGCACCTGGCCCAGCAGGTGGAAAAACCAGTTGCCCGTGACCACCACCGCCATGGATAGGTAAATGGTGACCACCAGCAGGGCAGCAAACAAAATGCTGGCCACCAGCTGGCCAAGCCCCCGGAAGGTGGCCCGGCCATAGATCTCGTGCATGATGTTCATCAGCCCCCGCACAGCGGAGGAGGCGAACAGCACCGTGAGAAACGCGCCGGACAGCAGCATAGCGGCAGACTGGTTGGTGTCGATATAGGTGAGGTATTCCCGAAAAATGGCCACCACTCCCGCCGGGAGAAAGGCCGCGGCATCCTCCAGGATGGAGGTCAGGTTCAGATGCAGCTCGTTGACAAAGGCGGACACGCAGATAATGATGGGAAAAAAGGTGAGGATAAGGAAATAGGCCAGCTCCGCCGCAGCCCGCCCCACCCGCTTGGAGAAATAGACATCCACCACATCCGCCACAAACCGGGCCGGCGCGTGGCGCAGCAGCTTATCCACCTTTTGCCTCATGAGTCCGCCCCTCTCTGCTGGTTATTTTGGGGATAGTATAGCAGAAAAGAGCGGGCGAAACAACCAGAAATATTGTCGAGGAAGCGGCGGCGCACCTACGCTCGCGCTTCCTACTCTAACAGCATGGTGAGATCATCCACGCTCAGCGACGGGTTGAGCGCCAGGCTGATGGCGTAGCCCAGCACCTTGGACAGATCGGCCACCCGCAGATCCACCTCCCGGGGCGTGACGAAAAAGTCCTCGCCCCCCGGCAGATCCTCCCGCTCCGCCCCAGTGCGGCCCGCCCGCTCCAGCAGGTCCAGGGCCAATGTGGCCCCGTCCACCACCGTGGGCGCTCCCACTGTGAGCACCGGCACCCCCAGCGTTTCCCGGTTCAGCGGCACCCGGTGATTGCCCACCCCAGACCCGGGCACTACCCCCGTGTCGGACAGCTGCACCGTCCGGCACAGCCGGTCCAGCGACCGGGAGGCCAGCGCATCCACCGCGATGACGCACGCGGGGCGCAGCTCCCCGGCCAGAGCCTGGGCCACCAGGCTGCTCTCCATACCGGTGGAGGCCAGCACACCGGGAGCCGCCGCAGCCACCGGGCGCAGGTGGCCAAAGTGCTGGGGGACCTGCTCCACCAGGTGCCGGGTAACCAACAGGTGGTCTACCGTCAGCGGACCGATGAGGTCCGGCGTCACCGCCCTGCTGCCCAGACCAATCACCAACGCGGGCCCCTCCTTGGGCAGCAGAGGGCGCAGCGCCTCCGCCACCGCCTCCGCCGCCCGCTGGAAGGCCCCCTCCTCCCGGTGCAACAGACCGTCCAACTCTATCGTGACGTACACCCCCTGGGGCTTGCCCAGAGCCTGGGCCGCCTCCGACGTGGAGACGGTGACAGTGTTCACCAAAAATCCCCTTCGCTCGCTCTCCTCCGAGCGCACCCCGGCCAGGGCGGTCTCCCCCGCCCCCTCCTGCCAGAGCTGATGGGCCTCGACAGCCAGGTCCGTGCGGCGCTGTGCCATGGCACTGTCCCCCTTTGATACAAGATGTTGCGGACTGTTCCCCGCTTTGCACCTATTTTTTGCCGGGAGAAAGTTTCTATGCAAAAAAAGAAAAAAGGTGTTGCAATTTTCTCCTTTTAATGTTAGAATACATATCTGCGGCGGGAAACCGCAGAAGAAATGATCAAAAAATCGGAGGAGGTGTTTGGTTTGCCCAATATCAAGTCTGCCAAGAAGCGTGTCCTGGTCAACTCCACCAAGGCGGCGCAGAACAAGGCGCAGAAGTCCGCCCTCAAGACCAACCTGAAGAAGTTTGAGGCCGCGGTGGCCGGCGGCAACCGCAGCGAGGCCGATGCCGCATATAAGGTGGCCGTCAAGGCTGTGGACCAGGCCGCCGCCAAGGGGTTGCTGCACAGCAACAACGCGGCCAACAAAAAGAGCGCTATGACCCTGAAGCTGAACAAGCTGGCCTGAGCGGAAACAAAAGAGCCGTCTGCCGTTTGGCAGGCGGTTTTTTATTCGCCGCGCTGAAAAAAGCGCCCCCGCCGACAGCGGGGGCGCACAGGCGCTTCAAATGGAGCGTATCCCGGATTACTCTGCTAATGCGGCGGTGATAATCGCCATGGAGTAGACCTCCAGGGCGTTGCAGCCCCGGGACAGGTCGTTGATGGGGGCGTTCAGGCCCAGCAGGATGGGACCGTAGGCGTCAAAGTTACCCATACGCTGGGCGATTTTATAGCCGATGTTGCCGGCGGTGATCTCCGGGAAGATGAAGGTGTTGGCGTAGCCCGCCACCTGAGAGCCGGGGAACTTCAGCTGGCCCACGGAGGGGTTCACCGCCGCGTCGAACTGCATCTCGCCGTCCACAGGGAAGTCCAGCATCATGTCCTGGAGGCGGCGGGTGGCATTGCGCATTTTGTCCACAGTGGAACCCTTACCGGAGCCGTTAGTAGAGTAGGACAACATGGCCACCTTGGGGTCCACGCCGAAAATACGGGCGCACTTGGCCACCTCCTGGGCAATCTCAATGAGCTCATCCTCGGTGGGGTCAATGTTGATGGCGCAGTCGCCCATAGCCAGCACCTGGTTGCCGCCGGTGGCGAAGGGGCGCACCAGGATGAAGCAGGAGGACACAATCTTGTTGCCCGGCTTGGTCTTCACCAGCTGAAGGGCGGGGCGCACCGTGTCGGCGGTGGAGTAGGTGGCGCCGCCCAGCAGGCAGTCCGCCTTGCCCATGGCCACCAGCATGGTGCCAAAGTAGTTGGCTTTCTGCAGGGCCTCCCGGCACTCCTCGGCGCTCATCTTTCCCTTGCGCAGCTCCACCATCTTCTCCACCATCTCGTCCATGCCCTCGTAGGTGGCTGGGTCCAGCACCTGGACGTTCTGCACATTGAGGCACTCCCGGTCCGCCGCGGCCAGGACCTCCTCCTGGTTGCCCACCAGGATGGGGGTGAGGAAGGTTCCCGACAGCAGACGAGCCGAAGCCTCCAGAATGCGGGGGTCGGTACCCTCGGTAAAAACAATGGTCTTAGGGTTGTGCTTCAATTTTTGAATCAGCTTCCGGAACATAGTATAAATTCCTCCCAAATCAGGTTTTCCCGGCGGCGGCCAGGGCCGCTTTGCTTATAATGTACCACTGCTCCGGCCCTTTTTCAAGAGTAATCGGGAAAAAACACAAACTTAGCTGGCAAATTGAGGAATTTTCCCCTAAGTGACTCTTTACAAATCGTTTTGCCCTGATTATACTATACTTGCTGTGTTGAGACGCCGCCCGCCCTGAAGGACGGACCCTATGAGGAATCGCCGGAACCTGCCCCATGTGCACGGATTTGTCCTGCCCTTCCTCCATGAGATTTACAAGAGGGGGAAATAAAGACATGACAAATCCGGATTTCGCACGCACCCTGTCCCTGCTGCGACAGGAAAAGGGAATCTCTCAGCGCCAGGCCGCAAAGGCGCTCGGCATTTCACAGGCTCTGCTCTCCCACTACGAAAACGGAGCCCGAGAGCCCGGCCTGGTTTTTGTGGGCAAGGCCTGCGATTTTTATAACGTGTCCGTCGATTTTCTGCTGGGCCGCACCCTCAGCCGGGACGGCACCACCATCTTGGATGCGGACACCCTGTACGACGTATCCGATGAGCGGGACAACGTGCTGCGCGGCTCCGTGCTGGCCACTCTGTCCAAAAAGCTGATTGTCAACTCGGTCGGGCTGCTGTTTGACCTGCTCAGCCAGTTAGGCAACAAGAAGGCCACCCGGGCGGCCGCCAACTACCTGTCCACCACCATATACATCCTGTTCCGGCACCTTCACCGCGCCAGCCCCAACGGCGAGGACGACATTTTCTCCGTGCCGGAGGAGTGGTTCCTGGCCGGCCTGCCCCGTGCCGATATGATTATGAGCGAGTCAGAGTACGCCCAGGCCCTGAACAGCCCCAGCAAGGACACCCGCTTCCCCGCCATGGACCACAGCTCCATGAAAGCAGCCTACCCCGGCACCTACCAATCCCTCCTGCAAATTGTCCACACCTGCGGCGAACGGCTGAACGGCGAGATGTCCAGCCACATGGACAACACCAAGTGAGGACAAAATCCCCCGAAACCGAGGTGGAGCGATGAACGTACAAAGTCATCTGTTCGTGCTGGCCTATCTGCCCGCCGCCCTCATCCTGTGGCGGGTGCTGAACCGCTGGGCGGGAAACTCCGCCGCCCGGACCGCCCTGCTGTGCGCGGGGCTGCTGTTCTGCGGCTGGGGCTCCCCCTGGTCGCTGCTGGTGCTGGCGGGGGAGGGCGCGCTGAGCTTCCTGCTGGGCCGCCGCATCGCCCAAGCCCCCAGGCAGGGCCGCCTCCTGCTTTGGACGGGCAGCCTGACTCTGCTGGCGGTGCTGGCCTTTTTCAAGTACACCGGCTTTGCCCTCTCCCTCACCCCGCTGGAGGGACTGTTCACTCCGCCCGGCTGGCTGGCCCCCTTAGGGCTCTCTTTTGTCACCTTCCAGCAGATTTTCTGGCTGCGGGACTGCTATGACGGAGCGGTGGGGCCGGATGTCACCCCGCTGGATTTCGCCTGCTGCCTCACCTTTTTCGCCACCGCCACCTGCGGCCCCATCACCCGGGTGGGAGAGCTGGCGCCCCAGCTGCGTACTCCGGCCCCCCTCTCCTGGGACGATTTGGCGGCAGGGCTGTACTGCTTTTCCCTGGGGCTGGCCAAGAAGGTGCTGGCGGCTACTGTGTTCGCCAACGGGGCGAACTATGGCTTTGCCAACGCCTGGACCTTGGCCCCCATGGACTGTGCCCTCACCATTTTGTGCTACACCCTGCAAATCTACTTCGACTTCTCCGGCTACTGCGACATGGCCTCCGGCATGGCCCGGATGATGGGCATCGCCCTGCCGGTCAATTTCAACAGCCCCTATCAGGCCCTGTCGGTCAAAGACTTCTGGGCCCGGTGGCACATCACCCTGTCCCGCTTCTTCCGCCAGTGCGTGTACATTCCCCTGGGGGGCAACCGAAAGGGGACCGCCGTCACCTGCCGGAACATCATGCTCATTTTCCTGCTGTCCGGGCTGTGGCACGGGGCGGGCTGGGGCTTTCTCATCTGGGGGGCGCTCCACGGAGCCGCCCAGGTGGCCGAGCGGCTGCTGAAGGGGAATATCTCTCTGCCCAAGCCCGCAGCCTGGCTGCTCACCTTCGCCTTTGTCAATTTGGCCTGGGTCTTTTTCCGGGCGGACAGTCTGGACCAGGCCCTGGCCCTGTTGGGCGGGCTGTTCCGCTCTGGCTGGGGAGAGCCCAGCCCCGGCTTTGCCGCGGCGCTGCCCATGGGCGCCCTGTCCCACGCCCTGTCCTTCGCCCAGGGGCTTTTGAAGGAGGGAGGCCGGGCCCTCACCTACTGGGCCCCGCTGATGGCCATTCCCGCGGGGCTGGGCCTGCTGGCCTGCCCCAACCCCATCGTCCAGGCGGAACACTTCCAGCCCCGGGTATGGAAGGTAGTGCTGGCGGTGCTGTGCGTGGTGGGGTCGGTGATCTTCTTCTCCGGCGTGGAGACGTTTATTTACGCAAACTTTTAGCCGAACGCCGGTCTCAGGGAACTCAAAAGGCACAGAACAAGCAACCCACCACCGCGAAAGGAGGACCTTATGAAGCCCAAACACTTTTTTATCGCGGTGCTGGCGGGGATTTTGGCCTGCTTTGGGGCGCTGACCCTCCTGCTGTCCACGGAGGACCCCTTCTTCGTTCTGGGCGGCATTGGCGAGGAGGAAACCGCCCTATTTGATAACCAGCGCTATCAGATGGCGGGCCTCATCCGTCACCAGGATTACTCCGCCGTGGTGATGGGCACCTCCCTGGTGGCCAATTACCGCGCCAGCTGGTTCACCCAGGGCACCGGGGAGCAAACGCTGAAAATCACCTTCCCCGACGGGTGGATTTCCGAATTTGACACGGCGCTGCGCCTGGCCTTCCGCACTCACCCCAAGCTCAACCGGGTTTACTTTGGCCTGGACCCCAATATCTTCGTCCGCTCGGACAGCGGCCGCACGGTGGAGCTGCCTCAATATCTCTACAATCAAAATCCCCTGGACGACGTGGAGTACCTGCTCAACGCCGACACCTATGAGACCGCCCTGCGCACCTTTCTGCGTCGGCGGTCCGAGGAGGCGGTGACGCTGGACGACGCCTACGTGTGGGACGGAGCCCACGATTTCAGCTGGGACGACGCTCTGCGGGGCTATGCCCGCCCGGTGATAAACCCCGCCCCTCTCTCTGCCGACGCCTACCTGAGCGCGGCAGAGGAGAATCTGGACGTGGTGTGCGCCTGGCTGGAGGAGCACCCGAACACCCAGTTTATCATTTGGTTTCCGCCCTACAGCATTTTGTACTGGGACAAGATGACCCGGGAAGGGACGGCGGACGCCATCCTCACGGCGGTGGAGTACGCCGCCGGCCGGCTGCTGGAGTACGACAACGTGTCGCTGCACAGCCTGATGTACTGTATGCCCATGACCAACCTGAACTACTATACCGACCACGTCCACTGCTCCGGTGACGTCACCGCCTGGGCCGCCCAGGCGCTGATGAACGGGGAGTTTCGCTGGACCCGGGAGGACTACCGGACCCAGCTGGCTGAGCTGCGGCAGTTTGTGAAGTCATACGACTACGAAATATTATTCAACCGCCCAAAACAGGAGGGCGGACACTCATGACAGACCAATCCAAAATTCGCAACTTTTCCATTATTGCACACATCGACCGCGTCGTCGCAAAGTCCGCTTAACTCCGCTTCCGCCTTTGGCCAAAGCGAAGTGCGCTTCCTTGCTCTTCCTTTCCCCACAAAGCCAACGAGCGGCTTTGCGGGGGGCCCGATTTTGATTAAAATTACGCGCTTCGCGCGCCCGCCTGCGGCGGGGGTGGATTTGCCTTCGGAGGTATCCCATATGACAGACCAATCCAAAATTCGCAACTTTTCCATTATTGCACACATCGACCACGGCAAATCCACCCTGTCTGACCGTATGATCGAAATCTGCGGCGCGGTGGAGCAGCGGCTGATGGCGTCTCAGCTGTTGGACAACATGGATTTGGAGCGGGAGCGGGGCATCACCATCAAGGCCCGGGCCGTGCGCATGGATTACAAGGCCCAGGATGGGGAAACCTACTGCCTCAACCTCATCGACACCCCGGGCCACGTGGACTTCAACTACGAGGTGAGCCGCTCCCTGGCCGCCTGCGAGGGGGCAGTGCTGGTGGTGGACGCCGCCCAGGGCGTGGAGGCCCAGACCCTGGCCAATACCTACCTCGCCCTGGACCACGATTTAGAGATCCGTCCCGTGCTGAACAAAATTGACCTGCCCGCCGCCGACCCGGAGCGTGTGAAGCACGAGATTGAGGACATCATCGGTCTGCCCGCCTTGGATGCGCCGGAAATTTCCGCCAAGCAGGGCATCAACATCCAGGCGGTGCTGGAGGACATCGTGCGCAACATCCCCGCCCCGGAGGGCAGCCCGGACGCCCCCCTGAAGGCCCTGATCTTCGACAGCCAGTACGACCCCTACCTGGGAGTGATCGTCTACTTCCGCATCATGGAGGGCACGCTGAAGCCGGGAATGCAGGTGAAGCTCATGGCCTCCGGGGCGCAGTATACGGTGCTGGACTGCGGCTACCTGCGCCCCCTGGGCATGGACAGCGCGCCCGCCCTGTCCGCCGGAGAGGTGGGCTGGTTCACCGCCTCCATCAAAAACGTGAAGGACACCCGGGTGGGCGACACCATCACCGAGGCGGCCCGCCCCACCGCCGACCCCCTCCCGGGCTACCGCCCCGCCCAGGCCATGGTGTACTGCGGCGTGTACACCGAGGACGGCTCCAAATACCCCGACCTGCGGGACGCGCTGGAAAAGCTTCAGCTCAACGACGCCTCCTTGTCCTTCGAACCGGAATCGTCCATCGCCCTGGGCTTTGGATTTCGCTGCGGCTTTTTGGGGATGCTCCACATGGAGATCATCCAGGAGCGGCTGGAGCGGGAGTTCGACCTGGACCTGATCACCACCCTCCCATCCGTCATCTACGAGGTGACGAAAACGGACGGCACCGTGGTGCGGGTGGACAATCCCCACAACTATCCGGACCCCGGCTCCATCAAGGAGGCCATGGAGCCCTACGCCGCGGTGTCTATCATCGCCCCGCCGGACTATGTGGGCAGCATTATGCCGCTGTGCCAGGACCGGCGCGGGGAATACAAGGATATGCAGTACCTGGACACCAACCTGGTGGAAATCCGGTATCTCATGCCGCTGAATGAGATCATCTATGACTTTTTCGACACCTTGAAGGCCAAGACCCGGGGCTACGCCTCCCTGGACTACGAGCTGGACGAATACCGGCCCTCCGATTTGGTAAAGGTGGATTTACTGCTCAACGGCGACCAGGTGGACGCCCTCTCCTTTATCGCCCACCGGGAGAAGGCCTACAAGCGGGCGCGGCGCATCTGCGAAAAGCTGAAGGAGAACATTCCACGCCAGATGTTCGAGGTGCCTATCCAAGCGGCTATCGGCGGCAAGGTCATCGCTCGGGAGACGCTGAAGGCCCTGCGCAAAGACGTGCTGGCCAAGTGCTATGGCGGCGACATCACCCGAAAGAAGAAGCTCCTGGAGAAGCAGAAAGAGGGCAAGAAGAAGATGCGCTCCCTGGGTACCGTCCAGATGCCCACGGAAGCCTTCATGGCCGTTTTGAAAATCGACGACGAGGGATAACTCACACAAAAAGCCTTCCCCCTGCGGGGGAAGGCTTTCCAGCCTAATATAAAGGAGCGATGCCTATGGCAACCATCGAGGCCGTACAGTGCTATGCCGCAGCTCTGAAGCAGGGCCAAAAGGAATACAAAAACTGCGTCCACCGAGGGCTGTACCCTTATATCCAGTCCCTCCAACACCTGCGGCAGTCCGCCCCCCTGTCCCAGATTTCCCTGGGAACTATGGAGATTCCCATCTATCTCATCGTGGGTTCCACCCAGGACGCCCGGTGCAATTCCTTCTCCCCCGGGTTCTACCCCCTGCTGGGAACGGAGACCGAGTTTGCCGTGAAGTGGACTAACCTGTGTGCCTCCCAGCTCAGCGAAGGCATTCACGACCCCATCAAGTGCTTTGAGTACCTGGGCCGGTTCTATGTGGAGGAGGGCAACAAGCGGGTGAGTGTGCTCAAGTCTCTGGGCTCCACCACCATCCGCGCGGAGGTCATCCGGCTGATGCCCGCCCAGAGCGAAGATATCACCGTCAAAATCTATCTGGAGTTTCTGGAGTTCTACCGCTGCTCTAAGTGCTGGGGCGTTCACTTCAGCGACCTGGGCAGTTACGCCGCCCTCCAGGCCGCCCTGGGCTTCGCCAAGGACCAGCTCTGGCCGGAGGACTTTCAGAAGAAATTTAACCGCCGCTTCTTCGCCTTCCGCAACAGCTTCTACCGCCTGGGCGGCGCCGGACTGGGCCTCACTGCGGGGGACGCCCTGCTGCGCTGGCTGCATTTCCACACCGCAGCGGAGTTTATGACCATGGAGGAGGACGGCTACCGCCAGACCCTGTCCGCCGTGTGGCGGGAGCTGTGCGTCTACACCGAGACAGAACCCATCGCCGTCAGCCTGGCCCCCATGGGCGCGGAAAAAAAGGCGGGAGGCGGAGGCCTGCTTTCCTTCGGCAAAAAAAAGCTGCGCTGCGCCTTTTTGTTCCAGAAAAATCCGGACACCAGCGCCTGGACCGCCTCTCACGACCGGGGCCGGGAGTACCTGGAGGAAACCCTGGGCGACAGCGTGAGCGTGCAATGCTACTACGATGTGGACCCGGAGCGTGGAGAGGACGTGATTGAGCAGGCGGTGAGCGACGGCGCGGAGCTTATCTTCACCACCGCTGTCAGCCTTATCGACGCCGCGCTGCGCGTGGCGGTAAAGTACCCCAAGGTACGCTTTATGAACTGCTCCATCGACCAACCCTATGTAAACGTAAAGGCCTACTACTGCCGGGTGTACGAGGGCAAATTCATCACCGGGGCCATCGCCGGAGCCATGTGCAAAACTGGGCGCATTGGCTATGTGGGCAGCTATCCCATTCTGGGCGTACCCGCCAGCATCAACGCCTTTGCCTTGGGGGTGGCCCTTACCAACCCGGACGCCCGCATTGATTTGCGCTGGCACTGCCTGCCCGGAGATTATATGGGCGAGTTTTGCCGCCAGGGCATCCAGCTGGTGAGCGACCGGGACCATATCTCCGAGCAGCCCGAGGGGGCCCAGGGACTGGCCCGCCTCAGCCCGGACGGCAGCCTGAAGCTGCTGGCCTCCCCCAGCTGGCTGTGGGGGGAGTTCTATGTGCGCATCGTCCGGGAGCTGCTCCAGGACCCCCGGCGCATCCCTCTGGCGGAGGACAGCGACAAGGCCATCAACTACTGGTGGGGGATGAACAGCGGCGTAGTGGACCTACGCCTCAGCCCCGACCTGCCCGAAGGGATGCTGGCCCTGGCCCGCATTCTCCAAAACGGCATTCGCACCGGGGCCATTCAGCCCTTCCAACGCGCCATCGTCACCCAGGACGGCCGGGTGGTCAACGACGGCAGCCGCCCGCTGTCCATGGAGGAAATTTTGAAGATGGACTGGTTATGCGACCGGGTGGACGGCTGTCTGCCCAGCTATGAGGAGCTGCTCCCCGTGGCCCGACCCACCGTCCGCCGCCTGGGAGTGAACCGCCGGCTCATCCCGCCGGAGGAGGCGGGAGTGTGAAGCTGCTTGTCATCTCCGATGCCGCCGACCCCGGCCTCTGGGAGTATTTCACCAAGGATAAACTGACAGGGGTAGACGCCATTTTGTCATGCGGCGACCTGCCCGCCAGCTACTTGAGCTTTCTGGTCACCATGGGCAACATCCCCGTGTTCTACGTCCACGGCAATCATGACACCGGCTACGAAAAAAATCCCCCCGAGGGGTGCGACTGCATCGACGGGGCTGTGGTAAAATTCCGCGGCTATAAAATTCTGGGTCTGGGGGGCAGCATGGAGTACAGCCGCGGCCCCCACCAGTACACAGAATGGGGAATGCGCCGGCGTATCGCCCGCGTGCGTGGCGAGCTTCGGCGGGGCGGAGTGGATATTCTGATGACCCATGCTCCCGCCCGGGGCTTGGGAGATTTGGACGATCTCTGCCACCGGGGCTTTGAGTGCTTTCGAGAACTACTGGACCGATACCAGCCCCTGTACCACTGTTATGGCCATGTCCATTTGCAATACGTCCCCACGCAGCCCCGGCTGCGGCAGTACGGCCCCACCACAGTGGTCAACGTCACGGGGAAATACCTGCTGGAGCTGCCCGACCGACCGGAACAACCGAAAAAATGGTGGCAGCGGAGCTAAATCCGCCTACTCTAAATGGTTTTATAAGAGACTGCCCTGCCTTTCCGGCAGGGCGGTCTCCCGTCTTTTCACCAGCGGACCGTCACATGGGCTTTAGATTTCGATTGAGCCGATCCACCATCCAGGCGATTCGCCTTTCCCGCCCGGCCTGCGTCTTCGCGTCAAAGTATGCCCGCGCGTAGGTCTTTCGCACCGACAAAGACATCGCTTGAAAATTTGTGTAGGCCGGTTCATATCCTTCCAGCAGGGCAGACAAGCTGGCGATGTGCTCCTCTGTAACCGCCTCGGGCTTGGGTGCGTCCCACTGGCCATTTTTTTGCGCCTCCTCTATTTTTCTCCTCCCGAAGTCGGTCATCAGGCCCCGTTCCTCCAGACTCTTAACCAGCGCCTTATTTTTCTCCGACCACTTACTCTTTTCCCGGCGCATAGAGAAATACTTTTTATAGGTTTTATCGTCAATGCTTTGCATCTGTCCATCAATCCAGCCAAAGCAAAGCGCTTCCTCCAGCGCCTCCCCCGCCTTTATTGTTTTTGGCCCGCCAGCTTTGCCAAACAAAAGCCAAATACCGGCATCCGACAGACAATGGTCAAAAAGCCACCACCTGAACTCCTCTCTGTTGGCAAATTCCATGATCTCACTCATAATCCATACCTCCTTTCCCTGTCTCGTCTGTCAAGAGCCTTGAGCCCCGTGTTAGTCTCTCCGATTTTATCATAGGCTTTGCCTCCATTCAACCCGTTTCGCAACATCCCCAGTTTAAACCAGCCATGCTGTTCACGCAGTCAAAATTCTTCCGTCTTGTGAAAAGCCGGGTCAATGTGCTATACTACAAAAAAGCAGTTGAGAAAGGAGTGCCGCCATGAACGCAGCGCAGCGCCGCAAGCGCATTCTGGATGAACTGAGGGCCGCCCAAGGCCCCCTGTCCGCCACAGCCCTGGCTCAGCGGCTGTCGGTAAGCCGGCAGATTATCGTGGGCGACGTGGCCTTGCTCCGGGCGGCGGGGGAAACCGTTACTGCCACCCCCCGGGGCTATGTGCTGGACCGGCCTTTGCCGGGGCTGGTGCGCACAGTGGCCTGTCTGCACAGCGGGGCGGACATGGAGCGGGAGCTGACGCTTATGGTAGACCAGGGGTGCACCGTGGAAAATGTCATTGTGGACCATCCGGTGTACGGCCAGCTCACCGGGCCGTTAAAGCTGTCCTCCCGGTATGATATCTCTGAATTTATACGCAAGGTTGAGGAGTGCAGTGCCCAGCCCCTGTCCGCACTCACGGACGGCGTTCACCTGCACACCCTGCGCTGCCCCAGCGAGAACGCCTTCCAGCGAACGGTGGCCGCCCTGGAGAACGGGGGATTTTTGGCGAAATAAAGCCCGTTGCAACCACTGGTTGCGAATAGTTCCAGCATTCGCTGGTGGCCCGCAACCAGGTTTTCTGCTATCATAAGACTATCCAGGAGGTGGATTTGATGAAGCTAAACGAAAAAATTTTATACTACCGCAAGGCGGCCAAGCTGTCCCAGGAGGAGCTGGCCGCACAGGTGGGCGTGTCCCGCCAAGCGGTGAGCAAATGGGAGCTGGGCGACGCCACGCCGGAGGTAGACAAGCTGCTGGCGCTGGCCAAGGCCTTCGGCGTGACCACCGACGAACTGCTCAGTGAAGCTGACCCCGCCGGGAGCAAGGAGCAGACCCCGCCCCCGGAGGATCCCCCCGCCTACACCGCCCCCAACGCCCCGGCGAGGGACACGTTCGACAAAGCCACGGGGCTCATCGGCCGGCTCATTCAGCGGTACGGCTGGCTGCTCGGCGTGCGGGTGGCCCTGAGCGGGCTGGGCGTCGCCATCATCGGGGCGCTGGCCCGGTGGGGCTTTGGGGCCATGTTCGGCACGGTCGGTCAGATGATGGACAGCATGGGCGGGTTCGGCGGCATGGGCGGCGTGGAGTTCTCCCCCAACACCCCGCCGGAACTGCAGCGGCAGATTTTGGAGGAGCTGGGTCTGGCCCCCGCTGCCTCCCCCCTGGGCGGCATAGAGGGCTTTTTCCTGGGCTTCGCCACCGTTCTCATTGTCATCGGCCTGCTCACCCTGCTTGCCGGCATAGTTTTAGCCGTTTACCTTTACCAAAAGGGGACGCAAAAGCCCTGACTTTGGGCAAAAAGCCGATTGACATTTTTCTCCTACCCCTGTATCATAGTACACACAGGTGTCATGACACCTGTGTGTACTATTTATTTGAGAGTTGAGGAATGGATATGGAAAATTTGAAGGCGTTCCTAAAGCGCAAGGATATCGTGATCACCAGCAAGCGTTACGGCATCGATGCTCTGGGCGCCATGGCCCAGGGCCTGTTCTGCTCGCTGCTCATCGGCACCATTGTAAAAACCCTGGGGGAGCAGCTGGGGCTGGCTTTTTTGGTGGAGGCGGGCGCCTACGCCTCCGCTATGAGCGGCGCGGCCATGGCGGTGGCCATCGGCTGGGCGCTGAAGGCGCCGCCCATGGTGCTGTTCTCCCTGGTTACGGTGGGCTATGCCGCCAACACCCTGGGCAGCACCACGCTGTCCGGCGGCAAGGGGGCGGGAGGGCCGCTGGCGGTGCTGTTCATCGTCATCATCGCCGCCGAGTTCGGAAAGGCCGTGTCCAAGGAGACCAAGGTGGACATCCTGGTCACCCCCCTGATGACCATTTTGGTGGGCGTGGGGCTGTCCGCCCTCACCGCCCCGGCCATCGGCTCTGCCGCCACCGCCATCGGCAACATCACCCGGCTGGCCACCGACAACCAGCCCCTGCTCATGGGCATTCTGGTGAGCGTGGTCATCGGCATGGCCCTCACTCTGCCCATCTCGTCGGCGGCCATCTGCGCCGCCTTCAGCCTCACAGGGCTGGCGGGGGGCGCGGCGGTGGCGGGCTGCTGCGCCAATATGGTGGGCTTCGCCGTGCTATCCTTTCGGGAGAACGGTTGGGGCGGCCTGGTGAGTCAGGGCATCGGCACCTCCATGCTCCAGATGGGCAACATCGTGAAAAACCCCCGGATTTGGCTGCCCGCCATCCTCACATCTGCCATCACCGGCCCCATCGCCACCTGCCTATTCAAGCTGGAGATGAACGGCCCTCCGGTGTCCGCCGGTATGGGCACCTGCGGCCTGGTGGGGCAGATTGGCGTGTGGACAGGGTGGATCGCCCCCAGCGAGGACGCCATCGCCAACGGCGCTGCGGCCATTGTCCCCGGCGCTGTTGACTGGATTGGGCTGCTTCTCATCTCCTTTGTCCTTCCGGCGGTGCTGTGCTGGGCTTTCGGCTCCTTCTTCCGCCAAATCGGCTGGATTCGGGACGGCGACCTGGAACTGAATTGATGAAAAACGCCCGCCCACCTCAAGCTGAGGTGGGCGGGCTCTTTTTTATGTGCCCAGCTGAATCCACAAATCGTTGTAAAGCTTCCGGGTCTCCTTGGGCAGCACCACGTAGCTCTCGCACCGCTCCAACACCTCGGTCGGCGCGGCCATGATCTCGTAAAGCTCAGGGTCCAGCTCCTCGCCGTACAGCTCCTCATAATAGGCCGGGTACTGCTCCAGCGCCTCGGCGTTGGGGGAGGCGTACCATATATAGTCCATATTCGCCAGGTTGGCCTCGGTGGAGGCGATGAAATTGATCCACGCCATGGCCTCCTCGTAGTGGGGCGCGTCCCGAAGCACGCACATGGCGTCCACAAACCAGTTGGCGCCCTCCTTGGGAATCACATAGCGCAAATCCACTCCGTCCGCCTGGTTCTCCAGCATCGACAAAAAGTCTCCCGCGTAGTAGGTGGCGATGGCGGCGTTGCCGCCCTCCATCTTTTGAAATACCTGGTCCATCACCCTGCCCTGGTACACGCCCCGGCGGTTGGCGCCGGCAATCAGGGCGAAGGCCTCCCGGATTTCCCCCTCGTTGGTGGTGTTCACCGAGTAGCCCAGGTGCAGCAGCGCCGCGGCCAGGGCGTCCCGGGAGTTGTTAATCAGCAGCACATTCCCGGCGTATTTCTCATCGTACAGCGCGCCCCAGCTGTCCAGCTCCCCGTCCACCATGTTGGCGTTGTAGATGAGCCCCAAGGTGCCCCAGGTGTAGGGGACGGTGTACCTATTCTCCGGGTCGTAGGGTAGATTGCGGAAGCGCTGGTCGATGAGCTCAAAATTGGGAATTTGGCTGTAGTCCAGCTCCTCCAGCATCCCCTCCTCCAGCAGCTGAGAGATCATATAGTCGGATGGGACAATGACATCGTAGTCCGCGCCGCCGCTTTTCAACAGGGAATAGAGCGCCTCATTGCTCTCGGCGGTCTGATAATTCACCCGAATGCCCGTCTCGTCCTCAAATTGGGTGATAAGCTCCTCGTCGATGTACTCCCCCCAGGAGCACACATTTACCACCGGCTGGGAAGAAGTGGCCCCGGTGAGCAGCACCACCACCACGATAAACCCGCAGGCCAGGGCGGCGCTTGCCCCCCGGCGCACCCACCGCCAGCCCGGCGCGGCCATGCGCATGGACAGCTTCTCAAAGAAAGAGGGCTCCCGGATCTCCTGCCGCGCCTCCCGGCGCTCTTGGCGTATCTCCCGCACGTTGTTCAGCACCAGCAGGGCCAGCACCGACAGAAACAACAGGGTGGACACCGCATTCACCTCCGGGGTGATGCGCTTTTTGGTCATGGAATAGATGCGCATGGCCAGGGTGGACGTGGCCGAGCCGGCAGTGAAATAGGAGATCACGAAGTCGTCGATGGACATGGTGAACGCGATGAGGGCCCCGGATACGATACCCGGCTTGATCTCAGGCAGAATCACCTTCCAGAAGGCCTGCATCCAGGTGCAGCCCAGATCCTGGGCCGCGTCCACTAAATTCTTATCCATCTGCCGCAGCTTGGGGGCCACGTTCAAAATGACGTAAGGGATATTGAATGCGATGTGGGCCAGCAGCATGGTGCCAAAGCCCAGGTGCAGCGTATCGGGCAGCACAATCAGGGACTGCACACCGTTGAACCACTGGGCGAAGGCCCCCCACGCCTGAAAGAACGCTACGAAAAACAGGCACAGGGACACACCGGTGACGATGTCTGCGTTCATCATAGGGATATCGTTCACCACCAGCAGCGCGTCCCGCCGGCGGCGGGGCAGGGCGTACAGCCCTATGGCGGCGAAGGTGCCCGCCGCCGTGGCAATCACCGTGGCCAGCAAAGAGACGAGCAGAGTGGTGTACAGGCTCTCCATAATCAGCCGGTTCTGGAGCAGGGCTCTATACCACTCCAGGGAAAAGCCCTGCCACACGGCGCTGGAGTCGCCGGCGTTGAAGGAAAAGACAATCAGCAGAAAAATGGGCAGGTACAAAAACAGGAACACTAAGCCGATAAACAGGCGGCTTCCAATGCGGCGTTGTTTTTTCACAGGATCACCGCCTGTTCTTCGCCCTCGCCGAAGTGGTTCATCACCACCATGCACACCACCACAATCACCATCATCACCATGGAGATGGCCGCCCCTAAGTGGGGATTATACGCCCCACCCAGGAACTGCTGCTCAATGAGGTCGCCCAGCATGGTCTGCTGCGCCCCGCCGCCCAGCAGGGTGGAGATGGCAAAGGTGGACACCGAGGGGACAAACACCATGGTCACCCCGGACAAAATCCCGGGCAAGGACAGGGGAAAAATCACCTTGCGGAATACCCGCACCCCGTCCGCCCCCAGGTCACGGGCGGCCTCCACCAAGGAGCCATCCAGCTTGACAATGACGGAGTAGATGGGCAGAATCATGAAGGGCAGGTAGTTATACACCATGCCCAGCACCACCGCGCCGGGGGTGCCGATCATCTGAATGTGGTCCACCCCCAGCAGGTTCAGCAGGCCGATGGCCCGAAACAGCTGGTTGAGCAGGCCGTTGTTCTCCAGAATGGACATCCAGGAGTAAGTGCGCAGCAGAAAATTCATCCACATGGGCAGCATAATCAGGGCCATGGCCAGCCGCTGAAAGCGGGGACCCTCCTTCGCCATCCAGTAGGACAGCGGGTACCCGATGAGCAGGCACACCAGGGTGGCCACCACCGCCAGCCGGAAGGAGCGCAGGAAAATGGGCAGATAGCTGCCCATGCCCGTGAAGTTGTCCAGGGTGGGCAGGGCGGCGTTGGTCACCGGGTCGGTGACGGTGAAGGCGTATACCGCCATGATGACAATGGGGATGACCACAAACAAAGCCATCCAAATCACATAGGGAAAGGCAAACCAGGCCCGCTTATTCCTCATAGCCGCCCTCCGGGGGACCATCCCCCTCCCCGTCCGCCCCCTCGGGCACATCCAGCTCCTCGTACTCCTCGGAGTAGGAGGAGTAATCTCCAAACATCCCGGAGTAGTGGCTCTTTTTCATCACGTGGATGCCGTCCGGGTCGATTTTGATGCCAATACGGCTGCCCTCAGGGCAGTAGTCGGTGGTCTGGATCAGCCACTTGAAGCCGTAAAAGTCCACGATGGTGTCGTAGTGCACCCCTTTGAACGTCACAGAGGTGACCACCCCCTTGAGCTGGCCCGCCGCCTCGTCCACAATATCCACGTCCTCCGGGCGGATGACCACGTCCACCGCCTCGTCCTTGGCAAATCCATTGTCCAGGCACTGGAATTTACGGTTAAAGATCTCCACCACTCCATCGGCCCGCATGATGCCGTCGATGATATTGGACTCGCCGATGAAGTCGGCCACAAAGGCATTTTTCGGCTCGTTGTAAATGTCCTCGGGCGTGCCGATCTGTTGGATGCGCCCGCCGTCCATCACCACCACGGTGTCGGACATGGCCAGGGCCTCCTCTTGGTCGTGGGTCACATAGATGAAGGTGATCTCCATCTCCTGTTGAATCCGCTTCAGCTCGTTCTGCATATCTTTGCGCAGGCGCATATCCAGCGCGCCCAACGGCTCGTCCAGCAGCAGCACCTTGGGCCGGTTCACCAGCGCCCGGGCAATGGCCACCCGCTGCTGCTGCCCGCCGGACAGGGCGGACACCGGGCGCTTGTCAAAGCCCTTCAGATTCACCGTCTCCAGCAGCTCCATCACCCGCTGGTGAATCTCCCGCTCCGGGAGGCGAACCTTCCGGCCATCCTCACCTGCCTTGGGAATGCGCAGCCCGAAGGCCACGTTTTCGAACACGTTCAGGTGTGGAAACAGGGCGTACCGCTGGAACACCGTGTTCACCGTCCGCTGGTGGGGCGGGACATAGTTAATCCTCACGCCGTCAAATAACACGTCCCCAGAGGTAGGCGACAAAAACCCGCCGATGATGCGAAGCGTGGTTGTTTTGCCGCACCCGCTGGGGCCCAGCAGCGTGAGGAATTCCTTATCGTTGATATACAGGTTGATGTGGTCGAGCACGACCTCGTCGCCATAGGACATGACACAGTCCCGCAGGCGGATCAGCTCCTTGGACATTTATCCTCCCCCATTTCTAATTGATGAGTGTTTTGTCAGCTCCCTTGTTGTAGTCCCTGAGACGCATCTTCTCCGCGCTTCTTCGCTGTCACGCCGAAGACAGCTGACCGCTCAGTCGCTTTCCCTACGACTCAGGCAAGACCCGGTCCCGCTTTGCGGGCCCTGGGCTCTTTCCTTCGCTCCAGTCCAAGCTCCTTCGCAGCCGTCTTCTCCGCGCTTCTTTACGCTTCTCAAGGTTTTCACGGATAGCGAGATACATCATAGCGTTTTGTCACTCTTTTGTCAATCACTTTGGGAGAATTTCGCTGGTATTTTGTCGCAAGTCCGCTTCGGCTTGACGCCAGCACAAAATCCGGCTAAACTAAGGTTAAAAAGGAGGGGATGCGCCATGCTGAAACGGCTACGGCTGAAAATTATTTTGGTGCTCATGCTGCTCATGTCCGGGGTGCTTCTGGCGGTGCTGGCGGCGCAGACGGTCTCCAGCGTCCGTCAATACCAGGCGGGAACGGACCAGGTGCTCCACGCGGCCCTCCAGCGCAGCCGAACCGCTCTCGACCCCTGGGGCGCCGCCTGGGACGGCAGCCTGGACCGGGACCGAGAGCTGTATACCGCCATCCCCGCCTTCTGCGCCCTGGTGGACGGGGAGGGTCAGGTTCTGCTGGCCCTGTCCTATAATGCCGCCGTGGACCAGGCCGATGTGGAACAGGCGGTGGCTGCCGCCCGCGCCGCCGGGGCGCCCTTTGGCCGCTTGCCCGGCTTGGGGCTGCGCTACCGCGTGGAGCGCACCGGCCTATTCACCCAAATCGCCTTTGCCGACCTGACCTGGGAGCAGACTGCGGTGCGCCAGCAGGTGCTGGCCGCCGGGCTCATTTTTGCCGTAGCTGCGGCAGGCTTTTTTGCGGTGAGCTGGTTTTTATCCCGCTGGCTGGTGCGACCGGTGGAGGAGAGCTGGCGGCGGCAGCAGCAGTTTGTAGCCGACGCCTCCCATGAGCTGAAAACACCCCTCACCGTCCTGCTGGCCGACGCGGACATCCTGCTGGCCCACCAGGAGGAAACCGTGGGCAGCCAGCGCAAATGGGTGGAGTATATCCAGGAGGAGGGTCTGCGCATGAAGGGCTTGGTGCAGGACCTGCTTTTTCTGGCCCGGGGGGACGCCGAGGGCTGGTCGCCTCCCCGACACGAGGCGCTCAGCCTGTCCGACCTATGCCAAGGCTGCGCCCTGTCCTTTGAGCCGGTGGCCTTTGAGCGTGGCGTAACCCTAAACAGCAGCGTGGCCTCCGGCGTCACCGTGGCGGGACGCGAGGACGAGCTGCGCCGGCTGTGCGCCATCCTGCTGGACAACGCCTGCAAATACTGCGACTCCGGCGGAACCGTAACCCTCACCCTGGAAAAAGAGGAGCGGGCGGTGCTCACCGTCCACAACACCGGCCAGCCTATCCCTGTCCAGGCCCAGCCCCACCTGTTTGAGCGCTTTTACCGGGCGGACGCCGCCCGCAGCCGCAGCCAGGGAGGCTACGGCCTGGGTCTGGCCATCGCCGCGGCCATCACCCAGGGCCACCGAGGAAAAATCGACCTGCGCAGCGCGCCGGGAGAGGGAACGGCGTTTATCGTCACTCTGCCGCTGTCCAAACGGGGGGCTTGACAGGCCCCTGTTTGCGTGCTATATTATTTGAAGTTCAAATAATTAAAAATTCAAATTATCAGAATTCCAAAGGAAGCGAACTCCTATGACCCAGCAGCAGAGGGACAGCCTCAACTACTTTTTTGTTCACGTATTTAACCGCATCCTGGCCTGCGAGGAGCAGGCCCTCAGCCGGGTGGGCGCCAGCGACCTGTCGGTCAAGGAGCTGCACGTGCTGGAGGCGGTGGGCGACCTGGCCGCCGAGGGCCGCAACACCATGACCCAGATTGCCGACGCCCTTTCCATCCGGGTCAGCTCGCTGACCACCGCAGTCAACACCTTGGTGCGCAAGGGTTACTTGGAACGGGGCGGCGAGCCGGGGGACCGGCGGGTAATCCGGGTGCGCCTCACCCCCAAGGGCGAGGACGCCAACCACCTCCACGCCCAGTTTCACGCCCGCATGGTGGACAGCGCCGCCGGACGGCTGAAAGAGGAGGAGCTGGACACCCTGCTGCGCTCCCTGAGCCAGCTGGAGCAGTTTTTCCAGGAAATGCGCTGCCAAAATCAGCTGATTTGAAGGAGGTAACACCATGGCAATCTATATTTTAACGGACAGCACCGCCGACTTTCTCCCTGACGAGGCCCAGCGCCGGGGCATCTGGGTGGTGCCGTTGAAGGTACAGTTCGGCAGCGAGACCTATGCCGATGGGCTGGAGCTGGACCACGCCGCCTTCTTCCGCAAGCTGGAGACCGCCAAGGAACTGCCCACCACCAGTCAGGCCGGGCCGGACGACTTCCTCCCCTGGTTTGAGCGGGTGAAAGCCCAGGGGGACAGCCTGATCTGCCTGCCCTTGGCCGCCTCACTATCCGGTACATACCAAAGCGCCGTCATCGCCAAGCAGCTGTGCGGCTATGAACACATTCATGTGGTGGACTCCACCCAAACCGTGCTGGGGCTGCGCCTGCTGGTGGATTTGGCCTGCCTGCTTCGCGACCAGGGGCTGGACGCCCCCGCCATTGCCCAAAAGCTGGAGCGGGCCAAGCACCATGTCCGGCTGCTGGCCGTTGTGGACACGCTGAAGTATCTCCACAAGGGCGGCCGGCTCCCTGCCGCCGTGTCCATCGCCGGCGGGCTTTTGCGGGTGAAGCCGCTGATCTCTCTGCGGGACGGACAGCTGGGTCTGGCCGGCAAGGGCGTGGGGGTCAAGGGCAGCCTGGCCGCCCTGGCAAAGCTGCTGGGGCCCGAGCTGAACCGGGACGAGCGCCTGCCCGTCTACTACGGCTATACCGCCGACGACACAATATGCCGGGAGCTCATCGCCCAGACAGAGCAGACCTTTGGCCCCCACCCCTATGAAGTCCACTCTGTGGGCGCAGTCATCGGCACCCACGTGGGACCGGGGGCGGCGGTCATCGTCTACCTGGAACGAGACAACTGAGAAATTCGCTGTAATCCGCCCTTCTGTGGGCGGGGCGTCTGTTGGGCGTCCCGCCCACAAATTTTTTGCCCGGGGACTTGACAGACGGCTCTTTTAGGTGTAACATATGAGCAGATGTTCATATATTTGTCCAATGAAAGGAGGCACCTATGACCGACTCAAACGATATTGAGCGCTGCGGCTGTCTGCTCGTCCACGAGGACGCGGTAAACGAGGTGCTGGGCGGAATGCCCGACGATGAGACGCTATACGACTTGGCAGAGCTGTTCAAGGTGTTCGGGGACTCCACCCGAATCAAGATTCTATACGCCCTGTTTGAAGCGGAGCTATGCGTGTGCGACATCTCCAAGCTGCTGGGGCTCACTCAGTCGGCGGTGTCCCACCAGCTGCGGGTTCTGAAAAACAGCCGGCTGGTGAAATTCCGCCGGGAGGGGAAGACGGTGTTCTACTCTCTGGCCGACGACCACGTGCGGAAAATCATCGGGCAGGGAATGGAGCATATCAGGGAATAGCGCCCGCGCCGCCGCGAGCAGACGGCGCGTGAATCGAAAACGAATTTAGAAAGGAAGTCATCACCATGAAAAAAACCTTTAAGCTCATCGACCTGGACTGCGCCAACTGCGCCGCCAAAATTGAAAACGCCATCAAAAAGCTCCCAGGCGTCACCGACGCCACCGTCAGCTTTTTGACCCAGAAGATGACCATTGAGGCAGAGGACGTGGACGCCGTGATGAAGGACGTGGTGAAGGCCTGCCGCAAGGTGGAGCCCGACTGCGAAATCGTGCTGTGAGCAAAACGTTCTGGGACCGCGTTGCCGGCCTGTACGACCTGTTTGAGTGGAGCAACCAGAGGGTAAACGCCGCCGCCAGGTCCCGTGTAGGGGAACTGGTTCCCGCCGGGGCCCGCGTACTGGACTGCGCCGCCGGGACGGGGGAGTTTTCCCTGGCTGCGGCGAAGCGGGCGGGCTCGGTGCTGTGCACCGACCAGTCGGAGGCCATGCTGGCCCGGGCCCGGAAAAAGGCCCGAAAGCGCGGGCTGTCCAACGTGAGCTTTGCCCGCCGGGACCTCACCGCCCTACCCGACCCAGACGGGAGCTATGACGCGGTGATCGCCGCCAATGTGCTCCATCTGCTGCCAAACCCGGAAATTGCTGTCCGGGAGCTGTGGCGGGTCACCGCCCTCGGTGGGAGGCTCATCCTTCCCGCCTACCTCCAGGGAAAGGCGGGGACGGCCTACGGGACCATGATTAAAATTTATCAGGGCGTGGGCTTTCACTACGAGCACGCCTTCACACCGGAAACTTACCGGGAATTTTTGGAGCGCCTGGAGCTGGCCCCGGTGACGTTGGAGGTCATTTCCGGCGGAGTGCCGGAGGGTATCGCGGTGCTGGAGAAGCCCTGAGCAGGTGGCTGTGAAAGCATAGCAACCGTGGCCCCCGCGAAAGCGCCTTTCCGCTTTCGTGGGGAGAGGAGAGACAGTGGAGTGAACGAGCTTTCGCCGCAGGCGGAAGCGAGCGATACGAAACTTGTCTCGACGAAGGAGTGAACTGCAATGACCAAAAAGCAAAAAAAGACGCTGATTCGTATTATTGTGGCGGCGGCGCTGCTCATCGCGGCATCCCTGCTGCCCGACATTCCGGTACCTGTATCAATCCCCTTGCTCACCCAGGAGTTGGCGGGGGAGACCACCCACACGCTGGCTAAGTGGCCGCTGTTCTTGATCCCCTACCTCATCATCGGCTGGGACATTCTGTGGAAGGCCATCCGCAACATCGGCCACGGGCAGGTCTTTGACGAGAACTTCCTGATGTGCGTGGCCACCGTGGGGGCCCTGGTGCTGGGGGAAAACGCCGAGGCCGTGGGCGTCATGCTGTTCTACCAGGTGGGAGAGCTGTTCCAGAGCTACGCCGTGGGCAAGTCCCGGAAATCCATCGCCCAGCTCATGGACATCCGGCCCGACGTGGCCAATGTGGAGCGGGACGGCCAAATCTTGGAGGTAAGCCCTGACGAGGTGGCCGTGGGGGAGATCATCGTCATCCGTCCCGGCGAGAAAATCCCCCTGGACGGCGTGGTAGCGGAGGGCGCCTCCTCCCTGAACACCGCCGCCCTCACCGGCGAGTCCGCCCCTCGGGACGTGGCCGTGGGCGGAGAGCTGCTGTCCGGCTGCGTGAACATCACCGGGCTGCTGAAAGCCCGCGTCACCAAGGAATTTGGCCAATCTACCGTGGCTAAGATTTTGGATTTGGTGGAAAACGCCTCTTCCAAAAAGGCCCAGGCGGAGAACTTCATCACCCGCTTCGCCAAATACTACACCCCCGCCGTGGTGCTTGCCGCCCTGGCCCTGGCGGTGGTCCCCTCCCTGTTCACCGGAGCGTGGGGCGTATGGGTCCACCGGGCCCTCACCTTCCTGGTCATTTCCTGCCCCTGCGCCCTGGTCATCTCCATCCCTCTGTCCTTCTTTGGCGGCATCGGCGGGGCCTCCGCCCAGGGCATTTTGGTGAAGGGCGGCAACTATTTAGAGCTTCTGGCTAAGACTGAGACTGTTGTGTTCGACAAAACCGGCACCCTCACCCAAGGGGTGTTCCAGGTGTCCGCCCTGAACCCTGCCCCCGGCGTGACGGAGCAGGCGCTTTTAGAGGCCGCCGCCCTGGCGGAGCGCCACTCCGGGCACCCCATCGCCCAGTCCCTGCGCCGGGCGCTGGATGGAGAGGCCGACCCCTCCCGGGTAACGAACGTAGAGGAAATCCCCGGCCACGGTGTATCCGCCCTGGTGGACGGAACGCGGGTGCTGGCGGGCAACGAGAAGCTGATGCGTCGGGAGGACGTGGACTTCCGGCCCTGCAAGGACGTGGGCACCGTGGTCCATGTCGCCCGCGAGGGGAGATACCTGGGCTGCGCCGTCATCGCCGACCAGCTCAAGCCCACCGCCCCCGCCGCCATCGCAGCCCTCAAGCGCCGGGGCATCCGCACCGTCATGCTCACCGGAGACAGCCAGGCGGTGGGAGAGGCCGTGGCCGCCCAACTGGGTCTGGACGAGGTTCACGCCCAGCTCCTGCCCGCAGACAAGGTAAACCGGCTGGAGGACCTGCTCGCCCGCAAGCGCGCCAAGGGCGTGCTCGCCTACGTGGGGGACGGGGTGAACGACGCGCCGGTGCTCAGCCGAGCGGATGTGGGCATCGCCATGGGGGCCATGGGGTCAGACGCCGCCATTGAGGCCGCCGACGTGGTGCTCATGGACGATGACCCGGCCAAGCTCACCGCCGCCATGGATATCGCACACAAATGCCTGCGCATCGTGAAGCAGAACATTGTGTTCGCCTTGGGCGTAAAGGGACTGTGCCTCATTCTGGGCGCTTTCGGCATGGCCTCCATGTGGGAGGCGGTATTCGCCGATGTGGGCGTGGCGGTGATCGCTATCCTTAACGCTACCCGTATGTTGAAAGCAAATGCGTCCGAGCCGTTGTGAGCAGCCCGGATGGAGCAAAGTTTGGAGGGCGGAACCGCTTGGTTCCGCCCTTTTCTCCTGCGCATAAAATCCATCCTTGCCGGGCTTCACACAGTTAGGCAAAAAAATTTTCCCTTTTTCAAAAAAACTCTTTACAAACCGTCTCGCTTGTGTTATAGTCCTTATCAGGAATTATTCTTATTAAGATTCCCACTAACCACAAGGATTTGTTGTTATGGCTATGGTCCGACAGAGCAAAAAGAGGGATGCCATGCTGGCCCTGCTGCGCCGCTCCAAGCGCCACCCCTCAGCGGAGCAGCTCTACCAGCAGCTTAAATCGGACTATCCGGATTTGAGCCTGGCCACCGTCTACCGTAATCTGGGCCAGCTGTGCCAGCTGGGCCTGGTCCGCCGGGTGGGCGCGGTAAACGGCCAGGAGCGGTACGACGGAGAGGTCTGTCCCCATTCCCACTTCATTTGCAATCGCTGCGGCTGTGTGCTGGATCTGCCCCGGCTGTCGCCGGGGGAGGGCTGCGTGGAGCAGCTGGGCGTGCAATATGGATTCTCAGCAGAAAGCTGGGAGTTCATCGTCCGCGGTCTGTGTCAAGACTGCAAAGATTTTTAACATTGGAGGAAAATTATCATGAAAAAATGGATCTGCCCTGTGTGCGGCTATGTTTATGAGGGTGAGAACCCCCCCGCTGAGTGCCCCGTGTGCCACGTGTCCGGCTCCAAGTTCACCCTGCAGGAGGGCGAGATGAAGCTGGCCGCCGAGCATGAGTACGGTATCTACGACAAGACCGTGAAGAACAACCCCGAGATCAGCGACGAGGATAAGCAGTATATCCTGGAGCAGCTGAAGGCCAACTTCAACGGCGAGTGCGGCGAGGTCGGTATGTATCTGTGCATGGCCCGCATCGCCGCCCGCGAGGGTTATCCCGAGGTCGCCCTGTACTGGGAGAAGGCCGCCTACGAGGAGGCCGAGCACGCCGCCAAGTTCGCC
>CAJULM010000007.1:40382-79165 GCA_910587285.1 uncultured Oscillospiraceae bacterium | reverse complement strand
AAATCCTGGAGAACAGCATTTTCCGGGATTACTATCAGATGGAGCCCGACCACTTCTGCAACGTCACCAACGGCATCGCCTACCGGCGCTGGCTGTGCCAGTCCAACCCCCAGCTCACCGCTCTGCTCCAGGAGCTCATCGGGGACGGCTTCACCAAGGACAGCACCCAGCTGGAAAAGCTGCTGAAGTACCAGGACGACGCCCAGGTCCTCCAAAAGCTCCAGGACATCAAGCTGGCCAACAAAAAGCGGCTGGCCGACCTGATTTTGAAGCGCAACGGCGTCTATGTGGACCCCAACTCCCTGTTCGACGTGCAGATCAAGCGTCTGCACGAGTACAAGCGGCAGCTGCTCAACGTGCTCCAGATTCTCCATATGTACCTGGAGATCAAGCGCAATCCCCACGCCCCGTTCCAGCCCCGCACCTTCGTCTTCGCCGCCAAGGCGTCCGCCGGCTATATCATGGCCAAGCAGATCATCCAGCTCATCGTGGCCGTGTCCAGCATGATTAACCACGATCCCGACGTTCAGGACAAGCTGAAGGTGGTGTTCATGGAGGATTACAACGTCTCCCTGGCGGAGATCATCATCCCCGCCGCCGAGATTTCCGAGCAGATTTCCATCGCCGGCAAGGAGGCCAGCGGCACCGGCAACATGAAGCTGATGATCAACGGCGCGGTGACTCTGGGCACTCTGGACGGCGCCAACGTGGAGATTCACGAGCAGGTGGGCGACGAGAACATCGTCCTGTTCGGCCTGAAGACGGAGGAGGTCAACGACCTGTGGCGCCGGGGCTACAATCCCCTGGACTATGTGCGGGGGGACGGCGAGCTCAAGGAAGTGATGGACCTGCTCATGGGCGGCTTCAGCGGGATGCACTTTGACGATGTGGTGCGCTCCCTCACCACCAACCACAAGGGCCCGGCCGACCCCTATATGTGCCTGGCCGACTTCCACGACTATGTCCGCGCCCAGCGGGACGTGTCCGCCATCTACGGCGACAAGACCCGCTTCAACAAAATGTCCCTGGTGAACATCGCCAAGGCCGGCTTCTTCTCCGCCGACCGGGCCATCGACGAGTACGCCAAGAACATCTGGCACACGAAATAATATAGGAGGGCTGAGCCATGAAACAGGTTTGCTTCGGTGTGGACATCGGCGGCACCACCGTCAAGCTGGGTCTGGTGAGCCAGGAGGGCGATCTGTTGGAAAAGCGGGAGTTCCCCTCCTCGCGGGACCTGGCCGTCACCTTTGACGACATCGCCGCCAACATCCGCCAGGTGATGGACAGCTTCCCGGACGCCATGTGCATCGGCGCGGGGGTGGGCGTGCCCGGCCCCGTGCTGGAGCAGTCCGTGGTCCGGGGCTGCGTCAACCTGGGCTGGGGGGACACCAACATCGCCCAGGAGCTGGGCTGCCGGATCAATATGCCCGTGAAGGTGGAAAACGACGCCAACCTGGCCACCCTGGGCGAGCTGTGGCAGGGCGGCGGCAAGGGCTGCCGCAACCTGGTGATGCTCACCGTGGGCACGGGCATCGGCGGCGGCGTCATCTGCAACGGGCGCATTGTGGCCGGGGCCACCGGCGGCGGCGGCGAGGTGGGCCACCTGCCCATGCCCTTCCGCCCCGACTGGCAGTGCTCCTGCGGCAAGCACGGCTGCCTGGAGGTCACCGCCTCCGCCACCGGCATCATCCGCGCCGCCCGGGAATACGCCCCCTTCTGCGAGATGGAGGCCCTCACCGCCAAGGACGTGTACGACGCGGCCGCCGCCGGGGATGAAAACGCCCGCCGGGTGGTGGACGAGGCGGGCAGCGCCCTGGGCATGGCCGCCGCCATTCTGGGCTGCGTGGTCAACCCGGAGATGGTGCTGCTGGGGGGCGGTGTGTCCGCCGCGGGCCGGGCCCTGCTGGACCCGGTGGAGGCCGCCTTCAAGCAAAACGTATTCCCCCCCTGCGGGAACGTCCGCTTCGCCCTGGCCCAGCTGGGCAACAACGCCGGCATCTTCGGCGGCGCGGCCCTGTTCTTCACCCAATCCGCATAAATTCCAAGCGTTGTCCCACTTTTTTAATAAGGAGCATCAAACCATGTTGAAACTTGATTTTTCCCATCTGGAAGGCGCCGTATCCCAGGAGCAGCTCAACGCCATGGCCCCCGAGCTGGAGGCCGCCCACGCCAAGCTCTACGACCCCGCCGCCCCCGGCTCCGACTACGTGGGCTGGGTCCGCCTGCCCGAGAACTACGACAAGGACGAGTTCGCCCGCATCCAGAAGGCCGCCGCCAAAATCCGCAAGGATTCCCAGGTGCTGGTGGTCATCGGCATCGGCGGGTCCTACCTGGGCGCCCGCGCCGCGCTGGAGGTCTTCCCCTCCGACGGCCCGGAGATCTGCTTCGTGGGCTGCTCCCTCAGCCCCAACGAGCTGGACAGCGTCATTAAGAAAATTGACGACCGGGAGTGGTCCATCAACGTGATCTCCAAGTCCGGCGGCACCACCGAGCCCGCCGTGGCCTTCCGGGTGTTCCGGGAGCTGCTGGTGAAGCAGTACGGCGACAAGGCCAACCAGCGCATCTACGCCACCACCGACAAGGCCCGGGGCGCGCTGAAAACCCTGGCCGACTCCAACGGCTGGGAGACCTTCGTGGTGCCCGACGACGTGGGCGGGCGCTACTCCGTGCTCACCGCTGTGGGCCTGCTGCCCATCGCCGTGGGCGGCACGGATATCCAGGCCCTCATGGCCGGCGCTCACGACGCCATGACCGCCTATGACCGGCGGGATATGTCCAACCCCGTGTGGCAGTACGTGGCCGCCCGGAATCTGCTCTACCGCCAGGGCAAGAAAATCGAGCTGTTCTGCAATTACGAGCCGTCCTACTCCTTCTTCGGCGAGTGGCTCAAGCAACTGTTCGGCGAGTCCGAGGGCAAGGACGGCAAGGGCATCTTCCCCGCCTCCGCCCAGTTCACCACCGACCTGCACTCCCTGGGCCAGTATATCCAGGACGGCGAGCGCCACCTGTTCGAAACCGTCATCTACGTGGACAACACCGGCTGCGACATCGCCATCCCCTACAGCGACGATAACGGGGACAACCTGAACTATCTGGCGGGCAAGCCCCTGAGCTTTGTGCGGGAGATGGCCTTCCAGGGCACCCTGGCCGCCCACAAGGACGGCGGCGCACCCTCCATGGTGCTGCGCATGGACCAGATGGACGTGCGCACCCTGGGCCAGCTGATCTACTTTTTCGAGCTGTCCTGCGGCGTCAGCGGCCACGTGCTGGGGGTCAACCCCTTCAACCAGCCCGGCGTGGAGGCGTACAAGAAGAATATGTTCGCCCTGCTGGGCAAGCCCTAAACGCAAAAAATCCGGGGCGCTCTTGTCTTGACAAAGCGCCCCGGAACGTGTATCATAATCATATCAGGGCGCTGCCGGTAAGCGGTGAGCCCAATGAGGATTTCTAAAAAAGATCTAAGAAACCGTCACTTGGCCGAGTGGCGGTTTCTGCTTGACAAAACGCCCTGAAGCGTGTATCATGACAATATAAGGGCGCTGCCGGTAAGCGGTGAGCCCAGTGCAAGTTCTTTAATACTTCAAGAAACCGTCACTGTGCTGAGTGGCGGTTTCTGCTTTTTACTCGAATCGTTACCGTCCAGTCAAGGATATGGAACGTCAAAGTAATCGGCATACGTACACCCCCTTTCGGGCAGTGTAGCTCCCCGCCTACCGTTTTCACGACAGCGCCGTTTTTATCGTAGCATTAAAAGCGCATTTTGTCAACTTATGCCGAATGCGGGAGAAGCCTCCGGCGTCAGCCGGGGGCTTCCTGTTATGGCTTCAGCAGTTCTTCCACTGCCACGCCCAGCACCTGGGCAAATACGCTCAACTCAATATCAGTGACAAAACGCTGGCCGCTTTCAATACGCTGGACTGCGTTTTTGTCCACATCCAATCCCGCCAACTGAAGCATACTTGCCAACGCCCGTTGAGAGACGCGCGGCTTCATGGCCTTGCGAATCTTCGCCACCTGCCCGCCGCAAAGGTTGCGGCGGCCATCCGGGCCATAATTCTTGTACACTCCATCACCCCTGACATTCCGTGTTTATCCTGCGGGAGAAGCCCCCGGCGTGAGCCGGGGGCCTCCTCTTACTCGTTTTCCTCCCCATCCGGGATATAAGCCAGCACATCCTCCACTCTACAATCCAGCATCCTGCAAATATCATTCAATGTGGCTGTAGAGATATTACGGTCGTGCTTCAAGGAATCCAATGTCCCCTTGCTAAATTTATACTTGTTAATCAACGTATATGTGGTGACATTTTTTCTGCGCATTGTCTCCCACATTGGACCGTATGAAATCACAAGAAGCACCCCCTTGCGATTTCTATTATATTTTGCCGCATTCGCCTTGAATATTCCCTATATACCGGGTATAATAGACTATAGAGCCCGCGCTCACATAAAAAGACGGGCCTTGATTTTGTCTCCCAGGGGTTGAAAAAAGGGCAAAAGTGTGCTATATTGTTGGGTGAATTTTTTGCCCATCGGGCTTACACCTCACAACGAAGGGAACGATTTCAATATGTCAGGACATTCCAAGTGGCATAACATCCAGAAAACCAAGGGCGCGGCGGACGCCAAGCGCTCCCAGGCGTTCACCAAAATTGCCCGGGAAATCATCGTGGCCGTGAAGACCGGCGGCTCCGGCGACCCCGCCAACAACTCCCGCCTGGCCACCGTCATCGCCAAGGCCCGGGCGGCCAATATGCCCAACGACAACATCAAGCGCACCATCGAGAAGGCCATCGGCTCCGGCAACGCCAACGACTACGAATCCATCACCTACGAGGGGTACGGCCCCGGCGGCGTGGCAGTGATTGTGGAGACCCTCACCGACAACCGCAACCGCACCGCCTCCGAGGTGCGCCACTACTTCGACAAGTTCGGCGGCAACCTGGGTGCCACCGGCTGCGTGTCCTGGTCCTTCGACCAGAAGGGCGTGCTGGTGATTGAGCGGGAGGACTTGGACGAGGAGACCTCCATGATGGACGCCCTGGACTGCGGCGCGGCGGACTTTGAGGCGGACGAGGACTGCTTCACCGTCTACACCGCCCCGGACGACTTCGCCGCAGTGCTGGCCGCCATGGAGGAGAAGGGCTATACCTTCGCCTCCGCCAAGGTGGAGATGGTGCCCCAGAACTACGTCACCCTGTCCGACGAGGGGGACATCAAGAACATGGAAAAGCTCATCGACATGATGGAGGACAACGACGACGTGCAGAACGTCTGGCACAACTGGGACGAATAAGCCTGTAGAAATCCCCGGCTGCTATGCAGCCGGGGATTTTTTCAGCCCAATTCCCTGCTCCGCCGGCAGGCGGCCAGCACCGCGTTCATGGCCGCGGCCCGCAGGCCGCCCCGCTCCAGCTCCGCCACCCCGGCAATCGTGGCGCCGCCGGGGGAGCACACCTCGTCCTTGAGCTGGCCGGGGTGCTTCCCGCTCTCCAGCACCATGGCCGCCGCCCCCAGCACCATTTGGGCGGCGTACTCCACCGCCTGCTTTCGGGGCAGGCCCGTCATCACCGCCCCGTCCGCCAGGGCCTCAATGTAGGGGTAGACAAAGGCGGGGCCGCACCCCGCCAGGGCGGAAAACTGGTCCATCAGCCCCTCGGAGATGCGCTCCACTCGGCCCGTGGCGGACAAAATCTCCTCCACGCCACCGATATGCTCCGCCACCGCCTCTCCCACGCACAGGGCGGTCATCCCCTTGCCCACGGCCACGCAGGTGTTGGGCATGATGCGCACGATGGGCACATAGTACCCCGCCCCCGCCAGGTGGGGCCGCAGGTCCTCAATGGTCAGCCCCGCCACCATGGACACCATCACCTTGTCCTCGCCCACCCGGTGGCGGTCCCGCAGCAGGGGGGCCAGCTCCTCCAGCAGAGGGCGCAGCCCGTCCGGCTTCACCCCCAAAAAGATATACTCCGCCGCCCACACAGCGTCCGCCGCGCTGCCCGCCACGGCGCAGCCCAGTTCTTCCGCCAGGGCCTCCGCCTTGACGGCGGTGCGGTTGAACAGAATGAGCTGGTCCGGCCCCACCGCCCGGCAGGCCCCCCGGGCCAGCGCCCCGCCCATATTTCCCACGCCGATGAAGGCCGCTTTTTTCATCTCAGCACCCGCTTTCTTAAATTCCGCCCCGCCGCCGGGGCGTGTTTCACGTGAAACATCAGTTTGAATCCGTTAGCCCTATGGGCCCGGCCTCACGCCAGGCCCAGTTGTAACGCTCGGGCTGGGCTCATTGCAGCCCGGCCTCCCTCCGTCTCGAGCAAAACCTGCCCCGCATGGCGGGGCTGGGCTTTTGCCCTCGCTTCGGTCCATCCGGCCCTATGGGCCTGCCCTCTCGCCAGGCCCTTACGCCAACGAACGGTTGATAGCACAGAGAATCGCCCGGAGGGACGCCCGGCTGATGTTGTGGCTCTTGCCCACGCCGAACACGTCCCGGCCGTCCGGGGCCTTCAGGTGGATGTAGCACACCGCCTGGGTGTCCGACCCGGTGGAGATGGCGTGCTCCTTGTAGTCCACAAACTGGTAGCCCTCGATGTGCCCCTGGGGCAGCTCGTGAAGGGCGTTGAAAAAGGCGTCGATGGGGCCGTTGCCCTGGCCGTAGGCCTCCATGGTGCGGCCCTTGTACCCCACCTGGCCCACAAAGGCCACCCGGCTCACGTCCCCGTGGCGGGAGTCCTCCCGGAAGGAGTGGCGCTCCAGCTGGTAGGTCTTGGGGACGGACAGGTACTCCCGGTCGAACAGCTCGAAAATCTGCTCCGGCTTGAGCTCCTTGCCCACCCGGTCGGACTCCTTCTGAACAATCGCGCCGAACTCCGCGTGCATGGCCCGGGGCAGGTCGTAGCCAAAGCTCTGCTGCATGACGAAGGCCGCCCCCCCCTTCCCCGACTGGGAGTTGATGCGGATGATGGGCTCGTACTGCCGGCCCACGTCCGCCGGGTCGATGGGCAGGTAGGGCACCTCCCACTTGTCCGAACCGCTCTCGTTCATATAGTGCACGCCCTTGTTGATGGCGTCCTGGTGGCTGCCGGAGAAGGCGGTGAACACCAGCTCGCCGGCGTAGGGCTGGCGCTCCCCCACCTTCATCTTGGTGCAACGCTCGTACATCTCCCGCACCTTGTTGATGTCGTGGAAGTCCAGCCGGGGGTCCACTCCCTGGGTCCACAGATTCATGGCCAGCGTCACCATGTCAACGTTGCCCGTGCGCTCGCCGTTGCCGAACAGGGTGGCCTCCACCCGCTCCGCCCCCGCCAGCAGGCCCAGCTCGGTGGTGGCCACGCCGGTGCCCCGGTCGTTGTGGGGGTGGAGGGAGATGATGGCCCGCTCCCGGCCGGGGAGCTTGCGGATGAAGTACTCCAGCATATCCGCCAGCTGGTTGGGCATACAGTTCTCCACCGTGGTGGGCAGGTTGAGAATCACCTTGTTGTCCGCTGTGGCGTGAAGGTGGTCCAGCACGGCGGCGCAGATGTCTACGGCGTAATCCATCTCCGTCCCCATAAACGATTCCGGAGAGTATTGGAAGCGCAGATTCATCCCCTGGGCAATCACCGGCTGGGCCATCTCGTAGATCAGGTCCGCCGCGTCGGTGGCGATTTTGGTGATGCCGTCTGTGTCCATGTGGAACACCACCTTGCGCTGAAGGGTGGAGGTGGAGTTGTAGAAGTGGAGAATCACGTTTTTCGCGCCTTTGATAGCCTCGAAGGTCTTGCGGATCAGGTGCTCCCGGGCCTGGACCAGCACCTGGATGGTCACGTCGTCGGGGATGTGGCCCCCCTCAATGAGCTCCCGGCAGATCTCGTACTCCGTCTCGCTGGCGGAGGGGAAGCCGATCTCGATCTCCTTCACGCCGATGTCCACCAGGGTGTGGAAGTACTCCAGCTTCTCCGCCAGGTTCATGGGGTCAATCAGGGCCTGGTTGCCGTCCCGCAGGTCCACCGAGCACCAGATGGGGGCGTGGGTGACGGTCTTGTCCGGCCAGGTGCGGCCCTCAATGGGCTGTGGTGTAAAGGGAATGTACTTTTCAAATCCGGGCTTCAGGTTCATGGGTCTTCCTCCTTTGGTTTTCCGGGGGAAATGAAAAAGCGCCCCCGACAATGATGTCAGGGGCGAAATAATGCTGCTACACCGGGCCGTCTGTGACGGCTCCGCGCTTCTGCATTGTCACGCTGCGCCTGCTCGCGACGCGCGGCTTCGCTGCGACTCAGGCAAAACCCGGCCCAACTCCGTTGGCCCTGGGCTTTTCCCCTCGCTCCGCTCCATCCGCGCTGCTCGCAACGGCTTCGCGCTTCTAATTCCGCGGTACCACCCTAATTCCGCATATGGTTTCCCAGTATGCGCTCTTGGCCTCCAGCAAGGCCGCGACCTGTAACGGGATCATCCGTCCAATCCTACTCATGGGTTCAGATTGGCGGCTCCGGGGCCAGTATCCACGCGGCTTCCCCGCCGGCTCGCACCTGCCGCCGGCTCTCTGAGCGGGGGATGGGCCGCGTCTTCTTCCCATCTGCGCCTTTTGCTTAACGGTTATTATATCGTGGCGGCGGGGGAATTGTCAAGGGGGAGTTTCCAGCCCTGTCTCGAAATACGTCCGGCCGTCGGCATAGGTCTCCTCTAAGGTGTCCCACAGGACCCTCGCCCGCGCCCTGTCGTTTATGCTTTCCACCCCCAGGTAGGTGCCGGTGCGCACGGTTTCCGCCGTCCCCCCGTCCCCGTCTAAAAAGGTGACGGAGCGCAGCGTTGTCACCGTGCAGCTGAGATAGTTGTGCTCGTCCAGGGACCGGCCCAAAAACTCAAACCAATAGCTTGAGGTGTCCCGCACGAGGGCGGGCCTGCCCTGCCAGACGGAGATGGGCTGCTCCAACGGCTCGTTCTCCGGGCCCAGGCCCTGGGACAGCTCCTCCGCCAGATCCGCCCCGGACGAACCCCCGGGCCGCTGCCCCAAGGAGGGCATATAGACCAGCACGCGCTCCCCATCCCCCAGGGTGAGGAGTTTTATCTGGGGCAAAACCGCCGCCATAAGCAGAAGAATGACGAAAATCACACCCAAAAGCACCTTTACGCTCTTTTTCATCTTCTTCACCCCCGGTATGATGGCACTATATATGATAGTATTGTATCATACCGCCCCACCCATGGCAAGCTGTTTCTCTTTCCCCCTTGACAAATCCGGGCCGGGGCTTTATAATGCAAATAGTTCAAATTAGAACAAAAGGAGGGCCGCCATGTTTGAGCTGTTCTGGGACAATCTGCTCATCTTTAAAAAGCGCTACGACCAGGCCCTGGACCCGGTGGCCCAGGCCTGCGGCCTGACCCGGATGGAGCTGGACCTGCTGCTGTTTCTCCACAACAACCCCACCCGGAACACCGCGGCGGAGGCGGTGCGGCTGCGGCGGTGGAGCAAGTCCCACGTGTCGGCGGCGGTCCACGCCCTGGAGGAAAAGGGGCTGCTGTCCGCCGGGCACCCCCCCGGCAACCGGAAGGTGCTCCGCCTCACCCCCCTGCCCGCCGCGCAGGACATCATCCGCCAGGGGGCCCGGGCCCAGAGCGACTTCACCGCCGCGCTGAACCGGGGCGTCACCCAGGAGGAGCTGCGGCTGATGGCGCAGATTGCAAAAAAAATTGCCCGGAATCTCCGGGATGACGAGGAGACGTGAATTACATTATGTTTACCTTTATCATTTGTTTCCTGGCTGGAATCGGCGCGGGGCTGGGCACCGGCTTCGCGGGCATGAGCGCCGCCGCCGTCATCAGCCCCATGCTCATCACCTTCCTCCACGTGGAGCCCTATGAGGCGGTGGGCATCGCCCTGGCCAGCGATGTGCTGGCCAGCGCCGTGTCCGCCTACACCTACCACAAGAACAAGAACCTGGACGTGAAAAACGGCCTGGTGATGATGGTGACGGTGCTGGCGTTCACCCTGGTGGGCAGCTGGGTGTCCAGCCTGCTCCCCGCCGCCACCATGGGGGGCTTTTCCACCTTTATGACGCTGATGCTGGGCATTAAGTTCCTCGTCAAGCCGGTGATGACCACCAAGGAGTCCATGGCGGCGGCAGAGCCCGGAAAGCGGGCCGTCCAGTCCGTGGCGTGCGGCGCGGTGATCGGCTTTATCTGCGGCTTTGTGGGGGCCGGCGGCGGGATGATGATGCTGCTCATCCTCACCAGCGTGCTGGGGTACGAGCTGAAGACCGCCGTGGGCACCAGCGTGTTCATCATGGCCTTCACCGCCTTCACCGGCGCGGCCAGCCACTTTGTCATCGACGGTATGCCCAACCTGTGGATTTTGGCGCTGTGCGTGCTGTCCACCCTGCTGTGGGCCCGCATCGCCGCCCGGTTCGCCAACAAGGCCAGCCCCATCGTCCTCAACCGGGCCACCGGCGCGGTGCTGGTGATATTGGGCGCCGCCATCCTGATTTTTAATTTTTTCACCTGAGCCTTGCACCGAAACAGGCAACCGCCCCCTTGTTTTCACAGGGGGGCGGCTGTCGTTTGTCTTGAGAATGCGCCGGACACGCCCGCCGCCCGGACGGGCGGATGCGCGGCCGGCTCAGTCCAGCGCCAGGGAGGCGGCCAGCAGCTTTTGGGTGTAGGGGTGCTTGGGGTGGTCGTAGAGCCAGTCCACGTCCCCCTCCTCCACGATCTCGCCGCCGTTCATCACGGCGACCCGGTCGCACAGCTGATAGACCACCGACAGGTCGTGGGAGATAAACAGGTAGGACAGCCCCAACCGGGCCCGCAGGTCCGCCAACAGCTTCAAAATCTGGGCCTGAAGGGTCACGTCCAGCGCGGACACAGGCTCATCCAGAAGGATGAGCTTGCCGCCCTGGATGAGCGCCGCGGCGATGGCCACCCGCTGGCGCTGGCCCCCGGAGAGCTGGGCGGGCCTGCGGCTCAGGTGCTCCTTTTCCAGACCCACCAAGGGGAGAAATTCCTCCACCTCCCGGCGGAGGCGGGCACGGTCCCGCACCCCGGCGGCCCGGAGGGGTTCCTCCAGGATCCAGCCCACCGTTTTGGCCGGATTCAGCGAACCATAGGGGTCCTGAAACACCATCTGAGGCCGGGGACTATTCACCGTCAGCGTGCCAGTGATGTCCGTCACCAGCCCCAGCACACACTTGGCCAGGGTGGACTTGCCCGAGCCGGACTCGCCCACGATGCCCAAGGCCTGGCCGGGCGCCAGGTCCAGGGACACGTTCCGAAGCACCTGCTTCCGGGCGCTCCCCCGGCCATACCAGCTGTTTAATCCGCGTATGTGAACCATGGGCTCAGCCATCGCCGTCCCCTCCCCTCAGCTTTTTCCTGGTGGGCCGGGAGGCGATGAGCAGCTTGGTGTAGTCCTCCTGGGGGTGGTAAAACACCTGATCCACCGGGCCGGACTCCACAATTTTCCCCTGCTTCATCACCACCACCCGGCTGCACAGCGCCTTCACCACCCCTAAATCGTGGGAGATGAACAGGATGGCCACCCCCTCATGGCGGTTGACCTCCTTCAGCGTCTCCAAAATCTGGGCCTGGATGGTCACGTCCAACGCCGTGGTGGGCTCGTCGGCAATGAGCAGCCGGGGGCGCAGCACCAGCGCCGCGGCGATCATCACCCGCTGGCGCATTCCGCCGGACAGCTGGTGGGGATACTGGCGGTACAGCCCCTCCGGGTCGGGCAGGCCCGCCAGGGCCATGGCGTCAAGCGCTTTTGCTTTACGCTCCGCCGGAGACAGCTTTTCGTGGATGCGCAGCGCCTCCTCCACCTGCCTGCCGACGCGCATGGTGGGGTTCAGGCTGGTCATGGGCTCCTGGAAGATGATGGACAGGTCCCGGCCCTGGTACTGACGCAGCTCCTCCCGGGACAGGGTAAGCAGGTCGGTTCCCTCAAAGAGGGCGCTGCCGCTCACCGACACCTGGGCGCGGCGGATCAGGCCCATCAGGGCGTGGGCCGTCATGGATTTGCCCGAGCCGGACTCGCCCACGACGCCCACCACCTCCCCCCGGTCCATCCGGAGGGAGAATTTGTCCACGGCGGTGAAGGGGGCCCCCCGGTCGGTAAAGACCACGGACAGGTCCCGAATGTCCAGCATCATGACGCCGCCCCCATTCTCTCCCGGATGCCCTCGCCCACCAGGCCCACGCCCAAAATCAGCAGCACCGCCGCCAGGCCGGGAAACACCGTGCACCAGGGCAGGGTGAACAGGCTGCCCTGGGCGTCCTTGAGCGTATACCCCAGGCTGGGCTCGGTGGGGCTGACGCCGATGCCCAAGTAGCTCATGGACGCCTCGGCCAGCACCGCGTTGTTGAAGCCGATGGTCAGCCCCGACAGCAGGGTGGGCCAGAGGTTGGGCAGGATATGGACGAAGATGATCCGCATATCCCCCACCCCCATGAGGCGGGCGGACTTGACGAAATCCCGGTCCCGGTACTTGAGAAACTCCCCCCGGACCAGCCGGGCGAAGCTGGGGATGAACAGCACCCCCAGCGCCCCGATCACGTTGTACCGCCCCGGCCCGGTGACCGCCAGCACCACCAGGGCCAGCAGCACGCTGGGAAAGGCGGCGACGGAGTCGCACAGGCGCATGACAAGGGCGTCGGCGGGGCCGCCGTAGTAGCCGCACAGCGCGCCGACCACCAGCCCGCACACCGCCCCCACCGCCAGCACCGCCAGGGCGATGGTGAGGGTGGCGCCCGCCCCCTCCAGGGTGCGGGAGAGCACGTCCCGCCCGTAGGCGTCGCAGCCGAAGGGGTGGGCCGCGCTGGGCGGGGCGTTCCGGGCCGCGCCGTTCATGGCGGAGGGGGCATAGGGCGTCCAGAACAGCCCCAGGGCGGTGAAGGCCAGCATACAGGCGGTCAAAACGGCGCCGATCGTGAGATACCAGTTTCTCGGCTTCCTCAATGTCGAATCGTTTCGTTGTCGTGGGAAAACCACAAGTTTCGCCCCCTTTGGCAGCGAGCTAAAGCTCTTTTTGGTTCTTTTTCTCTCGAGAAAAAGAACTACCTCCCGTCAATTCTGGGGTCCATCACCCGGTAGAGCAGGTCCGCCAGGAAGTTGCATCCCACCACCACCGCCGCCAGCAGCACCACCACGGCCTGCACCACCGGGTAGTCCCGGTTGCCGATGGAGGAGATGAGAATCCGGCCCAGACCGGGGATGCCGAACACCTGCTCAATGACGATGGAGCCCGCCATGATGTCCCCGATGGCCATGGCCAAAAAGGTGACCACCGGAATCATGGCGTTGCGCAGCACGTGCCGCCGCAGGACGGCGGCGCGGCTGTTCCCCTTGCTGTAGGCCGTGCGGATGTAGTCCTGGTCCAGCTCGCCCAAAATGGAGCCCCGCAGCAGCTTCACCGTCATGGCGCTCTTGGGCAGGGCGATGGCCAGGGCGGGAAACACCAGGAAGCGCAGGTGGGGCCCCAGCCCCTGCTCCAGAGGGACGTACTCCGGCTGGAACCACTTCAGCACCAGGGCGAAAAAGTACATCAGGGCGATGCCCAGCACGAAGTTGGGCACGGACATGGTGATCTGGGTGAGCACCGTGATGATTCGGTCCACCACCCCCCCCGGACGGCGGGCGGCGAGCAGCCCCAAGGGCAGGGAGATGGCCGCGATGAGCGCAAAGGCCACCCCGGCCAGCAGCAGGGTGACTTGGACCCGGTCCGCCACCAGCTTGGCCACCGGCATATCAAATTTGAAGGAGCGGCCGAAATCCCCGGTGACAAACGCGGACAGCCAGCTCCAGTACCGCTGCCACACGGGCAGGTCCAACCCCATCTGAGCGCGGAAGGCGGCGATCTGCTCGTCGGTGGCCTCGATGCCCAGCACCGCGTCCGTGGGGTCGCCGGGGATGACGGAGAAGGCCGTAAAGGCCAGCACGCTCACCAGCAGCAGGGTGCCGATGAGCAGGCCCAGCCGCTTCAGCATCGCTTTTCCCATGGCGGGGCGTCCCTCCTCTCCTGAAAAAAGAGGCGGGGCCGCCGCAGGCGGTCCCGCCCCCTCTTTTGTGCGTTATTTGCGGCTGATGGCCGCCATGTCGATGACATAGGTGCGGTAGAAGGTGAACCCCTCCAGCTCCGGGTTCATCACCACCAGCTCGCAGGCGTCCTGAAGCCACAGGCTGGCCGCCCGCTCGTTGAGAATCTCCTGGGCCCGTTTGTACAGGGCGGTCTGCTCCGCATCGTCGGTGGAGGCCATGGCCTGGGCCATCACCTCGTCGTACTCCGGGTCGCTGAAGGCGATGAAGTTCTTGCGGTTGTCGCTCATGTAGCGCACCAGCATCTCCCGGGCCGTCATATCGTCCGCGGCGATGCCGCACACGGTGGACTGGTAATTCCGGCCGCGGTACACGTCGTCCACCCAGCTCTGCCACTCCACGGGGATCAGCTCTGCGGTGATGCCCACCGCCTTGAGCTGCTCGATGAGCACCATGGCGGTGTCCATGTGCTGGGCGTAGTTGGACGGGGCGGTGATGGTCATGGTAAAGCCGTCGGGATAGCCCGCCTGGGCCAGCAGCTCCTTGGCCTTTTCCACGTCCTTCTGATAGTTTTCCGCCAGCTCGGGCATGAAATACTTGCTCTGGGCGGGGTACATACTGGTGCCCGTGGCCACCCCCGCGCCCGAGCACACAAACTCGATGATCTCGTCCACGTCGATGGCGTAATACATGGCCTGGCGGACCAGCTCGTTGTCAAAGGGTTCCACCGCGTTATTCAGGTACAGCGCCTGGACGATGTTCATGGTGTTCTGGTGGACGGTGAACTCGTTCTCCACCTCGCCCAGCAGGGTGTTGGGCAGGTGGACCACCATGTCCAGCGTCTCCCCCTTCAGGCCGATCACCAGGGAGTTCACGTCGGGGATGATTTTGAACGTCACCCGGTCCAGCTTGGCGGCCTTCTCCTGGTTCCAGTAGCCGTCGTACTTCTCCATCACCAGGTTGTCCTGGGGGGCGTAGGACACAAAGCGGAAGGGGCCGGTGCCCACCATGGTCTCGGTGATGGAGGGGCCGGAGCCCGCCGGGATGACGGGGGAGGTGAGGGCGTTGATGAACTCCGTGCTGGGCTCGGCCAGGGTGACGGCCACGTGGCTCTCGTCCACGGCTTCGATGCTCACGGCATTAGAAAACGCCGAGACCAGAGGCGTTCCATCGTTCTCCGATCCGGCGCAGCGTTCCAGGGAATAGACCACATCTTCTACGGTGACTGTCTCCCCATTGTGGAACGTTACGCCTTCCCGCAGGGTGAAGGTGTACGTCTTTCCGTCCTCAGAGAGCTCGTAGTCACTGGCGACGGCCGGAGTCACCGAGCCGTCGGGGCTGGCCTTCACCAGTCCCTCGAAGATGTTGAACAGCACCTCGCGCACCCCCGCCGTTGCGGCCAGCTGGGGATCCAGGCTGCTCAAATCCTGTGCGATACCTACCGTGACTGAGTTCCCTTCGGGTAACTCGCCCGATTGTGCAGCGGACGCCTCGCTCCCGCTGTTACTCACATCCCCAGAGGGGGCGGATGTGGGCTCCGTGCCTCCTGTACATCCGTACAGTGAAGCCGGCAGCATGGCGATGACGACCAGCAGCAAAAGGGCCCGTTTGACAAACTTGGGCATTTTGCTTCTTCCTTTCCTTGTACTGCATTTCTCGCAACCGTTATTCAGTTGTCAGGGACATTGTAACACATCGGGCCGAAATTGCAAGAGGCAATTTCGGCCCGGCGTTTGGTTCAGCCCGCTTCCCTCTGCTCCCCACAGTGCTGGGCGCAGCCCGCGCAGCCGTGGGAGCAGGTCCACAGCCTCTCCGCCGTCTCGTCCCACGCCTGGGCGTAGCCGTCGCACTTGGCGCACAGGTGCTCCGCCGTCTCGGGGGATTGCAGGTCGGTGGATTTGGCCCCGGTGCGCGCCACCATCTCCCGCAGCCTGTCCGGGTTCTCCAGCATGGGGCAGGGCTTCAGGTGGTTGTCGTTGAAGGGCTGGCCGTCGTGATAGACCATGAACATGGGCGAGCGCAGGCAGTCCAAAAGGGACTTTTCCCGGATGTTGCAGTCGGAGTAGTGGACAAACACGCAGGGGTCCACGTCCCCGTTGGCGTTGATGTGGAGATACCGCCGGCCCCCGGCGATGCAGCCGCCCACGTATTCCCCGTCGTTCTGGAAGTCGATGAGGAACAGGGGCTTGGTTTTCCGGTAGGCCCGAATGCGCTCATACATCCGCTCCCGCTGCTCCGGGGAGGGCATCAGCTCCGGGGCGGCGTCGTTGCCCACGGGCATATAGTGGAAGTACCAGGCGAACTTCGCCCCCCACTCCACCAGCTGGTCCACAAACTCCTCCGAGCTGATGGAGTCCAGGTTGGCGCTGGTGTAGCAACAGGAGGTGCCGAAGGGCAGCTTGTGCGCCTTGAGAATCTCCATGGCCCTCCGCACCTTTTGGAATACGCCGCTCCCCCGGCGGCCGTCGGTGGCCGCCTCAAAGCCCTCCACGCTGATGGCGGGGACGAAGTTCTTCACCCGCAGCATCTGCCGGGCGAAGTCCTCGTCGATGAGGGTGGCGTTGGTGAAGCACAAAAACTCGCAGTCGCTGTGCTTGTTGCACAGGGCGATGAGGTCGTCCCGGCGCACCATGGGCTCGCCGCCGGTGTAGATGTAAATATACACCCCCAGCTTCTTGCCCTGGGTGATGATCCCGTCGATCTCGTCGAAGGTGAGGTTGAGCTTGTTGCCGTACTCCGCCGCCCAGCAGCCGGTGCAGTGCAGGTTGCAGGCCGAGGTGGGGTCCAGCAGGATGGCCCAGGGGATGTTGCAGCCGTAGCGCTCCCGGGCCTCCTCCTGGATGCCCCAGCCAATCAGGTTGCCGTTGAGCATGAAGTTCTCGAAAAAGGTCTTACGCACCTCGCCGTCCACGTCCGTCCACATGGAGCGAATCAGCCGGTACCAGTTGTTGTCCGGGCTTTCAATCACCCTGCGGAAGGCGGCGCGCTGGTCGGGGAAGCTGTTGGGGCCGTCCCCGGCGAAGCGGTCCACCCAGTCCATCAGGCGGGGGATGTTGGCGTCGGGGTCCCTGTCCAGATAGCTGTACATCGTCCGAAAGCCCATGCGCTTCACGCTGTTCATCATTGCCATTGTTCACACGTTCCTTTCTGTCTGTCGGTGTGTCTCCTCGTGTTCAGCGCCATGATACTCCCGCCGCCCGCCCCGCGCCATAGACAAAAAAGCGGGCCCTGTCAAAACTCTGACAGGGCCCGCTGTATGTCAAATTGGGCGCAGCTGGGGCGGTTTGCGCCCCCTCAGCGCTGATTTTTCTGGGCCAGCCGCTCCAGGGTATAGTCCAGGCAGCCCTCCACCAAAATGTCGAAGTCATCCATCCGCTCGATGGCGCTGGAGGGCATCCCCCGCTCCACCCAGCTGAGCACGATGCTGGCCAGCCCCTGGGTGAGCAGCTCCGACATGAAATTGATCTGGTCCTCCGTCACCCCGTACCGCCGGGCGGACAGCCGGGTGCGGGCCTCCACCAAGGGCGCGGCCCACCGGCGCACGTGGCGCTCCACATAGCTGCGCTCATAGGCCCGGTAGACATTGAGCACCAGAGTCCGGTTCTCCCGCAGCAGGACCAGCGTCCGCTCCAGCACCGTGCGCCAGTCCTCCGGGCGGTTCACCCCCAGCTCCTCCAGCATCAGGCGGATGCCGTAGTCCACCACCCCGTACAAATCCGAAAAATGGTAGTAAAACGCCTGCCGGGAGATGCCGCACTGCTCCACCAGCTCGGTAACGGTGATGTCGTCCAGCCGCTTGGCCCGGAGCAGCCCCGCCAACGTGGTCATAATCTCATTCTTGGTAGATTTTGGCACACCCTATCCCTCTTTCTCTGGATATTGGGAAGTATTATACAGAGTTTTGCCCAAAGAAGCAAGCCGCCGCCTTTGACAGTTCTCCCGCTGTGTAAAAGAATAATTTTCCTGTCCCGCGGAACACTGTAAGCAGACCCCAAGGGCCGCCGGGGCCCTTGGGACGCAAGGAGGGATGCGCCCTGAAGGAAAACAAATCCAAAGCCCTGTGGTACGCCCTGGCGGGGGCGGCGGCGGGGGTGGTCAACGGCTTTTTCGGCGGGGGCGGCGGCATGGCGCTGGTCCCCCTGCTGGCGGGGAAGTGCGGACTGGACCAGCGCAGGGCCTTCGCCACGTCGGTGGCCATTATCGCCCCGCTGTGCGCCCTGTCCGCCGCCATCTACTACTTCCGGGGGGAGCTGGACCTGGCCGCCGCCCTGCCCTATCTGGCCGGGGGGCTCATCGGCGGCTGGGTGGGCGGCCGGGTGTTTCAGAAAATGTCCATGGTGTGGCTGCGCCGGGGCTTTGCCCTGCTGCTGCTCTACGGCGGAGTGAGGGCGTTTCTATGATAGACTGGCTTATCGCCGCCCTGGCCGGGGCGTGCACCGGGGTGCTGTCCGGCTTCGGCGTGGGGGGCGGCTCGCTGCTGCTCATCTATATGACCAGCTTTGCCGGGCTGGAGCAGCCTCTGGCCCAGGGGATCAATCTGCTCTACTTCCTGCCCACTGCCGCCGCAGCCCTCCCCGCCCACTTCAAAAACGGCGTGGTGGAGAAAAAGGCGCTGCTGCCCGCCATCGCCGCGGGGCTGGCCTGCTCCGCCCTGGCCGCCTGGGCGGCCACGGCGCTGGACGTGGACCTCCTGCGCAAATGCTTCGGCGGCTTTCTCATCGTCATCGGCCTGCGGGAGCTGTTCCGAAAGGGATAATTTTCCTTGCCTTTCCCGCGCCGGCGTGCTAAGATAGGTTCTGCCGGACGGACCCTGCGGTTCGTCCGGCAGATTTTACGCGAGGAGCGCTGCGCTATGAACCCCATCCTCTTTACCATCGCCCTCACCGCCGTCACCGGCGTGGGCGGGCTGGCCCTGGGCGGCGCCCTGGCCGCCCTCATCCGGCGGGAGTCCCCCAAGGGGACCAGCCTGCTGCTCAGCTTCACCGCCGGGCTGATGCTGGCCATTGTGGCCCTGGACATGGTGCCCGAGGCCATGGAGGCCGCGCCCTGGCTGCCCATGACGCCGCTGGTGCTGGTGGCGGGCTTTTTGATCACCTATCTGCTCAACTGCTGGATTGACAAAAGCGCCCACCACGAGGACGAGGGCAACCCCCACCACTGCGCCTGCGGCCACCACGACCTGCGCACCGCCGGCATCGTGCTGGCGGCGGCGGTGGCGCTGCACAACGTGCCGGTGGGCATGGCGGTGGGCGCGACGGTGGCGGTGCAGGGCATCTGCCTGGCCAGCGTGCTGGCCGCCGTCACCATCGGCCTGCACAACATCCCGGAGGGGATGAGCATCGCCGTCCCCCTGCTCCACGACGGCTCCAGCCCCCTGTCCGCCACCGCCATGGCCGCCCTGTCCGGCCTGCCCACCGTGCTGGGGGCGCTGGCGGGCTACCTCGTGGGCAGGCAGGCCCCCGCCGCCATGGCCGCCGCCCTCAGCCTGGCCGGAGGCGCCATGCTGTACGTGGTATTCTTCGAGCTGCTGCCCGAGGCGGCCCTCCAGTGGCGGTCCCGCTGGTCCATCCTGGCCACGGTGGTGGGCTTCGCCCTGGGGGTGCTGCTCATCTTCGGCCACGGCCACCACCACTGAGCTGCGACAAAAAAGGACAGACGGCACAGGCCGCCTGTCCTTTTTCCTGTTACGCCTCCTCCTGGGCCGGAACCAGGCCCAGGATGTCCCTGCGGTACACCCGGCGCAGGAAGATGGCGCACAGGGTGCAGGAGAACAGCTCCGCGATGGGGAAGGACAGCCAGACCATGTCCAGGTTCTGGGTCAGCCAGGCCAGCAGGAAGGCCACCGGCAGCAGCACCACCAGCTGGCGCACCAGGGAGGTGGTCAGGCTGAGTACCCCGTGGTCCAGGGCCTGGAACACCGAGCCGCACACGATGCCGAAGCCCGCCAGCAGCCAGCTGAAGGAGATGATGCGCAGGGCGGGCACGCCGATGGCGATCAGGTTGCCCGCGGCGTTCTCCTCCGCCTCAAACAGAGACAGCAGCTGGGCGGGGAACAGCTGGAACACGGCGAAGCCGATGGCCAGCAGCACCGTGGCGTACACCACGCTGAGCCTGATGGTCTTGACAATCCGGTCCGGCTTGCGTGCTCCGTAGTTGTAGGCCACGATGGGCACCATGCCGTTGTTCAGGCCGAACACCGGCATGAAGAAGAAGGACTGGAGCTTGAAGTACACCCCGAACACCGCCGTGGCCGTGTCGGTGAAGGCGATGAGAATCTGGTTCATGCCGAACACCATCACCGAGCCGATGGACTGCATCACAATGCTGGGCAGGCCCACGCTGTAGATGGCCCGGATGGTGGGCCAGTGGGGGCGGAAGCCCCGGATGCGCACCTGCACGTCCGGGTTGCGGGTGGCGTTGAAGAACACGCCGATGGCGCAGCTGAGGAACTGGCCCACGACGGTGGCCAGCGCCGCCCCCGCCACCTCCATCCGGGGGAAGGGGCCCAGGCCGAAGATGAGAATGGGGTCCAGAATGATGTTGGCCAGCGCCCCCACCGCCTGGGAGATCATGGTGTAAAAGGTGCGGCCCGTGGCCTGGAGCAGCCGCTCCATGGTCACCGCCCCGAACAGGCCCATGCTCAGCCCGCACACGATGACAAGATAATCCTCGCCGTAGTCCACAATGCCGGGGATGTCGGTCTGGACGGCGTAAAACAGCCGGGAGCCGGCCAGGCCCAGCGCCACAAAGACCAGGCAGCTCACCGCCGCCAGAAAAACTCCGTTCACCGCCGAGCGGTTCACCAGCTCCTGGTCCCGCTGGCCCAGGCTCCGGGACAGCAGGGCGTTGATGCCCACCCCGGTGCCCACGCTCACGGCGATCATCAGGTTCTGCACCGGGAAGGCCAGGGACACCGCATTCAGCGCGTCCTGGCTGAGCTGGGCCACAAAATAGCTGTCCACCACGTTGTACAGGGCCTGCACCAGCATGGAGACCATGATGGGGATGGCCATGTTCAACAGCAGGCTGTTCACCGGCATGACGCCCATTTTGTTTTCATTTTTCGCATTTTCCGACAAAATCATTCTCCTCCGTCCTTATTATCTCTGATTCTATGTATACAGTCCGTCATTATACGGCAAATAAAATAGGTTGTCAATACGCCCCGCCCCATCAAAAAGCCGGGAGAGGGCCGCCGCCCTCTCCCGGTTCTCACCCGCCTGGGGCGGATGGTCACATCAGCTTTACGGTAAAGAACACCGCCTGGACAAACAGCCAGCCCGCCAGCACAAACAGCAGGTAGAAGGCCACCGTCCCGCCCACGGCCAGCGTCACCGCCATGGCCGCAGCCGTCACCACGCAGGTGATCCAGGTGATGAAATAGTTGGAGTCCGGCGGCATCACCCGCAGGCCGCCCAGCTTCCCGTCGTTCCCCCGCAGCACAAAGGACAGCACCGCCGCCGCGGCCAGCACCAGGAAGCCCGCGATGAAGCTCACCCGGATGAGGGTGGGGTGCTCCCAGTAATACTGCCGGTACATCCACACGGCCACCAGGCCGCCCCCGGCCAGGATGGCGTTATAGAAGAAAGCCCGCTGATAGAGGAAGTAAATCACAATCAGCACCGCGCCAGCCGCGGGCAGCACCATCATAATGCTCAGCCCCACCTCGGTGAGATAGTAGGTGAACAGGGCCACCAGCCACAGCAGCGCCACGCCGGCCGTGCACCCCAGGGGCAGCGCCACCGAGCGGCCCGACCGCCCCCACAGCACCGCCCACACCACGCCCGCAACCACCAGGGCCGCGCCCGCGAAGCGGAACACCTCGAAAAACACCAGCAGCGCGTACGCCACCCCAAAGCCCAGCCACGCGTCCACGTACACCTGCTTCACCAGCAGGATCAGCAGCTCCACCACCACGGCGCCCGCCAGCCAGAGGAGCATTTTATTAAATGTGGTATCCTCCTGACTGCGGCGCTGCTCACGCTTGCCCTTCTCGAACATGAAAATCATCCGTCCTTTATCTTCAGTCGGCGGCGCCGGACTCCCTGCGTTCCCCAGAAAAGCCCCGCCGCGCCTATCTTATTTTGTGCAGCATCCCCTGGGAAAATCCGTCCTCGGAATGAAGCAGGTAATAGTATAGCAGAATTTCCCGGGTATTGCAATAACAAAAATTTCGACAGGCAATTTTTCAGCCCAGGGAGGACGGCCCGAACCCGTGGGGCAGCAGCTCCTTCAGGGGCAGCTTCACATACGCCCCGTCCCCCCGGGCCACCAGCACCGTCAAATCCGGGGCGAACTCATAGAGCATCTGCCGGCAAGCCCCGCAGGGCCAGCAGTAGTCCTCGCTGCGCCCCGCCACCGCCAGGGCGGCAAACGCCCGGCGGCCCTCGCTCACCGCCTTGACCAGCGCGGTGCGCTCGGCGCAGATAGTGGAGCCGTAGGCCGCATTCTCCACGTTGCAGCCGGTGAACACCGTCCCGTCCCCGCACAGCAGGGCCGCCCCCACCGGGAACTTGGAATAGGGCACATAGGAGCGCTCCAGCATGGTGAAGGCCAGGTCAACCAGGGCTTGGTCTGTCATGGATATCCCTCTCTCTATAAAAATATTCCCCAACGCCCAAATTATCCTTGACGCAGGGCGGCGCTTATGATATTATAAAGTGCTTTTGTGTGCATCAAAAAAAGAGGAGGACACTCCTCCACCCTAACGGGAGTATAGCAGACAGGGAGACAAAACGCAAGAGGAAATTTCAAACGTGTTGCAACGGCTCCGGGCGTGTCGTTTCGCCGCCCCGGAAATTTTGACGAAGTGGAGCGTGATCAGCAAATGGCGAGAGCGGTCAAAGACGTCTGGTACGGTAAGACCATGCGCAAGAGCTTCGCCCGCAGCGAGGAAATCCTGGAGATGCCCTACCTCCTGGAAATCCAGAAGAAGTCCTATCAATGGTTTTTGGAGAAGGGCCTTCAGGACGTCTTCAACGACGTGGACTCCATCACCGACTACGCGGGCAACCTGGAGCTGTCCTTTATCAGCTTCTCCATGGACGACCCCCCCAAGTACACCATCGAGGAGTGCAAGGCCCAGGATATGACCTACGCCGCGCCCATGAAGGTGCAGGTCCACCTGCGCAACAAGGCCACCAACGAGATCAAGGAGCAGGACATTTTCATGGGGGACTTCCCCATCATGACCGACGCGGGCACCTTTGTCATCAACGGCGCGGAGCGGGTCATCGTGTCCCAGATCGTCCGCTCCCCCGGCGTGTACTACGCCAAAAACGCGGACAAGGCGGACAACGTCACCTTTGCCTCCACCGTCATCCCCTACCGGGGCGCCTGGCTGGAGTATGAGACCGACCTGTCCGACATCTTCTACGTCCGCATCGACAAAAACCGCAAGCTGCCCATCACCTGCCTCATCCGGGCCATCGGCCCGCGCACCGACGCGGGCATCCTCGACCTGTTCGGTGAGGACCCCCGGATTCTGGCCACCCTGGAGAAGGACTCCTGCAAGAGCTACGAGGAGTCCCTGCTGGAGATTTACCGCAAGCTGCGCCCCGGCGAGCCCCCCACGGTGGACTCCGCCGAAAACCTGCTCAACGCCCTGTTCTTCGACCCCCGCCGGTACGACCTGTCCAACGTGGGCCGGTATAAGTTCAACAAGAAGCTGACCATCTGGACCCGGCTGTCCGGCCAGAAGCTGGCCCAGCCCGTGGCCAACCCCGCCACCGGCGAGATCGTGGCCGAGGCCGGCGAGGTGCTCACCCGGGAGCGGGCCCGCCAGCTGGACGAGCTGGGCGTGAACGAGGCTGTGGTGGAGGTGGAGGACCTCCACACCGGCGTGCACCATGTCAAGGTTTTCTCCAACGGCATGGTGGACATGAAGCACTTTGTGGACTTCAACCCCGAGGACGCCGGCGTGGGCGAAAAGGTGTGCTACGCCGCCCTCAAGCCCCTGCTGGAGCAGCGGGAGAGCGAAAAGCTCAGCCAGGAGGACTTCATCTCCCTCATCCGGGACCACATGGATGAGCTCATCCCCAAGCACATCACGGTGGACGACATCATGGCCACCATCAACTACCTCAACTGCCTGGCCTTCGGCGTGGGCAGCGCGGACGACATCGACCACCTGGGCAACCGCCGGCTGCGCTGCGTGGGCGAGCTGCTGCAAAACCAGTTCCGCATCGGCTTCACCCGCATGGAGCGGGTGATCCGGGAGCGGATGACCATTCAGGACCTGGACATCGTCACCCCCCAGTCCCTGATTAACATCCGGCCCGTCACCGCCGCCATCAAGGAGTTCTTCGGCTCCTCCCCCCTGTCCCAGTTCATGGACCAGACCAACCCCCTGGCCGAGCTCACCCACAAGCGCCGCCTGTCCGCCCTGGGCCCCGGCGGCCTGAGCCGAGACCGGGCCTCCTTCGACGTGCGGGACGTGCACTACTCCCACTATGGCCGCCTGTGCCCCATTGAGACGCCGGAAGGCCCCAACATCGGCCTGATCTCTTACCTGGCGTCCTACGCCCGGGTGAACCGCTACGGCTTCATCGAGTCCCCCTACCGCAAGACGGAGAAGGTGCTGGACGAAGACGGCAGGTGCGTGGCGGTGAAGGTCACAGACCAGGTGGAGTATATGACCGCCGACATGGAGGACGAGTTCAACGTGGCCCAGGCCACCGAGCCGGTGGACGAGAACGGCTGCTTTGCCCGCGCCCGCGTGGCCTGCCGCCACCGCAACGAGATCATCGAGGTGGACGCCGAGCGGGTGGACTTTGTGGACGTGTCCCCCAAGATGATGGTGTCCGTGGCCTCCGCCCAGATCCCCTTCCTCCAGAACGACGACGCCAACCGGGCCCTCATGGGCGCCAATATGCAGCGCCAGGCCGTGCCCCTGCTCACCACCGAGGCCCCCGTGGTGGCCACCGGCCAGGAGTACAAGAACTGCCAGGACTCCGAGGTGGTCATCCTGGCCGAAGGCGACGGCGTGGTCACTGCCGTGGACGCCACCCACGTGGCCGTGCGCTACGAGGGCAAGGGCGAGAAGGACTACAAGCTCACCAAGTTCCTGCGCTCCAACCACGGCACCTGCATCAACCAGCGGCCCATCGTGGCCGTGGGCGACCACGTCCACGCCAGGGACACCCTGGCCGACGGCCCCTCCACCTCCCAGGGCGAGATCGCCCTGGGCAAGAACATCCTCATGGGCTTCATGACCTGGGAGGGCTATAACTACGAGGACGCCATCCTGCTCAACGAGCGCATGGTGAAGGAGGACGTGTTCACCTCCATCCACATCGAGGAGTATGAGACCGAGGCCCGGGACACCAAGCTGGGCCCCGAGGAGATCACCCGGGACATCACCAACGTGGGCGACGACGCGCTCAAGGACCTGGACGAGCGGGGCATCATCCGCGTGGGCGCGGAGGTGCGCGCCGGCGACTACCTGGTGGGCAAGGTCACTCCCAAGGGCGAGACCGAGATGACCGCCGAGGAGCGCCTGCTCCGGGCCATCTTCGGCGAGAAGGCCCACGAGACCCGGGACACCTCCCTGAAGGTCCCCCACGGCGAGTACGGCATCGTGGTGGACGTGAAGGTGTTCACCCGGGAGGAGGGGGCCGAGCTGTCCCCCGGCGTCAACCAGGTGGTGCGGGTCTACATCGCCCAGAAGCGGAAAATCTCCGTGGGCGACAAGATGGCCGGCCGCCACGGCAACAAGGGCGTGGTGTCCCGCATCCTGCCCCAGGAGGATATGCCCTTCCTCCCCGACGGCACCCCCCTGGACATCGTGCTCAACCCCCTGGGCGTGCCCTCCCGTATGAACATCGGCCAGGTGCTGGAGGTCCATCTGGGCTATGCCGCCAAGGCCCTGGGCTGGAAGGTGGCCACCCCTATCTTCAACGGCGCCGACGAGCAGGACATCGCCGACACCCTCAAGCTGGCCGGCCTGCGGGAAGACGGCAAGAGCTGGCTGTACGACGGCCGCACCGGCGAGCGCTTTGACAACCCCGTCACCGTGGGTTATGTGTACTTCCTCAAGCTCCACCACCTGGTGGACGATAAGATTCACGCCCGCTCCACCGGCCCCTACTCCCTGGTGACCCAGCAGCCCTTGGGCGGCAAGGCCCAGTTCGGCGGCCAGCGCTTCGGCGAGATGGAGGTGTGGGCGCTGGAGGCCTACGGCGCGGCCTACACCCTCCAGGAGATTTTGACCGTGAAGTCCGACGACGTGACGGGCCGCGTGCGCACCTACGAGTCCATCGTCAAGGGCTACAACGTGCCCAAGCCCGGCGTGCCCGAGTCCTTCAAGGTGCTGGTGAAGGAGCTCCAGGCCCTGTGCCTGGACATCCAGGTGCTGGACGAGAACGGCAACCAGATCGAGCTGAAGGATGAGGACGAGGACAACTACCAGCCCGGCCGCTTCCGCGACGACGACTACGACCGCTATCAGGACGTGGGCAGCGAGAGCGAGTTTGCCGACGCGGGCTACACCATGAAGGAGACCAGCGACGACGACGATCTGGCCGCCGCCGAGGAAACCGACGCCGACGAGGAAGACCTCTTTGGCGAGGACGAAGACTGAGAAGGGAGGATGAGAGCATGAGCTACGCTGAATTTAACGCCATCCGTATCGGCATCGCCTCCCCGGAGCAGATTCGCCAGTGGTCCTTCGGCGAGGTGAAGAAGCCGGAGACCATCAACTACCGCACCCTCAAGCCCGAACGGGACGGCCTGTTCTGTGAGCGTATCTTTGGCCCCACCAAGGACTGGGAGTGCCACTGCGGCAAGTACAAGAAAATCCGCTTCAAGGGCAAAATCTGCGACCGCTGCGGCGTGGAGGTCACCCGGGCCAAGGTGCGCCGGGAGCGCATGGGCCACATCGAGCTGGCCGCCCCCGTGAGCCACATCTGGTACTTCAAGGGCATCCCCTCCCGGATGGGCCTGCTGCTGGACATCAGCCCCCGGATTTTGGAGAAGGTGCTGTATTTCGCCGCCTATATCGTCACCGACCCCGGCCCTGAGTACACCCACCTGACCAAGAACCAGATCCTCACCGACGCGGAGTACAAAAAGCTGCGGGAGTATTACGAGGACGATTTCCAGGCCGGCATGGGCGCCGAGGCCGTCAAGCAGCTGCTGGCCGATCTGGATTTGGAGGAGCTGTCCGCCTCCCTGCGCGCCCAGATGAAGAACGCCAGCGGCCAGAAAAAGGCCAAAATCGTCAAGCGCCTGGAGGTGGTGGACGCCTTCCGGATGTCCGGCAACAAGCCGGAGTGGATGGTCATCGACGTGCTGCCCGTCATCCCCCCGGAGCTGCGCCCCATGGTGCAGCTGGACGGCGGCCGCTTCGCCACCTCCGACCTGAACGACCTGTACCGCCGGGTGATCAACCGCAACAACCGCCTGAAGCGCCTGATTCAGCTCAACGCGCCCGACATCATCGTGCGCAACGAGAAGCGGATGCTCCAGGAGGCGGTGGACGCCCTCATCGACAACGGCCGCCGGGGCCGGGCCGTCACAGGGGCCAACAACCGGGCGCTGAAGTCCCTGTCCGACCTGCTCAAAGGCAAGCAGGGCCGCTTCCGCCAGAACCTGCTGGGCAAGCGGGTGGACTACTCCGGCCGCTCCGTCATCGTGGTGGGCCCCGAGCTGAAAATCTACCAGTGCGGCGTGCCCAAGGAGATGGCCATCGAGCTGTTCCGGCCCTTCGTCATGAAGAAGCTGGTGGAGAGCAAGGACAGCAACATCAGCAACATCAAGGCCGCCAAGAAGGAGGTGGACAAGGGCTCCCCCGCCGTGTGGGACGCTCTGGAGTCCGTCATCAAGGAGCACCCCGTCATGCTCAACCGCGCCCCCACCCTCCACCGCCTGGGCATTCAGGCCTTCGAGCCGGTGCTGGTGGAGGGCCGGGCCATGAAGCTCCACCCCCTGGTGTGCACCGCCTTCAACGCCGACTTCGACGGCGACCAGATGGCCATCCACGTCCCCCTGTCCGCCGAGGCGCAGGCCGAGGCCCGCATCCTCATGCTGGCCGCCAACAACCTGCTCAAGCCCTCCGACGGCGGGCCTGTCACCGTCCCCACCCAGGACATGGTGCTGGGCTCCTACTACCTCACCTATGAGCGCGACCCCGCCTACGACCCCGACCTCGCCTACGACACCCCCGCCGACGCCGCCCAGGCCCTGGCCAACGGTGTGGTGGCCGGCAACGACCGGGTGTGGGTGCGGGACGAGGAGGCCAAGCGCTGGTACCGCACCACCCCGGCTCTGTGCGCCTCCGCCAAGGACGGCAAGGCCCAGGAGGTCTACAGCGTCTTTGGCGACGACGACGAGGCCCAGCTGGCCTATGCCGAGGGCGTGCTGGACCTGCACGAGCCCATCCTGGTGCGCCGCTACGCCGAGATCGACGGCGAAGCCCGCCACAAGCTGGTACGCACCACCGTGGGCCGCCTGATCTTCAACGAGGGCATCCCCCAGGATTTGGGTTTTGTGGACCGCAGCGACCCGGAGCAGGTCTTCGAGCCCGAAATCAACTTCATGTGCGGCAAGAAGCAGCTGGGCAAGATTGTGGACCGCTGCATCACCCAGCACGGCTTCACCCGGTCCGCCGAGGTGCTGGACACCATCAAGGCCCGGGGCTACAAGTTCTCTACCCGGGGCGCTTTGACCGTGGCCATCGCGGACATGACGGTGCCCGACGAGAAGCGGGAGCTCATCTCCGCCACGGAAAAGGAAGTCGTCAAAATCGAGAACCAGTACAAGCGGGGCTTCCTCACCAACGATGAGCGCTACCGCCTGGTGGTGTCCGCCTGGGAGAAGACCACCGCCGACGTGTCCGACGCCCTCCAGGCGTCCATGGACCGGTACAACCCCATCTTCATGATGGCCGACTCCGGCGCCCGTGGTTCTCAGGCCCAGATCCGCCAGCTGGCCGGTATGCGCGGCCTGATGGCCGACACCTCCGGCCGCACCATCGAGATCCCCATCAAGTCCAACTTCCGCGAGGGCTTGACGGTGCTGGAATACTTCATCTCGTCCCGAGGCGCCCGAAAGGGCATGGCGGACACCGCGCTGCGTACCGCCGACTCGGGCTACCTCACCCGCCGGCTGGTGGACGTGTCCCAGGAGGTCATCATCCGGGAGGAGGACTGCCAGACCAGCGACGGCATCACCGTGTCCGAGATCAACGAGAACGGCCAGGTGATCGAGCCGCTGGAGGAGCGCCTGCGCGGCCGCTATCTGGCCGAGGACATCCTGGACCCCAAGACCGGCCAGGTGCTGGTGAGCCGGGACACCCTGGTGGACGGCGACACCGCCAAGCTCATCGAGAGCAAGCTGCAAGAGCAGACCGAGGCCGAGGGCGACGCGGACCGCAAGGTGTCCGTCAAGGTGCGCTCCGTGCTCACCTGTGAGGCCAGAAGCGGCGTGTGCGCCAAGTGCTACGGCATGAACCTGGCCTTCGGCGAGCCCGTGGGCCAGGGCGAGGCGGTGGGCATCATCGCCGCCCAGTCCATCGGCGAGCCGGGCACCCAGCTGACCATGCGTACCTTCCACACCGGCGGCGTGGCCGGCGGCGACATCACCCAGGGTCTGCCCCGCGTGGAGGAGCTGCTGGAGGCCCGCCGGCCCAAGAAGATGGCCCAGCTGGCCGAAATCTCCGGCGTGGCCACCCTGGAGGAGACCAAGCGCACCACCCTGTGCAACGTCACCATCACCGCCGACGACGGCGAGGTGGTCACCTACGCCCTGCCCTACAGCGCCGGCATCCGGGTGAAGGACGGCGACGAGGTGAAGAAGGGCCAGCGCCTCACCGACGGCGCGCTGTCCCCCCACGACGTGCTGCGCATCCGGGGGGTGGACGCGGTGCACAACTACCTGATTCAAGAGGTCCAGAAGCCCTACCGCCAGCAGGGCGTGGACATCAACGACAAGCACATCGAGGTCATTGTCCGCCAGATGATGCGCAAGGTCCGGGTGGAGGAGGCCGGGGATTCCTCCCTGCTGTCCGGCTCCACCGTGGACATCATCGAGTTCCGGGACGCCTGCGCCGACATCCGGGCCCGCACCCAGGCCGGCGAGGTCCGGGAGGACGGCGAGCCGCTGGTCCTGCCCACCTGCACCCGGCTGCTGCTGGGCATCACCAAGGCCTCGCTGGCCACTGAGTCCTTCCTGTCCGCCGCCTCCTTCCAGGAGACCACCAAGGTGCTCACCGAGGCGGCCATCAAGGGTAAGGTGGACCACCTGCTGGGCCTGAAGGAAAACGTAATCATCGGCAAGCTGATCCCCGCCGGGTCTGGCCTGGCCGCCTACCGCAAGTTCGACGAGATCGAGGACGAGGTCCACAACGACAACTGCTTCCAGAACGTGGCCTCCGCGGCGGCGGACAGCCGCATCCCCGACGACGAGCCGCTGGACGAGGAGGAGGATGAGGAGGAGGACGACGAGATCCTCTCCATCTCCATTGACGGCGAGGACGACGAGCTGGAGCTCTCCGCCGACCCTGAGGAATAACCCCAAATCAATGCAAAAAACAGCCCCCATCCACACAGGATGGGGGCTGTTTTCCGTCATAGGAGCTCCAAATGCTCCAGCAGAATCTTTGCGCCGATGAGCACCAGCACCACGCCGCCCAGCAGCTCCGCCTTGGCCTTGTACCGCGCGCCGAACACGTTGCCGATCTTCACCCCCGCCGCCGAGATGGCGAAGGTGCACGCCCCGATGAGGGCGACGGCGGGGAGCACGTCCACCTTCAGCACGGCAAAGGTGATGCCCACCGCCAGCGCGTCGATGGAGGTGGCCACCGCCAGCAGGACCATCACCGCCGGGGCCAGGGAGGGATCGCAGTCCTCGTCCTCCTTCCCCAGCGCCTCCCGAATCATGCCGCCGCCAATCAGGCACAGCAGCGCAAAGGCGATCCAGTGATCCACCGACACAATCAGCTCCGCGAAGGCGGACCCCAGCAGCCAGCCCAGCACGGGCATCAGCGCCTGAAAGGCGCCAAACCAGGCCCCCACAATCACCGCGTGGCCGGCCCTCAGCTTCTGGATGGACAGCCCCTTGCAGATGGATACCGCAAAGGCGTCCATGGACAATCCCACCGCCAAAATCAGCAGCTCTCCCAAACCCATTGGTACATCCCTCCTCCTTGTCCTGTCTATTGGTATGCGGGGCAACAAAAAAAGAGACTATACCCGCATACTTGAATGAATGCGGATAAGTCTCGTCGTTGGCACAAGCTTCGCTCACTCGCTTCCGGCTTTGCCGAAAGCTCGTCCGCTCCGCTGCGCCTCCTCTCCCCACGCGACCCGCTTCGCTGGGCTCGCGCGGGGGCCCCATTTAGGGGCGGCTTTCAGAGGTTCCTTATGCCTGACCAGACGGCTGCGCCGCCAGTATGTTGACCAGGCCGCGGCTTCCGCCGCCGACTACTCCCTTATCTGTAGGGCGTATTTTACTCTCCCCGCGGGCGGTTAGTCAACCACAACTCGCAAAAACCGGAACAGTCTGCTCAAATTGACAGAATTTTCGGAAAATCTTTAAACAAACCTTGAATTTTTCGCCCCTTCGGTTGCGTCTTTCCACCGAATGATTTATAGTTATAATCATCACAATACTCCATGGCGGTCCTCCGGATTTCGCCATGAACCATCAACGGACGGTGAATCCTGTGAGTTACATATCCTTCGAACACGTGAAAAAAGAATATAGAATGGGCGAGGTCATCATCAACGCTGTGGACGGCGTGGATTTCGTGGTGGAAAAGGGCGAGTTCGCCATCATTGTGGGCCCCTCCGGCGCGGGCAAGACCACCGTGCTGAATATGCTGGGCGGCATGGACGCCTGCTCCGGCGGCGTCATCACGGTGGACGGCGCGCGGGTGAGCGATTACAGCCCCCGCCAGCTCACCGCCTACCGGCGGCACGACATCGGCTTCGTCTTCCAGTTTTACAACCTGGTGCAAAACCTCACCGCCCTGGAAAACGTGGAGCTGGCCGCCCAGATCTGCCGGGACCCGCTCAGCGCCCGGGACGTGCTGGACCACGTGGGCCTGGGCCACCGGGTGGACAACTTCCCCGCCCAGCTGTCCGGCGGCGAGCAGCAGCGGGTGGCCATCGCCCGGGCGCTGGCCAAAAATCCTAAGCTGCTGCTGTGCGATGAGCCCACCGGCGCGCTGGACTACGTCACCGGCAAGGCCATTTTAAAGCTGCTCCAGGACACCTGCCGCCAGGAGGGGATGACCGTCATCGTCATCACCCACAACACCGCCCTCACCCCTATGGCCGACCGGGTGATCCACATCAAAAACGGAAGGGTGGCCGCCATAGAGCGCAATGAGCGGCCCACCCCGGTGGAGGAGATCGAATGGTAGCGCCAAAAAACCGCCTCACCACCGACGCTCTGCGGGAAATCCGCCACACCTTCAGCCGCTTTTTGTCCATTTTGGTGCTGGCGGCACTGGCGGTGGCCTTTCTGTCCGGCCTGCGGGCCACCGCGCCGGATATGAAATTCACGGCGGACAATTACTACGACCGCACCCACCTGATGGACGGCTGCGTGCTGTCCACCCTGGGGCTGACCCGGGAGGACCTGGACGCCCTGGCCGCCTCCCCCGGCGTGGAGGACGCGGAGGGCGCCTGGTCGGTGGACGCCACGGCGGTGGACTGCATCGTCAGCGTGCGCTCCATGCCGGAGCGGCTCAATCTGCTGGAGGTGAAGCAGGGCCGCCTGCCCCAGTCGGCGGACGAGTGCGTCACCGAGCGCCTGCTGCTGACGGAGCTGGGGCTGGAGGTGGGCGACACTCTGGAGCTGCTCATGGATGAGGACAACGAGGGCGACCTCATCCGCACCTCCTACACCATCGTGGGCGTGGTGAGCTGTCCGCTGTACGTGGGCCCCGACCGGGGGGCCTCCTCCCTGGGCGGCGGCTCGGTGGACGCCTTTGTCTTCATCCCAAGCGAAAATTTCACCTACGATTACTATACCGCCGCCTACTTCACCGGCGCGGGCTTGGCCGGGCTGAACAGCTACAGCGACGAATACGACGACCGGGCGGACGCCCTCATAGACAGCCTGGACGGGCTGGCCGAGGAGCGCGCCCAGCTGCGCTACGACTCCCTCATCGGCGACGCCCAGGCCGAGCTGGACGACGCCCGCAAGGAGCTCAGCGACGCCAGGGACGAGGCGGACCAGGAGCTGGCCGACGCCAAACAGGAGCTGGACGACGCCCGGAAGGAGCTGGACGACGGCTGGGCGGACTACCACGACGGCCAGGACACCCTGGAGCGGGAGCTGGCCGACGCCCGGCGGGAGCTGGCGGACGCCCAGGTCAAGCTCACAGACGCCCAGGCCGAGCTGGACGACGGCAGGATTCAGTATGAGGACGGGCTGGCGGAGTATGAGAGCGGGCTGGCCGACTATGAGAGCGGCCTGAAGGAGTACCAGGACGCCCTGGCCCAATTCCAGGAGGGCAAGGCCGAATATGAGGACGGGCTGGCCCAGTTTGAGGAGGCCAAGGCCAAGTACGAGGACGGGCTGGCCGAGTATGAGCAGGGCCGCGCGGACTATGAAGACGGGCTGGCCAGCTTCAGCAGCGGCCAGCAGCAGTATCAGAGCGGCCTGAAACGGTATCAAGAGAGCGTGGCGCTGTTTGAGCAGCAAAAGGCGGAGGGCGAGAAGCAGCTCCAGGCGGCGATTGCGCAGCTCCAGGCGGCGTTAGGCAACGGTCTGATCACCCAGGAGCAATTTGACGCCCAGGTGGCGGCAATGCAAGCCCAGGCCGAACAGCAGCTGGCCGCCGCCCAAGCCCAGTTGGACGCCGCCCAGGCTCAGCTGGACGCGGCCTGGAAGGAGCTGGACGAGGGCGCCACCCAGCTGGGCGCCGCCGCCAACCAGCTCTCCGACGCCAAGGCCGAGCTGGACCGGGGCAAACGGGAGCTGGACCGGGTGGAGGCGGAGCTGGACGACGCCAAACGGGAGCTGGACGAGGGCCAGGCCGAGCTGGACGACGCCAAGGCCGAGCTGGACGACGCGGCGCGGGAGCTGGACGACGCCAAGCGGGAGCTGGACGACGCCGCCCAGGAAATCGCCGACGCAGAGCAGGAAATCGCCGACGGCTGGCGGGACTACCGCACCGGGCAGGTGGATTTGGCCCAGGCTGAGACCGACGGCAGGCAGGAGCTGGCGGACGCCCTCATCGAGCTGAACGACGGCGAGAGGGAGTACGCCGACGGCCTGAAGGAGTATGAGGACGGCAAGGCGGAGGCGGAGGAGAAAATCGCCGACGCCCAGCAGAAGCTGGACGACGCCCAGGACGAGCTGGACGACGTGGAGGACTGCGAGTGGTACGTCCTGGGCCGGAACACCAACGCCGGTTTTGTCAGCTTCTCCCAGGACACGGAGCGGGTGAGCAATCTGGCCACCATCTTCCCCGTCATCTTTTTCCTGGTGGCGGCGCTGGCCTGCCTGACCACCATGACGAGAATGGTGGAGGAACAGCGCACCCAGATCGGCGCGCTCAAGGCCATGGGCTTCTCCCGGCTGTCCATCTCCAAAAAGTACATCGGTTACGCCTTTTCCGCCAGCCTCATCGGCGGCATTCTGGGCCTGGCCATCGGCTGCACCCTGATCCCCGCCGTCATCGCCAACGCCTTCAACATCATGTACGCCATGCCCCCCTTGGAGTTCCGGGAGCAGACGGCGCTGTGCGTGCTCTCAGTGCTGGCTGCGGTGGCGTGCACCACCGGGGCGGCGCTGTGGGCCTGCCTGTCCACGCTCATGGCCACCCCCGCCAGCCTGATGCGCCCCCGGGCCCCCAAGGCGGGCAAGCGGGTGTTTCTGGAGCGGGTGCGCCCCATCTGGCGGCGGCTGTCCTTCACCTGGAAGGTGACGATGCGCAACCTGTTCCGCTACCAGCGGCGGTTCTGGATGACGGTGATCGGCATCGGCGGCTGCACCGCCCTCATCGTCACCGGCTTCGGCCTCCACGAGTCCATTTTCGCCATTCTGGACAAGCAATTTGACGAAATTTTCCTGTACGACGCCAGCGTCGGCCTGGACAAAGACGCCTCCCCGGAGGACCGGGCGGCGGTGGAGGACTATCTGGCGGGCAGCCCCTATTTGGACCGCACCCTCACCGGCCACCAGGCCCTGCTGGATGTGTCCAACGGCGGGATGGCCTATGACGCCTATCTCAGAACCATCTCCGATCTGGACACATACAGGCGCTTTGTGGATTTGCGCCACCGCACGGACAGCGCCCCCGTCTCCCTGCCCGACAACGGGGTGATTATCACGGAAAAGCTGGCCGAGCTGCTGGAGGCGGATGTGGGCGACGCCATCACCCTGGACGGGGACAAGCGGGTGGAGGCCGTGGTGGCCGACATTGTGGAAAATTACGCCTACCACTATGTCTACCTGTCCGAAGCCTGCTATCAAGCCCTGTTCGGCACGGCCCCAGAGGACAACGTCATCCTGCTGGCCTACCGGGAGGACACCAGCGCCGCCCAGTCCGACGCCGTGTCCGCGGAGCTGATGGCGCTGGACGCAGTGACCTCCTATTCCTACATCGCCACCCTGCGGGACAGCTTCACCAACAGCATGGTGGCCATTGATTACGCCGTGGTCATCATCATCACGGCCGCCGCCGCCCTGGCCTTCGTGGTGCTCTACAACCTCACCAACATCAACATCACCGAGCGCACCCGGGAGCTGGCCACGCTGAAGGTGCTGGGCTTCTTCGACAAGGAGACCACCGCCTACGTCTACCGGGAAAACGTGTTCCTCACCATCTTCGGCATTGTCCTGGGGCTGGTGCTGGGCCGGCTGCTCCACGCCTGGCTGGTGCTGACGGTGGAGGTGGACCTGGTCATGTTCGGCCGCACCGCGCCGCCCTACGCCTATGTGCTGGCCGCGGCGCTCACGGTGGCGTTCTCCGTGATGGTGAACATCGCCGCCCACTTCAAGCTGAAAAAGGTGGACATGGTGGAGAGCCTGAAAACCGTGGAATAACAAAACAACGCCCGCCCCTCGCATTGCGCGGGGCGGGCGTTTTCGCTGGGTTCGGGCGCGGAAGCGGGGCGGCCTCACCCCTCCGCGCGGAAGGCCTGCACCACCCAGCGGGTGCTGTGGCCGGTGTTGGTGCAGGTGGACAGGGTAATCACCCTGCCCTGGAGGTCCGGGGCGGCCCCGGCGTCGATGACCGACTGCTCCAGGCCGTGGTTGACAAAGTTCTCTTTCGACGCGTCGGAGGAGAACTGATTCTGATACGTCGCCGACGTGAGCTCCGCCTCATAGGCCGCATAGATGCGGTAGCGGGCGATGCCCTCGTCCGTCACCAGGTACACGTCCGGGTGGGCCGCCCAAAAGTCCTGGGAGCTGTACTGCGCCAGACTGCCGAACATGGCCCGGCCAAGGGTGCGGTGGCCGTAAATCAGGGTGTTGAAATCCCCCAGGTCCGCGTTGGAGCGGTAGTCCATGAAAATCGCCCCCACCGCGCTGGCCGTCCCGTTCCAGGTGTGATTCAGATAGAAGCTGTTGTCCTCCCCCCGCATCAGCGGGTAGGACAGCACCCCCGGAATGGCAATCCAGCCCAGCACCTCCGGGCTGTAGGCCCGCAGCGCCGCAAGGTCCACGTCCTCCAGCGCCCGGAAGTAGAATACCGGGTCCTGGGGGGGCGCAGGCGTGGGCGAGGGCTCGGGCTCCTGGGTGGGGGCGGACTGGGCGCCGGCCGGGCCGCTCTCGGCGGGGGCCGGGGCGGGCGTAGGGGTGGGCTGGGGAGCCGGGATGAGCAGCTTCTCCAAATCCGGCACCCCAGCCAGCTCCGCCGCCTCATGGTAAGTCTCCACCCCGGCGGCCCGGTCCACGTCCCGGTAAATCAGGAACAGCAGCACGCCCGCCAGCGCCGCCCCCATCAAAACCATCAGCGGAAAACGCAGGTTTTTCTTCATCTTGGCATCCTCTCTACAGGTCCCGTCCGAAAAAGGCCGGGGTTCACAGGAACCCCGGCCCTCTGGGCGTTAGGCAGTTTTTTTGCTCCGGCGCTCCTGCTGGAGCAGAACCATCAGCCCGGCCACCAGCGCCACGGCAAGGCCGTACCACAGCACGGACACATCGCCAGTCTCCGGGATGTCGGACAGGGGCACGTCGGGCTCGAGAATCTCCTCCAAAATGGGCTCCTCCTCAACGGCCTCCTCCTCAACGACAGGCTCCTCCTCGTCGAGCGTCGCCAGCGGGGTCTCGGGATCGGCAATTTCAACCTCATCCGGGGGAGTCACGGGGTCCGGATCGGGGATCACGGGGTCGGGATCAGGAACCACGGGGTCAGGATCGGGCTTACCGGGATCGGGGTCTGGCTTATCAGGGTCCGGATCGGGCTTGTCGGGGTCGGGGTCGGGCTTATCAGGGTCAGGATCGGGCTTATCAGGGTCAGGATCGGGCTTGTCGGGGTCGGGGTCGGGCTTACCGGGGTCAGGATCGGGATTCTCCGTACCGGGCTTGGGCCGACCAGGTGCCGTCTCCTTGTGGCTGTGCGTGAAGGTGTAAGTGCACAACTCCACCTCTTTGCCCTCTCCAAATACATCGTCAGAGGTCAGTGTAGCACCGTTCGGATCGTCTGCGTCCTTCCAGCTCTCTCCATCCGTGGACACATAAACCTTTGACTTGCTTTCATAGACGACATTGCCCTTTTCATCTGTGACTTCAGCGCCATCTTCACCCTTTACCGGCGTTGTGATTGCAATCACGACCTGAATTTCAAGGCCAGTACTTTTATAGCCGTTGGCTTGCAGGACATCCTTGCTCTTATCATCGAGCTCAGCTCCACCCATAATGGTATGCCCCGAGCTAAAGCCAAAGGGTGTACCAGCACCCTGAACCGACTTGCTCCAGATATCACTCACCTGGAGCAACTCAGCCGCTGTTTCCGCCGCCGCCGTGGCCTGCTCATCGGAGAGAGAAGAATTTTCGGTCAGAGATTCCTTCATGGCCTGGGTCGCAGCTTCCTCGATGTTTGTCTCCATCGGGTCAAGTTCCAGCGTGGTGGGCTGGTCCACCCCCTGTACCATTTCCTCACAGGCTTTTCTGAACGCAACATTGAAGCTGGTCGTAAAATTCAGCGTGTACTCGCCAGCTATCACATCACCCTTTGCACTCTCAATGTTCTCCCCATTGGAAGAAACACCATATTGATTTTTTTGATTTTTCAACTGCTCCTCAGTGGGCACATCCAGTCCTTTCTCACTGCAAAGGGCCAGCAGAGCTCGCTCCGCAGAATATTTGTCCGCTTGGCTCCCACTGCTCATCGCCTGCTGAAGCTGTTCCAGAAGCAACGCGCCCTGCTCATCCGCCATAATCTGCTCCAGCGCGGCCTGAACAGCTTGCGCGCCCTCCTTAGTGCCAACATCTGCATCACTATTACTCACGGTGACATCCAGTTCACGCTCTATATCATAAATCGGTTTCGAGTAGTCGCCGCCCGTCTCACCCACTTGCTCCAACGTTACGCCTTCTTGATTTCCCAACCACTGGTCATAGTAGCCATCGAAGAAGTGCTTGTCGCTAACACCCTTATTTTCCACATCAAAGACAACGGTGAGGTCTTTCAGCTCATCAGGCAACTCCTGGTTTTCATCATTGCTCTCGTTCTCGTTCTCTTGTCCCGGCTCCGCGTCGTCCAGGAACACGTGCTCAATAACAACCGGGAAGTAGGTAGCGTACGCCTTCGCCAAGGTCGTGCCGCAGATCGGAAGAGCGTCGTGTAGGGAATGAGTGTAGATCTCGGTGGTCGC
>CAJULM010000007.1:0-40372 GCA_910587285.1 uncultured Oscillospiraceae bacterium | reverse complement strand
GTGCCGCACAGCGCCACCACCATGGCAAAAACCAGTACGCTTTTCAGAGTCTTTTTCAGCGACTGTTTCCATTTCATATCAATCATCTCCAACTTTCGAAATTTTTTGATCTCATGATCATTACAACCTCAGTATAACCCCAAAAGGTGACAGCGCGGTGACAGGAAAAAAACTTTTCCCCCTTACCCGCCCTCCTGGGCCAACCGGCGGGTGACCTCCGCCGCGATGTCCGGCATCCGGCTCTCCAGGTAGGGGCCGGGGCACTCGGTGTCCGGGTTGAACAGCTTGTGGATGGTCAGATTGCCCCCCTCGTCCCCGGTGTAGACCAGCTCCCGGATGCCGTTGCGGCGGCAGATGTCCACGCACAGGTCGATGAGCGCGTCGTAGGCCGCGTCGCTCACGTGCCAGCTCCCGCCGATTTCGTCGTTGGCCACCTCGATGGTCACGGCCTGGTGGTCGTTGTCCGGGCTGCTGGAGGTCCAGGCCCGGTTGGCCTCCTCCACGTACAGGGCCACCCGCCCCCGCCCGTCCACGGCGTAGTTGGCGGAGGCCTGGCGGTCCTCCTCGGCGAAGACCTCCCCCAGCCGCTCCAGGGGGATGTCGTCCGCCATGTGGTGGATGGTGATTTTGCGGATGCTGTCCTGCCGGGGGAAGTCGGCGTTGGGGCTGAGGTAGACGTACTGGGTCAGCGGGCTGTTGCGCTCCAGCACCTGGGCCAGCTCCCCCTGGGTGAGCGAGCGCCCCACAGTGTCCGGCAGGCCCCGGACCACGCTGCGCCAGTTGAGCAGCACCACCGCCGCCAGCACACAGAAGGCGGCCAGCAGCAGGCACACGTCCCGGTATTTGCAGAGCTTTTCCTTCACGTCCCTCCCCCTCTCACGCCAGCACCCGCGCGATGCAGATGCTGTAGATAAACTGGGCCCCCGCCGCCAGGAACAGGAGCTTCACCGCCCCGGAGCTCAGCTGCGCGCCGCCCTCCTGGGGCTCGGCCACGGTGGCGGTCATCAGGGACATGGTCCCCAGGTAGAAAAACCCGGTGTCCATCAGGCAGTGGCACGCCAGGGCGGTAAAGCCCGCCCGGTTGGGGCCCTTTTTCCGGTAGACCCGCACCACCAGCACCACCAGGGCGGCCAGGGCGGGCAGGCCCAGCTCCACGGCGATGTGGATGGGGATGTTGTGGATGTGCCAGGTGTTGAAATAGGGGTCGGCGTCCCCCAGGTTCAGCAGCCGCCACTGATACGGCCCCACCCCCAGCAGGGGATTCACCAGGACATAGCCCAGGCCGTTGCGCATCATCTCCAGCCGCTCCAAAAAGGTGGCGATGGAGCTGGGGCGGATGGCAATCGTGGCCGCGGCCACCAGCCCGCCGAACCCGGACATGGCCGCGGCCGCCCAGGGGAGCTCCCGCAGGAAGCAGTCCAGCCGCTCCCACAGGGCCATCAGGGCCAGCAGGTAGGCCAGCTCCACCAGGCACAGCCAGGGGACGCCGGTGCGCCGGGCGGTGAAATACATCAGCACGCCCAGGCCGACGCCCAGCGCCGCCTTGGCCAGCATCCGGCAGGTGCGGGCGAAGGCCGTCCGCCAGCCCTCCCGCCGCAGCCAGCCCACGGCCAGATAGGCCATGCCCGCCGCCAGGGCCACGAAGCTGCCCATGGACAGGGTGAGGGCCAGCGCCGTCAAAAGCAGGGGCTCCAGCCGGCGCAGCACGGTGGGCAGCAGCCCCGTTTCCTCCTCGCCCGGCATCCAGGCCTTCAGGCCGAACCAGGCCATCACCAGGAAAATCCCCAGCGCGTTGGGGTTGCCCAGCATCCCGCCCAGCCGGCCGGCGCTCCCATCCAGGGCTTTGCCCAGAAACCGCGCCAGCCCCTGGGCCGCCACGCAGCCGGCCCACAGCACGCTCAGGCGGCGGAACAGGCGCAGCTCCTCCCCGTCCAGGCAGGCCATGAGCAGGTAGAGCACCAGCAGCACGGACTGGGTGGCGGTATATCCCCCGGTCAAATACCCATAGGTCACATAGGAGGAGATGTCGCCTATCACCAGGTAGGCCGCCAGCGCAATCAGCACCCACAGGTCCACCTTCGCCGCCCCGCGGGACAGGCCCGCGGCGCACAGGATCAGGCCCGTTACCCCCACGGCCTCTGGGGCGCCCACCCCGCCCACCGTCAGGGCGGCCACGGCCAGCAGCATCACGGCCAGCACATAGTGCTCCACCACGCTGTTGACGCCGCCTGCGATTCGCTTAATCATTGCTGAACACCCCCTCCCCCTCTTGAACGCCCGCCGCCAGCACCGGGAGCAGGGTGGCCTGGATGCCCACCTTTTTGCCGATCAGCGTGCACACAAACGCGGCTAAAATCCGCCGCAGGGCGGTCTCGGCCCTCTCCCGGCTGGCGCAGCGCAGCAGCAGAAGCACCTGGCTGGGGCTAACCCGCGCGGCCACGTCGCCGGGGCGCAGGATGGAAAGCCCGAAGTCCCTCAGCGCGTCCATGGCGGCCACCCGCTGCCTGGCCTCCAACGGCTCCTCGCCGCCCTCGGTGATGGTGAGCAGGGCCAGCTGCGCCACGTCGCCGGAGCGGGACATGGACCGGGCGGTCAGGCGGTAAATATCCTGAAACACCGCGTAATCACAAAAAAAGGGGCCCTTTACGCTCCCCCGCTCCAGCAGCTGCTCGCGCACCGCGCCCAGCTCCAGCTTTTCCTCGCTGCCCGCCCTGGATATCTCCTGGTAGAGCGCCACCATCTCCGGCGACGGGGACACCCCCAGCTGATTCATGTACAGCTCCGATATCGTCCTGTAGTGGCGCAGGGCGGTCTGCGTGGCGCCGGAGGCGTGGAGCAGGCGGATCAGGAGCAGCTGGGCCCGCTCGTCATAGGGGTCCAGTGTGGTCGCCGTCCGGCATATGTCGATGGCCTCACTAAAGCGCCCCTGCCCCTGCAAAAGCTTGGCCGCCCCCCAGGATATCTGAAGGTATCTTGTGTGATAGAAGGTGCGCAGGGACAGCGCCCAGGAGTTCACGTCCTCATCCGGGAGAAAATCTCCCCCGTACCGGGGCAGAAACTCCAGCACATCTGAAAGGCTCTCCTCCGGCGCGGCGCTGAATCGGGCGTACAGCCGGTCCAGCTCCTCCGTATCCAAGTGCAGCTCCACCTCGGGAGACCAGGAATAGCACCCCCGGCGGTACAGCAGCACCTTTTTGCCGTCGGGGAAGCCCAGCCCCTCCAGCACCATGCGCGCCCGGTGGAGGATGGTCTTCAGCGCGCCCACCGGGTCCGCCACCTCGGCCTCGCCCCAGACGGCCTCAATGATATCCTCCTGGCTCACGCCCCGCTGGTGGAAGGCGCACAGGTATTGCAGAAACGTCCATACCCGCCGGGAGGACTGCCCATGGGCAGCCGCAGGCTTATCCAGTTTTGAGCAGGACAGGGTAAACTCGCCAAAAAATGTGACATACAATGACTTTTTCAAGGCAGTCTTCCTTTCATGGACTCTGCTGTGAGCGCTTTCCTGCGTCAAACGCCTCCGTAATCGGCGAGTACCGGCGTTTTCCCGTAATATTCCGCCATGCCGCCGCTTCTGTCCGTGACTGGGTATTTGCAAAAAGGTGTACTTTTTGGCAAGATGTCCCATCAAACAAAAAAATACCGCCAAGGCATTGAAATACGGCCCTTTGTGTGGTATCCTTTTCTTATAGTAACCACATAAAATAGTTACAAAAAAGTACACTTTTTTAACAAAAAATGTCGGTTCCGCCGGCCCTGGTTCCCTTCCCTGGCGCCGCCCCGGACGCGGCCCTGCGCGGCGGAAATGCCTCCCCTGTTTCAGAAATAAAAAATCACCCCAATGGTCCGCATTGGGGTGATTTTTCGCTCCCTTGCCGCCGCCTTCCGCAGTGAGCGGCAAGGAAAAGAGCCCGGCGCTTTCGCGCCGGGCTCTTCGTTTGCTATGGTTGACGAACCCTTAGTCCGCCAGCAGGTTGCGCTCGGTCTCCTTGTCGAACAGGTGCACCAGCTCACCGGGGAAGGTGAAGTGGATGGTGGTGCCGTAGGGGATGCCGGCGCGGAAGCTCTCGGGCAGGTCGGTGGTGGCCACAACCAGGACCACGTCCTTCTCGGCGCCGTTGTCCTCCTTGGCGGTGACGTGCAGGTGAATCTCGCTGCCCATCATCTCGGACACGTCCACCCGGGCGGCGATGGTATGAGCGCCGCTGCCCTCGGCGAAGGACACGTGCACGGGACGGATGCCCAAAACGATGTCCTTCTCGGGCACGTTCTTGGCCGCCAGCTGCTTCTGGATCTTCTCGGCGATCTCCATAGTTGCGCCGGCCACCTTCACGGCATAGCCGCTGCCGGACTTCACCAGACGGGCGTTGAAGAAGTTCATCTGGGGCATTCCGATAAAGCCGGCCACGAAGACGTTCACGGGCGCGTCGAACACCTCCTGCGGGGTGCCGATCTGCTGGATGAAGCCGTCCTTCATGATGACGATGCGGTCGCCCAGAGTCATGGCCTCGGTCTGGTCATGGGTTACGTAGATGAAGGTGGTGTCGATGCGCTGGCGCAGCTTGATGATCTCAGCACGCATCTGGTTGCGGAGCTTGGCGTCCAGGTTGGACAGAGGTTCGTCCATCAGGAAGACCTGAGGCTCACGGACGATGGCGCGGCCGATGGCCACACGCTGGCGCTGGCCGCCGGACAGAGCCTTGGGCTTGCGCTCCAGGTACTGGGTGATGTCCAGAATCTCCGCCGCCTCCTTTACGCGGCGGTCGATCTCGTCCTTGGGCAGCTTGCGCAGCTTCAGGGCGAAGGCCATGTTCTCATACACCGTCATGTGGGGATACAGAGCGTAGCTCTGGAACACCATGGCGATGTCACGGTCCTTGGGCTCCACGTTGTTGACCAGCTTGTCGCCGATGTACAGCTCACCCTCGCTGATCTCCTCCAGGCCGGCCACCATACGCAGGGTGGTGGACTTGCCGCAGCCGGAGGGGCCGACCAGCACAATGAATTCCTTGTCCGCGATTTCCAGGTTGAAATCGTGAACTGCCGTCACGCCGCCGTCGTAGATCTTCTTGATGCCTCTCAAACTCAAAGTTGCCATAGCGATGAACCGTAAACACGCCGCCTCCGCAGCGCATTCTCACCCGCGGGGAGTTTACCCCGGGGGCATTACGGCAAGTCTCCACATTGCCGCACCGCCGGTCCGGCGGATGTTTCCTCCTTTTTTTCTCCTCGGCGCGGCTATGGGCGCGGACGCGCCCAAGGGAGTAGCCGGACCGGGTGGTTTGATTCCGGGCAGTGCCCGGTGGGGGATGTGCTGCTCCAATTTTAACAAACCACCGGGCGCAGTGTCAAGGGGCTCGCCGCAGTTTTCACAAAAATTTCTCCGCTCCGCTGGCAATTTCCGGCAAAAGAGGACAACGCCTGCGCGCCACTGGCGCACAGGCGTCCTCACCGCCCCAGCTCGGCCTCCGCCGCCCCGATGGCGCGGTCGTGGGCGCTCTGCCGTCCCCCCGCCAGCGGCGGGGGGATATCACTGTTCCAGCTCGGCCTCCGCCGCCTCGATGGCACGGTCGTGGGCGCTCTGCCGTCCCCCCGCCAGCGGCGGGGGGGATATCACTGTTCCAGCTCGGCCTCCGCCGCCTCGATGGCGCGGTCGTGGGCGCTCTGCCGTCCCCCCGCCAGCGGCGGGGGATATCACTGTTCCAGCTCGGCCTCCGCCGCCCCGATGGCGCGGTCGTGGACACTCCGCCGTTCCCCCCGCCAGCGGCGGGGGGGATATCACTGTTCCAGCTCGGCCTCCGCCGCCCCGATGGCGCGGAAGCGGGGCATAATGCCGATCTTGTCCGGGGTGTGGACGGGGAGCTGATAGATGTCGTGGCCGGGGAACTGGTTCCCCTCCACCAGACAGGGCCCCTCCGGGGTGAAGCACACGTCCCAGCCCACGTAGCCCACCTCCGGCACCACCTGGGCCGCCTCCTTCACCAGCGCCACCGCCCTGTCCCAGTCCGGGAAGGTGAAGCCCTGGATGGGCGCGCCGGTGGCGGGGTGATTCACGTACAGGTTCTTCTGCTTATCCAGCGCCCGGTCGATCACCGTGCCCGTGTCCGGGTCCATGGGGGCCACCATACCGCCGCTGTTGAAGTTGTCCACAAACTTGCCGTTGCCGATGCGGAACATGGCGGTGACCAAATAGACCGCGCCGCTTTTCCCTCGGATCGTCACCATGCGCACCGTGTTGATGGCGCCGGGGTAGATGGCCGCCACCGCCGGATGCTGGACGATTACCTCCTCCAGCTCCAGCAGCGGGGCCCGCTGGGCCAGGTGCTCATATAAAACCTCCGGGGAGGGGTAGTCTTCCCGGTTCACCTTCTCTATCCCCCAGCCGCAGCTCCCCTGGGAGGGCTTGGCCATGAATACCGGATGGTGCGCCAGAAAGGCCAGCACCTCCTCCCGGTTCTCCCCCGTCACCGGCACCCAGTCCCGGCGGAGAAAGGGGGTAAATTTGGCGTTGAACTTGATTTTGTCTCCCAGCTCGTCCATATGGGCCCTGTCGTTATACCGGGCCACCAGCTCGTTGTTCCGCCCCCGGGTGAGGTAGGTGTCCCGCTGCTCCGGGGTGAGACTGTACATCTCAAACAGGTCATAGTCCATATAGCCCGCGCCGTACTTCACCGCGCACGCCCGCATATCCCAGAAGATGGCCAGCCGGGACCGGCCCGTCTTCCGGTGGATGGAGCCGATTTTGTCCAGCATCGCCCTGTAATTCATATTCAGCACCCGCTGAAGCAAATACGATATCTTCATAGGAAATCCCCCTGTTGTCCCAGTTTGCGCATTAAAATGTATGGATATCCTACCACATCCCGGCGGAAAACGCAATGGCTGGAAAACGGTCTTGACAAGCCCGCCCCCTTATTGTATACTAACTATCGCAAATTAGTTTACAATGGAGGGATTCCTATGGCAGCAAGCGCGAAACTCAACACCCGCCGTCTGGCCGTATGCGCGGTGATGGCGGCGGTGATGTGCATCATCGCCCCCGTCTCCATCCCCATCGGCCCCATTTCCATCACCGGCGGCACCCTGGCCATCTACCTGTCGGTCTACCTGCTGGGCGGGGCCTGGGGGACGGCCAGCGTGCTGGTCTACCTGCTGGTGGGCTTTGTGGGCGCGCCGGTGTTCAGCAACTACATGGGCGGCGCCGCCCGCCTGCTGGGCCCCACGGGGGGCTATTTGGTGGGCTATCTGCCCATGGCCTTTCTGGCGGGCCTCATCATCCAGCAGACCTGGCCGCTGAGCGGGCGGGAGAAAAAAAGCGCCGCACGCGCCCTGGCCGTCCAGCTTCTGGCCATGGTGCTGGGCACCGCCCTGCTCTACGCCTTCGGCACCGCCTGGTACTGCTTCCAGGCGGGCGTGGACTTGCAAAAGGCCTTGGCCGCCTGCGTGTTCCCCTTCATCCCCTTTGACCTGCTGAAAATGGCCGCCGCGCTGCTGCTGGGCTTCCCCCTCCGCCGGCGGCTGGAGCAGGCGGGGCTGCTGTAGGACGCCGCCACACCCACACATAAATTATATCCGCCTGAATTTCACCGGGTTCATCGGCTTTGCGTCACGATGGACCCGGTGAATCTCATGGAGCGGCGGCTCCAGCAGCATGGGATGGAACGCCGGGCGCAGGTCTCCCCGGGGACGGCCCGCCCCGGCGCTGGAACATCCCCTGTGCCCCCCTCAGTTCTTATGTGATTTCATCACAGCAAAAAAAGATTTTGCCAGTATAATAGTAGATGTATCCAATCCATGAGGAGGTCTCAATTATGGCAGTGAGAATAAAACGGCGGGCCGTTGTGGACGGCAGCGCCTGCGTCGCCTGCGGCTGCTGTGCAAAGGTGTGCCCGCTGTCCGCCATTCAGGTCCGGCACGGCATTCGGGCGGTGGTCAACGGGGACAAGTGCGTGGGCTGCGGCAAGTGCGCTGGAGAGTGCCCCGCGTCGGTCATCTCGATTGAGGAGGTGCGGCCATGAAAAAGCGCTGGTATGATTACCTGTGGATCGTCGAGCTGACCTATCTGGCGCTGGGCTTCTTCAATATTCTGTTTACCTGGCTGGGCCTGCTGTTCTTTTTTATCCCGCTGATCATTGCCGCCGTCCGCGGCACAAAGGGGTACTGCAACCGCTACTGCGGCAGGGGGCAGGTATTCGGGCTGCTGGGCGGGCGGTTTGGCCTGTCCCGAAAAAAGGATATCCCCGGCTGGATGAAAAGCAAATGGTTCCGCTACGGCTTCCTGATCTTCTTTTTCATCATGTTCTTCCAGATGCTGTGGAATACTTACCTGGTGTTTGCCGGCGCGCAGGATCTGCGGCAGGTGGTGACGCTGCTTTGGACCTTTAAGCTCCCCTGGAACTGGGCCTATCACGGGACGCTGTTCCATCCCGGCGTGGCGCAGTTTGCGTTTGGGTTCTACAGCGTTATGCTGACCTCCACCGTGCTCGGCCTGATCACGATGGTGCTGTTCAAGCCCCGGAGCTGGTGCGTGTACTGCCCCATGGGGACGATGACGCAGCTGATTTGCAGGGCCAAGCACCGGAAGGGTGACATTGTCACGGAAGAAGCCTGAGTCTTCGGCTATCATAAAGCCATCATACGACAAAAAGGAGACAGAGAATATGTCCGCAGTCAATATCAATTCAGCCAATTTTTCAATGGAGGTCATGAACTCCGACCGCCCCGTCCTGCTGGACTTCTGGGCGCCCTGGTGCGGCCCCTGCCGCATGGTGGCCCCCATTGTGGAGGAGATCGCCGAGGAGCGCCCCGACCTCAAGGTGGGCAAGGTCAACGTGGACGAACAGCCGGAGCTGGCCCGGCAGTTCGGCGTATCCAGCATCCCCACCCTGGTGGTGATGAAGGAGGGCAAAATCGTAAACCAGGCCATGGGCGCCCGGCCCAAGAGCCAAATCCTGGCCCTGCTGTGAGGGCGCCGCCATGGGTTCTTGACTTTTTGAAGGGCCCGGCCTCCAGGAATACAGCGCCGCTCCCGGCGCGGTGCTGCTGGACGAACGACCGCCGCTTGATTCAACAGGCCACGGCCTGCGGCACGGATCAACCGTCAAAAAGCTCCCTCCCCAAGCTCCGCCGGAGCTTGGGGAGGGAGCTTTTCACGGACCTCACAGCCCGGCCAGCCTTTTCTCATCCAAGAGCTCCACCGTCCCCCGGGACAGACTGACCATGCCCTCGCCCTGAAAATAGCGGAGCATCCGAGTGACCACCTCCCGGTGGGTCCCCAGGTGCCTGGCGATGGCCTCGTGGGTGATGGACAGCCGCGCCGTTCCCTCGATGGCGGCCTCGTCCAGCAGAAACGCGGCCACCCGCTTGTCCATGCTCCTCCATAGGACCTGTTCCACCAGCCACATGACCTCAGAAAACCGGGCCGCCATGACCTCGTTGGTGTAGTTGGCCGCGGGAGCGGATTCCTCCATCACGCCCCGGTACACCTCCGCGGGGATGACCCAGAGGCCGGTGTCCCTCTCCGCCTCAATGGTGATGTCAAATTGTGCGCTTCGCAGCATACACGAGGCGGAAAACAGGCAGATATCCCGGTCAAACAGGCGGTAGACCGTGACCTCCCGCCCCTCCTCCGAGAGAATATAGGCTCGGAGCTGGCCAGACTCCACCAGCAGCAGCCCGGTGCAGTCCGCGCCGCTGTGGAGCACGGTCCCCTTTTTCACCTGCCGGTACACCAGGCTGGCCAGGATGCGGCCGCGCTGGGCCTCCGACAATTTGGCCCATATGGGGAAACAGTCCTGAAACTCCATGCCGCGCCGAGCTTACGCTCTCCAGAGGCTGTGCAGGTTGCAATAAGCGTAGACGGCCTCCACCTCGTCCCCCCCGCACAGGGCGAAGCAGACCTCCGGCTTGTCGCCGGGCTGCAGCAGCTTGAGCTGGCTGCCCTGCTTGGTCTGGAGGGAGACCCACTCAATATAGTGCTCGGGCAGCATGGGATGGTCCACGGAGCCCACCTGCACCTTGACCAGATCGCCCTCCACCTGATACACGGGGAGGTGCTTCTCGGCGGCGGCATCGGTGGTGCCGGGGATCATCTCCGTCATTTTCTGCCCGCAGCACATCACCGGGACGCCGGCATTTTTGACCATAGCGACGATGTTGCCGCAGTGCTCGCAGATATAAAATTTTTGTTCCATTGTTTTGTTCCTCCTGATTTTTATTGATGGGAGCGGCCACAATCCGCCGCGCTTGCCCCGTTTCCAGCCGCGCGCTTCAGAGCCCGCTTCCGGCCGGGGTCAATGCCCACACCCCGCAGATCAGCACATCTCCACAGGCCCGAGTAACGCATCACTGATATGCGGCGTGAGTATAGCATACCCCATACCGCAAAAAAGTCAAGCCCTGCGCCTCGCGGCGGGAACGCGGGCATTTTCATTATACCTTCTGTCCCGGGTTTTGAAACAGCCCAGGCAGAAGAATCCCTCCAGCGCGGCGCCAAACCACCGCAAAGCGGCTTCGCCGCAACAGCTGTGGCGCTGCCGGTACTGCCGCTCACCCTTGGGGCAGATAGGCAATCAGCTCCTCCGCCGTGTCCCGCATTCCCCGCCGGAACCACACCTCAATCCAGCCATACAGAAAAAAGCCCACATAGGCGGAGGAATAAGCGGCGGCAATCTCCTGCTCCGGCTTGAACCCGCACAAATCTAAAATGATGTCTTTGAGCAGATAGACCAGCCCGCGTTGATTCAGCAGGCTGTAAAAATCCCGGTTCGCCTCAAAATGGGAAAACACAATCCGAACCGTTTCCCTCACAGACAGGTCAGGGGCCTCCTTGCATTGATCCACCCACTCCTGAACTAAACGCCCAATGTGCGCCTTGACGATATCCTTTTTTTCCTCGAAGTTGCGGTAGAAGGACGTGCGTCCCACCCCGGCCCTGTCGCACAGCTCGCTGATGGAGATATCAGCCAGCGGCTTCTCCTCCAGCAGCGCCAGCATGGCGCCGGTGAGCTGCTCCACCACGTAGACGTTCCGGCTCTCGTTGCTGTACGGTGATACATTTTTCCTCTTTTGTTCCATTTTTTCCGCCTCCATTGACAAGCCCGTCCGCTTCTGTTACATTCATATCGCCGTTACGATTGTTCCGCATCATAACACATCAAAATAAATCTGTCAAGGGAGCGCGTCGGAAATGTCATTGACACAAAAAAGGCTGTTGATCCTGGCCGCCATCGCTGTGCCGGCGTTTGTGCTGGGCCGGCTGGCGGTACGAGCCGTGCTGAATTTCCTGGTGGGGGGCACGCTGTTTGGAGGAAACGTCCTATGAGCAAAGCGGTGAAGGAAAAGCGGGTGAAGGCTGTGCCGGTCTGGATGGGCATCGCAGTATTTCTGCTGGCCTTCGGGGCCGGAGCGGTGTCCAAAACCGCAATCAAGCCCGCCTGGGCCAAAGAATACTCCGCCCAGTGGAGCGGCGCGCTGGGCACGTTGAAAACCGACCTCCCCTACGGCGAGGGGGCGGCCAACAAGTTCGACCTCTACCTCCCCGCCGAGGGCGGCAAAGGCAGCTACGGCCTGGTGGTCTATCTCCACGCCGGCGGCTTCACCACGGGGGACAAGACGGACGACCGGGATATGCTGGCGTGGCTGTGCTCCAAGGGCTACGTGGCGGCGGGCATCAACTACACCCTGCGGGATGAGGCGCACCCGGAGGCCAGCGTCCTCACCCAGTCCAACGAGATCAAGACGGCGGTGCCCCAGGTCATCCAGGCCGCGGAGCAGGCCGGGTATCCCATCGGCAAGATGACGGTGGCGGGGGGCTCGGCGGGGCACTGCCTGGCCATGATCTACGCCTACCGGGACGGGGCCCAGGCCCCGGTGCCCGTGGTGTTCACCTTCGGCGCGGTGGGGCCGTCCAGCTTCTATCAGGAGGACTGGGGCGTTTTCGGCCTGGACCAGAGCGACGAGGCCTGCGCGGAGCTGTTCAGCGTGATGGCCGGGGTGGAGATCACCGCCGAGGAGGTGGCGGACGGCTCCTATCTGGAGAAGGTAAAGCCCATCGCCGCCAACCAGTGGGTGAAGGAGAACCCCGTCCCCACGGTGGCGGCCTACGGAACCCACGACCGGGTACAGCCGTTTTTGGCCTCTCTGCGGCTGAAGGCCGCCCTGGAGGAACACCATGTGGACCACAAATACTTTGAGCTCCCCCACTCCGGCTACGCCCTCCAGAACGACGACGCCTTGTCACGTCAGTGGATGGAGGCCATTGCGGAGTATCTGGACAAATATATGCCGGTAAACGATGTACCAGGATACGGCGATTGACCTCGAATGAGCGGAGGCGGCCATTGCCGACCAACATGGGCAGTCCTGCCTCGGGCGCAGCGGGCACGCCGGCGCGCCCCTGTTCCCCCATGCCGCCGGAGTTTTTCACGCAGAGGCGGGAGAATTTCATGATCCCCTCCATAATTGACTTGCATTTTCCGCCGCTTCTGCTATAATGAGGATGAGAAATTTTTGTGTTTCACGTGAAACATCAGTTTCATTTCTTCAGCGAGGTGACTGCCATGTTAAACGGTATTTCCCCATATAGCGGCTATGCCGCCTACGGTGCAGCATACACCAACCGCGCCGCCTTCCTGCAGGGCCCGGACAAGGCCCAGGCCGCTCAGCGCTCCGCCCCCATGTGGGGAGCCCGGAAGGCCGCCCAGCCGGAAAACCCCGTCCAGCCCGTGGCCCCCGTGCGCCCGGTGGATCCCCAGGAGGACCCCGCCCAGCAGGCCATGCTGCGCTATCATTCCGACCCGGCGGAGATGGCCGTGCGGATGCGCATCCAGCAGCCCGGCGACCCCGCCCAGACCCCCGCTCTGGGCAAGGCCCAGGCCGCCGGCCAGCCCCAGCAGGCCCAGGCCCCCGCTTTGGAGGAGGCCAGGAACCCCCAGGAGGTTATGGAGGAGGGCGAGTGCCAGACCTGCAAGGAGCGCAAGTACCAGGACGGCTCGGACGACCCCGGCGTGTCCTTCAAGACCCCCACCAACATCGCCCCCGACCAGGCGGCCTCCGCCGTGCGGGGCCATGAGAACGAGCATGTGGTCCGGGAGCAGGCCAAGGCCCGCCAGGAGGACCGCAAGGTGGTCAGCCAGTCCGTCACCTACCACACCGCCATCTGCCCCGAGTGCGGCAAGGCCTACGTCTCCGGCGGCACCACCCGCACCGTCACCAAGGCGGACAACAGCGCCCAGGCCCAGCAGCAGCCCCAGGAGGAGAATCCCTACGCCCCCTTCTCCGCCGTGGCCTGACCCCAGAGCAGTAAAAAGGACTTCGGAGTGTTCTCCGAAGTCCTTTTTTCATGCCAGCTCCAGATGATAGTCGCACCGCTCCTCCACCTGGCAGGCGCTGAAGTAGCGCTCCTCCAGGGGAATCCAGCGCTCCCGGAATGTCTCCACCTGCTCCGGTCCGTCCCGCCGGGCCACCCGGCGCAGCTGCTCCTCCGGAGCCACGCTGAGAAACACCCGCCGGTGGTAATAGTCCCATAGCTTGGGATGGCAGGAGTAGGACCCCTCCACCACCGTCACGCAGGACGGCTTCAGCGAAATGGGCTCGCCCAGCTCCCCGGTCCGGCAGCTGTACGGCCGGTACGCCGGCGCCTTCCCCTCAGCCAGCGGGACCAGCACCTCGCTCAAAAACCGCTCGTGGTCGATGTTGCCGCCCGGCTGGGCCAGGCGCTCCTTGGTGCGCTGCTCCGGCCGGAGAAAAAAGTGGTCCATATGCACCACGGCCAGGCCCAGGCTCTCCTCCAACTGGGCAGCCAGCGTGCTCTTGCCCGAAGCGCACCGCCCCTCAATGGCCACGATGGCCCGCTCCCCCCGGTCCCGCAGCTGCTCCAGCTCCCGCAGCAGCGCCACCAAGGAGAACGAGCGCTTCACCACCCGATAGGCCGGACGGTAGGCCGCCCGGTAGGTGGGGCTGTGGGACAGCGGACAACACCCCTCGCTGATATAGCGCTCCAGATAGGCCTCCAGCTCCTGAACGGTAAAGGCGAACACCTTCTCCTCCGTCAGCTTTCGAAGGGCGTCCAGCTTGCTCAAAAAGGTTTTGCGCCGGCCGCGGTGAAGCTCCGCCGAGCGGAAAAAGTCCTGGTTCAGCGTGCGCAGCGCCTCGTCGCTGAATTCCAGGGCGGCCAAGGCCACCCGGACCATGCCGTTGCCAATGTCCTCCACCGGCGAGACGTTCAAATCCGTGGGCGTGGCGGCCCGCTCCGCCCGGAGCCAGGCCAGGGTGGCGTTGGGCTCGCAGAGCAGGTGCTCCCCGCCAAATTCGTTTTGAAAAATCAACTTTACCGCGTCGCAGGGCTTCATCAGTGGATAGCGCCTGGCGTGGTCGGTCAGAACACGGCACAGCTCCAAATGATGGGCAGCTTCCATCCGTCAGTCCCGTCCTTTCCGCGTTGCGGCGACAGCGCCGGTTTTCTGGGTGCGTAAAGAAAAGGGTATGCGCCTTCCCATGTGGAAAAGTGCATACTCTCCTCGGTATACGCGCACAGGCGGCGCGGAAGGGCCAGGGCCCTTCCGCGCCGCCCGCCGTGCTCTATTTTAGCAAGCTTCGGCCCGGCTGTCAAGACAGAATTCGAAACAAAAAAGCCTGAAAAGCGCCGCTTTACTGGGCAGTTACGGCAGATTTGGATATAGTTTCCAGGGAAGCCGTGGGGTGACGGCGGCGCAGCCGGGCGATGCAGGCCACGCAGGCGGGAATGAGGAACAGGTCCGCGCAGATCCAGGCCGCAGGGGAGGCAAAGCAGGCCGCGGTATAGCCCAGCATGGGCACAAAGACATAGCCCACCACCGTCCGGGCGATCATCTCCAGCACGCCCGCCAGAATGGCGAAGGTCCCAAAGCCCATGCCCTGAATGGAGAAGCGCAGAATGTTCACCAGGGCCAGCGGGAAGTAAAAGGCGGTCAGCGTGATGATATAGCGGGTGGTCAGCGCCACCAGCGTCTCCACCCCGGCCTCTCCGGGGTCCAGGAACATCATCGTCGCCTGGGGCGCCAGGAACAGCATGGCCACAAGGGCCATTCCGGAATAGATCAGCCCCAGCAGGGAACAGGCGCGCACCCCTTGGGGCAGCCGGTCCAGCTCCCCTGCGCCCACGTTCTGCCCGCAGTAGGTGGCCATGGCGGAGCCCATGGCGTCAAAGGGGCAGCACAGCAGCTGGTAGACCTTGTTGGCGGTGGCCACGGCGGTGACGTAAACGCTGCCCAGACCGTTCACGGCAGTCTGCATCACAATGGAGCCGATGGCGGTGATCGAGTATTGCAGGCCCATGGGCAGGCCCATGGCGCACAGGTCCCTGCACGCCTCCGGGCTGAAGCGGCTCTCCTCCCGCGTCACGTGGAGGATAGGGAATTTGCGGACCATATAGATCAGGCACGCCACCCCAGACACCGCCTGGGACGCCACCGTGGCAATGGCCGCCCCGGCCACGCCCCAGTGGAACAGCAGAATGAAGGCCAGGTCCAGCACAATGTTCAGCGCCGCGGACAGGGCCAGGAAATACACCGGAGTGCGGCTGTCCCCCAGGGCACGGATGATGCAGGACAGCATATTATAGAGGAACACCGCCGGGATGCCCATGAAAATTACGAAAATATAAGCGTAGGCATCCGCAAACAGGTCCTCCGGGGTGTCCATGGCGGTGAGGATGCCGTGGCAGAATATCCCCGTGCCCACCGTGAGCACCAGGGCGATTGCGGCGGACAGATAGGCGGCGTTGGCCACGAACCGGCGCATCTGCGGGTAGTCCTTCGCGCCCATCCGCTGGGCCACAGGGATGGCAAAGCCGCTGCACACGCCCAGGCAGAACCCGATGACGAAAAAGTTGATGGACCCGGTGGCCCCCACGGCCCCCAGCGCCTGGGAGCCCAGCAGCTTGCCGACAATCATGGCGTCCACCATGTTATACATCTGCTGAAACAGCAGGCCGAACAGCGTGGGCAGCGTAAAACCCAGCAGCAGCTTCATGGGGCTGCCGGAGGTTAAATCTTTGGTCATAACAGTGCCTCCTTCCTAAAGGCGGGATTGTGGTTGCAATCAAGCCGGGCCTCCCTGGTCCCCGCCCCAGCTTTCGCACTATTATAGCCGCTTCACCAATAATTGCAAGGGGTGTTTTTCACAATCTTCATCCCTCTTTTTTCCGGATTCTTAGCTGATAGTCCCTGGTTTTCTCCCCTTATTTTTCGCTTTTTCCATGTGAAAGATATAAAATAGCGTGTTTTCTTCCCAGTCCATTCGTCATTTTGCCCAACATTTCCTTTTTTGCCCAAAAAGCGCCCAAACCTGCCGCGGCACCTCCCCTCCATGCTCCCTCGGGGGAAGAATTGCCGCCGGAATCACCTCAAAACATTGACATCCGCCTGTCGAATTGATAAAATGGTATCATTCGAGTGTCCGGCGGTCCGCCGAGCCGCCGGCGCCTTATTGTCCATGGAGGGAAGGATCAATGTATCATTGCCAACTTCAATTCTACTTGGTAGGCCAGGAACCCGGTATATTGGACCAGCTTCAGGAAATGCCCCCATTGGAGCATTTTTCTCACTCGTTTTCCCGCAGCGCAGCGCCGGACGCCGGCCTGTGCGCCGGGGCCGACGCGATTTGGGCCGACCTGAGCACATTGGAGGACGACCCCGCCGCCGCGCTGGACGCGCTGCTCAGCACCAAGCGCCCCCAGGCCCAGCTCATCGCCATCGCCCGTCAGGCCCAGCTGCCTCTGCTCACCCGGTTCCTGCCCCAGCTTCAGGATATTTGGACCGCCCCTATGCTCCCGGAGGAGGTCCACTTCCGCTTCCTGCGCTGGCAGCAGGGCTGTAAGCAGGAAAAGGACCTGTGGGAGACCAGCCATTTCTTGGAGTCCGCCATCAACAGCGTGCCCAACCTGGTCTGGTATAAGGATAAGGACGGCGTCCATGAGAAGGTGAACGACAGCTTCTGCCGCACCGTCAAAAAGACAAAGGAGCAGGTTCAGGGCCGCCGCCACGCCTACATCTGGGACGTGGAGCAGGACGACCCCGCCTGCATCGAGTCGGAGCGGGAGGTTATGACCAAACGGGAGACCTGCGTGTCGGAGGAAAAGGTCCTCACCGGGGAGGGGGAGCGGCTGCTCACCACCTATAAATCCCCCCTATACGATTTGGACGGCTCCGTGATGGGCACGGTGGGCGTAGCCATCGACGTGACCCAAGAGCGGGCCTATCAGCAGGAAATCATCCGGAAAAGCCAGATTCTGGAGACCCTGTTCACCACCATGGACTGCGGCATCATGTGCCACTCCCTGGACGGACAGCACATCATCAGCGTCAACCAGGCCGCGCTGAAGCTGCTGGGCTACTCCTCTCAGGAGGAGCTGCTGGAGAACGGCTTCGACATGGTGGCCTCCTCCGTGTTGGAGGAAGACCGGCAGACGCTGCGGGAACGCATCATGTCCCTGAACACCCCGGGGGACAGCGTCAGCGTGGAGTACCGCGTGCACCACGCGGACGGCAGCCTGCTCCACATCATGGGCAACGTCAAGCTGATCGAGGAGGAGGGCGAGCTGTTCTATCAGCGCTTCCTGCTGGACTGCACCGCCCAGAAGCTGCGCGAGCAGCAGGAGCGGCTGGAAAACCAGCGGCGACAGGACGAGCTGATCCACGCGCTGAGCATTGACTACAGCCTGGTGTGCTACTTCGACCTGGATTCCGGAGAGGGCAGCCTGCTGCGCGCCACAGACAGCAGCGAAAGCCCCTTCGCCCTGTTCTCCGACAGCCCCTCCCTCCAAACCGCCATGGACCGCTATATCGACCGCTTTGTCTATCCCGAGGACCGGGACGCCCTGCGGGACGCCTGCTCTCATGAGCGGCTGCGGGAGGAGCTGTCCCAAAGCACTAACTATGTCGTCAATTACCGCGCCATGGACGGACAGCAGACGGTCTACTACCAAATCAAGGCCGTGCGGGCCGGCGCGTGGGACAGCCGCCGCGGCGTGGTCATCGGCTTCTGCAACGTGGACGATGAAACCCGGCGGGAGCTGGAAAAGAAGACACTGCTGGAGGACGCCTTGTCCCAGGCCAACCGGGCCAGCAAGGCCAAGAGCACCTTCCTGTCCAATATGTCCCACGACATCCGCACCCCCATGAACGCCATCGTGGGCTTCACCACCCTGGCCCTCACCCATGTGGAGCGCACGGACCAGGTGGAGGAGTACCTGAAAAAAATTCTCACCTCCGGCAACCATTTGGTGAGCCTGATCAACGACGTGCTGGATATGAGCCGCATTGAAAGCGGCAAAATGCGGCTGGACGAGACGCTGTGCAGCCTGCCCGACATCCTCCACGGCCTGCGCAGCATCGTCCAGGCCGACATACGCGCCAAGCAGCTGGATCTGTACATCGACACGGTGGACGTCATCGACGAGGACATCTACTGCGACAAGCTGCGTCTCAACCAGGTGCTGCTCAACCTGCTGGGCAATTCCATCAAGTACACCCCCGCGGGCGGCATCGTCAGCGTGCGCATCAGCGAGCGGCCCGGCGCCCCTGCCGGATACGCCAACTACGAATTCTGCATCAAAGACACCGGCATCGGCATGAGCCCCGAGTTCGTGGCCCACATCTTCGAGCCCTTTGAGCGGGAGCGCAACTCCACCATCAGCGACATCCAGGGCACCGGCCTGGGCATGGCCATCACAAAAAACATTGTGGACATGATGAACGGCTCCATCATGGTCAAAAGCGACCAGGGCATGGGCACGGAGTTCATCGTCTCCCTCACCTTCCGCCTCAGCTCCGCCCCCAAGGAGCCCGTGACCATTCCGGCGCTGAAAAACTGCCGCGCCCTGGTGGTGGACGACGATTTCAACACCTGCGACAGCGTCACCTATATGCTCCAGCAGATCGGGCTGCGGGCGGAGTGGACCCTGTCCGGGCGGGAGGCTGTGCTGCGCACCCAGCAGGCCATCTCCCGCGGGGACAGCTATCACATCTATGTCATCGACTGGCTCATGCCCGACATGAACGGCGTGGAGGTGGCCCGCCGCATCCGCAAGGCGGTGGGCGACGATGTGCCCATCATCATCCTCACCGCCTACGACTGGTCGGATATTGAGGAGGAGGCCCTTGAGGCGGGCGTCACCGCCTTCTGCGGCAAGCCGCTGTTCCTGTCCGAGCTGAAAAGCTGCCTGCACGGCGTGGCCGCCGCCAGGGCAGCCGGGGGCCCCTTCCAGGAGGAGGACGCCGAGGCGCAGCCCTCCCCGCAGCCGCCCAAGACCCGCTCCGGCCACATCCTGCTGGCGGAGGACAACGAGCTCAACCAGGAGATCGCCACCGCCATTCTGGGCGAGGCCGGCTTCACCACCGAGGTCGCGTCCAACGGACAGCTTGCCGTGGATATGCTGCAGCGCTCCCAGCCGGGATATTACAACCTGATCCTGATGGACGTGCAGATGCCCGTCATGGACGGCTACGCCGCCACCCAGGCCATCCGCGCCCTGGACAACCGGGAGCTGGCCTCCATCCCCATTCTGGCCATGACCGCCAACGCCTTCGAGGAGGACCGGCAGACCGCCCTCAAGTCCGGCATGAACGGCCATATCGCCAAGCCCATCAACATCGACACCTTATTTAAAACCTTGGACAGCATACTGGCGTAAGCCTCTTTCCCTGAAAAAGCACCCCCGGCGGCTGTGCCGCCGGGGGTGCTTTTTCACTTGACCAGCAGCGCCACCGTCTCCACATGGGCCGTCCTGGGAAACAGGTCCACCGCCTCCGCCTTTACCGCCCGGTAGCCCAGGGGTGCGAAGCGCTTTACGTCCCGGGCCAGGGTGGCCGGGTCGCAGGAGACGTACACCACCCGGTCCGGCCCCATCCGGGCGACGGCGTCCACCACGCTGGGGTCCAGGCCCTTCCGGGGCGGGTCCACCACCGCCACATGGGGGCGGATCCCCTCCCCCTCCAGCCGGGCGGCCAGGTCCGCCGCGTCGCCGCACTCGAACCGGGTTTTGCCCTCCAGCCCGGCCCGCCGGGCGTTCTCCCTGGCGTCGGCCACCGCCTGGGGCACGATCTCCACCCCGATCACCCGCCCGGCCCGCTCCGCCAGCGTCAGGCTGATGGAGCCGATGCCGCAGTACAGCTCCACCACCGTCTCCGTCCCCGTCAGCCCGGCAAAGTCCAGCGCCCGGCGGTAGAGCACCTGCGTCTGGGCCCGGTTCACCTGGAAGAAGGAGGGCACCGACAGCCGGAACACATGGCCGCACAGCTCCTCCTCCAGCCAGTCCCGGCCCCAGAGGGTGCGGTACTCCTCCCCCAAAATCACGTTGGTTTTCCGGGGATTCACGTTGAGCACCACCCCCGCCAGCCCCGGCGCGGCCCCCCGCAGGGCGTTCACCAGCTCCTCCTCGTGGGGCAGGCTTCTGCCGCCGGCCACCACGCAGCACAGCGCCTCTCCGGCCCGATTGGTGCGCAGAAACAGGTGCCGCACCAGCCCCTTCCCCGTCCGCTCGTTATAGGCGGGGACGTGGAAGCGCTCCATCCAGCCCTTGAAGGCGGCGCGGCAGGCCGTGTCCGCCTCCGGCTGGAGCAGGCAGTCCTCCACATCCACCACCCGGTGGCTGCGCGGTGCATAATAGCCCACCGCTCCGTCCGCCACGGGCAGCTGCACCTTGTTGCGGTAGCGCCGGGTGTCCTCCGCGCCGTAGATCACCGGCACGGCGATCTCCGCCCCGCCGATGCGCCGCAGGGCGTCCTCCACCCGCCGGCGCTTGGCCTCCAGCTCCTCCCGGTAGCTCATGTGCCGGAACTGGCAGCCGCCGCACAGGCCGTAGTGGGGGCAGTCGGGCTGCGTCCGCTCCGGCGAGGGCTCCAAAATCCGCTCCACCCGGCCCCAGGCCGCGCTGTGGCCCACGTGCTCGATAAGGGTCTCCACCCGCTCGCCCCGGAGGGCGCCCTTGACAAACACCGCCATGCCCTCAATCCGGGCGACCCCCTCGCCGCCGCTGCCGTAGCCCTCGATGGCGGCGGGGTAGACTCTCCCCTCTCTCAGCATGGGGCCCCACCTCCTCCCTGGGCCCTGTGCAGCTTGTGGAGCTCCTTTTTCCGCCGGTTGGAAAAGCGGTCCTCCTCGCTGTACACGCAGCCGCAGTATTTTTGCAGATACAGCCCCAGCGCCCTGGCCTCCTCCTGGCCCTCCCGGAAGCGGGGACGGAAATCATAGGGCGCGAACTCCACCCCGTACTTCTCCCCCATTCTGGCCCCGGTGGCGCAGATCAGCGCCCGGTCCTGATAGGGAGACACCAGCAGGGTGGTGGAAAAACGGTCAAAGCCGTGCTCGGCGGCGTACTGGGCGGTGCGCTCCATGCGGCAGGCGTAGCAGTAGCCGCAGCGGCGGTCGCTGTCCGCGGCCACCGCCGCCGTGAACTGGCGCAGGCCGTAGAAGTCCTCCTCCTCCAGGGCAAGGCCGATGTCCTTCGCGTACTGCCGCAGGGTGTCCCGCCGGGCCTTGTACTCCTGGAAGGGGTGAATGTTGGGGTTGTACCAAAAGCCCACGGGCTCCACGCCCTCCTCCCGCAGCAGCTTTACGCAGGCCACGCTGCACGGCGCGCAGCAGATGTGAAGCAGGGTGCCGCTCATAGCCGCGCCTCCTCTCCGTTGTGGATGAAACGGCCAAGACCGCAAAAGCGGTCCCGGCCGTTTTGTGGTTACACCAGATAGCCCAGGCCGCGGAGCACCGCGTACATCCCGGCGGCCGCCTCCCCCCGCAGGGCAGGGGCGGCGGGGCTGATCTGGCTCAGGGGGGCGTACAGCATATCGCCGTCCACCTCCAGCGCCTCCTCCAGCCCCCAGGCCAGCACGGCCAGGCTGCCCCAGGCCCAGTCCGAGAAGGCCGCCATATCCGGCTCCTGGGAGATAATGATCTGGGCGTACTCGCTCTCCGCCAGCGCGCCGTAGCGCTTGATGCCCAGATTCAGATAGCAGGCCATGCGGCCCATGACGGTGAGAAACTCCTCGTGCGTGAGCACGCCGTCCGGGTCAAACAGGCCGTCCCCCTTTCCCTGCACCAGTCCCAGAGAGGCGATGGCGTTCACCGACTCGGCATACCAAATCCCCTCGGGCACATCGGAAAACTGGTTCTCTCCGAAATAGTTCACGTTGAGCACCCGGGCCAGCATCACGCACAGCTGGGCGCGGGTGAGCTTGTCCTCCGGGGAGTACGCCCCGCCGCCGGTGCCGTTGAGCAGCCTGTACGCCCCCATGGCGTTCACCGCCCGGCCGTAGGCGCTCTCCTCCACGTCGGAGAACCAGCGGCTCTCGTACTCCAGGCCCAGCCTTTCCGCCACCTCGGGCACGGGCAGCTCCTCAAAAACATGGCCGTTGTTGTAGTACACGCTGGTCTGGGGGGGCAGGGCCGCGAACAGGGCGGCCAGGACCGCCTCGTCCGTCTCCGGGTCCACATAGAACGCGCTGGTGTCCAGCACCATCCCCACCTGGGCGTCCTTCTCCTCCCCGCACAGGGCCAGGGCCACCGCGCTGGCGTACGCATCGTCCACCAGCAGCGTGGGGATGACCCCCACCCTATCGGTGGTATTGGCCTCGCTGGAGTAAAAGCGGGCGAACGTGACCTTCAAACCGTCGCCGTCAAAGAGTTCCGGGTAAACCTCCCCGTCCAAAACGGTCTGGGCCACGCCCTTGCCGTAGCTGCGGCTGCCGATGACCACGCCCCGGCCCGTATCCCGCACGCCGGCGGACAGCAGCTCGGAGGAGCTGGCGCTGCCCTCGTCGATGAGCACCACCACCGGCTTGCGGGTGACGGCCTGCGCGGCGCTGTCCTCCGCGCTCATGCCCCCCTGCCCGTCCTCAAAATACAGGTAACGCCCCGGCCCATTCAGGGCGCCCAGCATCTCCACGGCGGCGTCGGTATAGCCCCCCGCATTGCCCCGCAGGTCGATGATCCAGCGCTCCACCTGGCTGTCGTACTCCTTCAACCCCGCTTCAAACTCCTTGCCGGTGTCCACGCCGAAGCTGGTGCAGATGACATACCCCGTTCCGTCCTCCAGCACCTGGAATCGGGTGGTGGGGATGACCAGGGGCCGGCGGATGATGGTGTACGGCGCGCTCACCCCATCCCGCAGCACCGTCACGTTCACCTGGCTGCCCTCCTCGCCCAGCAGCAGCTCCTGATCGCTCTCGCTGGCGGGGACGCAGGAGGTCCCGTTGATCTCCACAATCAAATCCCCCGCCCGCAGCTGCGCGTTCTGCGCCCCGCCGCCGGAGAACACCTCTTTCACCAAAATGCCCTGCTCGGTGTACTCAATGGACACGCCGATGCCCGCCGTGCTCATCACTTCCCCCTCCAGGCGGCCCAAAAACGCCTGGTATGCCTCTTGACTCATGTACTCCGTGTACGGGTCCAGCGTGCTCAGCAGAGCGTCCAGGCTGTCCGCCTCATAGGCCCCCTCCGGCAGCTCCTCGTAATAGTAGATTTCCAGCAGCTCAATGGCCTGCTCCACCGTCAGCGCGCTGGCCGGAGCGATGAGCAGGACCAGGGCCAGCAGCGCCGAGGCCAGACGGACGACATATTTTTTCATGACAGTTCTCCTTTACCCATCAGGTGGGTTTTGTAAATTGACAAACGGGCCGGCTTCGATTAAACTAAGTATATCACACAATTACTACAATGGGGTGAATATTTCATGGTAAACTTTACTGAATTTTCCTTCCCCTCCCGGGACGGGACGCACAAATGCAATGTCAGCCTGTGGACACCGGAGGGCGAGCCCCGGGCGGTGGTGCAGCTTGTCCACGGCGTGGCGGAGTACGCCGGGCGGTACGACCACTTCGCCCGCTACCTGGCGGACCACGGCTTCGTGGTGTGCGGCGAGGACCACCTGGGCCACGGCAAGACGGTGGACGACGGCAAATACGGCTACTTCGGCAAGAAGGACGGCTGGACCCTGGTGACGGCGGACGTGCGCCAGCTGCGCGTTCTCATGGGGGAGAAATATCCCAGTCTGCCCTATTTCCTGCTGGGCCACTCCATGGGCTCCTTCCTGGCCCGGACGTATCTGTGCAAATACCCCGGCACGGTGGACGGCTGCATCCTGTCCGGCACCGGCCAGGAGAAGCCCGCCCTGGTGGCCGCGGGCAGGGCGGTGGCCTCCGCCGTGTGCGCCCTGCGCGGGCCGGAGGCGGTGAGCAAGCTGGTGGACCAGCTCTCCCTGGGGGCCTACAACAAGCAGTTCGCCCCCAACCGCACCACGGCGGACTGGATCTGCCGGGACGAGGCGGTGGTGGACGCCTATTTGAAGGACCCCTTCTGCACCTTCAAGCCCACCGCCGGGATGTTCCGGGACATGATGGGCGGCCTGCAGTACATCGCCAGCGAGGAGGGCCTGTCCAACATGGACCCGCGCACCCCCGTCTACCTGTTCTCCGGCGACCAGGACCCGGTGGGCTCCAACGGCGCGGGAGTGCGGACGGTGTACGGCTTCTTCCAGGACCACGGCACCCGCGATTTGACCATCAAGCTCTACCCCGGCGGGCGGCACGAGATGCTCAACGAGATCAACAAGGGCGAGGTGTATGCCGACGTGCTGGCCTGGCTGGAGCAGCGCCTGTGAATGGCCATGGCATTTGATTTGTGTCACGCTTCGCCTGCTCGCGACGCGCGGCTTCCCTCCGATTCGGGCAAAACCCATCCGGGCCTCCGGCCCTCCTTGGGCTTTTGCCCTCACTTCGGTCCATCCGCGCTGCTCACGACGGCTCAGCGCTTCTCTTTCGCAGGAATTTGAACTGGGTCTCGGAGCACACCATGGCGGTGAAAATCACGCAGAAGCCCAGGTACATCAGCGGCGTGGGCCGCTCCGCCCCGAACAGCACCGAGAACATCACCCCAAAGGGGGCCTCCAGCGAGAGCAGCAGGGCGGCGGAGGCGGGCTCGGTGTACTTCTGCCCCACATTCTGGAACAGCAGGGCCACGGCAGTGGAGCCGATGGCCAGGTACAGCAGCACCCACCAGGCGTAGGAGGGCAGGCCGTTCACGGGCACGCCCCGGGTGAAGGCCGTCCCCACCCAGCACATGAGGGCCACCATGGCGAACTGGAGGATGGTGAGCAAAAAGATATCCCGCCCGCCGGAGAACTTGGCCACCGCGATGATGTGGCAGGCCAGGAAAAATCCGGCGATGAGGGTGAGCACGTCCCCCAAGGCCAGGGACAGCCCCCCGTCCCAGGACACCAGGCCGATGCCCGTCACGGACAAAAGGGCGGCCAGCACGTTCCAGCGGGAGGGGCGCTTGCGGTCCACCGCCCAGTACAGGAAGGGGACGATGACGCAGTACACGGCGGTGAAAAAAGCGTTCTTCCCCGGCGTGGTGCCCATCAGGCCAAAGAGCTGGATGATGTACGCCGCCCCCAGCAGCAGCCCCAGCACCGCGCCCTGCCAGAGATAGCGCAGGTCCATGTCCTTCCACCGCCGCCAGAACACCACGGCCAGCACCACCGCCGCCAAGGAAAAGCGGAAGGCCAGCATGAACATGGGCTCCACATCGTCCACGGCGTCTTTTATCATAAAAAAGGTGGAGCCCCAGATCAGAGTGGCGCACACAATCATGGGCTTTGCCAGCTTTTTCAGCACAGCTTCGTTCATTATGCTTCAACTCCGCGTAAATAATAAGAGATATATAACAAAGAGGAGGGAGATTATGCTGCCGCAGGCATTTTTTAACCGGGACACGGTGGAGGCCGCCCGCGCCCTGGTGGGCAAATACCTGGTGCGGCGGTACGGGGGCGTCACCCTGGCCGCCCGCATCACCGAGACGGAGGCCTACGTGGGCCGGACGGACAAGGCCTGCCACGCCTACGGCGGCCGGAAAACCCAGCGCACTCAGACCCTCTACGCCCCGCCGGGGACGGCCTACGTCTACCTCATCTATGGGATGCACTGCTGCCTCAACTTCGTCACCGAGCCGGAGGGGGAGCCGGCGGCAGTGCTCATCCGGGGCCTTGCTCCCAGGCATAACCTGGATATTATAGCAGAAAACCGCTTCCATTGCAAGGCCGGGGACATGACCGCCTACCAAAAAGAGAACTTTCTCAACGGCCCCGGCAAGGTGTGCGCCGGGATGAACATCGATCGCTCCCTCAACGCCCTGCCCTACGGCTCCCCGGAGCTGTTCGTGTGCGCCAATCTGGAGGACGCCGGCCTGCCCCCCTGTCCCCAGGACGGCGGACCGCTGTCCATCCGCACCGGCAAGCGCATCGGCATCGACTACGCCCAGGAGGCGGCGGACTTCCCCTGGCGGTTTTACCTGTGACGGACAAAGAGCCCCTCCCAGACGGGAGGGGCTCTTTGAGTTTCAAACGTGTGTTTCACGTGAAACATCACGACTGCGTCATCAGCTCGGCCACGGTGCGGGCGTACAGCCGCCCGGCGGTGATGGCCTCCTGGAGGGTATTGCCGTGGGTGCCCACCTCCACCAGAATGGTGCCGGTGGACAGGTGCTGGTTGAACCGGGAGGTGCGCAGCACGATGGGCCGGGCCAGGGTGGCCCACTTCTGGGTGAGGGCGTTCTGAATCTCCACCGCCAGGGAGAGATTCACCTTCCAGTTGGGGTGGACCTGGCCGCTGGCATCGCTGCCCAGCACCATCATCACCTGCGCGCAGTTGTCCACCGAGCCGGACACCACCTTGTAAATCGTGCCGTCGTTGGCCACCAGGGCGTCCCGGTGGACATCCAGCAGCAGCACAATGGAGGGATACTCCTTCAGCGCCGCCGCCACCCCCTCCACCGAGCGGACGTAGGCGTTGTTATAGCTGGGGTAGTCGTACAGGGTGGTGTCATGGATCACCCCGATGCCCGCCGCCTCGAACACCGCCGCCATCTCCTCCCCCACCCGGACCATGTTCTGCTCCGTATTCAGGGTGCGGTAGCTGTCGCTCTCCTCGTACACGTCTGTGCCGTCCATGGTATACGCCTCGGTGGCGTGGGAATGGTAGATCAATATTTTGGGCCCCTCTCCCTCCGCCGGCAGGCTGGGGGCGTTGGCCAGCAGGGCGGGGATGTCCAGGGCGTAGTCCGTATGGTTATAGATGGATACGTTTTCCGCCGTCACATACTTGGCGGACGTTCCCGCCACCATGGTCTTGGCGATGATGCCCTCCGGCGCTGTGGTGGTGGTGGGCAGGTCGCCCCCGTCCTCCTCGCCGTCCGGGTCCAACTCCGCCGGGTCCTGGCTCTCCGGCGGGGGCGAATCGGACGGCTCCGCCGCGGGCTGCCGGGAGGGCAGCGTTCCGCCCAGCAGGGACGACTGGGCCAGCACCAGCCTGTCCCAGCCGGACAGGCCCTCCCCCTGCTCGCGAAAGCCCAATTCCGCCGCCAGCAGAGAGGTGGCCAGCTGGGCGCTGTCCGCCCACTCCAGCAGATCCCTCACCGCTGCCGCCGGGTCGCCCACCAGCCAGATCAGCCACGCCGCCAGCCACGCCACAAACACCGCCGCACCCATCCGCAGCCACCGCAGAAGGGGCCGGGTTGCCCTTCTCTTTCGCATATGCGCTCACCTCTCTGCATGGTATGCGCCGGCAGACGAAAATAGACGCTTGACAAGGAAAGTTTCCCGAGTTATACTCAGTGTGAAAAGTATAACTAATGGGAGGAGTCGTTATGAAGCTGAAGCTGCCCCGGGACCACTTCCTCTCCACCGTCCGGGTGGGGGACAAGGGCCAGATCGTCATCCCCAAAGAGGTGCGGGACCTGTTTGAAATCGAGCCGGGGGACAGCCTGCTGCTCATGGCCGACAAGAAAAAGGGTATCGCCATCGTGGGCTTTGACGGCATGGTGGATTTCATGGACGAGTCCATCCGGCAGGCCCGCCAGGCCCAGCAGGAGCAAAAGGAGGGGGAAGCCCAGTGAACGCCATCGAAATTTTAGGGCTCACCAAGCAGTACGGCCGCCGCCGGGTGGTGGACGAGCTGAGGCTCACCGTCCCGGCGGGGGAGCTGTTCGCTCTTTTAGGGGTCAACGGGGCGGGCAAGTCCACCACCATCAAAATGCTGTGCTGCCTCACCGTCCCCACCCAGGGGGACGCCAAGCTGATGGGGCACAGCGTGCGCACCCAGCCCCACGCGGCCAAGGAGCTCTTGGCCGTCTCCCCCCAGGAAACGGCGGTGGCCCCCGGCCTCACCGTGGCGGAAAATCTGGACCTCATGGCGGCCATCTACGGCCGCCCCAGAGCCCGGACCAAGGAGGTGATGGACCAACTGGACCTGGGCCGGTGGGCCAGGCAGCGGGCGAAAACCCTGTCCGGCGGGTGGCAGCGGCGGCTGTCCATCGCCATGGCCCTGGTGTCCCAGCCGGAGGTGCTGTTTTTGGACGAGCCCACCCTGGGGCTAGACGTGCTGGCCCGGCGGGAGCTGTGGGGCGTGATCCGGGGGCTGAAGGGAAGCACCGCCATCGTGCTCACCACCCACTATCTGGAGGAGGCGGAGGCCCTGGCCGACCGCATCGGGATTCTGAACGCGGGCCGCCTCCGGGCGGTGGGGACGGCGCAGGAGCTCAAGGCCCTGGCGGGCCGGGAAACGTTCGAGGACGCCTTTGTGGCCCTGGCGGGAGAGGAGGCGGCGTCATGAGGATAAAGGCCTTTGCCGTGCGCAACCTGAAGGAGCTGCTGCGAGACCCCCTCACCCTCTTTTTCGGGGTGGGCTTCCCCATGGTGCTGCTGCTGTTGATGAACCTCATCCAGCGCAGCATTCCCGTGCACATTTTTGCGCTGGAAACGCTGGCCCCGGGTATCGCCCTGTTCGGGCTCACGTTTCTGGCGCTGTTCTCCGGGCTGCTCCTGGCCCGGGACCGCACCTCCGCCTTTCTGGCCCGGCTCACCGCCTCCCCCATGACGGCGGCGGACTTTTTGCTGGGCTACCTGCTGCCCCTGCTGCCCCTGGCGGTGGGGCAGAGCGCCCTCTGCCTGGGGGGCGCGGTGGCCCTGGGCCTACCCCCCAGCTGGAATCTACTGGCAGTGACCGCCTCCCTCATCCCCTCCGCCCTGCTGTTCATCGCCCTGGGGCTGCTGTGCGGCGTCCTGTTCAGCGACAGGCAGGTGGGCGGTATGTGCGGGGCCATCCTCACCAACGTCACCGCCTGGCTGGCGGGGATCTGGTTCGACCTCTCCCTCATCAGCGGGCCATTTCGCACCGTGGCCTACCTGCTCCCCTTCGTCCACGGGGCGGACGGGGCCAAGGCCGCCCTGGCCGGGGACTGGGCCGCCCTGCCGGGGCATTTGCTGTGGGTGTCCCTCTGGGCGGCGGGGCTGATGGGCCTGGCGCTGTGGCTGTTCCGCCGGAGACTGGTGGAGCGCTGAGGTTATTTTGTCGAAGGCTTTCACCGGCAGGCTCTTGAAATCTGCCTTCCGCTATGGTACAATGGGGCATCATCGGAAGCAGCACGGAAGGGCCCTGAAAGCATGGGAACCATGCTGTGGACAAACAAGGAAAGGTGAGATTCCAAAATGGGCTTTTTCAGCACACCCAAGACGGACACGCAGATGTCTGTGATTTCCGACAGCGAACGGCAGCAGGAAAGCCTGCCCTCTCCCGCTAAGATCAGCAGCACCGTCATCACCCAGGGCGTCACCGTCAAGGGCACCATCCGGGGCGAGGGCGTCGTCCAGGTGGAGGGCGTTGTGGAGGGCGAGTTCAGCATGGTGGGCGCGGTCATCGTGTCCGACACCGGGCTGGTTCGCGGCCCCGTCTCCGCCGACGTGGTCCGGGTGGCCGGACGGGTGGAGGGCAACGTGGTCGCCAGAGAGCATATGCGCCTGGAGCAGACCGGCACCCTCATCGGCGACGTGGCCACCGCCTCCCTGGTGGTGGAGGACGGCGGCTGCCTCAACGGCCGGTCCACCATGACCAAGGCCCCGGAGCCCGACCCGGAGCTGCGCACCGTTCAGGACCTGGGCGACCTTCAATTCGGCCCCGGTTACGACGTTGACGGCGAATAAACGGCTTCCTTAATACATAAAAGCGCCCGGTTTCAGAAGAAACCGGGCGCTTTTTATAGTATGGGGTGGTGTCCCCCCGTCTGCAGCGCCTCCTCCAAGGCCCGCCCCAAGTCCGCCCGGTGGGCGGGATGGGCGCAGCGCTCTATGATCCGCCGGGCGCACTCCCCGTCGTCCAGTCCGCGAAGGTCGGCCACGCCGAACTCGCTGACCACCACGTCCACGTCATGGTGAATCACGTCCACATGGCTTACGGCGGGCACAACACAGGACAGCTGCCCGCCCTGCCGGGCGGAGGGCAGGAGCATCACCGACAGCCCCGCCGCCGCGGCAAAGGCCGCGCCGTTGCCAATGCCGTTGACCACCCTGGCCCCGCCGATGTGGCTGGCGTTCACGTTGCCAAACACGTCTATCTCCAGCCCCGTGTTCAGCGCCAGCACGCCCAGGCCGCTCACGGCGGCATAGCCGTTGCACACCTCCATGCTGCGCAGCACCAGCCGGTCCCGCAGGCCGCCGCCCAGGGAGCGCAACAGCGCCAGGGTCTCCGGGTCGGAGACTATGGAGCCGCCGGACAGCACAGCGGCCTTCCCCTGGGCCAGCAGCTCCACCATACCCCCTTGCAGCGCGCCGCAGAAAAAGGCCAGGTTCTCATACCGGCTGGCCTTCAGCGCCTCCACCACAGCCCCGGACAGCCCGCCGATCCCCGTCTGCACCGGGGGCAGCGCTTTCCCTGGAAATGCTCGGTCCAGCCACGCCAGCAGGTTTTCACACACCGCCCGCTGCACCGGGGTGGGCGCGGCGGGGGCAGTGGGCTCGTCCGGCCGATGGGAGAACACCACCGCCGCCACCCTGTCCAGGTCGATCCGGGCATAGGGCCGCCCCACCCGCTGGCCGGGATGGCGCAGCGCCGTCCCGGCGTGGGCGGGGCCCCCGTACACGTCGTGCAGCCCCAGGAGCAGCTCCGGCTGGGCCGTGTTCACCTCCACGATGATGCTCCGGGCCATGGCGCACATGAGCTGGGTCATGCCCACGCTGGTGGTGGGGATGAGCCGGCCCTCGCCGTCCAGACCCAGGGCCTCCACCACCGCCACATCGGGCACGCCGAAGCCGCCGGCGGCAAACAGCCGAGGCATCCTGGCCATGGACGCCTCCACGTAGTGAAGCTGCCCCCGGTTGGCCCGTTCCCGCACCTCAGCGGACACCATGAAGGGGGCGCGGCGGGTCAAAATCCCCGCCCCGGCCAGGGCGTCCTCCACCTGCGGGGAGAGCTGGGCGGCGGTGATGAGCTCGACGCCCCGGATATCCCCCGCCCGCCCCCGCTCCGCCAGGGCCAGCAGCACGGCCTTGGGGTCCCCGGCGGCGGTGTAGCCGCTGGCGGCTACCACGGCCCCCTCCGGGATGAGAGCGGCCGCGTCCTGAGCTGAGCACAGCCTTGCGCCCAGCCGGCGGGGCACGCTATACGGCGCTGTCATAGGCGGTCTCCCGGTCCGCCACCGCCGCCACCGCAAAGGAGCCCAGCCGCCGGCCCAGCAGCTCCTCCAGCCGCGCCCCGGCCCCGATCAGAGCACCCACGTCCACCCCGCCGTCCCGGCCCATGCGCTTGGCCATGGCCGCGAAGTCCTCCGTGCACACCAGCCCCGTGCGCCCCTGGGTGTAGTAGTAGTCGCCGGTGCCGTGGATGACGGCGCCGTCCATGCGGTTTGCGGGCTGGCCGCCGATGCCGCCCAGAGTGCACTCAAACTGGGTCATGCCCGCCTCCATGGCCGCGTAGTAGCAGGCCATGCCCATGCCGTTCACGTCATGGATGTGCAGGGTATGCATGGCCGGGTCAGGCCAGCGGCGCAGAATCTCGCCGAAATACTCCGTCACCCGGTCGGGGGTGGCCTCGCCGCTGGTGTCCGCGTGCTCCACCTCGTCAAAGCCCATGTCGAACAGCCGCTGGGCGAAGCGGTACGCCTCCTCCAGCGGGACCCGGCCCATGATGGGGCAGCCGAAGATGGTGCCCACATTGCCGCACACCCGCTCAATTCCCCCCGCGTGGAGCAGCTTCACCGAGCGCTCCGCCTCCGTGAACAGCTCCTCGTGGGTGCTGTTCATGTTCTTCTTCGCGTAGGCCGCGCTGGTGGCCAGCTGGCCGGTGAGCACCCGGTGGATGGGCGCGCCCCTGGCCTTCAGCTCCACCGCCCGCTCCACCGCCCGGCGGTTCAGCGCCAGAAAGGTGTACTCCACGTCCTTCCTCCGGGGGAGCATCATGGCGAACTGGTCAATCTCCTTGAACTGGGGCAGGTAGACCGGGTGGGCGAAGGAGCCCACCTCCAGCCTGGCCACCCCCGCCGCGATGAGCCGCTCCACCAGCTCCAGCCGCTGTTCCAGGGGCAGGTAGCGCTCCTCGTGCTGCAGGCCGTCCCGCAGCGTCGTGTCTATGATACACACCGTTTGCATACCGGCCCCCCTCATTCGCGCTCCACAATCAGGGACACGCCCTGGCCGCCGCCGCAGCAGAAGGTGACAAGGCCGCGCCCGCCGCCCCGGCGCTTCAGCTCGTAGACCAGCTTCGTCACCAAAACGCCGCCGGTGGCCGCCAACGGGTGGCCCAGGGCGATGGCCCCGCCGTTGGGGTTGAGCTTGTCCGGGTCCAGCCCCAGCTCCCGGATGCAGGCCAGGCACTGGGGGGCAAAGGCCTCGTTCATCTCGATCACGTCCAGGTCCGCCAGGGACAGCCCGGTCTTTTTCAGCAGCTTTCGGGTGGCGGCCACTGGGCCGATGCCCATGATAGAGGGGTCCACCCCCGCGCTGGCAAAGCCGCCGATGTACCCCAGAATCTCGCACCCCAGGGCCTGGGCCCGGGACGCCTCCATCAAAATCACGGCGCTGGCCCCGTCGCTGTTGGGGGAGCTGTTCCCCGCGGTGGCCACGCCGTCCGGCTTGAAGGCGGGCTTCAGCCCGGCCAGGGTCTCCATAGTGCACTCCCGGCGGAAGACCTCGTCGGTGTCCACCACAGCCTGCGCCCCCGTTTTGCCGCCGCTGACGGGCACGGGCACGATCTGCCCCCGGAAACGGCCCTCGTCCCAGGCGCGCACCGCCCTGCGGTGGCTCTCTACGGCGAAGGCGTCGCACTCCTGCCGGGTCAGGCCGTACCGCTGGGCCAGGTTCTCCGCCGTGATGCCCATGTGGGGGTTGCCCACCTCCTCCGGCGCCAGCCGGGACTTGCCCCGAAACTCCGGGGCGGCCATGTCGTGCAGGCGCTTTTGCTGCATCAGCACATAGGGCCGGTTGGAGTCGGACTCCGTGCCGCCGGCCAGAATGCACTCCGCGTCCCCCGCCCGGATCAGCGCGTCCGCCCAGGAGATGGCGGTGAGGGAGGTCCCGCACCGCCGGTCCACGGTGGCGGCGGGCGTGGTGATGGGCAGGCCGGCCGCCAGCGTCACATACCGGGCCATGTTGGCGATGTCGTGGGCGTACAGGTTGCCGTAGACGACCTCGTCGATCATCTCCCCGCCGATTCCCGCCCGCTCCACCGCCGTTTTCACCGCCAGCGCCCCCAGCTCGTGGGCAGGGACGCCGGACAGCGCTCCGCGAATGCGCCCCACCGGGGTGCGCACCGCGGCCACAATCGCAGTTCTTCTCATCGCGTTATAACTCCTTTTCTATTCGTCCACCATGGCGAACGCGCGGACCCAGGCCGCGCTGGCCCGCTCAATTTTCACCGGCACGCCGAAAAAGCGAAAGCCATAGGGGGGCAGCCGGTCCAGGTTGTTCAGCTTCTCGTACTGCACGTAGGCCCTCTCCGCCCCCGCCTTGTGCCCCTCCCAGCACACCGCCGGGTCCCCGGTCTCCTGGAAGCGCTTGAGGGCATACTCTCGGGGCACGTCCCAGCTCCACGCGTCGGTGCCCACCGCGCGCACCCCCTGGTTCAGCAGCCACAGGGTCCCCTCCCGGCCCACGCCGCAGCCCCGGCTCATATACTCCAGCCCGCCCCAGGCGGACATGGCGCCGGTGTACAGGCAGACGATATCGCCGGGCTTGAGCCGGTAGCCGATGCGGTCAAAATATGCCTGGAAGTCCCGGGCGGTGCACACATAGCCGTCCGGCTTGTCGCTGAAGTCCACCACCACGCCGTCGCCGATAAACCAGTCCAGGGGCACCTCGTCCACCGTCCAGGCCGGCTCGCCCCCGTTCATGGTGGGGTGGTAGTGATAGGGGGCGTCCACATGGGTGCCCGTGTGGGTGGACAGCGCAATCTGTTCCACCGCCCAGCCGTGCCCGTCCAGGCACTGCTCCCGGGTCAGGCCGGGGTAGGCCGCCAGAAAGGTGCTCACCGACTCCTCGTCGGTGTGCCGGCGGTAGCGGATGCTGGGAATCTGCACCGGGCGGTCCACCGGCAGACCGTCCACAATGCTCACGCTCAGATCAATGATTTTCATGGCTCTCACCTCGCTTTCAGCGGCGGAATGCCCATAATCCGCCGGGCCTCGGCGGGGGTGGCGGGCCGCTTGTTATACAGGCGGATGAGCGTTGCCGCCCGCTCCACCAGCCCTGCGTTGGTGGCGGGGACGCCCCGGTCCAGGTAGAGGTTGTCCTCCAGCCCCACCCGCACGCCGTTGGCCCCCAGGGCCAGGGCGCTGTACAAAATGGGCAGGTGGCCCGCTCCAATGCCGGTGGCGGACCACAGCGCGCCCTGGGGCAGATGGCGCGCCAGGTATTGGAGATTTTCCGGCGTGGCCTCCATGCCGCCCAGCACGCCCAGCACAAACTGGCACCACAGCGGCGCTTGCAGCAGCTTCAGCTTCTGGAAATAGTGGGCGGCGTTGCCCAGCATCCCCATGTCGAAAATCTCCACCTCGGGCTTGACGCCGCAGTCCAGGTAGGTTTTGGCCAGCTCCTTTAAAAAGGCGGGGTCGTTGTTGAACTCCTTGGCGTCCCCCCAGTTGAAGGTGCCCGCATCAAAGCTGCCCACCTCAATGTCCGGGATTTTTTGAAAGTGCTCCAGGCGGGATTGGGTGGAGCGCGTGCCGTCCAGCCCCGGCCCCCCGGAGGAGGTGCAGTTGATGATGACGTCGCACTCATGGTCGGCGCGGATGAGCCGGATGGTCCGTTCAAAGCGCGTCCAGTCCATCACGCCGTTTTCGTTCTCGTCCCGCATATGCAGGTGGACCACTGCGGCCCCCGCCCGCCAGGCGGCGATGGCGTCCCGGGCGATCTCCTCCGGGGTGACGGGGAGATTGCCGTTCTTCGCCCGGGGGGTGCTGGTGCCCGTCATGGCGCAGGAGATGACGACCCGGCTGCTTTTCAGCTCTTCCAGTTCCATATCCATACTCCTCACCTCACAGCTTCCCCGCCATGGGGCAGGCGCAGTAGTGGCCGGGGGCAATCTCTTGCAGGGAACAGTCCTGAGCGGCGCAACCCTCGCCGGCATAGGGGCAGCGGGGGGCGAAGCGGCAGCCGGGCTTGGGCTCCACGGGGGAGGCCAGCTCGCCGGACAGCGCCTCGCTCTCCAGCCCCTGCCGGCCCAGCACTGGCGCGGGGATGGCGGACAGCAGCGCCTTGGTATAGGGGTGGGCCGGGCGGGCGAACAGCTCCGCCGAGGGCGCCCGCTCGATCATCTGGCCCAGGTACATCACGCCGATCTCGTCGGAGATGTGCTTGACCACCGACAGGTTGTGGGTGATGAATAGGTAGGTCAGCCCCATCTGCTCCTGAAGGTCCATCAGCAGGTTGAGCACCTGGGCCTGGATGGACACATCCAGGGCGGACACCGGCTCGTCGCACACCACGAATTTTGGGTTCAGGGACAGGGCCCGGGCGATGCCGATGCGCTGGCGGCGGCCGCCGTCCATCTCGTGGGGGTACATAGCGGCGTACCGCTCCGACAGGCCCACCGTCTTCATCAGCTCGTAGGTGCGCGCCTCCACCTCCTGGGGCGTGGCGTACAGCTTGTGAAAGCGCAGCGGCTCGGAGATGGTCTGGAACACGGTCCGCCGGGGGTCCAGGGAGGCGTAGGGGTCCTGAAAGACGATCTGCATCTCCCGGCGCAGCGCCATGGACTCCTTTTTCCCGCAGTTCAGGATGTTCTTCCCCTGGAACAGCACCTCGCCGGAGGTGGCGGGCAGCAGGCGCAGAATGGTGCGGCCCAGGGTGGACTTGCCGCAGCCCGACTCGCCCACAATGCCCAGGGTCTTGCCCGCGCCGATGGAAAAGCTCACGTCGTCCACCGCGTGGAGCTTGCCCCGGGGGGTGTCAAAGTATTTTTTCAGGTTTCTGCACTCCAAAATGGGCTGGCTCATGTCCCCTCTCCCTCCTTCGCAAAGCGGTGGCATTTAATTTGGTGGCTGCCCTCCTGCCACAAGGGCGCGGAGACCTCCGTTACCTGCCCGGCGGTTTCCACAGGATAGGGCACGGTGCACTGGGGCGCGCAGTAGGGGCAGCGGGGGTGGAACTTGCAGCCCTGGGGCAAATCGGTGGGCTCGGGCATCAGCCCGTCGATGGGCTGAAGGCGGCGGCTGTCCACGTGGATGTTGGGGATGGAGCGGAACAGCCCCTCGGTATAGGGGTGGTGCTTCCGCGCGGGGTCAAACAGGTCCTCCACCGTGCCGTACTCCACAATCTCCCCGGCGTATATGATGGCCACGTAGTCGCAGATGTTGGCCACCACCCCCAGGTCGTGGGTGATGAGCAGCATGGACGAGCCCAGCTCCCGGCGCAGCCGGCGCATCATGTTCAGCACCTGGGCCTGGATGGTCACGTCCAGGGCGGTGGTGGGCTCGTCGGCGATGAGCAGCTCGGGGCTGCACGCGATGGCGATGGCAATCACCACCCGCTGCTTCATGCCGCCGGAAAACTGGTGGGGATAGTCGCTCATGCGGAAGGCGGGTATGCCCACCAGCTCCAGCAGGCGGCCGATCTCCCCGTCCAGGTCCCCGCCCTTCAAATCCGAACGGTGGAGGCGGATCACCTCCGCGATTTGCTCTCGGACGGTGAGCACCGGGTTCAGGCTGGTCATAGGGTCCTGAAAAATCATGGAGATTTTCCCGCCTCGGATTTTCCGCATCTGGGCCTCGCTCTTTTGCAGCAGATCCTCCCCGTGAAACAAAATCTCTCCCGCCGGAATTTTGGCCGTGTACTTGGGCAGCAGACGGAGGATGGACAGCGCGGTGGTGGTCTTGCCCGCGCCGGTCTCGCCCACGATGCCCAGGGTCCTGCCCTTGGGGATGGTCAGGCTGACGTGGTTGACGGCGTGGACCACCTCGCCCTCCGTGACGTATTGGATGGTCAGGTCCCTGATCTCCAGCAGTTCGCATTCATTTGCCATGGGTCACCCTCCTTATGCCTTCCCCTTGAGCCTGGGGTCAAGGGCATCGCGCAGTCCGTCGCCAAACAGGTTGATGGCCAGCGCGGTGATGGTGATGAAAATGGTGGGAAAAATCACGATGTGCCCGGTGTAGCGCAGAGAGGAGATGCCATCCGAGGCGATCTGGCCCCACTCCGGCGTGGGGATGGGGGCGCCCAGGCCCAGGAAGGACAGCAGCGCGCCCATCAGGATGTTCCGGGCCACCTGCATGGTGGCCTGCACCAAAATGGTGTCCATGGCGTTGGGGATGATGTGGCCCAGGATGATCCGCGCGTCCCGCAGGCCCAGGGCGCGCTCGGCCTCGATGTACTCCTGGTCCACCAGGTTGAGCACCGCCGAGCGCACCACCCGGGTGAAGCCGGCCAGCTGGCCGACGGCGATGGCGCAGATGAGCTGGACGATGCCGCTGCTGAAGCCCGCGGCGATGGCCAGGGCCAGCAGCACGCTGGGGATGGAGATGAGGATGTCGAAGGCCCGCATGAGCAGGCTGTCAAACCGCCCGCCGTAGTAGGCCGCGGCCGTGCCCAGAATCACCGCCGCCACGGTGGTGATGGCCGTGGTGCCAAAGCCCAGCAGCAGCGAAATGCGGCTGCCGTGGACGATGCGGGCAAACAGGTCCCGGCCCATGCCGTCGCAGCCAAACCAGTGCCGGGCGCTGGGCTTGGCCAGCTTGTCCGCCGCGGACTGGGTGATGGCGGCGCTGTAGTCTACAATCACGTCGGCAAACACCGCCATGAGAATGAGCAGCGCGATCACCGCCATGGACGCCATGGCCACCTTGTTTTTCTTCAGGCGGCGCCATGCCTCGGCATAGGCGCTGTTGTTTTTTCCCCGTGCCTCAGCCATTGCCCGCCGCCTCCTTCTTTTGGGTTTTGCGGCCCCTGCCGCCGGAATACTTGGCCCGGATGCGGGGGTCCACCGCAGCGTACAGCAGGTCCACCACCAGCATAATCATCATGAAGGTGAAGGCCATGAGGGTGATGGCCCCGATGACCAGAGGGGCGTCGTTGCGGTTGAGCGCGTCCTGCACCAGCGTGCCCAGACCGGGGATGACAAACACCTTCTCCATGGCCACCGCCCCGCCCAGCAGCGCCCCCATGGTGGTGCCCGAGATGGTGATGAGGGGCAGCAGCGCGTTGCGGAAGGCGTGGCGCCAGATGGTGGCGCGCTCCGCCACGCCCTTGGCCCGGGCGGTGCGGATATAGTCCTGCCGGGTGGTGTCCAGCATGGTGGAGCGGGTGAAGCGCAGAAACTGGGCGGAGTAGGAGATGCCCAGGGTGGCGGCGGGGAGAATCCAGCTCATCCAGCCGTTGGTGACGCCGCTGGCCGGCACCAGCTTGAGCTGGTAGGAGAACAGCAGCACCAGCAGCGCCGCCATGCAGAACGTGGGAACCGCCGAGAGCAGCATGGACGCCACCGTGGCCACCCGGTCCAGAATGGAATACTGCCGCACCGCCGACAGCACGCCCAGAGAGATGCCCACCAGCATGGCGATCCCCATGCTGAGCAGGGTGAGTATGATGGTGTAGGGCCACCGGCCCATGATGATTTTCATCACGGGCTCGTTGTAGTAATAGGACGTGCCGAAGTCGCCCCGGCAGACGCCCGCGATGTACCGTCCGTAGCGCACCACCAGCGGATCGTACAGGCCCAGCTCCTCGTTATAGGCGTACACGTCCTCCTCGCTGGCGTCCGCGCCCAGCTTGTTGCGCCCCACGTCCACCCGGGACATGGACACCAGCGCAAACACTATGAAGATGATGACCAGCATCATGGGAATGATGCTCAGCAGCCGTTTGATGACAAATTTTATCATATGTTCTCTCCTATCGTCGGTTCAAAGGAGGCTCAGGCGCCGCCGGCCCCGCGCTTTGCGGCGCGGCGCGGGGAGAAAAGCCGATCCCCGCGCCCGCGCCCCCTGGCCGCCCTCAGTCTGCCCAGGTCCAGTTGCAGATATAATCGCTGAGAATGCTGGGGCACCAGGCCATGCCCTGAAGATGCTCCGAGCAGCCGTAGTTCATCATCTGATAGGCGATGGGCACGTACATACACGTCTCGCCCACCTGGGTGCTGATGTCCTCGTAGATGGCGATGCGCGCGGCGTCGTTGTAGGTGGCGCCGGCCTCGTCAATCTTCGCCTCGATGTTTTCAATGGTGTTGTTGCGGCCCACGTAGCCGGCGGGCTTGTAGTACAGCTTGTAGAACAGCGGCGCGTTGTAGGGGATGCTGGCCAGATTCCAGGCGCAGGCCTCGATGTCCCCGGCAAACAGGGCGGTTTTCACCGCGCCGCCCTCCATGGAGTTCAGGGTCACGTCCACGCCGATGGCGCTCATGGCCTCCTTAAACGCCGCGCCCAGGGCGGGGCCGTAGCCGATGGTGGACACGGTAAGGGTGAAGGACATCTCCTCCGGGCTCAGCCCGGACAGGGCCAGCTCCTCCTTGGCCTTCTCGATGCTGTACTCGTAGGAGGGGATGGCGTCGCAGTAGCCCTCCTCCCCCGCGCTGAGCATGGTATTCTTCTCCACAGGGGTGGCCAGGTCGTTCCAGACCAGGGTGCACCAGGACTCCTTGTCAATGGCATGGGCGATGGCCTTGCGGAAGTGCTCGTTGTTCAGGGGGGCCTCCGCCTGGTTGAAGGCGATGAAGTAGGCGGCGCTGCGCTGGAAGGAGTGGACGGTCATGCCGTCGGCGTTTTTCACGTAGTCCACGTCCAGGGCGGTGGTCACCTGGTCCAAGTCGATCTCCCCGTTGAGCAGGGCGGTGAGGGCGGTGTTGTTGTCGGGAATCAGCTTGTAGTTCACCGTCTCAAAGTAGGGCTCGCCCCCCCAGTAGTCCTTGTTGGACTCCAGGGTCACGCCCACGCCGGTGGTGTTGGACACAAACTTGTACGCGCCGGTGCCGACGAGCATTTTCTCGTTGTCGCCGCCGTTGGCCTCCACCACGCTCTTGTTCACAATGCACCAGGGATAGTCCAGTGGTATGAAGTCAAGGGTGATTGAAGGAAAAATTCAGAGGAAAAC
>CAJULM010000006.1 GCA_910587285.1 uncultured Oscillospiraceae bacterium | reverse complement strand
TGAAGTCCTCAGCCTTGCTGGGAACCTCGGGATCGGTGGGCTCGGTGGGGTCAACCACGTTGCCGTCAGCATCCACCACGGCGCCCATGCCGGGGTTGGTCTTGGCCGCACCGCAGGCGATACAGTCGCAGTACGCCAGGTTAAACTCAACAGGAGCCGTGCCCTTTTCTTTCTCAGTCGCGTCCAAAGCGTCCCAGGCAGCCTTCTCGGTATTATAAGCAGCCTTACGCTCAGTTACAAACTGGTTCCAAGCGGCGCAGTGCGGGCAGTCAATCTTCTTTGTGCACGCACCGGGGGAAACAAACGCCACGTTAGCCCAGCTTCCGTCGGTGCCGGAAGCCGAGTGAGTGTGAGTAGTGCACTTGCACTCCACGTACTTCTTGCAGCCGGCGATGTGCTCACCAGCGGCAACGCCGCAGTAGCCGTCGTCCTTGTAGCCCAGGCACTTGGGGTTGGCGTGATTGCCCTCGTGCTTGGCAGGACGGGTGCAGCCGCCCACGCCGCATACGGGGTTGGTCTTGGTGTCAGCGCTGGGGCAGCCGGGGACGGCGGCCGCAGTCTCATCCTCAACCGCAGCCTTACCGGGGAAGTGGGCGCCAGCGCCGCACTTGTCAGCTTTCACACACACGGTGTTGTTATGGTGGGTGCTGTGACCAGCGGACAGGGTGCACTTGATGCCGCTGTCGGGCTGTTCCTTCAGCTCCTCACCAGTGGTAGTGTCAACGGCCTTTGCCGAATCCAGCACCTTGCAGCGATCAGCGCAATCCTCAAGATGGGTCTTCGCGCCGCACAGCTTGCCCGCCTTCTTGCTCACATCCTCCGGGCAGGTGGAGTTGTTGTGCGCCGCGCTGTGGCCGGCGGGCAGGGAGCAGTTGCCGAACCCGCAGGGATTCTTGGCGGCGTCCTTGGCGCAGGTGTCGCAGATGGCCTTCTCCGCCTCGCCAACCGTCACCTTAGTGGCGCCCGCGGTGTTGGAGCAAAAGTAGCACTTCACAGGGCAGCCATCCTTGTGGCTGGCAGCAGTGCAGCCATCTTCGCCGGTGCAGGGGCTGCAGGTGGCGTTCTTGGCGCACGCAGCGCACATAGCGCTGGCGTACTTGTAGGTCACCTTGGTCTCGGTCTTGGTCACCACGCCGTCGGCGTTCTTGGTGGTAGTGACGGTGGTCACCTTGATGCCGCACTGGCAGCCGGAGGCGGCGCACTTGGCCTCACCGTGGGGGTCAGAACCAATCTCTTTGTCCTTCACGCCGTCCTCAGTCTTGGCGTATGCGGCCACCGCGGCGCAGGAGACGTACTCATTCTTGGTCTCAGTGGTAGTGGTGTCCTTGCTTTCTTCTTCCTTGGAGTCATCCGCCTCTTTGGCCGCCTTGCAGGTGTTGCAGACAGCCTGGGTCTCAGAAAGGCCCTCATTTCCTTTGCACTGGCCATTCTCATGACTGCATCCCGTGGGAGAGCCATCACAGGAACACTCAGTAGGAGCCTCAGCAAAGGCCACGGGCAGAAGCGACATCACCATGCACAGCGCCAGCAGGACAGGTAAAATGCGTTTCTTCATTGTTGTATGTCCTCCTTGATTCTCAAAATTTTGCTTACCATCCGCTCTGATAAACGTAAACCCCTTGCGAGTGTCAAATAGTACACCTTTTGACAGTCTCCCTTTCCCGGTAATTTTTCGTCGGTTCAGCAAATTTTGGTATGGAAGTTCTACAAAAATTTTGCATCTGCCTATTGCATTTCGCCAAATCTTGTGGTACACTCCGTAAGTGTAAGGCGACTGTCAAAAGGTGTACTTTTTGACAGCCGCCCGTTTATTTTTTGCCCCACACAATATAGAGGGAGAGCCGCGTTCCGGCTCCCCCTCTATTGATTGCTTGGACGTGTTTCCCCCAGCGCCGCGCCGGGGCCTTTCCTTACAGCTTCTGCTTGAGCTGGTACAGCACATTCAGCGCCTCGATGGGGGTGAGCGTCTCGGGGCTGACCCGGCGCAGCTCGTCCAGCACCGCCATCCCCGCCATGTCCCCCAGGGACACCTGACCGTCCTCCCGCTCCTGAGCAGGTTGGCGCGGGGAACCGCCCCCGCCCTGCTCCTCCAATTCGGCCAGAATCTCTCTGGCCCGGTCCACCACCCGCACCGGCACCCCGGCCAGCTTGGCCACCTCTACCCCGTAGCTCTGATCCGCCCCGCCGGGGACAATCTTGCGCAGGAACACGATGCCATCCCCCCGCTTTTTCGCGGCGATGTGGTAGTTGCGCACCCCTTCGATGGTGTGCTCCACCTCCGTCAGCTCGTGGTAGTGGGTGGCGAACAGGGTCTTTGCCCCCAGGCGGCGCTTGTCCGCGCAGTGCTCCAGCACCGCCCGGGCGATGGACATCCCATCGTAGGTGGACGTGCCCCGACCGATCTCATCTAAGATCAGCAGGGAGCGGGCGGTGGCATTTTTCAGCATCTGGGCCACCTCCGTCATCTCCACCATAAAGGTGGACTGGCCCGCCGCCAAATCGTCCGACGCTCCGATGCGGGTGAATACCCGATCCACCGCCCCGATCCGCGCGGACTTGGCCGGGACGAAGGAGCCCATCTGAGCCATGAGCACAATGAGGGCCACCTGGCGCATATAGGTGGACTTACCCGCCATATTGGGGCCCGTGATGATGGCCAGCCGGTCGCCCCCCCCATCCATGTAGGTATCGTTGGGCACAAATAGCGCGTCCTTCAGCATCCGCTCCACCACCGGGTGGCGGCCCTCCCGTATTTCAATGACGCCGCTGTCATCCACCTCCGGACGGCAGTAGCCATTCTGCACCGCCGCCGCGGCAAAGGAGCACAGCACATCCAGATAGCCCACGCTGCCCGCCACGTCCTGCACCTGGCGAACCCGTTGGGCGGCGGTGTCACGCAGCTGACAGAACAGCTGATATTCCAAAGCCGTCACCCGGCTCTGGGCGGACAGGATCTCGTGCTCCAGGTCCTTCAGCTCCTGGGTAATGAACCGCTCGCAGTTGGCCAGGGTCTGCTTGCGGATGTAGTCCTCGGGCACCAGGGCATAGTAGCTCTTGGACACCTCGATGTAATAGCCGAACACTTTGTTATAGCGCACCTTCAGGCTCTTGATTCCGGTGCGCTCCTTCTCCCGGCCCTCCAGCGCGGCCACCATATCCGCCCCATGGTCCAGAATGTCCCGAAGGTGATCCACCTCCGTGTCATAGCCCTTGCGGATGAAGCCTCCCTCCCGAATGGTGAAGGGCAGGCGGTTGTCGTCCTCGTCGTCCCGAATGGCCCGCTTCAGCAGGGCCTGCAAGTCACCCAAGCCGGTGAACTGGTCCAGAAACTCAAATCTCCGGGGGGCCGCCCGGACCAGACCAGCCGCCCGCTCCGCCAGCACAGGCAGCACCGCCAGCCCATCGGCCAGCGTCAGCATATCCCTGGCGTTGGCGCTGCCGTACACCACTTTTCCAATGATGCGTTCCAGGTCGGGCACCTGCCGCAGCGTGAGCGACAGCTCCTCCCGGACCACGGTGTCAGCCGCCAGGGCGGCCACCTGGTCCTGCCGGACAGAAATGGCCGCGGGATTGCACAAAGGCTGCTCAATCCAAGCCCGGATGAGCCGGTGGCCCATGGGGGTTTTCGTCTTATCCAGCACCCACAGCAGGGAACCGCGCTTCTCCTTGCCCCGGATGGTCTCCGTCAGCTCCAAGGTGCGCCGGGCGGTGAGGTCCAGCTCCAGATACCGCTGGCGCTCAGCCGCGTCCACCGTCAGGCGGCTCAGATGGCTCAGGTCGGTTTTTTGAGTCTCCTTGAGATAGGACGCCAGCGCCCCCGCCGCCTGATAGCCCAGCAGAAGGCCGCCGTCAGGGCCCTCGGGCAGCTTCTCCCCCTCATTCCACACTCCGCAAGCCGTCAAGGCAGCCTCAGCCTGTCCGGGACGGAAGCGGGCCTCTCCTCCGTTCTCACACAGGCAGCCAAGCCGCTCCCTCAGAAAGCTTGTCAACTCCTCCTGAGAAAAAGCTCCATCGGACAAAATGGCCTCGCTGGGGGGCTCGGCGGACAGGCGGTTGAGCAGATGAGACAGCCAGCCCTCCCCCTGAAAAAAGGAAGCGGAAAACTGCCCTGTGGACAGGTCGCACTGGGCCAGCCCAGCCCCGCTGCTGTCCAGATAAACGGCGCAGATAAAGTTATTCCGGCTCTCGTCCAGCATCACATCGTCCATAGCGGTGCCGGGGGTGACGATGCGGATCACATCCCGGTCCACCAGTCCCTTGGCCAAGGCCGGATCCTCCATCTGCTCGCAGATGGCCACCTTGTACCCCCGCTTGATGAGCCGGGCGATGTAGTTCTGAGCGGAGTGGTAGGGCACGCCGCACATGGGCGTGCGCTCCTCCTCCGGTTTCCCCCGGTCGCGGGTGGTGAGAGTCAGCCCCAGCTCCTCCGCCCCCAGCTTGGCGTCATCGTGAAACATCTCGTAAAAGTCGCCCAGCCGGAAGAACAGCAGGCAGTCCGGGTACTGTTCCTTCACCCTCCAGTACTGCTTCATCATGGGAGTCAGCTCCGCCATGGTTTTCACCTTCTCTTTCTAAAACGAAACGCACATCAGAACGATGTACGCCTGCCTATGCCAATTCTATGAAATCAACGATTTCGTACCGATCCTCATACTCGCGGGAAAATTCCACCCGGTCCACCTGGGCGGCAAAGGATTCAAACTCCTCCCGCAGCGCCTCAACAATGGCCTCCAGATCAGCTTGAGGATGATACAAAATCGTCGTATGGGGCTGCCACACATCCCGCCGCGTCCATTCGTTCATATCCGCCGCCCAAGCTCCGGCGATCTCTCGCTGGATGGCGTCCAGCGGCCCCTCCTTTCGCGGGGCCGCCACAACGGCGGACGTAGAGGCAAACAATTCAACCCCATCATAGCGGACGGAGAACTTTTCATAGCCGGACAAAATCGCCTTACAGGACGAAATAAACCGGCCTTCCTCCCCGCCGGCATAGGCGGCCAGGGTGATATGCCCGTGCACATCTCGGGGCAGAATGCCGAAGGGAGCCGCCAGCTCCCGCAGCCGGGTGAGGCGCGCTCGCGCCGCCGGATCAACCATCGCAATCACAAACAGCATCATTGTCCGCCTCCCCTGCCGTCCGCTTCTCCGCTCTTCTATGTTGTCACGCTGCGAAGGGCCAGTTCGTTCGGTCGCTTTCCCTCCGTCTCGGGCAAAACCCGGCCCCACGCTGCGGACCCTGGGCTTTTCCCCTCGCTCCGGTCCAAGCTCCCTCACTGTCCGCTTCTCCGCGCTTCTCAATCATCCACAATCACGTACACATACTGCACGCCGCCGATATCCGCCGCCGGCTCCACCTGGGCGTAGCGGGTGATGCCGTCCTCCTCCACGCACAGCGTGCGGATGGCCCCCACCACCAGCCCCGAAGGGTACACGCCCCCCAGCCCCGAGGTGATCACCTGGTCGCCAGTGACCAGCTTGGCCTCCTCCGGAAGAAAGGACAGCCTGGTCAGTCCGTCCAGCATCAGCGTGAAGTCCCCTTCTAAAATGGCGTCCTCGTCCGTGCGCGCCACCCGCGCGCCCACCTCTAAAGCGGGGTCCAGAACGGTAGTGACCACGCAGGAGTTCAAATCCGCCTGGGTGACCACGCCGATGAGATAGCCGTACTGGTCGATCACACAGTCGTTGACCTCCACCCCTCCGGCGGTCCCCCGGTCCAGGGTCAGGTTGGAAGACCAGTTGGAGTCGGAGCGCCGGACCACCTCCGCATCCCGGTACTGAAGCTCCGGCCGCTCCTCGTGCAGCCCCAGCAGATCCTTCATGCGCTCATTTTCCCGCACGGCGTCCTGCCCTGCGATGGCGTCCCGCTCCAGCTCCGCCACCCGCTGGCGCAGACGCTCGATCTCCGCCGCCTGCTCGTCATAGCGAAAGGTGCGGTCATATTGCTCCTGAGTCCAGTTTGTCACCGCCGCCGACGCCGTTCGAAAGGGGGTCGCCAGCAGTTCCATGGCCCCGCCAAGGGGATCGTACCCCAAAATATACGCCCCCAGGGTCAGCACCGCCGCCAGCAGTACCGCCGCCAGCAGCAACAGCCCTCCGTTGTTTTGGAAAAATCGCTTCATGCCCTTGCCTACTCCTTATTTTGCAGAAGGTCCACGCCAAATTCCGTCAGAATGCGCCCCAGCCGGAACACCGGCAGGCCCATCACATTGCAATAGTCCCCTTGGATGCCCCGCACCAGCAGCGCGCCCACGCCCTGGATGCCGTAAGCCCCCGCCTTGTCCATGGGTTCCCCGGTGGCGATGTAGCCCCGGATTTCCTCCGGGCCGAGCGTCCGGAAGACCACGGCGGTCTCCTCGTGCTGGGTGACGCGCCGCTCCCCCTGCCAAACGGTGAGGCCGGTGTAGACGTGGTGCTCCCGGCCGGACAGAGCGGACAGCATGGCAAAGGCCTCCTCCTCGTCCCCAGGCTTGCCCAGCACCGCGCCGTCCAGCGCCACTACCGTGTCCGCGGCGATGATAAGCGCCTCCGGCTCCGCCTTCTCCGCCGCCGCCCCAGCTTTGCGCAGGGACAGCCGCTCCACCATCTCGGCGGGGGCCAGGCCGGGCTCCACGCTCTCGTCCACGTTGGGAGCGGCCACAGCAAAGTCTTTGATTCCCACCCGCTCCAGCAGCTCTCTGCGCCGGGGGGACTGGGAGGCTAATATGATACGCATTTTGTCATGCTCCTTCAACTTGTTTCACGTGAAACATCGGTTTGATTTATCCGCGTTTCTGGTCTGTCACGCTGCGAAACGGCCAGGGCGCTCGGCCTCGCTCCGGTCCAAGCTCCCTCGCTGTCCGCTTCTCCGCGCTTCTCTTTTATTCCACATCCCGGTAATACAGCCCGCGGGTGAAATTGTTGGGCTTGTAGCTTCCCTTTCCCCGGTAGGCCTCCAGCACCTGGGAGCACTCCACTCCGTTTTCCGTGGTGAACAGCAGGCGCACCGCCCGCAGCCCCGCGCCCTTCCAATCCGCCGCCTTGTCCGCCAAAAACACCTTGTTGGCGTTTAAAATCTCGTTGCGGCAGCCGTAGACCCGCTCCACAGGGAAGCGCACCCCCTTCCGATCGGTGAGCAGATTCACGTTGGCGCAGGTGCACTTGCCCGATTGATTCTTCACCGCGCAGTTCTCCGTTATCATCAGCGGCAGCCGGCCATAGGCGATCATCTCCATGTCCACCGCTTTGGACAGGTCCCGAATCTGGGCCAGCTTCAGCTCGAAGGAGGCCGTCAGCGACTGGAAGCCCATGCGCTTATACTCCTTGGCCCCCTGGCTGTTGAACACCTGCAGCCCGAAGTCCCCCCGCAAATTCAGCTTCAGCTCCCGGCACAGGGCTGCCAGCCCCAGGTTGCCCACGTAGGCGTCCGTCACCCCCGCCCGCTTGCAGGCCTCCAGCTGCTCGCGCAGCCCGTCCAGCTCCCGGTCGAAGCAGATCCGGGGCAGCACCGCCGCCACAGGCACGCCCCGGCCCATGGTGGCCTTCACCTCATCGGGGTGGGCGGCGATCTCCTCCGCCGGAAGGGTAATGAGGGCGGGGCGCTGCTTCACCAGCTCGAAGGTCATCTGCTCCGCCCGGCGCAGGGAGACATACAGATCCGGCTCGCCCAGGTAATTTTCATACCGGGCGCCCATTTTGTATTCGCCGTGGCGGCGCTGGGGCAGGGCGGCGCGTTGGGCGGAAAGTCCGTCCAGCACCTGCCGGCGCAGGCTGTTCACCGCCGACAGGGGCACGGCCAGCCCCTCCTCCACCAGCGTGCGCATACCCGCCGCCTCAAAAGGGGTGCCGCCGGTCTTGCCCAGCTGGCCCTCTACCTCCGCCTGGGTGGTGACCCGCCGGCGGGCGGCTTCCGGCACGGGGCCGGCGGCGGTAACCACCCGGCCCTCCTGGTCTTCCACCCCAACCTGAATGGGCTCCCCGGCGCGGACCATGGCGTAAAATTTTACCGGAGTCTTGCGCCCATCCCCCCGCTCGTAGGCCGCCTTGGCCTTGGCGAACAGCTCCCGCGGGGGCTTGGACTCCTCCCGCACGCCGAACATATCCGGGCCCTTGCGCTCCATGTAGTACCCGTCGGTGAAGCCCTGGCGGGAGAAGGCCTGCTCCAGACTGTCCAGCTCCTCCCGGGTCGGCTCTCGCCCCTCCCGCAGAGCGTCGGCATAAACCTTGGTGACAATGTAGACGTACTCCGGCCGCTTCATGCGCCCCTCGATTTTAGCGCTGGCCACCCCCATGTCCTGGAGTTCTCTCAGATGGCCCGCCAGCGACATATCTTTTAATGACAGGGGATAGCCGTTCACCAGCTCGTCCCCCCAGCCATAGGGCAGGCGGCAGGGCTGGGCGCACATCCCCCGGTTGCCGCTGCGCCCGCCGATGACGGAGGACATGAAGCACTGCCCGGAATAGCACATACACAGCGCCCCGTGGACGAACACCTCAATCTCAATGGGAGAGCGCTCACAGATATACTCGATGTCCCGCCGGCTCAGCTCCCGGGCCAGCACCGCCCGGGTCATGCCCAGCTCGGCCGCCTCGCGCACCCCGTCCAGGCTGTGCAGGGACATCTGAGTGGAGGCGTGTAGGGGCAGGTCCGGCGCCGCCTGCCGCAGCGCCCGCACCAGCCCCATGTCCTGTACCAGCGCGGCATCCGCCCCCAGCCTGGACGCCTGGACGGCGCAGTCCACCGCCGCGGCCATCTCCCGGTCGGAGCACAGGGTATTCAGGGTGAGGTACACCTTCACCCCGCGCAGGTGGCAGTAGGACACCGCCGAAGCGAACTCGTCCCGGGTGAAATTTTTTGCCCCCCGGCGGGCGTTGAATTGTCCGAAGCCCAGGTAGACCGCGTCCGCCCCGGCGCATACCGCCGCGCGCATGGCCTCCTGGCTTCCGGCTGGGGATAGTATCTCCATAGGTATCTTCTCTCGTTTCTGTGGTTTCTGTAAATTTGCCGCTGGTGGCAAAGCAAGCGATACGAAGCTTGCGACGACGTTGTCACGCTGCGCCTGTTCGCAACGCGCGGCTTCGCTCCGACTCAAGCAAAACCCGCTCACACTGCGTGGGCCCTGGGCTTTTGCTTTCGCTGCGCTCCATCCGCGCTGCTCACGACGGCTCCGCGCTTCGATGTTGTCACGCTCGCGTTGGGTGCGCTGTTCGCCCCGACTGTCTCGCCTTCGGCTCGGTCGGCGCTGGACGTGTGCCACCGGCACACAGCGCCCTCCGTCTCGGGGCAAATCCGGCGGGCTACACCCGCCTGGGTTTTGCCCCTCGCTCCGGTCCACCCGGGGCAGCGCGCCTACGCTCGCGCTCAGCGCTTTTGCTGCAGCTTAAAAATCTCCCGCTTGGCCTCGCTCAGCTCCAGCTTCAGCTTGGACGACTCCTCCAGCAGCTCCTTGATCTGGCGGCGCAGGTTTTCCGACGCCTCCTGCTCCTTGAAGCGCTCGTCCGCGATGTTGATGGCCGTGAGTATGGCCCGGTCCATCTGGGAGATACCCCCAGCCTGCTCCGCCTCCTTCAGCTTATCATTCACATAGGCGGCCACGCGATGCACATAGTTTTCCCCCTCGGCGGCCCGCAGCGTGTAATTCAACCCACCCACAGTGACAGTGACGCTGTTTTGCATGGCAGTCCCCTCCTGCATAATATTTCAGGGTACATTATAACACACTCCTGAAAAAAAGGAAATGAAAAAAGTATAAATGTACGCCAATTTTTCACTGCGCCCCGCCTTGATTTCCCCACCCAGCTGTGGTATGCTTTTACACAGTTTTCCCATACAACCGGAATCCAAAAAGGAGATGTGTCTGATGAATGATGCGCAAAATCAAGGCGGCCGAAAAAAGGCGCTCAAGGAGCTGCTGGAGGGCATCGCTATGACCGTGCTGGGCGCGGTGATGTGGATGCTGGGCGGTGATTTCACCTTCGTGGAGGGCGTGACTACCCGGAGCGAGGGCCGCACTCAAATGTATTTCATGGCGGCGGCCGCGGCCCTGGTTATCATCGGCGTGGTGTTTCTGTTGCTGGGCTTGGTGCACCTGGTGCGGCCCGGCAAGGGCGGCGGAGACACTGCAGAAAAGCGGTAGCCCGCGGTTTTCCCGCTCCCCTTGACAGCGCTGCGTTTCTGTAATAGAATATACCAATCAAAGCGTTGACGGAGAACAGTACTCCGCGCTGGGTTTCAGAGAGAGGATGGCTGGTGAAAATCCTCCAAAGGCGCGGCGGAAAGGCCCTCCCGAGTCCGGACCGGAAATGGTCCGGCGGCCCCCGCCGTTACCGGGCACAAGTGCGGGCTGCGCCCGAATTCAGGTGGAACCGCGGACAAATTCGTTCGCCCTGAGCCGTCATGGCTCGGGGCGTTTTCCGTTTCGGGCCAAGTAACATGAAAAAGGAGTGTCAAGATGAAAAACAGTGAAAAGACCATGGAAAAAATCGTCGCCTTGTGTAAGGGCCGGGGGTTTATCTTCCCCGGCAGCGAAATCTACGGCGGCCTGGCCAACACCTGGGACTACGGCCCCCTGGGCGCAAGGCTGAAAAACAACGTGAAGGACGCCTGGCGGAAAAAGTTTATCCAAGAGCGGCACAACAGCTTTGAGGTGGACGCCGACATTCTCATGCACCCCCGCGTCTGGGAGGCCAGCGGCCATGTGGCCAGCTTCTCCGACCCCCTGCTGGACTGCAAGGAGTGCAAGCTGCGTTTCCGCGCGGACAACCTCATCGACGACTTCGACCCCGACGCCCACGCCGACGGCATGACCAAGGAGGAGATGTTTGAGTATATCAAGGCTCACTCCATCCCCTGCCCCCACTGCGGCAAGCACAACTTCACCGGCATCCGGGAGTTCAACCTCATGTTCGCCACCCACCGGGGGGTGACGGAGGACAATAAAAACACCATTTACCTGCGCCCGGAAAACGCCCAGGGCGAGTATGTCAACTACCCCAACGTCCTGCGCTCCATGCGGGCTAAGCTGCCCTTCTCCATCGGCCAGATCGGCAAGGCCTTCCGCAACGAGATCACTCCGGGCAATTTCACCTTCCGTACCATCGAATTCGAGCAGATGGAGTTTCAGACCTTCTGCAAGGAGGGAGACGACAGCGGACTGTACGACTACTTCAAGCAGTTCGGCAAGGAGTTCTTTATGTCCTTAGGGCTGCCGGAGGACCATCTGCGCTACCACGACCACGAAAAGCTTGCCCACTACGCCAAGGCCGCCTGCGACATTGAGTTCCTGTTCCCCTTTGGCTGGGGCGAGATTAACGGCACCCACAACCGCACCAACTTTGACCTCACCCGCCACCAGGAGTACAGCGGCCAGAAGATGGAGTACCTGGACCCCTTCACCAATGAGAAGTATATCCCCTATATCATTGAGTCCACCTACGGGCTGGACCGAACGGTGCTGGCCCTGCTGTGCGAGGCTTATGATGAGGAAGTTGTCGATGCGGAGAAAAACGATGTGCGCACCGTTCTCCACCTCCACCCCGCCATGGCCCCCATCAAGTGCGCGGTGCTGCCCCTGTCCAAAAAGCTGGGCGACAAGGCCATGGAAATCCGCGACGAGCTTTCCAAGCACTTCATGGCGGACTATGACGACACCGGCTCCATCGGCAAGCGTTACCGCCGGCAGGACGAGATCGGCACCCCCTACTGCATCACGGTGGACTTCCAGACTGTGGGCGACGGAGAAAACGAGGCCGACCACGCCGTCACCATCCGGGACCGTGACACCATGGACCAGGTCCGCGTACCCATCGCGGAGCTGAAAGCCTGGCTGGACGAGAAGCTGACCTATTAAAATTTGTTGAAAAAGCGGCTGCCCCCGGTGCACTCCGGGGGCAGTTGTGTTATACTATGCAGGGCGTCAACCTCTCGTCTGCCCCCGGACGCTGTGATTACCAAGAATTAGGAGACCACTCATGAAACATATTTTTTCCTGCTTCCTGTTCCAAACGCGGCCGGAGGACGGCTGTTCCAAGCGCCGCAGGACGGTTTTTTGGCTGTGGAACGCCCTGCTGCTGGCCGGGTCGGCGGCGGTCCTGGGGCTGCTCAGCCTGACACTGGCCCCCGGCCCCTACGGCTGGGAGCTGTTTTTCGACTATTTCCGCCGCCCCGCCCTGGTAGCGCTGAATCTGCTGCCCCCAGTGGTCTTGGCCGTGCTGCTCTACGGTATCGCCGGCCGGACGTGGCTGGCCTTCCTGCTCACCGCCCTGCCGGTGCTGGGGTTGTCCTTCGGCAACTATTACAAGCTTGCCTTCCGGGACGACCCCGTTATCGCCTCCGACCTGCTGATCTTGGGCGAGGCGGGGCAAATGGCCGGAAAATACCAGCTGTTCCTGTCCTCTAAAATGGCCGCCTGCCTGGCCTGTACGGCGGTCCTTCTGGCGCTGCTGGCATTGCTGGCCCGGGGAAAACCCCTCGGGCGTTTTCGCGCGCTCGCCGCCGCCGGGGCGTTGGCCGCGGGGTTGGCGCTCATCCCGGTCTATGGAAACGACGGCGTATACGCAGCCAACGCCGGCTCCAGCCACATCAACCAGTGGTCCAGCACTCAGCAATATGTCTCCCGCGGGCTGCTCTATCCCTTCCTCCACAGCGTCAAGGACGCTCTGCCCAGCCAACCTAAAGGCTATTCTGAGCGGGAAACCGCTCAGCTTCTCTCCCATTACGAAAGCGCAGACATCCCGGAGGACAAAAAGGTAAACATTGTGGGCATTATGCTGGAGTCCTTTGCCGACCTGTCCGTCTACGACCAGATCGAGTTCCAGCAGGACGTGTATGCCGACTATCACGCCTTGGAGGCGGAGAGCTATTCCGGCCGGCTGCTCACCAACATCTTCGCCGGCGGCACCGTGGACACCGAGCGGGCCTTTCTCACCGGCATGGCCCCCGCCAACATCAACTATCGCAGCCAGACCTCGTCCTACGTTTGGTATCTCAAGGACCAGGGCTACAGCGCCACGGGCTACCATCCCTCCAACAACTGGTTTTACAACCGGGTCAACGTGAACTCCTACCTGGGCTTCGACCAGTACCACTTCATTGAAAACTTTTATCAGGCCTTTCCCGAGGACGACATCCCCTGGGACTATACGTTCTTCCCCCAGCTCACCGCCGACCTTCTCAAGCAGGTCCAGGAAGATACGCCGGTGTTCTCCTTTTCCGTATCCTATCAGGGGCACGGGCCTTACGGCGATTATGAGTGCTGGTGGGGAGAGGCGGAGGACTATATCGCCAACTACGAGCTGGACGATCAATCCCGATATATCCTGTCCAACTACCTGGGTTCTGTGAAAAGCACCCAGAGCTTCCTGTCCGACATGGTGGAGCAGCTACGCGCGTCGGATGAACCCATCGTACTGGTGGTGTTCGGCGACCACAAGCCCTGGCTGGGCAACGGCAATTCTGTCTACGACGCCCTGGGCATCACCTTAGACCAGGACACCCGGGACGGCTTTTACAACTACTGGTCCACCAGCTACCTGATCTGGGGCAATGACGCGGCAAAAGCCGCGCTGGGCACCGAGTTGGTGGGAGAGGGCCCAGACATCTCCCCCTGCTTTTTGATGGACGTGCTTTTTGAGCAGCTGGGCTGGCAGGGGAGCGCCTATATGCAGGCGGCGCGGGAGTGCCGGAGAGAACTGCCCGTAATCCACAACCAGGGCGCCTGCCTCACCGCTGACGGCCAGCTGCTGCGCGAGCCGACCCAGCGTCAGGGGGAAATACTGCACCGATTCCGCTGTCTGGAATACTATCGAACCCACCATTTTATCCCTTGAAATCTCCATCGAAAAATCCGGAGGCAGCCGCTCCCGGATTTTTCTTCTTTTTCTGCAAAAAAAGGTTGACAATTCTCTCAAAATAGGGTACACTAACTCTTGCCCTGTGAGGGCGGCACGTATGGCGGCGTAGCTCAGTTGGCTAGAGCACTCGGTTCATACCCGAGTTGTCACCGGTTCGAATCCAGTCGCCGCTACCATTTCCTGAAGAAGCGGCTCTGGCCGCTTCTTCAGGAGCCTCTCTGACTCCGCCCACCTTGGGCATCCGCGGCCCGGTGGTCAAGCGGCTAAGACACCGCCCTTTCACGGCGGTAACACGGGTTCGATTCCCGTCCGGGTCACCAATATGGAGGCTTAGCTCAGCCGGTAGAGCGCTTGCTTCACACGCAAGAGGTCACAGATTCGAGTTCTGTAGTCTCCACCAGCCGAAACCCCTTGAACCGCAACGGTTTGAGGGGTTTTCGCTTTGCTTTCGAGGGCTGTTTGGAACCGCCTTATTTCCCATAATTTAGGATATTTTCGGGTCATTTGGGGGCACGTTGTTGCAAATCTGTTGCAAATTTTTTTGACCCCTTGTGTCACGCGTTTTCCCGCATAGCTTCTCTCACTTTCTCGGCGGTCTTCCCTTCCCGGGAGCGCCGGTCGTAATGGGTGTATACCCGGAGGGTCATGTCCACGGTGCTGTGGCCCGCCAGGTACTGGATCTCCTTGATGTCCAGCCCCGCCTCAAACAGCCGGGTGACATAGGTGTGGCGGAGGACGTGGGCCGTCACATGAGTGTCGGGCAGCTCCCGCTCCACCAGCTTCCACATACTCTTGTAGGCAGACTGGGTGAGCGGCTTGCCGTTCTGCATGGCCAGCACAAACCTGGAGTGGCTGCGCTTCTTGTACTTCGCCAGCCACGCCTCCAGCTCATCGGTGAGGGGGATATCCCGCCGCCCCGCGTCAGTCTTCAGCGTGTCGTGGATGGAGGTCTCCCCCTTGCCCAAGATGGCGTTGTGCCTGACGTGGACGATCCGCTGCTTAAAATCGATGTCCTCCCACATGAGGCCCAAAATCTCGCCCCTGCGCATCCCCGTATGGAGCGCGATCAGCAGGAAGGTATGGGCCCTGGGGTTATTTACCCTTTCCACCAGCAGACGGGTCTCCTGGGGTGCGAGAGCCACCTTCTCGGCGGTTTTACGGCCTCCGGGCTTCAGCATACTGCTCACGGGGGATTTCGCCACCAGTCCATTTTCCTGCGCAGCCTTGAAAATGCTGCGCAAATGGATCAAGACCTTGGATTGGAGGGAATTGCTCTTGTTGGACAGCGAGGCCATGATGGCCTGGATCTGCATAGGGGTGATATCCCGCAAGCGATATCCACCAATGAACGGCAGGATGTGCTGGTTCAAGACGTACTTGATTGCGTTGAGACTGTTCTCGCGCAGATTGGGCTTTTTGTAGAGATCGTACCACATCTGGGCGAAATGGCCGAAGGTCTCCTCACTGCAAATATCCACGCCTGAGTTGACCAGGATCTGGGCTTTCAGAACCTTTTCGTCCAGCTCCGCCTGGGTCTTGGCTCGGATGTATTTTCGGGTACCGTCCGGGAGTTGGAGTGCTTTGGTTAAGTAGTTGTACTTCTTCTTCGTTGCTGTCTTTGCCATTTGGCGTTCTCCTTTCAATAACGCCTTGCGATACAGTACCTTTATTATAGAGTGAATATTTGCAAATCACAAGGGGTTACAAAGGTTTAATTTTATTTCCTCACGCCGAAAAACGGTTTATTTGATTTTCCACACCTTATCGGGTTTCGCCTGGGCCGTAGGCTGGCAGTTTCCCGAGAGATAGGCCTCCAACGCCTCCACCGTAACAAGGTATTTGCGTCCTACCCGAGCGCACGGCACGGCTCCAGAGGAGATCAGCCTTCGGATGGCGGTTTCAGTCAGGCAGGTTTGTGGGTCTGACTCCCGGAAGTATGCCGCCGCTTCGCGGATTGTTCTTGTCCGCATCACATCAACACCTCCTTTGACGTAAAAGGGAGATGCCCCCTGGACTCCAGGAGGCATCTCCTTTTTTTGACAGCTTAATCATACCACAGAGTAAATGGACATTGCAAGTACCATGTGGCGGACAATTTGCGGACAATACCCGGAAATTTATTGGACATCTTCAGGATATTTTTTATTTGCAATTTCCCCTGTGAAGGAATACATCTCCGTCAATTCCTCAATAGCGTCATCCTTAATTCGCCGCACAGTACGGGTGGCGATTTCCAGTTTTTTTGCGCATTCTTCTTGGGAATAGCCTTCAAAATAGAGCAACTTCAGCAGTTCCGCATGACGAGGGTTCAAAAGGGACACATAATAGTTCAGCCGCTCCTGTTCCCGCTCCAGCGTCACAAGCTGCCCGACAACTTCTTCCGCGGTATCGCTATTCACGTGATTAGCTCGCGCCTGGTAGTTGAGCGCAATGTAAAGGGTTTTGTCGGAGGCATGACCTCCTGGATGCCCCTTTTCACCATCTCCGTGCGCCAAGGCCAATGCTCCAATAATTTCATTTTCTGAAACGCGGGCCGGATGGGACAATTCATAGTGCAGAAGCTCAATCTGCTTGGATCGCTTTTGGTATGATTCCAGCAGACCAATCACATACGTCTTGGTTTCTACGTTCATTTTCTCAGATCCTTTTCAGACAGTTTCCCTATAGGAGCAGTTGCCGTCAGACCAGCACGGATCCCGAGTCGGTCTAAAGCTGACTGTTATTACCGATTTGCGTCTGTCAATGAGCATATTACTTTGGGCGGGCCCCGCATTGTGCGAAAGCAGATATTTATGCTCTGATAAGTGGGCACGATGACCACCTCCTGCGCTGTGCTTTCCTTATCTTGTAACATTCTGTAATTTTATACCGAAAATGAGAACAAAACGTGAAAAAGTTTTCGGATTTTTTTGGAATCGCTCGACAAATATTGACACAAATCGACTTGATTGACGCATATGTACTATTCACTTGTGGAAAAACGGTAGCCCACACCGAACACAGTCTGAATATAAGTTTGATCTTTTTTGTCCAGCCCCAGCTTCCGGCGAAGCGTAAAAATGTGATCGGATACCTGGGTACCCATGTAGTCCCGGCTCGCATTCCATACAGTCTCGTATATTTCCTCTTTGGTCAAAGCTGTCCCCGCTTTAGATGCCAAAAGAAGGAGAACATCAAATTCTTTGGTAGTCAGATGGATTGGCTTCTCTTGCATCTCCACCGTTCTGCACATTGGATCAATAACCAGCTCTTTGTGTTTTATGCGCGTCAGCGTTCTGCCCAGCTTCAACCGTGCGATTCTCTGTTCTCGGCGGAGAACGGCGTTGATAACAGCCAGCACCTCATCGGCAATCAGCGGTGTTTCCACGCAGGCATCCACGCCGCGATTGAGTACAGCGGCCCGCGCTGCGCCATTGGGAAAGGCATCCGCGATAATGATGTATGGCAATGGCCGCATGGCGCTGATAGAAAGTCGAGAGAAAAGGATTTCATTTCCTTTATTACTAAAATCAAGCAATAAAAAGGCAGGGTTGCACGATGACAGCCCTGCCCATAAATCCACCGCATCTTCTATTATAGCCGAGTCAATGTGATGATCGCGCAAGAAGTCGCATACATGGATAGTGTGTTCGGTTTTGCGGCAAACAAGCACGATATCCTGTTTCATGACATCTGTTCCTATACGCAACTGCAAGGGGTTAGATTGTCCTACGCGGTTGTTATTCATCTACACGCCGCCCAGCAGCTCCTCGCTCTCCACATAGAGGCGGGCAACGCTCCACCGCTGGGGGATGTTGAAGTCAAACAGTATGGTGAGCTCCGCCGCTGCTGGCTCAGGTGTAGTCGCCGAAGGGAATTGGCTTGAAACTGCTGCCGATGGTGACAGCCTTGATGCTGGCAGATCCAAATTCGATGCCGTGGCATATGTTTTTCATTGCCTCTGTCTCCTTACATCATTTCGGCTGGCAGAGCATAAGGAACCTCCAAATAAATCGACTGCGGCAGGGCGGCAACTTTCGCCCCCGCCTGGGCGAAGGCCCGGGCCATGGCGCCGCACAGCACGCCGCCCGCGCCGGTGACGACAACCACCTTGCCGGAAAAGTCAACATTCAAGGGTAAATCAAGCATTTGTAATTCCTCCTCATACGGTTTACGCCCGTTTCATTGTCAAGCTGCGCGTTGGGCGCATGGCCGGGTCGCTTTCGCTCCGACTCGGGCTGGTCTCTGGGGCCTATGGCCCCATCGCTCGCCCTCGCTTCGTTCCAAGCTCCCCTATGCGCCTACGCTTCGCTCTCGAGGGTGTCCCACACCCCCAGCATATACATGACGCCCAGGGCCCGGTCGTAGAGGCCGTAGCCGGGCCGCACGGTGCCGGGGCCCTCCCCCCACAGGTGGCGGCCGTGGTCGGGCCGGATGTAGCCCTCCCAGCCCGCGTCGTGGTAGGCTTTCAGGATGTCCAGAATGCCGGTGTCGCCGCAGCAGTCCCGGTGGGCCGCCTCGGAGAAGTCCCCGTTGGGGAAGTGTTTTACGTTGCGGATGTGGGCGAAGGCGATGCGGCCGGTGTGCTTGCGCACGATGTCCGCCACGTTGTTGTCCGGGTTGGCGTTCAGAGAGCCCGAGCACAGGGTCAGGCAGTTATAGGGGTCGTCCACCAGTTTCAGGAAGTAGTCCACCGCGGCGGCATCGGTGAACAGCCGGGGCAGGCCGAAGATGTCCCAGGGGGGGTCGTCCATGTGCACCGCCATCTTGATGTCGCACTCATGGCAGGTGGGCATGATGGCCTCTAAGAAGTACTTGAAGTTGGCCCACAGCTTCTCCTTGGTGACGCCCTTGTACTTCTCAAACAGCTCGTCCAGCTTGGCCATCCGCTCCGGCTCCCAGCCGGGGAAGGTCATGTGGTACTTTTCCGTGAAGGACATGACGTAGTCTGCCATCTCCCGGGGATCCTGCTTGATTTTCGCCGCCTCGTAATAGAGGGCGGTGGAGCCGTCCCCCACGGGGTGGAACAGGTCGGTGCGGGTCCAGTCGAACACGGGCATGAAGTTGTAGCAGATCACCTTCACCCCGAAGGGGGCCAAGTTACGGATGGTCTGCTTGTAATTCTCGATGTACTGATCCTGGGTGGGAAGGCCGATCTTGATGTCGTCGTGGACGTTCACCGACTCCACCACGTCCATGTTGAAGCCGTACTCGTCCAGCTGCTTCTTGACGGCGGCGATCTCGTCGGGCTGCCACACCTCCCCCGGCATCTTGTCGTGGAGCGCCCAGACGATGCCCTCCACCCCCGGGATCTGCTTGATGTCGGACAGCTTGATCTGATCGTTGCCCTCGCCGTACCAGCGCCAGGTCATTTTCATGCGATTTTCTCCTCCAATAAGGTCTTATGTAGTTAGCCGAATCAGCCATGCGCCGCTTCCGCAATATGCCCCGCACACAACCCGAACTGCTCCAACAGTGCCCCGGCAGGGCCGGAGTGTCCGAACTCGTCGTTGACGCCGATGCGCTCCACAGGGCAGGGCAAGCCGTGCTTTGCGATGACGGCGCACACCGCCTCGCCCAGTCCGCCGATGATGGAGTGCTCCTCACAGGTGACGAGCCTGCCGCACTCCTTTGCCGCGTTCAGTACCAGACCCTCGTCCAGCGGCTTGATGGTGGCCATGTCGATGACACGGGCGCTGATACCCTGCTGGGCCAGCAGCTCGGCAGCTTCCAGCGCCTCCGCCACCAGCAGGCCGTTGGCAATGAGGGCCACATCGGAACCCTCCCGCAGGACTTCACCTTTCCCAATCTCAAAAGTGAAACGGTCTGCGTCGTGGATGACCGGCGCGCCGTACCGGCTGAACCGCATATAGACGGGGCCTTGGTGCTCATAGGCGGCCCACACCATGGCTTTGGTCTCCACGTCGTCTGCCGGTGACATCACCACCATGCCGGGGATGGAGCGCATCAGCGCAAAGTCCTCACAGCACTGGTGGCTGGCCCCGTCCTCGCCTACGGAGATGCCGCCATGGGTGGCGCCGATCTTCACGTTCAGGTGGGGGTAACCGATGGAGTTGCGCACCTGCTCAAAGGCCCGCCCCGCCGCGAACATGGCAAAGCTGCTGGCAAAGGGCACATACCCCGTGGTAGACAGCCCCGCCGCCACGCACATCATGTCGCTCTCCGCGATGCCGCAGTCAAAGTGGCGGTCTGGGAACGCCTTTTTGAAGATCTCCGTCTTGGTGGCGTTGGCCAGGTCGGCGTCCAGCACCACCACATCGGGATGGGCTGCCCCCAATTCCTTCAGCGCCTCGCCGTAGCTCTGCCGGGTGGCGACTTTTTTCACATCTGCCATTTCAAACCGCCTCCAGTTCCGCCAGCTGAGCGCTCAGCTCCGCCATGCCCCGGGCATACTCCTCGTCGTTGGGGGCCTTGCCGTGCCAGCCCACCTGACCCTCCATGTAGCTCACGCCCTTGCCCTTGGTCGTCTCCAGCACGATGGCGGAGGGCTTGCCCTTGATCTGCCGGGCAGCGTCAAAGGCCTTTTCCATAGCCTGGAAGTCGTGTCCGTCGATCTGGAACACATTCAGCCCAAAGGCCCGCAGTTTATCCGGGATGGAGCCCAGCCCCATCACCTTTTCGTTGGTGCCGTCGATCTGGAGGCCGTTGTGGTCTATGATGACGCACATGTTGTCCAGCCTGTAGTGGGCGGCAAACATCAGCGCTTCCCACACCTGGCCCTCCTGCATCTCGCCATCTCCCAGCAGGGTATACACCCGGGCGGCGCTGCCCTGGTGCTTCAGGCCCAGCGCCATTCCCGCCGCGCAGGAGACGCCCTGCCCCAGCGACCCGGTGGACATATCCACGCCGGGCACCGCGTCCATGTTTGGGTGTCCCTGCAAATAGCTGTCAATGTGCCGCAGGGTGGGCAGGTCGTCCACTGGGAAGAACCCCCGGTAAGCCAGCGCCGCATACAGCCCCGGCGCGGTGTGGCCCTTGGACAGCACAAAACGATCCCGGTCTTTCCGCTTAGGATTCTGCGGGTCAATGTTCAGTTCCCTGAAATACAGGTAGGTAAACACATCCGCGGCGGACAGGCTGCCGCCGGGATGGCCCGCCTTGGCCCCATGGGTGGCGGTGAGTACGCCCATGCGCACCTTGCAGGCCGTCTTTCCAAGTGTGATTTCTTCCTCTTTGGTCATGATAGATTCTCCTTTTCAGCCCTGGCCATAGTAGGCCCCCGGCCCGTGCTTACGGAAATAATGCTTATCCTGAATACGCTGGGGGACGGGGCTGGCGGAGGGCCGCACCTGCCGGGTGAGCAGGGCCATTTTTGCAACTTCCTCCAATACCACCGCGTGGTACACCGCCTGGGCCGGGTCTTTGCCCCAGGTGAATGGGCCGTGGCTGGCGCAGATCGCGCCGGGGACGGCGGTGGGTTCGATGCACCGCTCCCGGAAGGTTTCCACGATGACCACGCCGGTGTTTTTCTCGTAATCCTCCTCCAGCTCCCCCTGGGTCAGGTGGCGGGCGCAGGGGATGGAGCCGTAAAAGTAATCGGCGTGGGTGGTGCCGAAGCAGGGGATGTCCTCCCCGGCCTGGGCCCAGGCCACCGCGTGGGGGCTGTGGGTGTGGACGATGCCGCCGATTCCGGGGAACGCCCGGTACAGCTCCAAATGGGTTTTGGTGTCGCTGGAGGGTTTCCAGCGGCCCTCCACCCGCTCCCCGGTATCCAGGCTGACCACCACCATGTCCTCGGCGGTCATGCCGTCATACTCCACCCCGGAGGGCTTAATCACGACCAGCCCCTTGTCCCTGTCGATGCCAGACACGTTGCCCCAGGTGAATGTCACCAGGCCGTATTTGGGCAGGAGCAGGTTCGCTTCCAGCACCTTTTGTTTCAGTTCCTCCAGCATTTACAGCACCTCCACCGCTTTTCGCTCCACATCCAGCAGAGCCCTGTACCGCTCCATATAGGCGTTGAAGCCGTTTACTGTCTCCTCATCCGGCTGGACGGTGGAGCCGGACACCCCTGCGAACACGCGGCGGTTCAGGTAGTCCTCCAGCGTCTCGCCGCCGGACTTCCACACCCGGTACGCCGCCAAAAGCGCCATGCCGTAGGGGCCGCCCTCCCCCGCCGTCTCCATGCAGGCGACCGGGGCATTGCAGGCGGCGGCCATGTAGGTCTGGCCCACCAGCGGAGTCTTGAACAGCCCGCCGTGGCCGGTGAGGGAATCGATGGCGACCCCCTCCGCCGCCAGAATATCCATGCCGATTTTTAGGGTAGCCATTGTGGAATAGAGCTGGGCGCGGAAGAAGTTGGCCAGGGTGAATTTGCTGTCCGGGCGGCGCACTACCAGAGGCCGGCCCTCGTCCATGTGGGTCACGCCCTCGCCTGCCAGGTAGTTGCAAACCATTACACCGCCGCAGTCAGTATCGCCCTCTAAGCTCTTTTCGTACAGTTTCGTGTATAACGCACTGGTATCGGGCGCTGCCCCAAACAGCTCCGCTGTCTCCCGCAACACCCCGGCCCAGGCGTTGGTATCGTTGGTGCAGTTGTTGCAGTGCACCATGGCCACCGGGGCCCCAGTGGGGGTAGTCACCAGGTCGATTTCCTCGTAGACGCGGGACAGCGGCTTTTCCAAAACCACCATGGAGAAAATTGACGTACCCGCCGACACGTTGCCCGTCCGAGGGGCCACGGCGTTGGTGGCGGTCATGCCGGTGCCTGCGTCGCCCTCGGCGGGGGCAAAGGAGATGCCGGGAGTAAGCAGGTTGTCCAGCAGGGCCGCGCCCCGTTCGGTGAGCGCGCCCGCGTCCGCGCCGGCGGGAAGCACGCTGGGCAGTATATTGGCCAGCGTCCAGGGCAAATCGCGGGACTTCACCAACTCGTTAAACTTCTCCATCATTTCCCTGTCGTAGTCCAGGGCCTCGCTGTTGATGGGGAACATACCGCTGGTTTCGCCCACACCCACGGCGTTGATGCCGGTGAGCATATAATGGACATAACCCGCCAGGGTGGTGATATGGGCAATCTGGGGAACGTGGGGTTCCTCGTTCAGAATGGCCTGGTAAAGGTGGGCGATGGACCACCGCTGGGGGATATTGAAGCCGAACAGGGCTGTCAATTCCGCCGCCGCTTGCCCCGTGACGGTGTTCTGCCAGGTTCGGAAGGGCGTCAGCAGGTTCCAATCCTTGTCGAAAGCAAGGTAGCCGTGCATCATGGCCGAAACACCCATGGCGCATATATTCTCCCGACCCTCCACCCCGGACAGGGCGGTCTTCAGGCCCTTCCACACCTCGTCCAAGCTATACGTCCAGATGCCGTTTTCGTAGCTGGACGCCCAGATGTAGTCCCCGGAGGACACAGGGGTATGCTGTCCATCGACGGCCACCGCCTTGATGCGGGTGGAGCCCAATTCGATGCCAAGGCAAAGTTTTTCCATGGCGCTCAACCCCAGGGATTCTCGGTGGGATAGGGCAGGGACTTGGGCTGATTATACGCGATATCCTGAACGCCCAGGAACTTGAACACCTCGAACAGCGCCTTGCCGTAGTGGCCGAAGGCCACCGCGCCGTGGTGGGGGTAGCGCTTCTGGATCAGTACATGGCGGTAGAACCGGCCCATCTCGTGGATGGCGAACACGCCGATGCCGCCAAAGCTGCCGGTCTTGACGGGCAGCACCTCGCCCTGGGCGATGTAGGAGCGCAGATTGCCCTCGCTGTCGCACTGGAGGCGGTAGAAGGTGATGTCAGAGGGCGCAATGTCCGCCTCCAGGGTGCCGCGGGTGAAGTCGGGGTCGCTGTCCTGGGGCTCCAGCAGGCGGTGCTGAATGAGCTGGTATTTCACCGCCCGGTCGGCGCACAGCTTGCAGGCGGGGGTGTTGCCGCAGTGGAAGCCCATGAAGGTGTCGGTGAGCTGATAATCGTACTTGCCGCGAATCTGCTCCTCCCACATCTGGGCGGGGACGGAGTTGTTGATGTCCAGCAGGGTCACCGCGTCGCCGCTGACGCAGGCCCCGATGTACTCGCTGAGCGCGCCATAGATGTCCACCTCGCAGGCCACGGGGATGCCACGGGCGGCCAGACGGGAGTTGACGTAGCAGGGCTCAAAGCCGAACTGGCTGGGGAACGCGGGCCAGCACTTGTCCGCGAAGGCCACATACTTGCGGGAGCCCTTGTGGTTCTCCGCCCAATCCAGCAGGGTCAGCTCAAACTGCGCCATCCGCTCGCCCAAATCCGGGTAGAAGCGGCCCTCGCCCATCTCGGCCGCCATCTCGTCGCAGACGGCGGGAATGCGGGGGTCGCCCGCGTGCTCCTTGTACGAAACCAGCAGATCCAGCTCGGAGTTCTCCTCCACCTCTACGCCCAGCTCATACAGCCCCTTGATAGGGGCGTTGCAGGCAAAAAAGTCCTGGGGCCGGGGGCCAAAGGTGATGATCTTCAGGTTCTTCACGCCGATCACCGCCCTTGCGATGGGCACGAAGTCCGCAATCATTTTGGTGATGTCCTCCGCCGTGCCCACGGGGTACTCCGGGATGTAGCCCTTCAGATGGCGCATCCCCAGGTTGTAGGAGCAGTTGAGCATACCGCAGTAGGCGTCGCCGCGCCCATTGATGAGGTCGCCGTCCCCCTCGGCGGCGGCCACGAACATACAGGGGCCGTCAAAGTTTTTGGCAATGAGGGTCTCGGGGGTCTCGGGGCCGAAATTGCCCAGGAACACCACCAGGGCGTTGCAGCCGTGCTCGTTCACATCGGCCAAGGCTTTCAGCATATCCAGCTCGTTCTCAACGGTGACAGGGCACTCGTAGAGGTCGCCCGCATAGGCGGCTTTGATGGCGGCGCGGCGCTTCTCGCTCAGGGCGATGGGGAAGCAGTCCCGGGAGACAGCGATGAGGCCAAGTTTTACGTCAGGGATGTTTTTCATGATGTTTTCCTCCTATATCAAATATCGTTGGCAATGTCGTTGTTATCGCCGGACAGCCGGACGGCGGCGCCTTGTCCGGCCTCGGCGCTGTCCTCATGGGCCAGCAGCCACTTGTTCCGGGCCCAGAGCAGTTGATCCTCCTCTGTTATGGCCTTGATGGCGGGTTTTGCCTCGTTGGTGCCCCGGGGCAGCGCCACCGCCACCCGGAAGCCCTCGGCCTCGTCGGTGTGGCAGGGGGCATAGTGCAAAGTGGTGGCGTACACCTCCACCAACACCCCGGCGGGGACGCGAAACGCCCGGACTTTTGCGGTGTCCAGCATACCGTCCACGATTTCGTCCTGCTTGGCCAGCAGGAGAATGAAGTCATGGGTGCCCACGTTAAACTCGCTGTCCCGGTGGTACTCCAGGCAGTTCAATTTGGTGTTGCGGCCCCAGCACATCCCCAGCTGGACGGGCATCCCGCCGTAGGCGTTGGCACCAAACAGTTCAAAGATGGGCAGGGCCTCCAGCTCAGGAATGGTGGGCTGGTAGGTGGTGCCACTTTCCGGCAAGGGGATGGCTTTCATGGCCGCCAGCAGGCCATCCAGCTTATAGCCCTTATGCACCTGCCCATAGGGGGAAAATTCTGCGTCAAATATGCTTTTGATCTCCATGCTTGACCTCCTCATTTCAACGCTGGAAACACATTTTTTAGGGCCGGGTAGATTTGTTGGAACTTTCGATATCGCTCCTCGTACCGGGCGGTGAGTTCTGCGTCCGGCTCCACGGTCTGGGCCACGTGGATCAGCGTGTCACAGGCGGCCTGGACGCTTTCAAACGCCCCGCAGCCCACCATGGCCAGCACCGCGCCGCCGTAGCCGGGGCCCTGCTCGGTCTGTGGCAGGGTCAGCGGAATGCCCAGCACGTTGGCGAAGATGGTCCGCCATAGGGGCGATTTGGCTCCGCCGCCGCAGATCATGCTCTTGGGGATGGACACGCCCAGGGACTTGGCCACCTCGAAGCTGTCCCGGATGGCAAAAGCCACACCCTCCAGCACCGCCTGGGTGAGGTCGGCGCGGGTGGTGTCCATGCTCATGCCGATGAACGTGCCCCGGGCATTGGTATCGTTGATGGGGGAGCGCTCGCCCATGAGGTAGGGCAGGAAGAACACCCGGTTTCGGCCCAACTTATCCTTGCCGATGGGCTTTTGCTCGGTTTGGTAATCGCTGATACCCAAAATGTCCCCGCACCACCACTTGTTGCAGGAGGCAGCGGACAGCATACAGCCCATCAGGTGCCAGCCGCCGTCCGCGTGGGCGAAGGCATGGAGGGCGTTGTTTGGGTCAACCCCAAACTTGTCCGAGCTGATGAAGATGGTGCCGGACGTGCCCAGCGAAATATTGCACCCGCCCGCGCCCACGACGCCCGTTCCAACAGCGGCGGCGGCGTTGTCCCCCGCCCCGGCGCAGACCTTGACGCTCTCGGGTAACCCCAGCTCTTTCGCCACATCGGCTTTCAGGGTTCCCACCGTCTCCCAGCTCTCGTACGGCTTGGGGAGCTGTTCCTCGGTGACGCCGCAAATTTGACACATTTTCCAACTCCACCGTTTGTGCTCCACGTCCAGCAGGAGCGTCCCGGAGGCGTCGGAATAATCGGTGCAGTGGATACCTGTCAGCTTGTAATTGATGTAGTCCTTGGGAAGCATGATCTTGCGAATCTTGGCGAAGTTTGACCGCTCGTTCTCCCGCATCCACAGCAGTTTTGGCGCGGTGAAGCCCGCGAAGGCGATGTTGGCGGTATAACGGCTCAGCTTGCCCTTGCCAATCTCGTTGTTGAGATAGTCCACCTCTTTGGCCGTCCGCCCGTCGTTCCACAGGATGGCCGGACGGATGACGTTATCATCCTCGTCCAGCGCCACCAGGCCGTGCATCTGGCCGCCCGCGCCGATGCCAACAACTTGGGCGGCATCAAAGCCACACAGCAGTTCCGACATTCCCTGCATCACTGCCTTCCACCAGTCCTCCGGGGCCTGCTCGCTCCACCCCGGCTGGGGGAAAGACAGGGGGTACTCCTTTGTGACCTCGCGGAGCACCGCGCCGCTCCCGTCCACCAGCAGCAGCTTGCAGGCGGAGGTGCCAAGATCAATGCCAATATAGAGCATATTGTTATCCTCCTCAGTGGATCACAGGGATGGTAACACTCCCTGCGTATCTGCCGTCTGCAACAGCCAGGGTGAGTTCCGCACCTTCTCCTGCTTGCACGACAGCCAGTGCCTCACCGTAATAGGTGTCGGTACGGTCTGTGGTGTAGCCGATCTCATTGTAGGGGCACGCACTGCCCAGGCCCAGCAGTCTGCCGCCCGTCACCTTCACGCTGAGGATGCCCCGCTCCAGCGGCTTGACCGTGCCGCTTTCGTCGGTGTATTGCAGTCTGATATGGCACAGGCGGCCCGGCTCCACGGCGGCCTCCTCGGGTACAGCCCGCAGCTGTGTTTCCGGGGATGCGGTGCGCAGGGAGCAGCGCCCCAGCTCCTGTCCATGGCTGTCATAGCTCACCGCTTCCACTGTGCCGTCCTCATAGGTGCTGCGGAATTTGGCCATGCAGTCGTTTTTCAGCTCCTTTTTGCCTGCGCTTTTGCCATTCACCAGCAGCTCCACGCTGTGGGCACGGGCGTAGACCTCCACGTTGGCGCTCTTGCCCGCGCAGCCCCGCCAGCTCCAGGAGGGGATGGCGTTGGACATTTTCCAGGCGGAGGGGGAGTGCTTGTCGCCGGTGTGGTTCACCGGGCACACGGCGATGTACGGGCCCTTGTCCTGCTCCATGGCCACACGGGTGTACAGCGCCTCGCCCAAGGGCCGGCCTGTCAGGTCGATCCGGCCGGAACCCGCCGACACCCAGCCCACACCGTGGCCAAAGTCCGGCGCGTAGTCCTGGTACTCCCAGGAGCCGATGCCCACCTCGCCCAGGTAGTCCATACCTGCCCACACAAAATCGCCCACGATGCGGGGCTCTTTTTTCGCCAGTTCCCGGAACCGGTAGGCATCAGAGCAGAAGGTCTCGCTGCCCAGGATCAGCCGGTTCGGGTACTTTCTCAGGTCGCCCTCATAGCGGAAGATGCCATAGTTGTATCCCGCCACGTCCATATTGGCGAAGGCGTCCCGGGTTCGCCAGTCACAGGGGGGGAGGGTGGCCCCCAGCTTCATGAAGTTGTCCCCAAACAGCCCCGCCATGTTGTTGAAAAACTCGCTGCCCACCGCCTTCTTTTTCTTGGGCACCGCCCCGGCGGCTTTCAGCTTTTCCGCCTTTTCGGCCTCTTTTTTTGCCTTCTCGTCGCTGTAGACGCCAAAGCCGACAGAGGACAGGAAATTGAAAAAGATGTTCACGCCGCAGGTGACGGGCCTGGTATCATCCAGCTGGTGGAGATGGTTCGTCAGATCGGCAGTGAGCTTGATCCCCTTTTCCTGGGCGGTCTCGGACACCTCGTTGCCGGTGGAGTAGAGGATAACTGAAGGGTGGTTGTAGTCCTTGTCCACCATGTCCTTTAAATCCTGCTTCCACCACTCCATGAAGTAATCCACATAATCATGTTCCGTCTTATGGATGTACCAATGGTCGATGTACTCGTCCATCACCAGCACACCCAGATGGTCACAGGCATCCAGCAGGAACTTGGAACAGGGGTTGTGGGCGGAGCGGATGGCGTTGTAGCCGTTTTCCTTTAAAATGCGGATCTTGCGCCACTCCGCGTCCTCGTAGCAGCAGGCCCCCAGCACACCGTTGTCGTGGTGGATGCAGGCCCCCTGGACAATGACCCGCTCCCCGTTGAGCAGCAGACCGCGGCGGCCCCACTCCAGGGTGCGCAGACCGAAGGTCTCCACCACCTCATCCGTCCCAAACCTTATCCGGCACGCATAGAGCTGAGGATCGTCCAGGCTCCAGGGCTTAGCCCCTTCCAGGATCATGGTAAATGTAAACTGCCCCTTGGTCTCCCCGGATGCGGCGGCCAGCTCTCGTCCGTCGTCCAGAACGGCCACGGACACCGGCCCCGCACCCTCCGTCTCCACCCGCACCTCGATCTGGGCCGGATCCAGGGATAGTGTGCGGATCTTCACCCCGTTGAGCTTGATGTGCTCCCGATCCGCCGTCCACAAGACAACAGGCCGGTAAATGCCCGCGCCGGAGTACCAGCGGGAGTTGGGCTGGTCGGCGTTGCGGGCGATGACCTCCAAGGTATTTTCCTCCCCCGCCCGCAGCTTCCCCGTCAGCTCCACATAGAAGTTGGTGTAGCCGTAGGGCCGGAAAGCCAGCTTTTCCCCGTTGAGCCACACCTCGGCGTTGTGGTACACGCCCTCAAACTCCAACACAGCGCATTGATCCGTCAGCGCTCTGTCCGGCGTAAAAACCTTGGTGTAGAGATAGTCCCGCCCCTCGTACCAGCCGGTATTGATACCCCCGGCGGACAACTCCGTCCGGGGCTCAGACAGCATGGCGTCGTGGGGGAGGCTGATGGGAACGCCAGGCGCCCGTTCCCCCAAGTACTTTACCTGCCAGTGGTCATTAAATTGATTTGCTTTCATCTTTTGCTCCCTCCAACGAAAAGAAGTGGAAGTCAACACGTCCCACTCCACAGAATTTGAAATACAGTGCCCGTTTCCCGTTATCTAAAGCACAGTCTGCGCGGAACTCCGCCCGCCCACCGATCAGCTTCAGCGGGATGCGCGCCGACACCGTTTGAAAGTCCGGCCTGCCGGAAAGCAGGAATTCCCCTTCCGCCGCGCCGCTCAATTCCACCGATACAGTTTTGAGCTCCCGGATGTCAAAATACTTGAAGCCTGCCACAGCGCCGTCCCGCATATTGGCGATGTACTGGCCGCCATCCCCCTCCCGGTCTTTTCCGGTCTGGGTGAAAAAGGGGTGGGTGGCAAATGCCCTCCGGGGGCTGGGGCAGTCGTACCGCCCCACCCCGTCCCTGCTCCACAGGTTGCAGGCAATATAGGCCGGGTAGCGCCCAATGCCCCGCAGCGGCCCGCCGTTCAGCCCGCAGGAGGTCAGCTCCGCCTGCCGGAAGGAGCCGTCGGGGCTGCGAACCAGTTTTTCCGCGCAGGCCTGACGGGAATAGGAGTGGCGGTTGGTCTGCCGGTGGTAGAAGATATACCAGTCCTCCCCGATGTTCAGCAGCCCGCCGTGGGTATTGCCCAGGTAGTTCAGGCCCTTTCGCTCGTCCTCGTTGCCGTCCAGGAACAGGTCACCCTGGCTCACCAGCGTGCCTCCGAAGGTGAAGCCGCCGTCGGGCCGGTCGCTGACCGCATAGCACAGCTCGTGGTTGTGCCGGGAGGAGTAGACAAAGATGTACTTGTCCCCGTCCTTGCGGATGGAGCTGGCCTCGAAAAACTCGTGGTTGGGGAAGGAGCCGGGGCCCTCCTTGGGAAAAATCACCTGGGGCTCTCCCTTGATGGTGAGCATATCCCGCTCCAGCTCCACCACCGTGCCACCGTCGTTTTTCAGCTTTTTGAAGCCGGTGACGGCGGCGGGGGTGGGGGTGTAAAACCCGGAGTACAGCCAGATCCGCCCGTCGTCGTCCGCCAGCACGCCGGGGTCGAAGGGGAACTGGTCGCCTTTTTTCCGGCCCCATACCGTGCCGTCTGGGTAGCGGACATGGCCCAGGAATTGATAATGCCCCGCCGGAGTGTCGCAGACGGCCACCCCCATGATCCCCATAAAATCGAAGGCGTAGTAGAGGTAATACCGCCCGTTCGCCCCCCGGCATACGTCGGGGGCGAACAGCAGCCGCAGGCCCAGCTTATTTTTCGGATCCTGGTTCTTGAGGTAGATCACGCCCTCATACCGCCAGTCGGACAGGTCGTCCACCGGGGCGGACCAGCACACGTAGTCGTTGACGCAGAAGATGGGCGCGTTGAACCTGTCGTGGGAGCCGTAGACGTAGACCCGGTCTCCGAACACATGAGGCTCGCCGTCCGGGATGTACTCCCAGCTGGGGAGATAGGGGTTGAACGCCTGCTTTGTTTTCACGCCGCGCCCCCTCACTTTTTGCGCTCCGCGATGGCCTTTTGCTCCTCGGGGAGGTTTTTCTCCACCGTCCACAGCAGCATCAGCACCGCGCACACGGCATAGGCGATGGTCTCGATCCAGATATAGCTCACTGTGATGGCCCCCTGGGCCGCGGCGGTCTGCCCCGCGGTGCCCAAGGCCACGTCGGCGCCCTGGTCATAGCCGCTGCCGTTCAGGATGGCGCTGAAAATCGCGTTGCAGATCGGGGTGGCGGCCACCATGATGGAGCTGTAGATGGACATGGTGAACCCGTCTGTGCGGATGCCGCTCTTGAATTCAATGTGGTCGATGACATCCGCCAGCATGGCCAAAATCAGGTAGCACGCCGGGGCGGAACCCAGGCACTTGATCGCCACGCCGATGGCCACCGGGACGATCTGGCCCTGCCCCATCCCGGCAATGACACCGCCGATGACGCCGACCACCATGCCGATGATGGTGACGGTGCGCTTGCCGAATTTGTTGGCCAACGGCACCACCAGCGCCGCCGCCACCGCCATGGGGATGGCCCCCAGCACTGCCAGCAGGGATTGGGACGCGCCCCAGGCGTCGGCGGAGCCAAAGAAGGTGTTGTCCAGCACCCACTTGCAGAAGAAAGCCATGGAGCCGTTCTTCATGGCCCCGCTCCACTGGAAGCCCATGTAAAAGACAATGGTGATCCACCACCACTTTTCGCTGGTCACAGCCTTGAGCTGTTCCCCCAGGGTGGCCGTTTTGTCCTGGGCGTCGCTGCCGGCTGTGCCCATGCTCTCCTCCGTGACCCGCTCCCGGGTGAACTTGAACTGGAGGAAGATGGTCAGGGCGGTGAAGATGGCCACGGCCAGCATGGTCATGAACCAAAGCCCCTGGTTTTCTTTCAAGGCGAAGGATACCAGCATGGGGAACACCATGGAGCCCACACCCATGACCCCCAGGCCCGCCACGTTGGTGAAGGAAGCCAGGGTGGCCCGCTGTTTGCTGTCCCGGGTGGACACAGGGATCAGGGTGGAGTTGGCGGTGTTGTAGATGGGATACGCCACCGCGTAGTAGAGATTATAGGCGATGGCGATCCACACCATTTTTGCCGTGGGACTCTGGACGGGGACGATGAACATGAGCACGCTGGCCACGCTCAGCGTCAGCGCAGACAGCAGCACCCAGGGCCGGGCCTTGCCCGCCAGGGCCTTTGTGCGCTCAATGAGCTGTCCTACCACAAGGTTGGCCGCCACGATCAGGATGGTGGAAAACAGCTGCAGCCCCGTGAGGAAGCTCAAATCCAGCTTGAGCACATCGGTGAAGTAGTTTTGCAGGATGCTGGTGAAAATGCCGGAGGACAGCAGCGCCCCGAAGGGGCCGATGAAGTAGCCCAGCAGCATTTCCGGCAGCTTTACGCTCTGGGATCTCACCAGCGAGCTGATGAGGGGGGTGTTCCAGAAGCCAGTTTCTTTTTTGTCCATAACGTCCCTTCCTTGCTCTGCTTAGATCGCGTTCAGTTCGACCGTCCTGGTCTGCATCCCATCTGCCCGCACAGTCACCGTGATCCCGCCAGGGGCGTCTCCGGCGCGGACAACGGCCAGCGCTTTCCCATAATAGGTGGTATGGGTATTGGAGAAGAAGTTCTCCCCCATATTGGGCTTTGCGGAGCCAAGGGCCAACAGCTCGCCGGCGCCGCTGACCTCCACCGTAACCGCGGTGTCCTCGGAAGACTTTGTGATCCCGTCCGCGCCGGTCAGGTCGATGCTCAAATAAGCCAGATCCTGCGTCCCCGCCTTCAAGGTGTTCCGATCAGCAGCCACGCGCAGTTCGCTGGCGCCCTCGGCAGTCTTCATGGAGGTGCGGGACAGCTCTTTCCCGGCACTGTCATAGCTGATCGCGGTGATCGTTCCGGGCTCATAGGCAATGTGTTTGAAGACGGCCTTATACTCCTTCGTCTTTTTCTTCCCATAGGAACGCCCATTTAGGATGAGTTCCGCCGTGTCACCGTCGGAATACACGGTGATCTTGTTCCGTTTCCCCTCGCAGCCGGCCCAAGACCAGCTTGCCACCGCGTCTGTGTCACGCCACATGGATACAGAGCCCGTCTCCCCGGCGTGGGTATACGGTTCCACACCGATACCGGGGGTGTGATCCAGTCCCCAGGTCAGCCGGTTCCACTGCACCTCGGGGCGGAGCTTTCCGCAGATGTCGATCACGCCGCAGCCGCCGGAAATGATAGGCGCGTCCTGACCGGGATTCTTGAAGCTTTTGTAGCGGACGGTGCCGATGCCGGACTCCCCCAGGTAGTCCCAGCCGGTCCACATGAAGTCGCCGATGACATAGGGGAGCTTTTTCACCAGCTGCCAGTTGTGATAGAGGTTTTTGGGCAGGGTCTCGGAGCCAACGATAACCCGGTCCGGATGAAGTGTGCCGTCCTTCTCATACCGGGAGGCGGCGTAATTATACCCGCCGATATCCAGGTAGGAGAAGCACACCTTTGTGGCATTATCCGCGGCGGGCTTGGCGGCCATTTTTTCAATCATCCCCCCGGCCATGTTCATCAGCATATTGAAGAACGCGCTGGTAGGGACATTATCCATGGTCTGACTGCCGTTCTTGTTCTCTTTCCCGTCCTTTTTGTCGCCGTATATGCCGCCGCCCTTGGCCGACATACTGCACAGCATCAGGTTGACACCCAGGGTCACGGCTTTCCCCGGATCCAGCTTCCGGGCCAGGACGGCCAGCTTTTTGCAGTACTCCTGTCCCTCGGGGATGGCCAGCTCGGAGATCTCGTTCCCGATGGAATTCATGACTACGCTGGGGTGGTTGTAGTTTTTGATCACCATGGCAGTGAGATCCCGTTCCCACCACGCACGGAAATCCTTGTCCGCATAGTCGTAGGGGTTTTTATGCACCAGCCAGTTGTCGCAGAATTCATCCATGACATACATACCCAGCTGGTCACAGGCATCCAGCAAGGCTTTGGACGCCGGGTTATGGGAGGAACGTATCGCGTTGAAGCCGGCCTCCTTGAGCAGCCGGACGCGGCGGAGTTCAGCAGCTTCAAAGGAGCACGCGCCCAGGATGCCGTTGTCGTGGTGGATGCAGGCGCCGCGAAGCAGCGTCTCCTGCCCATTCACGAAGAAGCCCTTGACGCTCCAGCTGAGGGTGCGGAAACCAAACCGCTCCTCCGCCGTGTCAACCACCTCGCCATCCTTCAGCAGCTCCGTCCGGCACAGATACAGCTCGGGGTGGTCTGCGTCCCAAAGCCGGGGCTGGGAAACGGGGATGTCCACGGAAGCTGTCCCGTCCTTTACCGGCACCTCGGCCTGCGCCGCGAGGCTTTCGCCGTCCAGGATGGAAACCCGAACCGTGTCGCCGCCGGTGACCGACACCTTCACATGGGCCGTGTTGTTCCCGGAGGTGGAGATCAATAGGCCGTCGGGGATGATATGGTTCCGATCCCCAAGGAAAAGGTTTACGTTCCGATATATCCCGCTTCCGGAATACCAGCGGGAATTGGGCACCGCCGAGTTGTCGGCGATCACCTTTATCTCATTTTCCTCACCGTATTTCAGATACTGCTCCAGCGCCACAAAGAAGCTGATATAGCCGTACCGCTGCTCGGCGGCGAGGGTGCCGTTCACGAACACCTGGGCGTTTTGATAGACCGCCTCAAATTCCAGGACGGCGGACTGCTCCCGCCACTCCTCGGGCACGGGAAGCCGTCTGATATAGACATAGGCGCCGCCGGGAAAATATCCGCAGGCCCCTGCCGTAGCGGCATCCTTCGAGCGTTTCTCGTACAGCATCGCGTCATGGGGAAGCGTGACCGGCTTCATGGCCTGCTCCCCGCCCACGGCACTGAACAGCCAGCCCGTGTTGAAGTTTTGTTTTTTCATCTGTCTGCGCCCCCTCAAATATGTGAGAATGCCTCGCTGTTGGTGCAGTATACGATATCGCTGCGCCCCGCGATGGCCTCAAAAAGCCGTTCCAGGGCATCCCAGCTGGCATTGCCCTTTTCGTAGTCCATTTCATAGCTGTGCGCCCAGAGGTATAGCAGCAGGTCCCGGTCCTGGAGCTCCTCGCGCTTGAAGCGCTCCACCAGCTTCATGGCGTCCTTCAAAATGATGGAGGTGGAGGGGCGGAAGTTCAGCGGGTTTTCGGGGAACTCATAGCCGCCGGAGGGAAACACCGCCCTGGCATACCGGTAGCCCCGTTCCTTCAAATACGCCTGCACCGCCGGCGAGGTGGAGCCCTGCGCATAAGCATGGCCCACGACGGGGGCGCCAAAGAGCCCTTCCAGGCCGGCCTTGTCCGCGTCCACCGACGCGCGCATTTCATCCTCGCTGACAGCGCCCAGGGATTCATGCCGGAAGCCATGGGTGGCAATTTCCATCCCCTCATAGACCTGGAGCACCTCGTCCTTTGGGATCCGGTTGTGCTGAACATAGGAGAAGGGCCACTTGTGCTTTACCCCCTCGGGGCAGTCCTGGAAGGAGAAGGTCCCGATCCCCTTCACCTCGCCGCGGGCGCCGAACAGGCCGGCATTGAGGTTGAAAGTCCCTTTGAGCCCGTATTGCTTCATCAGCCGGATCACCCGTTTGTCCTGCTCCAGCCCATCATCGAAGCTGAGCGTAAAATACTTCTTGCCCATGCCTACGCCTCCCCGGTCAGATGTTTCAAATCGTATGCCTGTGCCAGCAGCGTACCGCCGGCCTGGTTCGGGTGCAGATGGTCGCCCTGATGGTAGCGCTCATCGGTGACCGAGGGATCGTTCTGATCCCTCAGCAGGGCGTCCGCGTCAAATACGTAGTCGAACATCGCGCTTTCCCTGATCCACCCGTTGATGCTGACCCGCAGGGCCTCCATCTCCGGGGTATAGCCCTTTTTCACAAACCCGATGCGGGGCGGGAGAGTCTGGGCGATCACCCGGACGCCCGCCTTGTGGAGCCGCTCCACAACGCCTGTTACGGCAGACGCGTATTTTTCCAGGGAGATGGCCGCCTCTGTCTTTTTGGAGTAATAAGCCGCGTCATTGACCCCCAGCGCGAGGATCACCCCGTGGAGGCCGTCAAAGCGGAGCACATCGCGTTCAAACCGGGATACCCCTTTTTCCCCGTAGGAAGCCCCCATCAGCCCTGGAACATCATAAAGCAGGCAGTTCCCGCTGATACCGGCGTTCATCAGCGCGTACCGGCCGCCGTAGGCGTCGGATAGGCGCTTTTGCAGCGGCTTCACCCAGCGGTTCATGGCCGTTATGCTGTCCCCGAAGGCTGCGATGATCTTCGACGGCTGGCCGGTGAGCACATCAATCTGATCCATCCCGGGAACGGCTTCATAGAGGTTGTACTGCTCCTTATAGCCCTCCCTGCGGGCCGGGGGAAGCTCCTTGTCCCCGGTGTGATCGCCCGGGTAGACAACGGCGGCCTCCTCGGTCATATTGCTGTCCATGACCTTTGACGCATAATAGAGCCTGATCTCCAGCTCCTCGCCCTGGGCCGCCGGGAGCGGAATCTCGTCAGAATAGCAGCTTTCCCCCACGGGGACAAAGAAGGAGCCGCTGCCGCCGCTTGTAATGGGGTGCATCTTCCCCTGCGCCCATACGGTCAGTCCGCCGATGGCATAGGGTTTCTTCCCATAGTGATTTGAGAAACGAACCCGAAGCTTCTCGCCGGAAACCTGGGGCGTTACATGAAACACCACCGTTTTCTTTTTCCCTGCCAACAGGCCCATAGCGAACGCGGGGGCGGCGGCTTGATGCCAAATTGGTGTCCAGTCCATGGTTATCCTCCTTCGTTATGCGAGCGTAAAGTTCAAAATATCAAGGGCGCCTTTGCCCTTATACCGAAAATACAGGGGGCAGGAGCCGATGGGCCGGCGGCTCTCCAGCGCCAGCCGCTTGGCGTTGAATTTCGTGCCGGCAGCCGTCCATTTGTCCGCGGCGGCAATGGAAATGGAAGCTATGACGACACCCTTTTCCCCGGGCAAAAGCTCCAGTACGCCGCCTCCGCCGCGAACCGTCACGTCGATGCGCGTGGTTGCTTCCAGGTCAAAATATCGGAACCCGGCGACGCTGCCATTCTTCATTTTGGAGATATAGGCCGTTGGCGCGGTAAGCTCCGTGTCCACCGTCACTTCACGGCCCTCGGGCTCCGGCGGTTCATAGTCCGGGCCGTCCTGGGTGATCTCAGGCCCGCCCATAGGGTTGCGGATGCCAAACACCCCGGCGTGATGAAGGACGCAGGCAATGTAGGCCGGATAGGTTCCGATCCCCTTCAGGGGGCCGCCGTTCAATCCACAGCTTGTGGCCTCCACCATTTGAATCGTGCCGTCCTCCTGGATCTCAATGGGCTCGGCCACGGCCTGCCGGTTCTTTTTCACTCCATTGGTGGTGCGGTGGTCAAATATGTACCATTGGCCGTTGACGCACACCATGCCGCCGTGGCTGTTGCCCATGGGATAGGCGGCGTTCATGAGCTTTCTGCCGTTCAAACCGATATCGCTGGAGGAGTGGATCGGCCCCTTGTGGACAAAACCCTTGTCGGGAAACAGGCTCATGGCGTAATTGAGGCCGGTGATATTAGTGGCCGGATAGACCAGATAATACCACTCACCGATGTGGCGGATGGAGGGGCCCTCCCAATAGTTTGGCTTCTTGGGGTCAAAATCCGCCGGCATGATAATCGTCGGCTCGCTGATGATGGTCAGCATATCAGGCGCGAGTTCCATCACAAACAGGCCTTTGATCTCGTGTCCAAAGTTCCCGTTTGACGCCTGACCGCTCCCCACATAGAGGAAAACACGTCCATCGTCGTCCACCAGTACGGCGGGGTCAAACACGAACCAGTCTTCCGGCTTTGAGCCATAAACCCGCCCGTCCGGGAAATGGACGTCGCCCAAATACTGATATTTCCCCGCGGGGGTGTCGCACACGGCAACGGAGGTGATGGACGTATTGGCCACGGAGTAGTAGAGATAATACCGCCCATCCGTGCCGCGCACCACATCCGGGGCATAGTAGGACAGCTTTTCCTGATTCCACGGGGTATCCTCTTTTTTGAAGATCACGCCCTCGTACCGCCAGTCGGAAAGGTCGCCCACCGGGGCCGACCAGGAGACGTAATTGCCCTCGCAGTATTCCTTGGCTCCAAACAGGTCATGGCTCCCATAGATGTACAGCCGCTCGCCGAACACCCTCGGTTCAGCGTCGGGGATGTATTCCCAGCTGGGGAGATAGGGATTGTAGCATTGCCGTTTCAATGGTGATTCCTCCTTCAAAAACGCGCGTTTTTATGGTATACTGCCCTCAGGGGGGCGTTCACATGGAAAACATGACACATCTGTATTTTGACAGCATTGATGAGATGCGGGATCAAACCGACAGCCATGGCCCGAACTATCTTCGCAACCATACAGCCGAGCGGGACTATTTTTCTCCGTTGTCGGTGGTGACCAGCATCCGTACGCCCCAAGAGCATCTGTTTTCCAACTATATGGATACGTGGTCCTTTTGCGTCCACACTCCGGCAAGAAGCGAGTTTTTTCACGAAACCTATATGCACAAGCATAACTTCTTCGAGCTGATGTATGTGCAGCGGGGCGATGTCCGGGTCATGATCGAGGAGGCAGAGACCGCCTACACTCAGGGGAACCTCTGCCTCCTCAACCGAAATACCATGCACCGGGAAACAGATATGTCAAACGCGGATATCGTTTACATCGGCATCGACCCCGCGCTGCTGACGCAGTGGCCCAAATCATTTCCGCCGCCGTTCCAGTACAAAAGCATCCTCAATCAGTTTTTCAGTGACAACCTCTCGGAGCGCGCCGCCTATAAAAAGGACTACCTGGACTTTACCCTTCTGGGGACGGACATGATCCCGCAGCTGACCCAGGAGCTGATCCGCGCGTTTTCCGTGAAGCGGATCGGCTATCAGTTCGACATCTATTCCTCTTTGCTCCGGCTGTTTGCCGCGCTGGAGAGCCCCGACATCTATAAGGCCACCCACGTTTCGCTGGGGAACAGCCGGAAGCTGATGGCCGTGGAGCAGGCCAAGAAGCTGATCGAGGCACAACACGGGGTCATCCGCCGGGCTGAACTTGCGGAGGCGCTCAACTATTCTTGTGAGCATATTTCCCGCATCATCAAGAGGCACACCGGGTACACCCTCAAAGCATATTGCCAGAAGGTGCAGCTGGCTGAGGCTGCACGTCTGCTGAGGAACACGGAACGCCCGGTCAGCCAGATCGCGGCGTCGCTGGGATATGAGAATAGGACGCAGTTCTACAAAGTATTTCAGCGGGAGTATCATCTCACACCGTTGGAGTACCGCAGGCACGCTTCGGAGGACTGAGCCTTATCCCGCGTTGCGCTGATCGAGACACTCACGGATCTTCCTGCGCTCGTCTTCCTTGATGGGGTACTTGCGCAGGATCAGGGCGGATATCACGCCGAGGATCGCGGGGATCAGGCCCATAATGACGATGAACCAGTTGAGCATGGTGGGGATCTGCGACAGCTCGCCCAGGTAATCAGAGGTGACGGGATCCACATTGTAACCGATTGCCATAAGCACAGAGCCGATGATTGCCGCAGAAAGCGCCGCCTGTGCCTTGACGATGAAGCCGCCGGCCACCATGGTCAAGGCGGAGCGGTCCTTGCCGGTTTTGTAAATGTTGTAGTCCATGATCTCCATCTCCACCATGGACTGGGGGACAAAGTCAGTCCCCACACCCACCGCCATGATGAACATGGTAACGAAGAACAGCGCGGGATTTTTCGCCAGCAGCCCCGTTATCTGGGCAACGAACAGGATCAGGCCGCCCACCGACTGCATAATCAGCAGGGAGCAGGTCATTTTGATCGGGTTATTCTTAAAGAGCTTCAGTATCGGGCGGCCGATGACTGCGCCAAACAGCAGCGGGATGAGCATCATCATGGAGGAAATGCCGTTGAGGACACCATACTGCTCCATGTTGGTGACGCCAGTGGCAAGGTCAGTACAGAAGCCCCATTTGATGTAGTACGCAGGGGTGGCGAAAATGAGGGACCAGATAAAGCCGGCAAAGATGCACTTCAAATAAAAGATCACCATGGGCTTGTTCTCTTTGAATAGGAGGAAGAAGTCCTTAAATTTTACCGGTTCTGCCTCATCTTCCTGCACGCTGTGCTTTTCCTTGACCAGGAACCAGCCGATCAGGGCAATCACCATGGCCGCGCCAACAATAACGGTGATCAGGATGGCAAACGAGTCGTGATAGTTCCCAACCGTCTCGTTGATTGTGACCAGCACAGCCGTAAAAGCGGAGGTAACGACGCCCAGCATCATGGTCCACACCCGGGGGCCGATGACCAGCTTGGAGCGTTCATTGGGGTCATTGGTCATCGTCCGGAACAGGAGGTTATCTTTGTAGAAGGACGTGCCAACGTCGAACATGAGATAGAAGAAGATGACCCACACGACGATCAGCACCGGTTTTGTCGCAAAGGCAGACGGGAGCGAATAGAGGAGGATGCAGCCAATGCCGGTCAGCAGGACGCTGAGGAGGAAGAAGGGCTTGTATTTCCCGATCTTGGTCCGCTTCCCGCGATCCATCACAAACCCCTGGATGGGATCGTCCACCGCATCAAAGATACGGGCAAACAGGAGCAGCGATGTGGCCAGCGTGGCACCCATGGCGCCCAGTCCCGCATAGTCGGTCATATACTGCATGAACAGACTGGACATGAACACGGTACAAAGCCCATTTACAGTGGACAGCGCGGTGGTGCCGAAACAGTCTCGCAGCGTGACGGCATCTGGATTTTTAGCTCTGGTACGTTTTACCATAACAACCTCTCCCTTTGTCATTTTACTGGAAGCCACAATCAAACAGAGTTCAGATTTGTACAATTCCTACAATAAATAATAGAGGATTCGGGTGTGTTCCACAATGACAAAAAGCCGCCCTTTTTCAACATACTGTATCATTTTATTCCATATTTTCAGAAATGGATGATTGGGAAATATTTTGTTACAGCATGACGTGTAACCATCTCAAAAAGTGTGGAGCTGTTGATTTATCCAAGTGACATCTTCATTTTTTGCCCACTGTTTCGTCTGTGATAGATTCCATGGCCTGCTCCAGGCCCATGCCCTGGGCCACGGCCTCCTTCCGGGCGGCATTCACCGCCTGGATGGTCTTCATCTTCTCGCCCGTGAGAGCATAACCCTTCATAGCGATAAGGGTGGCAGTCCAGGCCAGCATGGGGATAATGCAGAACATCACGATCACCGCCACCTTGATGCCGCCGGAGTAGGGCGTGCCATCGTCCGGCAGCTCGTGCAGACCCGCGCAGATCAGGAAAATAAACGCCACCAGCGTCTGGGCCAAGGAGGACACCAGCTTGTCCACCAGGGAGAACAGGGTGCCCATGATGCCCGGTATGTACTTGCCGGAGCGGTAGGTCTCGTAGTCGGAGCAGTCGGCCACCATGGGGATGGGCATATCGGCGGTGGCGTAGTATGCCCCGTAGCCGATGCCGAAGAAGGCGATGAACAGGATGGTGTACAGGTTGATGGCGCCGCCTCCGTTGAACGGGAAGGATAGCATAAGGGCTGGAGTACCGTGGTCGCTAAACAGCATTAGGGCCAGCACGCCCACGTAGCAGACCAGGGCCACGGAGACGTAGCGCACCAGGGAGGCCCGCTGGCCCAGCTTCTGGGAGGTGCGCATACTGAGCAGGAAGAAGGGCACCGCGCACACGTAGCCCAGCACCATCATGGGCAGGTAGAGGGAGTTGTAGTTGCCCATCAGGATACCGTACAGCGCCAGCAGGACAGTGGTGTTGGTAGCGATGGCCAGGGCCAGCTTGCATCCTGCGCCGGCCACCATCAGCCGCTGCATGGGTTTGTTGTTTTTGATGATTTCCACATATTCGGAGAGCTTCACCTTCTCCTGCTTTTCGCCGCCGATACCATAGTACTTGGGGTTATCCTTCTCGGCAATGCCGATGATGGCCAGGATGGTGAGGAACACGGAGATGGCGATGCCAATGGGGGTGATGATACGGTACACCATAGGATCGGCGTAGCCGGAGGTGATAACGTTGCCCGCCGCGTCCTTCACATCGTACATCCCCTTCACCAGCGGGATCATGAATTGCATGACCCCCATGCCCAGCAGGGATCCCACCGTATTGAAGATGGTGAACATGGGCCGCTGGTTGGGGTCGTTGGTGAGCACCGTCTGGCCGGCGCGGGTGCAGGAGGTCTGGAAGGTGTAGCCGATGACCCAGACGAAATACACTACCACGAAAGCCACGTAGCGCAGCCACATCATGCTCTCAGGAATGAACGGCAGCAGCACATAAAGCGCGACAACGCTTACCGCCATGACGGCGCTGCCCAGGATCATGAAGGGCCGGAATTTGCCGATTTTAGTGCTGGTGCGGTCCATCATAGCACCGATGATGGGGTCGGTAACGGCATCGGCCACCCGCATCACCGTGACCATGATGGAGGCAAACATCCCCAGCTTCAAAATGCTGGAGCCGAACTGGGCCACATAGGACAAAATCAGGACAAAATACACATTGGTCGCGCCGTTGTTCAGCGGGAACAGCATCAACTGATACGGCTTTGCACGGTTCAGTGTGGTATTGGGTTCTTGGCTCATAACAATTCCTCCTTATTTAATGGCGGCCGCCGCCTTGCGTTTCTTACCCGAGCGGAAGAACCCGCCGACAACGGCTCCCAGCCCCTTGAAAAAGTGGCCGTTGCAGATGGTAAGGATGCCCTCCGCCATTTCCATGGTGCACATCCCGCCCAGCACTACGCCCACCCCCTGGGAAGCGGCTTCGATACCCAAATATTTGCCGATTTCCTCCCCCAGTGTGGGATCCCAGGAGTTCGCAATTGTAGCGGCGGTGGGGAAGCAGGTGGCGGGCAGGGACGGGTTCAGCCCCAGATGATCCCCCTCCCCGGCCTGCTTGCGGATGCCGTGGGGGCCGTCGGACAGGGTCATATTGGGCACCCCCAGCCGCTCCACGCTCCGCGTCTGCCAGAAGTCCTTGCCGGACAGGAAATAGCACTTTTCTTCTAAGGACATTTGCCGGATCAAGTCCTCATGCTTCATGGAATCCCAACCTCCTCTTACACCCAGTTGGCGCTGTTGGAGCTTTTCCCATGGAGTTTATAGGCTGGATTAGGTGCACTTACCCGGCGAACAGCGCATAGGTCGGTGCAGTTGCCGGCAACCGCTTTCAACTCCACATCGCCCTCCAGAGGGACTTTGAATTCAAACACCTTGTCTCCGGCCTTTTCTTCCACAAGCTTGCCATTTGCATACAGCGCCACTCTACCCTGGTTGGAGTAGACCTTGACCTTGATGGTCGATTCGGGCCGATCCACGTACCGGCTGCCGCAAATGTGGACGAAGGGCTCATCACTCCACCACGCCTTGTAGATGTAGAAGCTGTCCTTTTTGGTTTTGCGGTCAAAGGTGACCAGCCCCTTGTGGTTCATGCCTGGTTCGCCGCCCTGATCTCGGGCATCGGCGGCAAAGTCAAACATATTCCACACATGGGTGGCCCAGAGGAAGGGCCTGTGTTCGAAACAGCGCAGCATATACTCGTGATAGATGCACTGGTATTCCTCTGTGTGGTCTCCCCGATGGGGCTTGGAGGAGTGCAGGTTGGGCATGGCCTCGCAGCCATATTCTGAGTAGCCCAGCGGCCTGTCCGGGTAGCATTTGTGAAAAAAGTCAATCCAGAAATCGTTTAGGAACAATCCAGGCACATACCAGCCCAGGTATAGGTTCCAACTTACCACGTCGGTGATGTGGGCGGTTTTGTTGAAGGGCCCGCACATGGCATAGCAGGCCAGGGTGGTAAGCCGGGTGGGATCCAGCTGGTGGTACAGGTCGTTGAGCACCCGGTGGTTGTCCAGCATGTCTGCCTTGTCCTTGGTGGAAATGGTGATCTCATTGGACACGCCCCACACCACAATAGACGGATGATTGTAGTTCTGGATCACCAGCTCCTTGGCCTGGCCGATCGTATTGGCGCGGCCGTTGGGCATATGCTCGGAGATATAGGGGATCTCCGCCCACACCACCATGCCGTACTGGTCGCACAGGTCGTAAAAATACTGGTCGTGCTGGTAGTGGGCCAGCCGGATGGTGTTGGCCCCCATCTCCCGGATCAGCGCCATATCGGCCTCATGGTGCTCCTTTGTAATTGCGTTGCCCAGGCCCTTCCAGTCCTGGTGGCGGCTGACGCCGCGGAGGGGGTAGCTGCGCCCGTTGAGGAAAAAGCCCTCTCTGGGATCTACCCGGAAGTCCCGCACACCAAAACGGGCGCTGACCTGATCTACCGTTTCACCCCCTATGGCAAGGGTTGCCACTACAGTGTAAAGATAAGGATCCCTTATCCCATCCCATAAATGCACATTGGGCAAATCCAGCTTGCCGCTGTCCGCATCAATAGCAGAGACCTTTTTCCCGGCGCCATCCAGAATGGAGATATGCACCTGGCCGTCTTCGCAGTTCCTCCAGGTTTTTACCTGCACCTCGCCCTTGCTGTAGTTTTCTATGGGCTTGGCCGTGACCATGATGCCTGACCCACCCAGGCAGTCCAAATCGAAGTGACATTTGTTGACCACGATTAACGAGACATCCCGGTAGATGCCGCCGTAGAAGGTGAAGTCCGCTTTCTGGGGGTATACCCGGTCGTTGACGCCGTTATCCACGTGGACGGTCAGCACGTTGCTGTCTGAGATTGATTCGGTCACATCCCAGCGGAAGGCGGAATACCCTCCGTTATGTATCCCAACAAGCGTCCCGTTCAGCTCCACCTTGGCCGATGCGTTTACCCCCTGGAATTCCAGGTATACCCGCTGGCCCGCAGCGATCTCCGGCTTGGGAAAGGATTTGCAGTAGATGCACGTCCCCCGCCAATAGTCGTTCCCACCGTCCTGGCCATCTATCGCGTTCCAGGTGTGGGGCAGGTTCACACGCTGTGTCCCGCCGCGTGGCCCGGTGAAGCTCCAGCCCTCATTGATATTGATCCTTGTTCGTAGTTCCATTTGCCTCACCTACTCAAATGTATTTCTCCAAAAAGCCGGCACTGCGCTGAAAGCTTTTGACCGGCGATTTTTCCACCCAGTTGCGGTGGCTTTCCAAAATCACAGCGTCCACAGACACAGACTTGGCCTGTTCCACCAGGGGGAGCAGATCCATGTTCCCATAGCCCAGCTCCATGCTGTCGCTTTTCAGGATGGGGGTCATGGCCGGCCCGGACAGCCGCGTCCCGCGGTCGTTGATGTGCCACAGCTTCATGCGTCCCCCCAGCCGCTCCATCCAGGACAGGGCGCTGGCGCCCCCTTCCGTGAACCAGTAGCTGTCGAATTCAAAGCCCACCGCCGCCGGGCTGGTCTCGGACAATAGGAGGTCGTAGGCCCGCTGTTCCCGGTTTACCCACTGCAATTCGCAGTTGTGGTTATGGTAGAGCAGGCTGACTCCCTCACGCCCCAGCGCTTCCCCCACCCGGTTCAGCCGGGCGGCCAGTTCCCTGACCGCCTTTTCGTCGCTATAGGGGAAGCGGTACATCCCTGTAATCACCGCGTACTTCGCCCCCAGCGCCTTAGCCTCGGCGGCGGCGGCAGGGACGTCCTTTTCCACACTGTCCAAGTCCATATGCAGGCTGACCACCCGGAGGCCGGATTCCTTTACCAGCCGGGGCCAGTCCAGCCTGCCGCCCCCGCCCACAGGCATGCCGGCGGCTTTGGTGATGAGGCGGACCAAAAGGCCGCTGGGGTGGATCATAAAGCGGCACAGCTCGATCCCGTCATACCCGGCGTCTTTCATTTTTTGCAGCGTGTCCCGGGCCTGGGCTTCGTTATTCAGCACCGTGCCCAGCATAAACTGCTGGACTGCTTTGATCGGCATGGATGATGCTCCCCCTTTTCCTATTTTCAAATTCCGGACAGGGCCTCTTCAAACTTGGGCAGCCACCACTCCCGATAGCCGGCCTTTGTCGGATGGATGCTGTCCGCCATATAGAGCGCCTGTTCTTCCTCGCTGATGTCGTTGAACGCCTGATCCCGATACAGGTCAATGATGGTCACGCCCCATTTTTCCGCAAGCTCCTCCAGCGCCTGCACCATCGTTTCATAGTTTTCGTCGCCCATGGGCGGGTTGGTGTAGAAATATACGGGGCAGTCCCATGTGTCTTTGGCTGTGGCGATGATGTACTCCATTGCCCCGAAGGTGGTGGCGGTGTCAAAGGCTGCCGCGTCACGCACATCCGCCGGCGTCACAGCGCCAAAGCCATCAGGGAAGCCCTTGTCGTTTGTGGACAGCTGGCAGATGAACGCGTCCACATGGCCTGCCCTTTCATCAGAGGCCAGATACTGGTCCAGCCGACTTACATAGCTGCTGTTGGCCCGGTCCGCCAGCGTGGTGCCGGACACGGCCTCCTTGATGCACTGGGCCCCGTGCTTTTTGGCCAGGAAATCCGCCATAGATTCCTGACCGGAACTGGCCCCTTCTGAGACAGAGGAACCCAGCCAAAAGATGACTTTTCCCGCCAGGGGGCTGTCCGCAATCCCCTGCGTGCTGGCGACGGAGTACTCCTCCCGGTTCCCCTTTAGCGTGACCTTGATGTTCTGCTGCACGGTTTCCCCTCCATAGACAAACTTGGCAAACAGGGACGTCCGCGTCAGCGGCTGGTCTACGATGATCCCCTCATAGGCCACGTTTTCCAGTATTGAGCCGTCCTTCATCTTGGCGTTGATGACAACCCCGGCCGGATCGAAGGTTTCGCCTTCCTCATACTCCAGCTTCTCCGGCGGCTGTGCGATGGAGAGCTTCCACACAGCAGAGGCCTCCGAAGAAACTCCGCCCGACGGATCGCTGGCAGGATCCCCTTGACGATCAGGGGATCTGTCCGCACAGGCGCCCAGGACAAGGAGAAGCCCAAGCACCGCCGAAATAATAAAGATTTTTTTGTTCATTTCAGTTATCCTCTTATTTCATGTCCTGCCCATTTGATCCAACAAAGCAGGAAACCACGCCCAATACCGCACACAGGAAAAACACGCCCGCAAAGGCCATGCCCATAGCGGCATTTCCGCCGATAAAATTGACTTTGTTCCACACATCGGACAAGCTGGGCACCGCGACACGGAGCACTACCCCAAAAGCGGCGGCATAAAACGCTGTAGGCACAAAAGCGGCAAATTTCAGCCGGGTGAACACCGTCAGCGCGGCGGAGCCCGCGCCTGCCAACGCCAGGGCAAAGCCAATGAATGTAAACGTTTTGTCTGTTCCGTCAAGCACAATATACAGGACAGCGCCCAGCAGGGCTGTGGCCCCCGCAATCAGATTCATATAAAACCCCAAACCCCGGTTTTTAAACACATTCTTCATCTCAGCGTCTCTCCTTTTTTACGTAAGCATTCCAGGCAAACATCCCCAGGGATGCCACGGCCAATAGAGCAAGGGCGGCGCAAACAGCAATCAGCGCCGGCTGCCACCAGTAAACGGTCTCATGGACGACAGTTTCTTCTGCCAATCCGTTAATCAGAATGCTTCGGCTGTGGGCATAATAGAAATGCTCATTGGCTGTTTTCATCCAGTTCAGGATGTTTCCGTCCCGATCTTTGATCGCCAGATTGGTCAGCTCGCTGGTGCGCCCGGTGTCGGAGAGGAACAGATCGGTGCCGCTGGTGATACACTCGGCAGTGAGCACATAATCAGAGGCATCCTTGGAGGAATCGGTGATATTGATGCCCTTAAAGCCCCATTCGTTGCGGAGGATCTCCACCTGTGCGCCGTAGTGGGCAGGTGACGCGGTCATCCCGATCCGATTGTAGCTGGTCATGACGCCCAGACCGCCGCCATCGCTCAACGCGCCTTCAAATGCCTTGAAATAAATCTCCCGGCAGGCCTGCTCAGTGGCAAAAGTGGCCACACCATGGCGGTTGACCTCCTGGTCGTTGAGACAGAAGTGCTTGAAGCCGGTGATGACGCCCTTTTCTGTCATGGGTTGGGCGTTGGCACGGCTCATGAGATAGCTCATCAGGCCGTCCTCGGAGAAATACTCGCTGTTGCGGCCCAGGTAGGCAGTCCGATGAATGTTGGCGCCGGGACCAAACACCATGGTAACGTCGGCATACATGGCGTCCTCCGCCATAAGGGCGCCCCGCTCCCTGGCCAGATCCAGGTTAAATGTGGCGGCCTGGATCGGCTCATCCACAAACAGGGTGCAGCCCTTCCGGTTCCCCTTGGTATAGCTGCCCTGAACGCCGCAGGGGCCGTTTGTGGAGGCATTTGCGGGCTTACCCACTTCAGGGATGGCCACATTGCCCCGGTTGTCACCGCAGATGGTGGCCAGCTGGTTGATGCTAAGCTGATCGATAAACGTCTTCCATTGATCCGCCCCGAACTCCACATCCTTCATGCTTACCAGCTTCAAGCCAGCGTCCTCACCGAAAACCATATCGCCGGTATCCGGGGCGTCGCCGGGCTTTTGATAGGTTTTCCCGATCATTAGCTCCGCCATGGCGTCCGTGGCGGTCAGGCCGGTATAGCTCTCAGGGAAGGTGTTCCAGTCCGACCTGCTCAGATAGGTGACAGTGCCGGGAAGATACTCGTTCAGGTCAGCATCTTGAAGCTGGTTGGACACGATGGCCCCAGTTGTGGGGCTGAGTGCATAGGTAGTGTTGTCGTACTGCCCCAGCTCTGCTTTTACCGCATTGGAGGGAACGCCGGACACAGGGTTCCCCTTTTCATCAAACAGGCCCTCGATCCCCCTGGCGGCCATAATGTTGTTCAACGCGTCATGGCTGCTGCCGCCGATGGCAAACCAATAATCCCCTGCGTCAAATATGTAGCAGCCGGTCTTGGAGGGATCCGCGCCGTTTTCAGCGTTCTCATCATAAACTGCGAAATAGTAATCAGGCACGGTGATGGTGACCGTCTCGCTTTCCCCAGCCGCCAGCCCGCTTGATTTCTGGAAGCCGATGAGCTGGATGGCGGACTTCTCGGCCTGTCCAGGCTCCCAGGGGAGCTGGGCGTAGAGCTGGACCAATGCTTTGGACTTTCCATCAAATCCGCCGTTGTTGGTAACCTTTACAGCAGCGGTGACGGTGTGCGCACTTTGATCCCAGAGGATGCTCTCCACCGCCTGGGTGAACTGGGCGTAGGACAGGCCATAGCCGAACGGATAAGCCATCTCAGCGGCATAGTCCCAGCCGCCATCGCTGGCAAACGCTCCGGCAGGGCCGTTGGCGTCGTTGATGCCCAGCACCTGGTCCTGGTAGCGGGTCTCATAGTATTTGTAACCAACATAGATCCCTTCCGCATACACCAGGTAGCGGTCGCCGTACATCTTCTCCAGATTGGTGAATTTGTAATCGCCAAAATTCTGCATGGCGGGCGCGGACAAGGAACTGGAGGCCCAGGTGTCCGGCAGATGCCCGGACACATCCGCCGCTCCCGTAAGGATATCCATCAGCGCGATAAAGCCATAGTCGCCTGCCGCGCCGAACACGAGGCAGGCATCCACCCCGTACTCTTCATATTCGATCCACTCGATATCCATGGCGAACGGGCTGTTGATGAGGACCACGGTTTTCCCGAACTTCCCGCTGTCATGGATCATCCTCAGCAGATCTGCTTCTTCCTGGTGGAGGGACAGCATGGGAACGCCATCCGCGTCCAGAGGATCAAGGTCAACACCTTCCCCTCCGTAACGGGTAAGCAAGACAATGGCCACGTCATTGTACTGGGATGCATAGGAGCTTTTCAGCGTGTCGGTGTAAAAGCTGGCGGGCGCTTCGCCCACAGTAGAACCGCCCCGGGTCGCCACCGAGGTGCGGACGATGCCGCTGTTTGCATATGCGTCCCGCATGGTGGGATTGACCTGGAAACCGGCGGCCTCCAAGGCGGTATACAGTTCGCCGCCCCGGTCAGCGTTAAAGCTGGCGTTTCCGGCATTGGATTTATAGATGGGGTCGTTGACTGAATTGCCAAAAACAGTAACGCTCCGCTCACCAGCGGCCAGAGGAAGCGCACTGTTTTCGTTCCGCAGCAGCACCGTCCCCTCGTACATAGCCCGAATATTATGATCCCGTTCATCTGCAATAAGGCGGTCGGCGTTCTCCGCATTCAGCGGCCCGTAAGCGGAGGGATAGTAATTGGTGTCCCCGCTCACTTCAATGCTTTCGCCGGTGATGCCCAAAAAGCTGTTTACATAGCCGCTGTAATAAAATGCAGAGCTGGTAAGGCTCAAGGCGGCAGACAGCAGCAGGGCAAACACCGCAGCCAGTCCCAGCCATTTCTGATATTTTTTCTTCATGACGTGCCCCCTGAGATGTTTTCGGGCCGCAGCCACAGTTCGTGGAACTGCGGCCCGCTGAATTGTTGCAGATCAGCCGCCTTTCGCTGCTTTTTTACTGCGCACCACCATAAACGCGCTGCCCACGGTGAGCAGGGCGCACACGCCGGTGGCGGCGTACAGCGCGATCCGCCACAAGGGGGTCACACTGACAACAGTAGCGTTGCCCATGTTCATGGCGTTGGTCCGGGTGATGCTGAATACCACGTTCTTGGCCGCGTTGTGGACCGCCGCGGCGATGGCCGGATCATTGCCGGTCCCGTCCAGGGTACCCATGCCGCCCTTCTGGCCGCACCAGTAGTCCTGTCCGGCCAGCACGCCCATCCGGTAGTCCATCCACTTGGCGTTGATGGCCATGTCGGTGATGGCGGAGCCCTCCATGCCCCATTCGTCCCGGAGCACGCCGGTCATGAGACCGTGGTGGGCGCCGGACCACACCGCGCCGATGCGGTTGAAGGAGCTCATGACATTGGAAGCGCCGCCCCGGATCGCACCTTCAAAGCTCTCCAGATACAGCTCCCGGATGGACTGCTCGTTGGCCCACACAGAGATCCCATACCGGCCCTGTTCCTGGTCATTGAGGGCGAAGTGCTTCACAAAGGCCAGCATCCCCCGGTCGTGGAGGCCCTGGACCTGGGCGGCGGCGATCTCGCCGGACAGCCAGCCGTCCTCGGAGTAATACTCGTTGTGCCGGCCCAGATAGGGGCTCCGGTGGATGTTCACGCCGGGGGCGTAAATGCCGGCCACGGCGGCTGCGTTGTCCCCGGACTGGGCGTGGAGCATATCCTCGCCCATGCACTTGCCCACCTCCTGGATCAGCTCTCGGTTATAGGTGGCCGCCATCACATCCTCGGAGGTAAAGGCCATGCCGTTGGCCCCGCCCACGATGCTCTTGGTGAAGCCGGTGGGGCCGTCAAATTCCTGGGTGGCGGGCAGGTTGATGGCCGGGAGCACCTGGGTCTGGTAGGAGCCGTTATAGATCAGGTTCAGCATATCTTCGTAGGAGAGCTGGCCGATCAGCTCATCCCAGGCAGGGTCGTCATAGTCCTTGTCCACAAAGTCAATGGCGTTGAGGGAGCCGCCCGTCCCGGCGGCGGGAGCCTGGCTCACGTCGGACCAATAGAGCTGCTTGTACTGCTCCACCAGGGCGTCCCTGCCGGCGTCCTCATGGGTCAGGCCGTCGTCCCACATGGCGTCTGTAGCCCGAAGGCTCACAGTGGCCTGGGGGAAGGTTCCGGTCCAGTTGCTGCGGGTGAGGTAGACCACCTGCTGATCCTCCGCGCCCTCGTACTTATTCAGATCGGCGTTGTCGAACAGGTTGGTGATGGGCTTCCCGGTGGCGGAGGAGACCGCATAGGTGGTGGTATCCAGGGCAGGGTTATTCCATTTGGCCGTGAGGGCCGCGTCGCCGATACCGGTCATGCGGGAGGCATCTGCCCCCTTGGCCATCAGGATGTTGTTGATGGCGTTGTGCGCGTCAGTACCCACGGTGAAGTAGTAGTCTCCGGCGTCCAGGATGTAGGTCTTGGCGGCGTTGGCGTCATAGCTGGTCAGATCCTCTTTCAGGACGCGGATATCAAAGTGCTCGGTCTCGCCGGCCTTGATCTCCTTTTTGTCAAAGCCGCACAGCTCCACGGCGGCCTTCTCAATCCCGTTCTCCCGGTCATAGTCGGTGTAGGGGGACTGGAAGTAGATCTGCACGGTATGCTTGCCGTCCATACTGCCGGTGTTGGCCACATCCACCCCCACCTGGAAGGCGTCGCCCTGGTCCTCCACGGTGAAGTTGGAGTATTCGAAGGTGGTGTAGCTCAGGCCGGAGCCGAAGGGGAAGGCCACGTCGGCCCTGTAGTCGTACTCCCCGGCGCTGCCCTGGCCCAGCACATAGTCCTCATACCGGGTCTCGTAGTAGCGGTAGCCCACGTAGATGCCCTCCTGGTACACCACATAGTTCATATTGCACTTTTCAATGCCGGGGGCGGTGTTGTTCTGGGCAAAGGCCAGATCCAGCTGGGCGGCGTTGGTATAGGGGAACGCGTCGTAGTTCACCATGGCGGGGGAGGAGTGGTTGTCCTTCAGGAAGGTGTCCACGATCCGCCCGGAGGGGTTCACCTTGCCCGCCAGGATGTCCGTCACGGCGGGCAGGCCGTTGATGCCCAGGTTGCCCGTCCACACCACCGCGTCCACATCGTACGCGTCGATGAAGTCCAGCTGGAGGGTGCTGGAGGAGTTGAGCAGCACTACGATTTTCTTGAACACGCCCTGGTCCTTCAGCTCCTTCAGGTTCTGGAGCAGCTCCATCTCCTCCTTGCACAGCCGGAGATAGTCGCCGCCGGTCATGTAAGGCTCCAGCGCCTCCAACCCGCTGGGCAGGTCGGCGCCCTCGCCGGAGGAGCGGGACAGGGTGACCAGGGCGGCGTCGCCATAGTCGGCAAAGGTGGATTTCAGCGCGTCGGTGTACTTTTCCCAGGGCACCTCGTTGATGCGGTATTGGGAGGGGTCGCCGCCGGACAGGGCCGCGTTTTCCCGCTTATAGCCGCTGGTGACATAGAACTTCCACAGGTCGGTGTTCACACACCCCGGCTGGAAGCTGTCCTCCAGCGCGGAGTACAGGCTGGCACCCTCGCCGGTGGAGACGAAAGCGGAACCGGTTCCCACCTTCACCGGGTCCACAGAGGACTGGGAGAAACAGGAGAACTTGGTGTCAGCGGCCAGGGGGAGGGTATCGTCCCGGTTGAGCAGCACCGAGGCCCCCTCCGCCATCACCTGGCGGCACACGTTCCAGTCGTTGGCCACCAGCTCTTCCTCGGAGTCGTAACGGGTCCAGTAGAAGATCTGTGCGTCCGGGTCGGGGATGATGCGCTGGGTCTCGGCGTTCAGCGCTACGTTGATCATGGGCGCGAAATAGTTGGTGATGGGGATTGCAGCCACGCAGATCACTGTGAACACGGCGAAAACCGCCATGGGTATTTTCCAAAAGTTCCTCTTTTTCATAGCTGTCCTCCTGAATGAAAGAAATGGGCGGGCCGCGGGCACAGGTCTCAGCCCTCGGCCCGCCGGATTGCGGTAGATCAGCCGTTCTTTGCTTTCTTTTTGCTGCGGATCAGCATAAACGCGCTGCCCGCGGTGAGTACTGCCATTACACCCGTGGCGGCGTAGATGGCCATCTGCCACCAGGGAGTGATGGCCCGCACGGTGGCGTTGCCCACGTTCATGGCGTGGCTGTGGGTGATGGAGTAGGCGATGTGCTTGACGGCGGTCTGCACGGCCGAAACAATGGCCGGGTCGTTGTCCAGCCCGTCCAGGGTCTCCATGCCCATGCTGTAGCCGTCCCACAGGTCCTGGCCCGCCAGCACGCCCAGCCGGTAGTCCATGTAGGCCGCCATGACGGAGCAGTCGGTGATGGCTGCGCCCTTCATGCCCCACTCGTCCCGGAGGACGCCGGTCATCAGTCCGTGGTGGGCCCCGCTCCAGGTGACACCCAGGCGGTTGAAGGAGCTCATCACGCCCATGCCGCCGCCCCGGGCCACGCTGCCCTCAAAGCCCTCCAGGTACAGCTCGCGGATGGCCTGCTCGTTGGACCAGGTGGAGATGCCGTAGCGCCCCTCCTCCTGGTCGTTGAGGGCAAAGTGCTTGGTGAACACGTACACACCCCGATCCTGGATGGCGGCCACCTCCACGGCGGCTACCCGGCCAGACAGCCAGCCGTCCTCGGAGTAGTACTCGAAATTGCGCCCGCAGTATGGGGTGCGGTGGATATTGGCCCCGGGGCCGTAGATGCCGGAGAACACGGTGCCGGATTCGTCGGTGGCGTGGAGGAAGTCCTCGCCGATGCACTTGCCCATGTTCTCAATGAGCTCCAGGTTGAAGGTGGCGGCCATCACATCCTCAGAGGTGTAGGCCATGGCGGAGGCGCCGCCCATCAGGCTCTTGGTGAAGCCCTGGGGGCCGTTCTCATCGTTGGTGCCGGGCAGGCTGATGGAGGGCACCGGCTGGGTGAGGTGGAAGCCGTTGTAGATGAGGTTGGTCATCTCGCTGTAGGGGATCTGGCTGACCAGGTCGTTCCAGGAGGGGTCGTCCGCCTCGGTCTCGGCGAACATACTGGCGTTGAGCGTGCCGGACACACCCACCTGGGGCATAGTGGCGTCAGCCCAGTAACGGCTCTTGGCGGTTTCCACCATGGCTTTTCGGTCCGCCTCGTTGTGGGACAGGCCGTCCTTCCACATCTGATCGGTGATCTTCAGCGAGACGGTGGAGGGCCAGGTGCCCGTCCAGTCGCTCCGGCTCAGGTAGGTGATATCCTGGCCGTCGTCGCCCTCATACTTGTTCAAGTCGGCATCTTCAAACAGGTTGGTGATGGGCTTGCCGGTGACGGAGGACACGGCGTAAGTGGCCTTATCAAAGGCGGGGTTGTTCCATTTGGACGCCAGCCCGGCGTCCCCGGCGGCGGTCATGCGGCCCTGGTCCGCGCCCTTGGCGGCCAGGATGTTGTTGATGGCGTCATGGGCGTCTTTGCCCACGGTGAAGTAGTAATCGCCGTCCTCCAGGATGTAGGTCTTGGCGTTCATGTGGTCGTAGGAGGTCAGATCCTCCTTCTCCACCGTAATGGTAAAGTGCTCGGTGTCACCGGCGGCGATGAACTTCTTGTCGAAGCCGCACAACTCCACCGCGGCCTTCTCCACCTGGTTGTCGATATCATACTGGGTGTAGGGGGACTGGAAGTAGATCTGCACGGTGTGCTTGCCGTCCACCGCGCCGGTATTCTTCACGTCCACCTCCACCTGGAAGGTATCGCCCTGCTCCTGGACGGAGAAGTTGGAGTACTCGAAGGTGGTGTAGCTCAGGCCGTAGCCGAAGGGGAAGGCCACGTCGGAGCTATAGTCATACTCCCCGGCGTTGCCCTGGTTCAGCACATAGTCCTCATACCGCGTCTCGTAGTAGCGGTAGCCCACGTAGATGCCCTCCTGGTACACCACGTAGTCCCGGTTGCACTTGCCGATGCCGGGGTCGGTGTTGTTCTGGGCGGTGGCCACGTCGTAATCCGCGCCGTTGGTATAGGGGTACGCGCCGAAGTTCTGCATGGCGGGGGAGGAGTGGTTGTCCTTGAGGAAGGTGTCCACGATGCGGCCAGAGGGGTTCACCGTGCCGGCCAGGATGTCGGCCACGGCGGTGATGCCGGTCATGCCCACATCGCCGATCCACAGCACCGCGTCGATGCCGTAGTCGTCCACAAAGTCCAGCTGGAGGGTGTTGGAGGAGTTGAGCAGCACCACGATCTTCTTGAAGGTGCCCTGCTCCTTGAGCTGCTCCAGGTTCTCCAGCATCTCGATCTCCTCTTTGCACAGGCGCAGGTAGTCGCCATCGGTCATATAGGGCTCCAGCTCGGGCAGGCCGCTGGGCAGGTCCGCCCCCTCGCCGCCGGACCGGGCCAGCACCACCAGGGCCACGTCGCCGTACTGGGACCAGGTGCCCTTCAGGGCGTCGGAATACTCGCTCCAGGGCACCTCATTGATGCGGTACTGCGCCTGGTTGCCGCCGGTGGTGTCGGCGTTCACCCGCTTGTAGCCGGCGCCGGCGTAAAACTTCCACTGCTCGGGGTTGACGGAATTGTCGCCGAAGGCCCCGTCGATGGCGGCCTTGAGGGAGATGGCGTCGTCCGCGGACACCTGGCCGGAGCCGGTGCCGCCGTACAGCAGGTTAAAGCTGGACTGGGAGAAGGGGGTGAACTTGGTGCCCGCGGCCAGGGGCAGGGTGTTGTCCCGGTTGACCAGCAGGGCCGCGCCCTCCGCCTCAATGTCGTGGCACAGCTGCTTTTCAAAGGCCACGAGGTCGTCTTCGTTCTCGTAATCGCTCCAGAAATAGATTTTGGCGTCGGGGTCGGGGATGACCTCCTGGGTCTTGGCCCCCAGGGCCACGTTGATAGCGGTGGCAAAGGCGTTGGTGACGGGGATGGCCACGATGCACACCACCAGCAGCAAGGCGGTGACCACTGTGAGGATGGTCCACAGCAGGCTGCCTTTTTTCTTCATAGCATGACACTCCTTTTCTAAAAAAGGCCCCAGGCGAACGAACCGGCCTGGAGCCTTTTTTGCGTTTGGGTCTCGGCTTGCTTCTATGCGCCGGTTACTCGGCCTTGACGGCGGTATTGCCGTCGATGGTCCAGGTCTCGCCGCCCATAGCGCCCCAGATCTGGGCGAAGGCGCCCAGCACGTCCTCGCCGGGGGCGGTGACGGTGAGGGTGTCGCCGTCCAGCACGTAGGTGAAGCCGTCCCGCTCCATGCCGTACTCGGGGTACTTGACCTTCATGTTGGTGTCGTCCAGCAGCACCAGCACCAGACCGCCGGCCTCATAGGAGGCGATGCCCTCCTCCGTGGGCTCACCGCCCTCAGCGGGGGCCTGGCCGCCCTCGGGGGCGGACAGGGTGGAGATGTCCTCGCAGACCAGGGTGTAGCTGGCCGTGTTGCCGTCGCCCAGATTGCGCTCGGCGGTAAAGGTGGCCTTATTGCCGTCCATGGTCACATCCACGGCCTCGCCGCCCAGGGTGATGGCAATGGCCCCGTCGGCCAGGGTCCAGGTGCCGTCGGCAAACTTGTCGTAGCCGGCGTAAACCAGCACCGTGCCGTCGGCCTGGAGGTAGGCGGTGCCGTTGTTGTCCGTGTCGGTGAAAGTGCCCACGTGCTCGGGGGCGGTGAAGTCCTGCTTATAGGCCTGGATGAAGGCGTTGGCGTCGGCGTAGGTCTGGCCCTCCTTGCCCTCCATGGGGGCCACGCGGGTGTAGGACATACCGGGCACCACGGGGAAGGTCAGGTCAAAGGAGTACACCCCGGCCACGTCATAGGCGTAGGCGGTCTGGGCGTTGGACTCAGTGCCCGCCTCGTCCACATAGGCCAGCTTGATCTGAAGGCAGGCCACGCCGTCCTTTTCAACTTCCTTCCAGGTGCCGGACATATAGCTGGCGGTGAAGGTGGGGTTGGTGGCGGCATCGGAGGCGTCGAAGTTGGCGAACATATACTTGTCCGCAACAGCGGTGCCGTCCTCGTTCAGGTTCAGCAGGAACGCGGCGTTCAGCATGGAAGCGTTCTCGCCGGATTCCTCATAGGTGCCCCAGAACTGGTAGGTCTTGCTTCCGCCCTCGCCGCCAGAGGACTTGGACGGCTCCTCAGAGGGGGCCTGGGAATTCCCGCTGGGGCTTCCGCCGCAGGCGGCCAGCAGGGAGACAAGCATCAGCGCCGACAGGGCGGCGGCCAAGAGTTTTTTCATTTTCATAGCAGTTTCCTCCAATTTTTTATATCGTTCCCACCCTCCCCGGCTATGCCGGGGAGGGCCGAGAAACCAGGAATTATTTGCGGTGGGCCATGAAAGCGCCGGCCACATTGAGGATAGCGGCCACGCCGAACACCACGGAAAAGGCGATGGCCAGGGTGGGGTTGCCCCCGAAGAAGGGCACGCCGGTGAGCACGTCGGCCAGGGGATAGGCGGTCTCCACCAGGTGGTTGGCAAGGCCCACGGCAAAGCAGGCCCCGCCCAGGATGGGGGTGAAGGGGAGCTTGAGCGCCTCGCCCGCCAGGGTGACGGCCGCGCCGCCCAGCATCAGGCCCAGGGTGAGCCAGGAGAACACCCGGTCCACCGTCTCGCCGGCGGCGGCCATGTAGATGATCACGTAGGCCACAGCCCCCACTAAGGCGATGGCGCCGGCGGCAAGGCTCAGGTAAAGCCCGGGCTTCGCGTCTTGGAACAAGCGCTTCATCTTACTTGCCTCCCTTCCTGGACTTGATCTCGGACAGGACATACAGCACCGCGGCGCCTGCGGTCAGCACGCCGATGGCAGCGTTCAGCCCGGTGAGGGCGGGCTTCCACCACGGGGTGTAGTTCTGCACAGCCTCCGTCTTGCTCAGGCCGTTCACCAGGTTGGAGCGGCTCATGGTGTAGAGGTAATACTTGGCTACGTCCCGGAGCTTGCCCCAGATAAAGCCATCCCTATCCTTTACCAGCAGGTTGGACGCCTCGGGAACCCGGCCTGGATCGTTGTTGAACTGGCAGGTGCCCGCCTGAATGGCGTCGGCGGTACCCATATAGCTGGCAGAGTCCTTGGAACTGTCAGTCATGTTGATACCAGTGAATCCCCACTCACCCCGCAGCACGGTGGTCATGGTCTCGTAGTCGCTGGCGGTGGGAATGCAGCCGATGCGGTTGTAGGCGGTCATGGTGGCCATGCTGTGCCCGGCCTGGAGCCCGCCCTCAAAGCCCCGCAGGGGAACCTCGCGGTAGGCCTGCTCGGTCAAGAAGGTGGCCACGCCGTGGCGGTTGGTCTCCTGGTCGTTGCCGCAGAAGTGCTTGAAGGTGCCCACGCAGCCGCCCTCCGCCATGGCCTTGGTCTGGATCTCGCCGCAGATGTAGCTCATGTTGGCGTCCTCGGAGTAGTACTCATAGTTACGGCCGGAATAGGGGGTGCGGTGGATGTTGCCGCCAGGGGAGTAGATCTGGCGGAAGCCGATCCAGTAGCTCTCCTCGGCAAAGAACTTGCCGCGCTGCTCCAGCATCTCCCTGCTGAAGGTGGAGGCGGCCACCATCTCCGCGTTGAACAGCACGCCGCCCTGATGTCCGTCCGGACCGTCGCCGCCGGCGTAGGCAGGGAGGGCGATGCTCTCGATCATATCCATGCCCATTTTATCGCCGGTAATCTGGGCCAGCTCGCTGGGGGTGAGCTGGTCGATGAACTCCTCCCACTTGGGATCGTCAAAGGCTGCGTCCTTCATCTCAATGAAGGAGATGCCGTTGTCCTGCTTATACTTATACTCCGAGATATCCGGGGCGTCGGCGGGCTTCTCGTACTGGAAGTTCTCCATCAGGTCCTGGATCTCCGGGGTAGCGGTGAGGCTGGCCACCGTATCGGGGAAGGTGTTCCAGTCGGAACGGGTCAGGTAGGTCACGGAGCCGGGGATGAAGTAGTTGATGTCCCGGTCCTCGAAGTGGTTGGACACCACCTCGCCGGTGTAGGGGGAGACGGCGTAGGTCGTGTTGTCCAGGCTGGCCAGCTCGTCCCTGTAAACCTTGGCGGCGTCGCCCTCCACAGGATTGCCCTCGGCGTCGAACATCCCGGTGACGCCCCGGGCGGCCAGCACGTTGTTCAGCGCGTCGTGGGCGTCATCGCCGATGGCGAAGAAATACTCGCCGGGATCGAACACATAGCAGCCCGTCTTGGAGCTGTCCGCGCCGTTGACCGCATTGCTGTCATAGGCGGCGAAGATGTAGTCGGAGAACTCTATGGTCACCGTCTCGCTCTCCCCCGCCGCCAAGGCGGAGGTCTTGGCGAAGTCGGCCAGCTGGATGGCGCTTTTTTCCGCCTGCCCAGCCTCATAGGGGAGCTGGACATAGAGCTGCACCACGTCCTTGCTCTTGCCGGAGTAGTTGGCCGCGCCGTTGTTGGTCACCTTCACCTGGGCGGTGACAGTGTGGGCGGACTTGTCCCAGTCCACGCTCAGCAGCTCCTGGGTGAAATCGGCGTAGGACTGCCCCGCGCCGAAAGTGAACACCATCTCGTCGGCGTAGTTCCACGCGCCGTCCTTACTGGCGTACACGCCCTTGGGTCCATTGGCGTTGTTGATGCCCAGCACCTGGTCCTGATAGCGGGTCTCATAGTACTTGTAGCCCACGTAGATGCCCTCGGCATACACCAGGTACTTGTTCTTGTACAGACCGGTGAGGTTGTCAAAGGTGAAGTCGCCGGCGTTCTGCATGGCGGCGGAGCTGAGGGAATCGGCGGCGTAGGTGATGACATTGCGGCCGGAGGGGTCAGCCTGTCCGCCCAGCACCCGGGCCACGCCGGTCATGCCGTAGTTGCCGGGGTAGCCGATCCACAAACAGGCGTCCACACCGTAGTCCGCCAGCCAGCCCAGATCCATGGCGTAGCCGGAGTTGAGCACCACGATGATCTTGTCGAACTTGCCGGAATCCCGGATCATGTTGAGGGTGTCGATCTCGTCCTGGTGGAGGGACAGCTCGGGTACACCGGCGGGGCCCTCCTGCCAGTCGCCCTGGAGGCCGTGGTTCAGGTCGCCCTCCTCGCCGCCGAAGCGGCTCATGACGTAGATGGCGGCGTCGTTGTAGCCGGACGCGTAGGAGCTCTCCGTCCCGGCGTAGGCGCTGGCGGAGATCTCGCCGATGAGTCCGGTCTTGGTGCGGGCGCCGTTGGCGGCCACGATGGCGTTGTACACCGTCTCGTTGACCTGGAAGCCCTCCTCCTTCATGGCGTCGTAGAGGTTGATGCCGTTGTTGGGCGGGCCGCCGGAGCCGCCGTGGTAGACAGGGGTGGCGGCGGCGAAGCCGAACAGCGTCACGCTGGCGTTGGAGGCCAGGGGGAGCGCCCCGTTTTCATTGCGCAGCAGTACGCTGCCCTCCTCCTGGCTCTCGATGAGGTAGTCCTTCAGGGCGGCGCGCATCTCGTCCATGGAGGCATAGCTGGAGGGGTAGTAGTTGGTGTCGCCGGTGACTTGGACGGCAGGGGGAAGGGTGCCCAGGAACAGGTTCACGTCCCCTTCCCGGGTGAAGGCCAGGCTCTGGCCGAACATGGTAAGGGAGAAGACCAGCACCAGGAGGGTGCAAAGTCCCCGCCATATGTATGTTTTTTTCATGAAGTGGTCCTCCCGATTACACAAGGCGTATCAGCCCGGCATATCAACGCTGAAATTGTAAATGCCGAAGTCCGTGTAATCGAAGCTGGCCGTCTTTTGGTTGACCTGGATCGTCATCTCAGGGAACGCAATGTCCTCCAGGTACTGCTGGGCGGTCCAGGGCTCGGCGTTCTGGTCGTAGATGGGATTGCCGTTGTCGTCATAGCCGGTGGGCGGAACCACGACCTTGCCCATGCTGTCGTTCCAGTTATCGGTGTCCAGCCAGTAGGTCTGGTCATTGCTCAGCACCACGCGGGTGGGGGCGGAGAGGGTAACGTCCAGCAGGTCGTCGTCCAAGTCGTTGGTTTTGCTGGTGCAGGCGCCGTACAGCTTATAAATGGAATTTGCCCGCTCGTTGCCCTTGGCGTCGTTGGTGCTCTCGGCCAGCTCCAGGGCGGAGAAGGTGGAGGAGGAGAGCACCAGGCAGTAGGTATTGTTATCCATCAGCGTGAGCTCCTCGTGGGTGAAGGTGGTGAGGTAGTAGTTATACTGGGGCCGCATATTCTGATAGCTCAGGTTGGCGGGGCTGAGGTAGACGCCGGTGACCTTGCCGCCGGCGCTGCTCCCGCCACCGCCGCCGCTGCAGGCGGCCAGAGACAGGGCCATCGCCCCGGCCAGGAACAGGGTAACCAGTTTCGTGTGCTTTTTCATCGAAATATCCTCCTCTTATATTTGTCAGGGGCTCTCCCCCTTTTCGCACCCCCAATTTATTCGATATGCCCAAAGTTTTCAATGGGAACCGCATAACCTTTGTCTCTGGCCGCACAACCTTACAAACACGGACAGCCCAACCTTGACTTTCCTTGTTAAAATTGCTATATTGAATAGGCAGAAGGAGGCGGACAGACATGATCGATATTGCCATTGTGGAGGACAACCGGGAGCAGGCCGCGGCGCTGGAAAGCCATATCAAGACCTACGCCGCTGACCATAAGTTGTCTGTCTCCGTCTCAATCTTCTATGAACCCATTACTTTTTTGGAAAAATACTCCCCGTTCCACATCGTGTACATGGACATCATGATGCCCATGCTCAACGGCATGGACGCGGCCAGGCTGCTGCGGGAAAAGGACGAAAAGGTGATCCTCATCTTTGTCACCACCATGCGCCAGTACGCCATCCAGGGTTATGAGGTTGCCGCCTCTGATTTCATCGTCAAGCCGGTGGCCTACCCGGAGTTTGCGCTGAAATTCACCAAGGTGCTGGCCAGGCTGGAGCACGTGATGCCCCCCGACGTGCTCATCCGCACGGACACCAGCTTTGTGCGCCTCTCGCCCCGTGATGTCCGCTATGTGGAGGTCAAGGGGCACCACTGCGTCTACCACACCGCCAGCGGGGAATACCGCCAGTACCAGACCATGAAAAGCGCCGAATCTGCCCTGGCGGGGCAGGGCTTTGTCCGCTGCAACAGCTTCCTGTTGGTCAACCTGACCCATGTGGACCGCATTGACGGCATGAATGTGATCGTGGGCGGGGAACCGCTCCAGATCAGCCACCCCAAACGGAAAGCGTTTACCGACGCCTTTGTCCGATTTATGGAGACAAAACGCTATGAATGAGCTGATCGCGGCCTTTACCACGCCCTACACCATGCAGAGCGTCAACCTGATGCTGACTTATACGGAGTGTTATGCCTGCATCGCCCTCTTTGCTCGCAGGTTTGAGCGGCGGGATTTTTTCCTCGTTCGTATCATCCTCACCCTGCTGGAGGGAATGGTGGTCTGTTATCTCCTGGCTATTTGGTATACGGAAGCAGACTCTCTCCTGGTGCGGGTGCTGTGCTACTCCGCCATCACTGTGTCGAACTTTACCGCGCTCATGTTCTGCTGGAGGGACGATATTGAAGAGATGCTGCTGGCCTTCTGCTCCGGTATGGCGGCCTATCAGTTCACCAACAAGCTCTATCCTCTGCTGCAAAATCTGCGGGGGATTAATGACCGGGAAACGCTGGCATTGCTCCATCCGGGAGATGCAAGTATCTCAAATCTGGACTGGACGCTCTTTTTTGGTTTTCATCTGCTGTCCATTGTTGTGTTGGCCTTACTTTTCACGCCGAAAAACCGGCTGGTCCACAACCGGCGCACCACTCGCAATGTTATTATCCTGTCCATTGCCACGATAACGCTGGTGAATATCCTGATTTGTATCTCCCGGGTGTACGAAGGGGAAAGTCCCATGCTCAATATTGTGACAAAGATACTCTATGTAGGCTTCAGCTTCACCATCTTGACGATCTGCGCGGGCATCTTTTCCCAGAGCGAGCAGGAGGAGCAGATTGGTGTCCTCCACCAGCTTTGGCGGCAGGATCGGGCGCAGTTTGAGTCTGTCAAGGCCAACATGGATGTCATTAACATGAAATGCCATGACCTCAAGCACATTCTGGACAGGATTGAGGACAAGCTCACCGGAGAGGAAGCGGCCTCCCTACGAGAGGCCATCCAGTTCTACGACGCCAATATCAAAACCGGCAACGAGGTGCTGGACGTGGTGCTGTGCGAAAAGGCCATGACCTGCCAGAAAAGCGGCATCTCCTTTTCCTGCATGGCAGACGGAGAAAAGCTGGATTTCCTCACCCCGGTACAGACCTATACCCTGTTTGGAAACATCATCGACAACGCGGTGGAGGCCGTGAAGCCCCTCCCGCTGGAGGAGCGGGTGATCTCCCTCTCCTGCTGGGAGGAAAAGGACTCGCTGGTGGTCGAAGAATCCAACTACTTCAGCGGCAGGCTGGAGCTGGATCACGGCCTGCCCGCCACCAGCAAGGGAGACAGCTCCCGCCACGGCTTCGGCACAAAAAGCATCCAGTATATCGCGGCGCAGTACGGTGGCACGATGGACATCAAGGTGGTGGACAATATGTTTTTCCTCACCGTCCGCTTCCCGCTTGGCAGGAACAGGGACAAGACCGCATGACAAAGCAGCCGGGGCCGCGTAAGCGGTCCCGGCTGCTTTGTACCCTTATCGGATGGTGACGATGTACTCCCCCGCCTGGGTGACGACCACCCGGTTCCCGTCCACCTGGCAGTCCCCGCCGGTGACGGTGATATCCGTGCCCATGCCCTCCGGCACGATGATCGTCCCCACGGCATCAATGGCGTTCACGGTGAGCGTTTTCCCCTCCGCCGTAGTCTCCAGCTTCACGCCGATTTCCCCTTTAGGCGTCCAGACGGTACAGTCAAAGCTGTCCAGGGCGGCGCAGGGTGCGATCTTGTATTCTTCAAACCCTGCCACGGTGGGGCGCACCCCCGCCGCGTACTTGGACAGGATGTACAGCGGTGCGGCGGTCCAGCCGTGGTTGACGGTTCCGGTCTCCCCGTCGAAGGTCTCCCACAGGGTATCATACTCGTCCTGGAGCATGGGCGCGTAGCGCTCCCGCATCCTCTGGAGGGCCAGATCCGTCCGTCCCATGACGCACAGGGCCTCCAACACGTACTTCTCAATGAAGGGGCTGGCCTCATAGGTGCTCATGACCACGTCGGTGATGAGGGCGTAGTCCTCCTCCCCCGCCAGGCCGGACAGGGCCAGCATGGCGTTGGCGCGGTCATCCACATACTTGCTGTCCGGGCTCTTGAAGCCCTCCTCAGTGTAGTAGGCGGTCCGCCAGTTTTCCTGCATGGCGTCCATCCGCTCGGTGAGGAACCCAGTGTCCTCGGTGATGCCCAGCTCGTCGGCCATGGATTTGGTGACGTTGAGGGCATAGTAGTAGATGCCCGCCTGGAGCAGCTGGGTGTCGATGCGATCCCCCCAGTCGTTCCACGTCCAGGAGCCCTCCCGGTACACCGGCAGGCCGTTTTCCATCTCCACCATTTTCAGGTAGTTGAGGAAGGCCTCGCAGTAGGCCGCCGCCGTCTCCCGGTCCCCGGAGTGGAGCCAGTAGTGATACACGCTGGTCATAAAGATAAGGCTCTGATTGGGAATCTCCTGGGGTTTCACGCTGGGGGCGCGGCTGGGAATGGCCCCGTCCGTCCGCGTCCAGGCCACGCAGGCCAGGATGGCCTTTTTCGTCATATCCAGCCCCGCCTGGTCGTAGCTGTACAGCACCGCGTCGATCTGGTTGGAGGCGTCCCCCATGTAGGGGCCCCGCTCCCGCTCGGGGCAGTCCATGTAGGTGTCCCGCATACAGATGGCCAGGGTGTTGAGGGATTCCTGCCACAGCTGGTCCAGCCCCGCGTCGGAGGAGCTAAACGCCCCCGCCCATTCGCCGTTGAAGCCGCTGACGCGGTAGCCCAGCCGGGTGAAGGTCACGCCTGCCTCCGCCTCGATAATGAGCTTGGAGCCGCTGCGCCAGGGATAATTCTCATAGCACTGGGCCCCCTCGGCGGTGACATAGGTGTCCTTGAAGTTGGGCATGTCCTGTTTGTCAGTGTAGGTGTCGGTGTAGAAGGTCAGCTTTTTGCCCGCCGGAGCCTCCAGCTCGAAATAGGGGGTAAACTGGATGTTGCCCGGCAGCTCCAGCACCAGGGTGGTGTCCTGGGCCAGGGCCGCGCCCACATAGTCCCCGGCGTTGGCGAAGTCGGTGATCTCCTCAAATTTGATGGGGGCAATCATGGCGGAGTAGAGGCCGCCGAAGGGGATGTCCCCGGCCTTGGCAATCAGCGCGGCGCTCTCCCACCCGCTGTCGTTATAGCCCTCGGCCATGAACTCGCCCAGGTCGTCCCGCGCGTCGAAATAGACGTTGCGCTCGGCCAGCATGGAGGACTGGGTGTAGCCGGGGTAATCCGCCCCAGAGGTGACCCGGTTCTTGTAGCCGGTGTGGCGGGCGGCCTTCCAGGAGCTGTCCGAGCATATAGATACGCCCCCGGCGTCCAGCTCAAAAATAAGCCCCGCCTGGGTGTACTCGTCCCCCTCCTCGTCCAGGAGGACGGGGACGATGGAGCCGTCCCCGGAGCGGCCATTAAAGGCCACCAGCAGGGCGATGGTGTTCTCCCCCTGCTTCAGGTTGGTGAGCTCCACCGTGTCATAGTAGCTGTCGTAGGGGGTTGGGCCCCGTTTCAGCGCGCCGTCCAGCACCACCAGCTCCCCGTTCACCCACAGCACGTATTTGTCCACGGCGGAAATAAACGCGGTGGCGGAGGGGACGGCCTGGTCCAGGGTGAAGGTCTTGCGGAAAGCCACATAGCTGTCCTCGGCGCAGCCCTCAGTCCAGATCCAATTGGCGGTCCAGTCTGTCTTTTTATACCTCTCAATGCTATCCAAATACATAAGATCCGAACGGTCTGCCATGCCCCGATCCGGGACAACGTTTTCTACCTCCACTGGGGCAGAAGAAGCGGGTATAATGTTATCCTCACTGTTACATCCGGCCAGCAACGAGAACACAGAGACAGCGCAGATCAGCAACGCGGTACCTCGTGTAAGCCATTCCCTTTTTATCATATACTCTCCTCCTCAAACCGGCCTGCGCTATTTTATATAAATATCCGCAGCCTATTCTGCAGCAATTATACATATTGTCATATGATAAGAAAGGGCAACCGCACAGCCTTGCCATTTTACGGCATAACCTTTTGTGTTGGAGAATCAAAATCTTTCTATAGGAACAGATTAAACTCCACAACACTCCAACAGCAAAAAAGGAAAATGGTATGAAGCCATTTGTCTCTTTTAATCACTTAAATTCGGTGCTTTGGGGGGAGCTCATCATATTACTTCATAGGGAGATTTTTTCTTCATGCAACTACCGGCACCCCAACAGGTGCCGGTAGTTGAAAATTCTTTAATTATTCACTGCCCACCTGACTGTGCAGTTCTCAATACAATTCCCAGTTATTCTCCACCGAGCGATCCTTCCTCCTGTTTTTTCTCTGCCATCCGTTTTGTTCGCCGTTTGCGAAGCACGTTCCGAATCACCACCACTATGACAACGATCAGAAGGATCAACACGCAGGCGGTAATCACCAGCGCCTTTTTCAGCAGCGCCGTCAGGTCCATAACCTCACCGATGATCGGAAGGCTGGTATCATACTCCCGGTCGTTGTGCTCGCCATCTTGGAAGCTTAACCGCCAGATCGTTTTTTCGCCGCGCACTGCCAAAACTTCCGCATCTGTGATTTTACTGCTGTCCAGATTGCAGGCCGGACGGGCATAGGAATTCATTTCAAACGCAAAATTTCCGTTCACGGGGAAATCCATCACCGCTCCGAAGCTGAATACAAATCCTACATCCAACGGGAATGTAGGGATATGAGGGGAACGGAGCCAGTAGCCTTCCTCCGTTCCCTTGTACTGGGCAACACGGGAACGGGCATCCACAAAACCATACTGCGGATTCGTGATTTCCTCAGCGGAAAGCAGGAATAACCTGTCGCCGTTCAGGATTTCATCAACCGGGTCAAAATCCACCGTGCCGGTAGAAACCCCGGGAATTGGGATTCCAAAGCCCGGAATCGCAACACCTGCATCTGATTTCAGCGTAGGGAGGAGCGCACCGTATTCCGCCTGGGTCAGGTGGGATTGTGCAAAGTCTTCACACCAGATCTGAATATCGCTGTTCCGATAGTCAGTCGATCCGGGGTGTTCCGCCGCAAAGGCGTCTCCCCTGTCCGCAAAAGAGACAGATACATCTCCACCAATGTCGCGAAACAGAAGGCTGCCTCCCTTTTCATCCGAAATGAGATTCAGCGCCATAAGGAACATGCCCGGCTCGCCGGTATTGGTATGCTCCGTATCCAAAGCCAACCATTTCCCGTCAAAACCGCAAGCATCATCGCATATGCCAAAGCACACCACATCTCCCGCATGAATTTCCGCTTTTCCAGTTTCAGTGGCAAGAGGATCTGCGCAGCCTACGGCATAGGCCGGAGCAAGGAACAATATCAGCACCGCACACAGCAGTGCGCCGGCAATCCCCCGGACAGCGATCCTCTTTGCCGTGTATACAGCATTTTTCCAAAATGAGCAGTTCAACACAACAATCCCTCCTATTCTGTACGCAGCGCAATGACAGCGTCCTGTTTTGCCGCCCTTTTCGCGGGCAGCAGCCCGCCTATCATGGTGATGACCACGCTCAACGTGACCAAAACTACTGCATATACGGCGGGCAGGGCTACCGTAAGCGCTTCAATGCCCAGCAGACTTTCCAGTACGGCATTAATGGGAATTGTCAGCAACGCGGACACCCCTACACCCAGCAAGCCTGCACAGATGCCAACGATAAATGTCTCGGCATTAAATACCTGGGAAACGTTGTGCTTGGATGCTCCCAACGCCCGGAGGATGCCGATCTCTTTCGTCCGCTCCATCACGGAGATGTGCGTGATGATGCCGATCATAATACAGGAGACAACCAGGGACACCGCCACAAAGGCAATCAAGACATACGAGATCACGTCGACCATTGATGTAATGGAACTGGTCAATAGGGCCACATAGTCGGTATAGGTGATCTTGCCAGCCTCGTCAGCGTTGTCATTATAGCGCTCAATGCAGGCGGAAACCGCGTTCTTATCCTCAAAGCTGTCGGTATAAATGCTGATGGATGCGGGCGCATCATAACTGACCTTGCCGAACTTTTTCATGTTGTCTGCATATGAGGCCCCGTCGATATACTCGTTGTAAACGGACAGCAAGATCTCATTGTCCGGCGTTTCCGCCAGCCAGACGTCCAATGCCTGCGCCATAGCGGCTTCATCCATATTTGCGCCGCCCATATTCGCAGTACCTGTCTGGCCTGCCCCCTGCATGGGCTGAAGCCCGCTTTGCTGCTCTACGGGAGCGGTTCCCTGTGCATCTGCGGAGCTGTAATACAAAATCATAGAATAAAGGGATGCCTTATCCGATATGCCCATCGCCGAGATATAGGCAGAGGCTTCCACAATTTTTTCAGCATCATCCAGCGCCTCAAATTTCATCCCTGTGAGGACATTGGTTTCCTGATTTGCTTCTTGGGCAAGGACCACAGAGCTTCCACCTGTCTGTTGGATCACATAGTCTGTCAGCTGGGAGGTATAGGCCACAGCAGTGGAAATGACAGCGTTTGCAGCATCCTCCCGCGGCTTGACGATACCGCAGATTTTCAGTTCCAGAGCATCCTCCAAAAGCTGCTCTGCGTTCAAAGCCTTATCGCCAATATAGGAAAACGTGCCGTTCTCATGTTCGGCATAGTAACTGCTGGGCAAAACAAGATAAAAACGATGGCCGCTGATTTCCTCATAGCTCCAGTCCTTTGCGGTCACTTCTTCTCCCATTTTGATTTGCTCGGAGGCCTCCTCATAGTCCTCCGCTGTCAGCAGACCCAGTTGATAGAGAGTGCCGGCAGAAAGGGACTGATTCTCATCCAGAACCAACACCACCTCATCAAAATGCTCTGGCCAGGCCCCGTAAAGCATTTCATAGCTGTCGGTGACGATATGACTGACCATATTGCCGTCAGGGCTTGCCATCAGCTCGGAAAAATTCTCGGCCCCAGCAGATCCGCCCATCATCATTGACATATCTCCGATCCCGCCTGGCATGGAGCTGAATCCCCCGCCGGAACTGATTAAGGTCCCAACATCCGCGCCGCTATTAATCAACACTCCGTTCGCGTCATAAGAATAAACATCAAAGCACACATCATAGGTGTAGACAAATCCATTTTCCCCCAAATACTGATGGATTTCGCTGTTTGGGTCGTCCAAATAGCTCTTGAACGTTGTCAGGTTATTTTCTATGATACTGGCGAATACAGTTTCGCTCAGTTCAAGATCCCGGTAATCAGCGTGTACGCCATCCCGCAGTTCGGATCGCGTGTTTGGCCCGCCGATCCGCTGCCCGCCAGCCATCATGCCAGACATATCAAAGGTTTCCGCACTGATCGTGATGGGATAAGAGGTCATTGTGTCCTTCTGCATATCTGCGATATAGCGGTTTACACTGGAGGAAAGGGCCAGGATCAATGCAATGCCGATGATGCCAATGGAACCAGCAATAGATGTTAGCAGCGTCCGCCCTTTTTTTGTGCGCAAATTATTAAAGCTGAGCGACAATGCTGTGAGGAGCGACATTTTAGCCCGGCCCATGCTTTGATACTTTGGTGTCGGGAGCTCCCCCACTTCCGGGGTATAAGGCGCGGAATCGTCCGTAATCCTACCGTCCTGCAGTTTGACAATACGAGTGGAATACCGCTCCGCCAACTCAGAATTGTGAGTCACCATGACAACCAGACGCTCTTTAGAAACGTCCCGTAGCAGCTCCATGATCTGGAGGCTGGTGGCGGTGTCCAGTGCTCCGGTGGGCTCGTCGGCCAGAAGGATGCTTGGATTGTTGACCAACGCCCTTGCAATGGCCACTCGCTGCATCTGTCCCCCAGACATTTGATTGGGACGCTTATGGAGCTGATCCCCCAGCCCCACCTGAGTCAGCACCTGCTCTGCCCTTTGGCGGCGCTCCCTGCGAGAGATGCCGGAGATAGTCAGTGCCAACTCCACATTCGCGAGGATGGACTGGTGAGGAATCAAATTGTAGCTTTGGAAAACGAAGCCAACGGTGTGGTTTCGGTAGGAATCCCAGTCCTTATCCCTATATTTTTTGGTGGAGATGCCGTTGATCATTAATTCGCCGCTATCATATTGATCCAGTCCGCCGATGATATTCAGCAACGTGGTTTTACCAGAACCGCTGGGGCCAAGGATTGAAACAAATTCGCTGTCCCGAAAGCTCAAGCTGACATTGTCTAAGGCCTGCTGGATCAGATAGCCTGTTTTATATTGCTTCTTTATGTTTTGAATTTGCAGCATAGGTTTCCCTCCTGTTGCCGTTTAGTAACGAGATCATACGCTGTTTTTCTCAACTAAAACTCAACCAAATCTCAACTGAACCTCAATTTGATGTCGTTGAGGTTCAGTTGAGATTTTTGGTTTAAAATGCTTCCACAATATTGATATCTTTGCTATACTGTGAAAAAGAGGTGGTAGAAATGTTTCAAATCCTGGTGGTAGAGGACGATAATGAGCTGAGGGATCTTTTCTGTGCGGTTCTGACGGAAAATGGATACACTGCGGTTCCGGCTGTAGACGGAATTGATGCCTTTGATATTTTGGACGAGACGTATGTCGATTTGATTATTTCGGATATTATGATGCCGCGTATGGACGGGTTTGAGCTGATTAAAGCGTTGCGGGAAGCACATTACAACACGCCTGTTCTGATGATTACAGCAAGATCCAGTGCGGCGGATAAACGAGAAGGTTTCCGCATCGGCACAGATGATTATATGGTCAAGCCAATTGATGTCAATGAGATGGTATGGCGAGTGGAGGCCCTGCTGCGCCGATCCCAAATCGCCAGTCAGCGCAGGACAAAGCTGGGCGATACAATTCTTGACTGCGACACGTTGACCGTCCATACTGGCGGCGAGGAAACAGAGCTCCCTCAGAAGGAGTTCCTCCTCCTGTTCAAGCTGGCGGCCTCTCCCAACCACATATTTACGAGGCGTCAGCTCATGGACGATATATGGGGAGTGGACAGCGAAACGGACCCCCATACCCTAGACGTACATATTAGCAGGCTTAGAGAGCGTTTCCGTGGAAATCCAGACTTTGATATTATCACTATCCGCGGACTGGGTTATAAGGTGGTGAAGAAATGAAACTGCATCAGCGGACTATAAAAACAGCCGCAATGTTTTCCATTCTGCTTTTTTTGGTTTTGAGCATAACCATGACCCTTTCCACCGCCTTTGCTGTGTTGCTGTTTCGTATCGGTTTTTTGGATTCTCAGCATCTTCTGCGGGGGCTGTTCGTTACCCCAACGGTCAGCATCGTCATTGGAACAATTTTGTTTAGGCTGATTGGAAAACGCCCGCTAGAGCTGATCCTTGAAATCAGCAAAGCCACTCAAGAGGTGGCAAAAGGAAATTTCAATATCGAATTGAATGAGGATATACCAGCTTCTGAGATCCGGGAGATGGCCCACAATTTCAACGTAATGACCCGAGAGTTAGCTGGGACTGAAATTCTCCGAAATGATTTTATTGAAAACGTGTCCCATGAATTCAAGACACCTTTATCGGCGATTGAGGGATACGCCACACTGCTGCAGCGCAAAGAGCTTTCCGAAGAAAAACGGACTGAATATACTCGGCGCATCCTGTTTAACACACGGCGGCTTTCCACACTGATCGGTAATATTCTACTTTTGTCGCGGCTGGAACACCAAGAGATTGAAATTCAGAGGGAGTGGTTCTCCCTGGATGAGCAACTGCGGGAGGCTATCCTAATGTTGGAACCGCAGTGGAACGGAAAACATCTTGAGTTGGATATTGACCTAGATCCAGTGGACTGTTATGCCAACCGTGATCTACTCCTACAGATTTGGCAAAACCTGCTTGGAAACGCAATTAAATTTGTCAAGCAAGCCGGAAAAATCCGTGTACTGCTCAGGAAGATAGGAACTGACATTCAAGTTGTAATCCAAGACGATGGGATTGGCATGGATCAAGCGGTACTCCAACGAATATACGAAAAATTTTATCAAGGTGATACATCCCATAAAACAGCTGGGAATGGGCTGGGCCTTTCACTCACAAAAAGAATTGTTGACCTTCATGGCGGAAAAATTGAAGCGTCCAGCCAGGTGGGCGTGGGAACTACGTTTGTGATCACGCTGTCAGCACTTCCAGCTTCTTAGGAAGCACATTGAGCTGTCAGCCGTTCTTGTGCCAGAGCACAGCCTGCCAGTTGCATACAAACCATTATTTTTATTATAGTCTGGCAGTCCACTGCTGCTCGCCAGAGAAGCTGGAGCAGAACGATACCCAATATTAGGAGACGAAACGGCCAGCTAACAGACCACATCTCGTTAAGAGACAGGCTCCAGGCTCATGCTATGTGAAAGGCTTTCTATTTAATTGCATAAGAGGCATCGCAACAAATAGAGAAAACAATGCGGGGGAAGACTGAACCTTCCCCCGCACGCTTATTCCCGTTTATGCCGCCTTTTGAAAGCGAATACTCTGTGCCCTCATTTGGAGCTCCTGCCCCAGGAACTTCAGCGTGGAAAATTCATCGTCCAAGCCATCCAGTTCCCGACGGAGTACACCCTCATAGTGCTTCTTTTTCTCCTCCAGCGCCTGGATCTTCAGCACCCAACGCTCCATCACCGCCGGGCTCTGGCTGCCGGATTTGATGAGGTAGTCCGCCCGCTCCTGGTAGGTAGCAATTTCCTTCTTCACCGCCGCATAGAATTCCTCGGTCATTTTAGACCGCTGCTTTTCATCGTCGATAATGAAAAAGCTGTTCACCATCAGCGGCGTCTCTCTGCGGTTGAGCCCGCCCAGCAGGCCGATGAAGTCCTCAAACACGTCCACCTTGTCCATGTGGGTGCGGGGCACGAAGTACATATGCCCTGTGATGCTCAGCTTGGTGGCCTCCAGCCCCCGCAGATAATTGACGCAGATGGTTTCGATCTGTTTTCGGTTGGCGCACTTCTGATAGAGTTCGAACAGCTCCTCCGCCTTGCGGCAGCAGGCCGGCACGTCGATGGCGTCGTCCGGTGCCATGTTTTCCGCTCGAAACACGCCGTCTTTCTTATCATAGCTGATGTTCGCCAGCTTTTCGTAGTTGTTGGTACGCTGGTTCAGCGTCTCCTTCACCAGCTCCCGGGATAAAATATCGGCGCTGGTGCGTTTATTGTCCCGGCAGTAGGCCAGGTAGATATTGGTCTCCCCCATGGCCGTCACCGGGATGCGCTCCCGGATGTCGCCGGTGGCGGAGCGGAACGCGTCCCCCACGGACAGCCGGGTGCCGCCGGCGTAGGGGATGCCCATGTCCTCGCACAGCTTGGACAGATCCTCTTTGTCCACCAGCAGGTTCGCCAGGGAGAAATAGAGAAACTTGCCCAGCATATGGGCCTCGTCGCCCTGGGACGTGCCAATAAAATCGTGCATATCAAATACGTTATCCATACTTGCCCTCCTGTTTTTTCACATGGCCTCTACCCGACTGAGAAGGTAATCATCGATCCCCTTGTACGCCGGGTCCCATGTGTATTTCGTGTATTTTAGGCCCTTGATGGCCTGCACTTCCCTCCGCATCGCCAGCACGGCATTGCGGACATCTGGGTTGGTCATTTGGTCCATATCCATGGCCTCCACCACCCGGGAGACGCCCAATCCCATCAGCGTTTTCTTCAGCCCGCGGATGGCATTTACCCCGCCCACGCACACAAACAGCGCGTCATGGGCCAGGTAGCTGGCCACGTCCCCCTTTAGCGGGCCCTCCGTGAGGAAGGCCCGCTTTTGGGTGGTGTCGCCGGTGACATGGATGTAGGAATAGCTGCGCGTGCCGTTGGGCAGATCCCGGCTGGACAGCCAGCGGTATTTTCGGTTTGGCTTGTCCGCGTCGTCCAGGCGGATCTTCATGCCCTGGATCAGCCCGTTTTTGTTGCGGACAGGGATCAAGAAGCCCTTTGGGCCGGTGATCGTCCAATCGCCATAGTAAGTACGGAACCCCGGCAGCCCCAGCAGCTCATGGCCACAGGAGCGGAGCAGGGCGGCCAAAAGCCGCCGCCCCGCCTCCGTTTCCGGCATACTTCGGTACTGATTTGCCTGGATGCGCTCCTCAGACAGCCCCCGCTCCAGCAGGTTTTCCCGGTGCTTATCCAGCAGCGTCAGGTGGTCCAGCATGGCGGTGTACGCCTCATGCCGCTGTTCCAGGGGCAAGGGCTGGCGTTCGGCGTCCGATGGGGATGCTTCCCGCCTGGACATGGGGTAGACCTTGCCCTCCTGTTTCAGCGCCTGGTATGCCTCCCGGTTGGTCACGCCCATGAGCCGGGCGTACAGCGTCACGCTGTTGCCATGGGCGCCGCACAGGTGGCAGCGGTACTGGTCGGTGGCGGTGTTCAGGCTGAGATGGTACTTCCCCGGCCCGTGGTCGTGGCAGAAGGGGCAGGTGGCCTCCACCTCCCGATGCCGCAGCGTCCGGGAATCCAAGGCTATGCCGCACCGTCTGGCCGCGTCCACGATGGGGATTTTTTCGTATTGCTTCACGGCCAGACGGACTCACCCCCTACGCCGCCTGCCGCTGGGCCACGTCAATAGGCCGCACAGGCCGCACCGCCAGGGGCGCGCCGCTGACGCACTTGGCCATGATGACCTGCCCGGTGGGCCGCACGTTGTTGAGGTCGTCCACCGACTCCATGTTGTCCACGAACACCGGGTAATTGCGCCCAGTGAGCCGTTTCATCAGTTCGGACACCTCCATCCCCGCCCGGATCTTCTCGGACAGGGAAAGCCGGTCATAGCGCCGCCCGCCGTAGGTAAACTTGAACACGTCTTTCCGCTCCCCGGTGGACTTTACCACGTCGTAGAGGGAGATCTCCACTCGGTTCATTTTCAGCGCCGAGAAGGTCAGCTTTGCCCGTTCGCTCACATAGATGGCAACGTCGGCGATCAGCTTTTTCAGCGCCGTGATCTTGTCCTGGGCGGCTTTGATCTTTCCGTCAAAGTCCTCCGGCCTCTGCTCCGCCGCGGCCTGGGCCGCCTTCAAATCGGCGACGCACTCCCGTAGTTCCTCCCGGCACTCCTTCAACTGAGCGTACTCCGCCTCAGAGAGATTTCCGTACTCCAAATCAGAAGTAAGCTGCTGGATCTGGGAGCGCAGATCGTCCGCGGGGCTGTCCTCCGTCTTTTGGGCCCGAAGGCCGGCCAGCTGCCCTTCCAGCTTGGCTACATCATCGGCCTGGAACTGCTCAAAGACCGCCCTGGCCTTGGCGTCGTTCTCCGTCAGCTCATTGAGCTGGGCCCGCTGCTCCTGTCCGGCGGCGATGGCCGCCTTTGAGGACTGTTCCAGAGCGGCCCGGATTTCCGGCAGGGCCTCCTCAGTAATGAGGCGGCGGCAGGTGGGGCAGGGCGCGCCGGGGACACAGGCGTGGAACGCCTGCTTGTCCCGGTTGAACCGCTCGGCCAGCTCCGCCAGCCGGGCGTTGGCCTCGGCCACGGCCTGGGTGTAGGGGGACTGGTATTGCTCCGCCCTCCGGGCGGCCAGCTTCCGCTCTACTTCCAAAATTTCCGCGTCCAGGGGCGAGCCGTCCCGGGCCGCTTCGTCGTAGCGGGCGCTGAGCTCCACCAGCCGCTGCTCCATGGCCTTGGCGTCCAAGCCGCCGAACCGCTTGGCCTCCAGGGATTCCACCGTCCTGATAAGGGTGTCGCGGCGGGCGGACAGGCCCTCTACAGTCCTGCTCCAGTCCTGGGCCTGGCTGTCCGCCAGATCCTTCTGACCCTGGAGGTAGATGATGGTCTCCTCCAGCTCCCGGATGTCCGCCCGCTTTTTCTTCAGGTAGGTGTCCGGCGAGAGAAGCTGCTCATGCTCCAGGGCCGCCCGGGTGGCGTCGGAGAGCTGGGCCAGCACCGCCTCATGGGAAATCAGGGGCAGGTGCCGCTCCAGCAGGTTTTTGCCATCCTCCCCCAGCTCCTCGATGAAGTAGAGAGGGTTAAAGATGGACAGGAATACGTCCTTCTCTCCAAACAGTTCGGTGAGATCCATCTGGCGGATCTCGCAGCTGTCATAGAGGATGGTCATGCGGTTTTTGTGCCGGGTGCGGGTGAGCACATGGGCCGTGCCCGTTTCATCCACAAAGCTCATGGTGATGGACACATCGGGCTGAACCTCGTTGTGCAGCCGGTCGATGCCCCGCTCCCCGAAAAAGGGGAGGCCGGTGACTACGAAGGCGATGGCGTCTGCGATGCTGGTTTTGCCCCGTCCGTTGCCGCCGGTGATGACTGTAGGATTGCCGAACACCAGGTTCGTAGGCTCCACATAGGATTTGAACCCGGCGATGGTCATGTCGGTGATCTGAAAGCTTTGGATTTTCTCCATGTTCCGCTCCTCTCTACGCCGCCTGGGGCTGTGTCTCCGCGATTTTGAACTCCTCCAGCATATAGTAGACCACGGTATCCTTCTGCCGCTTTTCCAGCTTTGCGTTGGCTAAAACAACGCCCACGGCCAGCTCGGGATGCTCTCCGCGCACAAAGGCTTCCAGCTTGTCCCCCTGGGAGGACTCCAGCTTCAGCTGGGTGCTGCTGGAATTCATGCCCTTGTTGATCCGGGCATGGCGGATAATGTAGGTGATGCCCTCCGGTTTGCTTCCGCCCGCAGGCATCCCTTCGGTCTTACCGCCGGATGTTTCAGCCGGCTTGGCCTGTCCCGCCGGGCCTTCGCCGCCGCCCTCCGTCTCCGCCTGGGGCCGCAGACCGCCGGCCGGGGCCGGAGTGAGGTTCAGCTTGCCCAACATCTTGAGATAGGCGTAGTCCAAACGCTCCTGCTGGTCCTTTTTCATGTACCAGGTCTTGCCCCGCTTTTCCACGTCCACAAAGACCACATCCATGTTATACAGCACCCGGCCGATGCCCCACTGGACGGCGGCTCGCTTCATGCTGTCGGACAGACCGCCCTTCACAGGCTCGATGTCCGAATTCTCAGCGCCGTCCCATTTGGTGATGAAGCCCTCTCCATAACGGATGGAGATGCCGCACAACTGGGCTTCTTTTCCGCCGGCGCCGTGCCAGGGCTTGAACTCGTTGTACCAGTTCTCCGCCCCCACCACGTCATCCAGCCGGCCCATGATGGCCCGGTTGGTAACGTAGGGGACGGCAATGCCCAGTTCCCTTGCCTCGATCACCTTTTGCAGCCGCCATTCTAAATCCTCCGGCGCGAAGGGCATGGCCAGCTCCGCCTGGATCTGTCTCGGGTCTTTTTCTTTCACTGTGTTCACCTCGCGTCCAAAAAGTCTCTCAGTGTTCCGCCGTCCGGCACCAGCACATCGGTGTAATAGTGGGACGGCGTTTTCCCCTTCATCTGCTCTAAGAGGTCGCGGTACTCGGCATGGAGCCGGTTGTTGTCCCTGGAATAGAGGTCGTTGTTGTTGGGCAGACGCAGGAGATAGCCCATCAGCGTGTGCAGCCGGGCGGGGTCCCTGTAGATGGGCAGGGCGTTGTTCCCAGTGCAGATGCTGTTGTTCCCATGCACGTTGGAAAATGGGTAACGGTAAGTGGGCGTGTCCGGCGTCAGCCGCCGCTCATCCTTCGCCACGCAGACCCGGCATCCGGCCACCTTGCCCTCCTGGGGCATATACTGGAAGCCGAACACTAGCCGGGGCAGCGGGAAATCCCGGTACTCGGTGTCATAGTAGGTGATGTCCGCGTACAGCTCCGGATAGCGCATGAAATAGGTGACGTACTTCTTCTCCATCACCACCGCGATGCAGCCCTCGGGCAGCAGCCCGGTAGGGCGGCGTTCATCATCATAACGGCTGGTGAGGAAGCAGTCGCACAGGGCCTGGGGCGTGATGTTTTTATGGGTGGTGACGCCGCCCGCTTTTTGCTGCTCCACCACCACCTCGCCGCGCTCGGTGCTGATGTGGATGGTCATATCAAATTCTGGCCGCATCACGCAGCCTCCTTCCATTCGTTTGGCATCGAGTAGATGGGGACGATCTTGTTCAGACCCAGCACCGCTTCCAGCTGCCGGTTCAGCTCTTGAAACCCGTCCAGGATTTCCATAAATGCCATGGGCAGTTCCTCCAGCCCATAAAACTCCTCGTTCGAGAAAAACAGGACACACCAGCGTCCCCGATCACCGGCGGACAGCCGCCAGCCGTAGTCATAGCTGTAGCTGTTCAGACGGAAACCCTCGTGGATCACCTGCTCGGCGTTTCGGCGGTAGGGGTTGATCCCCTCCTCCAGCCCTTTTTCCGTTTCAAGCCGTGCGCACAGCTCACAGAAGCGGTCTACCATGGGATCGGACAGCACCCAGGTCTCTATACCCGATTCCTCGTTATAGTAGCTGCTGGTATCTTCAAAGATCGACACAGCCAATTCCATGGACAGCTCATAAAACGCGTCTTCATCCAGGGGAATGCTGTTAAACGACGGCCACCCTTTTTTCAATCTTGGATTGTCATGAACCGTTTTCGCCAGGTACAGCATATGGAAAAAGTAAGAACTCAGATCCTCCATGGCGGCACCTCAGCAAAACACGCGCGCCGCCTTGGGGGCGGGCGGAACCCGGGCCACAGTCTGCGCGAACTGGGCGAGATTCTGCGACGTTTTATACAGCCTGTCGTAATACTCCTCCAGCGCGGGCACGTCGTCCGCTTCAAAAGCGTCAAAGTCGATGTCCCCCAGGCGGAGAAACTCCCCCTCTAGATTGGGGCGCAGAATATGCTCCAGCAGATAGGGGTTGACGCCGTCATCCGGCACATACAGCTGCTCCTTCGCCTGGGAAAACCGGGTGGACAGCAGTTTCAGGTTCAGCTTCATACTCACGCGCCCACCCCCTCAACAGTCGCTGGGGAGCAGGACGGTGGTGGTGGAACGGTCCGATTCCGTGATGATCCAGAACTTCTCGCCGGCCTGGGTCTGGTAGACAGACAACAGCCTGTCGCCATCGCGCAGCGCCTGCTCGTTGCGCTGCCAATCGGACTGGCACACATCGCCCCAGTCCCCGCTCAGGTGACGGTTGATGGCGGCGTCCACCTCTCTGCGGGGGAGCGCATTCTTCGCGTTGCGGGTAATCATCAGCCTGCCCGGGTTGAACCGGGGATTCACAGTAATAACACTCATAAAAATTCTCCTCTACGTCAGCGCCTTGAAGCCGTTGGGCGTCAAGATGTTGAATATCATTTTGTTGGTAATGGTCTCGTGGAGCTCAGCGCCAGTGTGCCGCCCCTTGGCGTCAAACTGCTCCTCCGTCTCGTTCCGGGTCACCTTCACAATCCGTCCCTTGATGACGTGGGGCGTGTCACACTCGATCAGGCCGTTAATCAACCCCGAGCCGCCGATCAGACCGATCTGGCTGATGGACAGGGGCAGCGGCGGGCGCTTCACCCCGCTGTCCAGCTCGCTGCGGGCCATCATCCGCTGAAAGCTGTCCGAACGGCCCAGCTGCCGCTCCAGCTCCTTCTTGTTGAACTTCTCACCCCGGAAGGTCTTTACCTCCAGCGGTTTGGCTGGGAGCGCGTAGCGCCCCTCGGGCAATTCCGTGAGGCAGGGAATGGAACCGGGATGGGTGGAAAACCACTCCAGCCATTGGGTATCCTGGGGAACAACATCCCGTTTTTTTCGAGTGCCCAGGATGGCCGCCTGCTTGAACTTTTTGAACTCGGCATCGGTAAACCGCCACAGGCTCAGGTTTTCAAAATTGTCCGTCAGTACCCGGCAAATATCCGGCGTGAGCCGGTAATAGGGGATCACATACACCAGCAGCCCGCCCAGGGCAAGCGTGCCCAGACTTTCGATGAGGAACCGCTTCTCGTGCCGCGCCCGGCCGCCGCTCTCATTGAGGACGGACAGGTAGGGCGGGTTGAGAAACAGCAGATGAAAGGCGTTGGCGCTGACCTGGCTGAAAAAGAAGCTGCCGAAGCCCACCCGATGGAGCCGGGTCTGTGCCTCATCGGCCCGGGCCCCGTCCAGCTCCACGCCGTAGGTGTAGCAGTTGTTCCCGTCGGCCATCTGCCGCAGAGCCTTTCCGCAGCCGCAGCAGGGGTCCAGCAGGTTGGTGGTGACACCCTCCGGGAACTGGACGCCCTTCAAAATCAGCGAGATGTTGTCCGGGTCGGTGGGGTAATAGCCCATTTTAATGTTGTTCATCAGCCGCCCCACCACTTGGGCGTTGGTAGTTCCGTCCACGGGAAGCCGGGCGGCAAAGCCGTTCAGCGCGTCGTATACCGGGCGGTAGGTATTGCTCAGCAGGTCAAAGCCCAGCAGGCCCTCCTTCAGCTGTCCCGCGTTGGCGGCCAGATGGTATTCCTCCACCTCCATCAGCAAAAGCTGGACCTCGCCCAACGCCTCAGCGAGCCGCTTCCGGGCATTTTGCAAATCATTGTACTCGTCCCGGGCGGCGGCAAGGTCGGTGTTTCGGTGCTGCTCCACCCTGGCCCGGCACAGCACCATGGCCTGGGTGAGCTGGGGGACTTCACTTTGAAGCCCCCGCAGCCTCTCCAGGGCATAGCTGCGCTGTCCGGCCTGAGATACGTCAGGCTGCCCGCTCATGGGCGCCCTCCTCCCGCACCGACGCCAGAAGGAACAGCAGGTCGGGATAGCTCATCTCCGCCAGATCCCGGCGGGTGAGATACAGATTCCGCCCGCCGGTGTAGTCTTTGCTGTGGCGGACGGTGCGGTAGAGCAGCACCCGCTCCCGGTCGCAGCAGGGCTGGGACAGATGGACATACAGCCCGTTGGTCTGCCACATCCCGATCAGGGAGCAGTCCCCAGGCACGGCGATGCCGCCGGGATTAGAGTGCGCCTCGGCGTCCCGCAGGCCCAGGTCTTTGCCCAGCGCCCGGAGGAATGTCCGGCCCGTATTCAAAAATTGCTTCTTCGCGCCGTTGGGGCCGCTCTCTTTCCCGCCCCAGATATAGCTCAGCTCCTGGCCCAGCAGCCCGGCCAGCCTGCGCATATTCCTTTCCTGTGATTTGTGGGACATTTTCTTGACCTCCTCGATGTAATGGGAGGACAGGAAGCGGCCGCTCCCTGTCCCTTGGTTCGCCCGCAGCCTCGTTGTCATAGGCTTCACATCCTTTGCTTCCGGCTACGCCGAACGCTCATTTGTCTCGCCACTCCTCCTCTCCAAATCGGACCCATTGCGCTGGGCTCCGATTTGGTATACATTTTTGTGCTCATCTGCGGGCTTATACTCCGCGTCGATTACCTGGCTCCCGTCATCTGCGGTGAGCCTGATCAACAGCGACCGCAAGGCGGACGCCAGCCAGAAGCGGAGCAGGCTCCGCTTTTTCGGCGGCAGGTGGACAGTCTCATCCACCGTCACCTCGTCGATGTCGCTGAGAGCCACGGTCAGCTTGGGCGTCACTACCCGGTCCGCGCCCAGGAAACAGGACACGTCAATGCCCTCCGACGCGAAGATCTGGGACGCCTCCGCCCGCTTTGCGTACAGCCGCCGGCAGGTGACGCTGACCGCCTTCAGATCATCCACCTGGATGCCGTCGGCGGACACAGTGCCCGCCTCCACGAAGCCCCGGCCTCCGATGGTTTTGGCCTTGAGCGTGCCGGTGATGGTCAGGCTGCCGTCTACCACCAAATGCCCGGTGGCTAGGTTCATATGGGAAACTTCTGTCCCGGTGGGGATATAAACGGTTTTCATTGTGCGCTCTCCTCCTATTTCTGATATCTCCGGGGAATGGGATCCCCGTTCTTCTCATGCAGGTTATAGTGGGCGTCAAACACCAGGTGGTGGTTCTCCTCGCCGGTGGCCTGACAGTCCAGGCACTGCCAGGTCAGGATGAAGTTCCACTCCGAGGAGCCTTGGTGGTCGTACCTGATCCTGCCGCCGCACACCGGGCAGACGCCAGGCTCATCCGAGCTGCTGGCCCCGGCACGGATGCCGCACTGGGAGATGTACGGGATCAAATCGTTGGGCTCCATCTCGGCCAGCTTCCGCGCCGTTTCGATGATGTGATCCCGCTTTTCTTCCGCGAACAGGCTTGAGATCTCCAGGGCCGCCGCCCCGGAAAGATCCTCCCTGGAGCCCGCCCTGAGTACGGTGCTTCCGTAGCCCAGGTACAGGTTCAGGGCGATCAAAAACGAGATAGTATCCTTGCGGTAGAGCCTGTTAAATTCTTTGAAATCCATAGTTTTCTCCTTTTTACGCGGCCCTGCTGGCTTCTTTCAGCCGCACAGGCAGCACCATGGCGTGGTCGTTCCGGCCATCGGCCTCAAAGATGATCGGGCCAAGGGAACCGGCGCTTACTTTCATTTTCACAGATGGTTCCTTGCCAAACTGCTCCAGGGCGTCCGCCATGTAGTCCAGGTTGAACCCAAATTCTACGCCGTCGCACCCGGTGGCCGAGATTTTAGTGGCGTACCGCTCTCCCGCGGATTCGGCCAGCAGGTTGCCGCCGCTGAAGCGCACCATGTGGGCGCGATTTCCCCGCAGGGATCGCTTCAGATACTTCAGCTCGGCCAGGAACTCCGCTGGGGACACCTGGGCTTCCACCTGATACCGCTCCGGGATGGCGCTGTCCAGCTTGAACAGCTCGCCCTCCGGCAGACGGAACAGCAGCGACGTCACGCCATCGGCCACCTCGGCGTACCGCTCCCCCAGCCGGACGGAGACCGCCTGATCCCCGAACAGCTTCAAATGCTCCAGCGCGTCTGGGGCTGCCATAAAGGGCCGGGGCACATCCAGCTCCGGGTCGGTATCCCATGCCATGCGGCAGCCGTCCAAAGCGTAGACGCGGTTCCCGCTGAACTGCACGCTGACCACGCAGGCCCTGGCCTCCTCTTTACGAGGAATCCCCACAGCGTATTTCACCCGCTCCACGCGGGCGTACAGCCGGGCGGCGTTGGCGGTGAAGCTGTCCTTCGCTTCCCAGATCGGATACCGGGGAAAATCCTCGGGCAGAAACGGGTGCAGCTCCGCGGAACGGGGCCCGCAGGACAGAACCAGCTTGATCCGCCGCCGGTCGCCTTCCCCTGTTTCCGTCTGCTCCAGGGCCAATTCGCCCTCAAACTGCCGGAAGGCCCGGGCGGTCTCGCGGGGGCGGTCCAGCAAAAAGGCAAAGGCGTCCCCCTGGGCGGGCAGCACCGCGGACAGGTAGGCTTCTATGTTGGTGGAGGTCAGGGTACAGCGGTCCTCCTCGAACCGAACCAGCACGGCGTTCAGGACGGGGATGGCCGATTTGCGGATCAGGCCGCTCACCCTGTCCAGTGCCTGGATGAACGCTTTCGCGTCTACTCTTGTTCTCATGCCGCTTGTTTCCTCCTTGTACTTGTTTTTTGCAGCTCAGGCCGCACGTTGACAGTCTGAGTGGAAAAGGTTACTTTCCGTACGGTGCTGCTGCCCGTGGCCAAAATGTTGTAGACCATGTCCACCACAATGGTGGCCGCCGTGATGTTGGCCGCCATACTCTGGGGGGCTGACACCGACGCCTCGGCGCAGGACAGCTCCGTGGGGAACTTGTCCGTCTCCACCAGCACGTCCGGATAGACGATGCCGATGGGTGGGTAATAGGTTTTGCCGCCCCGGCGCACGCCGCACACCACCTGGCCGGTGAACTCTCCGTTGCCGCTGTCAATGTAAATCAGCTCTGTGGCCCGGTAGAACATCCGGTGGCACAGCTGCCGGGATTTGTTGTTGTCCACCGCGCCGATGAGGATCACCAGCTCCGATACCCGCACGTTGTAAGCGTGGCCGGGCTGGCGCATCCAAAGATAGCCCGGTTCCAGCAGGGAGCCAAGCTGATCCTCATCCTCCACGAAGGAGGGTACATATTCCGTCTCCAGGCCGAACACGGCGGAATACCGCTCCGCCAGCACTTTGGCCTTGTTCTCCCCCAGATCGGCGGGGGTAAAGTTCTGCCGCACCAGGTTCTTTTCCTCCACCACGTCGCCGTCGCAGAGGATGAACCGCACCGGGCGGCGCAGGGAGTACAGCAGCCGGTACAGGTGGGGCGCGATGTGGCCTCCTGTGCCGCCCGCGCCCAGCATGACGATCTTCACCGGGCGGGTCATAGAAAACTTCATTGGCGAGCCTCCCAGAGTTTCTCCCCCGGCGTCCCGGTCATGGGACGCAGCACCGGCGGGACGCTTCTGCGCAGCAGCTTCACCTGAGTGCGCCACTCGGCGGGAAACACCGCGCCAAAGCTTTCCAGCACGCACCCCGGGGGCAGCGTCAGATAGGTGCCGCCGCAGGACATCCGCACCGTGATATCCGGGAAAAACTTGTCCAGTCGTCCCACCACGATGTAGATCCGGGTGGCCCGCTCATCGTTGTCATCCACAGAGGAGAACTTGGCCTCCATGCTGTTGTGGCTGTGGATGTCGATATAGTGGAGGTAGCGTTCCTCCGGCAGATCGTCCCGGCTCAGCTCGGCGTCGATGTGGGCTTTGGTCACCGTCTGCTCAGGGACGCGCACCACAAATTCCTGCTCCTGCTTGTCCCAGAGGATGTGGGCCAGTGCCTCAAATTCCTCGGGGCCGGTCATGCAGCACCGAAAGAAGGAAATGATCTGGGCCAGCAGCTCCATGGGAACCAGCGGGAGGGCCGGGGTAAACCCGGCCCTGACCGATTCCAGGTCGATCACGCAGTCTTTGGGAGCGATGAATTCGCCCAGCTCGTTTTTGCGCAGCTCGTACACCCTGCCGTCCGCGCCGGGGATGGTGCAGATGGCCTTGTCCGACGCCCGGGCCTCCTCCAATGAGGCGAACACGCCCTTATAGGCGGCGATGCCCTTGCTCTGGGCGGTGACACGGGGCTTCACCAGGCAGTCCGGGTTCTTGTTCTTGGCCTTTTTGAGGTTGTCCAGGAACGCCTTGGACAGCTCGATCTCTTTCTTGACGGAGGCGATGGTGGTGCCCTTGGGGTCTGCGATGGGCTTGACGGTCTTGCCGTACTCCACCGTCCAGGACACCTTCTTGCCCTCGGCCAGCTCAGGGAAGTCCTCCGACTTGGCGATGCGAAGCTCCTCAAAGGTCATGCCGGGGTCGGCGATGTCCTCCCGGGCGCTGCCGTAGAGAAACACCGGGGCCTTCTCAAACAGGGACTTGGCCGCTTTCTGTTCAGTCTTGGCCTCCTGCTCCGCCATAGCGGCGGCCAGGGGGTCGATATCCAATGGGGGCTGGGCTGCCGGGGCCGCCGCAGGCGCGGGGGCCGGAGCGGGCTGCGCCGCCGGGACCGGGGCGGGCGGAATGGGCTGGACGTTCTGGAACACAGACGGCGCGGGCTGCTGAACCGCCTGGGGTACGGGTTGGGGCGCTATTGTCTGAGGTGCCTCCTGCGGGATGGGCGCGGGCTGCTGGGTCAACGCCGACTCAAAGGGGTTTACGCTGCCGGAACCGCCGGACGCGCCGCCGAAGATGGCGTCGATATCCAAGCCGGCACCGTCGGACACTTCACCAAAGGGGAATCCGCTCTGCTCACTCATGATTTTTGCTCCTCTCGTTTTTGGGGACAAAAAAGGACCGTGAACCGCCCCGCAGGGGCAACTCACAGTCTTCTTGTCCTTGATATTTTGTTCTTCCAGGCCGTTTCGGTCCGGCGGAGGGCAGACTTCACCCCTTTCATCGCCGTTCCTCCCTCGCTTACTCCGCCCTAACTTACTCCGCCCTGAAATACAGGCTCATTGTACCATGCCGGGGCCCGGGCGGATAGTTGGAGGGGTTCCACCTATTTTTAATCGAACATATGGACAGTTCGGTTTCCTTGGTGTATAATAAAGACCGCTTGAGGGACGCTGAGACAGGAGGTGATCCAGATATGAAGGACAGGGTGTATATGGCCATCGATCTACGCAGCTTTTACGCTTCCGTCGAGTGCGTGGAACGCAGCCTTGACCCTCTCACCACCAATCTCGTGGTGGCGGACAAGAGCCGTACAGATAAAACCATCTGTCTGGCGGTCACCCCCTCCCTGAAGGCCTACGGCATCTCCGGGCGGGCGCGTCTGTTTGAGGTGGTACAGAAGGTGGCGGAGGTGAACGCCCAACGGCAGCAGAAGGCTCCAAAGCGGCAGCTCACCGGCTCCTCCTGGCATGACCCGGACGTGAAGGCCCACCCGGAGCTGGCCCTGGATTATCTGGTGGTCCCTCCTAGGATGGCTCACTATATCGAATGGAGCACGAAGATTTATAATGTCTATCTGAAGTATGTGGCTCCTTCTGACATTTCCGCATACTCCATCGACGAAGTGCTGATGGACGTGACCAACTACCTGCCCACCTACAAGCTCACTCCCCGGGAGCTGGCCCGGAAGATCGTGCTGGACGTGTTGGACACCACCGGCATCACTGCCACGGCGGGCATCGGCGCGAACTTGTATCTGGCAAAGGTGGCCATGGATATCTGGGCCAAGCACACCAAGCCGGACAAAAGCGGTGTACGCGTTGCGGCGATGGATGAGATGAGCTACCGCCGCCTGCTGTGGGACCACCGGCCTCTCACCGACTTCTGGCGGGTGGGTCCGGGCTACGCCAAAAAGCTGGAGGCCCAGGGGCTGTACACCATGGGGGATATCGCCCGGTGCTCCATCGGAAAATCCACTGATTACTACAACGAGGAATTGCTCTATAAAATGTTCGGCGTGAACGCGGAGCTCTTGATCGACCACGCTTGGGGATATGAGCCGGCGACCATGGCGGATATCAAGGCGTACAAACCCGAGACGAAAAGCGTGGGCTCCGGCCAGGTGCTCACCTGCCCCTACACCTTTGATAAGGCCCGGATGGTGGCCTGGGAGATGGCGGATCAACTGGCTCTGGAGCTGGTGAGCCAGAGACTGGTGACAGATCAGCTCACCCTCACCGTGGGCTATGACATTGACAACCTGCGCGATTCTCAGCGCCGGAAGCAGTACCACGGCGAGGTCAAGACAGACCGTTACGGGCGGCAGGTCCCCAAGCACGCCCACGGCACCGCCAACCTGGAGGAACGCACCGCCTCTTCCAAGCGTATCACGGCGGCGATTTTGGAGCTGTATGACCGCATCGTGGACAAGGATCTGCTGATCCGGCGCATGAATCTCACCGCCAATCAGGTGACGGACGAAAGCGCTGTGTCACATGAGCCAGCCATGGAACAGATGGATTTGTTTACCGACTATGCCGCCGCACAGGCCGAAAGAAAAGCCCAGGAGGCAGAGCTGGCGAAGGAGCGGAAGCTCCAGGAGACCATGCTGGGTATCAAGAGCAAGTACGGCAAGAACGCCATTTTGAAGGGAACGAACCTGATCGACGGCGCTACCGCAGCCGACCGCAATAGTCGTATTGGAGGGCACAAGGCTTAGAAATGGGAGCTTATGACGACATCATCCACCTGCCTCATCCCACCTCGCCCAGGCATCCCCGTATGCGTATGATAGACCGGGCGGCTCAGTTTTCGCCCTTTCAGGCCCTTTCCGGCTTCGGTTCGGCCATCCGGGAGACGGCCCGTGTCACCGGGGAACGAATAGAGCTCACCGAGGACGAAAAGGCCGTGCTGGATGAAAAGCTGCGGTATCTGTGTGAGACAGGCGGAGAAGCCATATTCACATATTTTCTGCCCGATGGGAAAAAAGACGGCGGGACCTATGTGGATGCCGTGGGTACGATCAAAAAAATCGACCCATTGGAGGGTCGGGTTATCCTCACAGACGGCACCGCCATCCCCATTGAGGACATTTTAGAAGTTGAAGCCCCAATTCTGGGGCAGGACTTGTAAGTTTTGCCGCTTCTCCCTATAATAAGACGTCTGCTTTGATTGCGCGGTCCAGAATTTCCACCGCCGCGCAAAATACATTTGAAACTGCGAGGTCACCATGAATCAGAAAGAGATCAGCGAGCTGAAGCGCCGCTTCCGGCTGGGCAAAAACGCCATCGGCCGCATTTACGGCTGCTATGTGAACAGTCAAAAGGAGATCGTCTCCTACCTGGACGAGTCCTTGGACCGGATGCCCGAGGAGGAGGCGGAGAAATACTTAGCCCTGCTGAAAAAGACCCTGTCCGGGGCCCTGGGCCGGAACCTCATCGACATCGTGTTCTCCACCCAGCAGGTGGCGGACAGCGATGAGCACCGCCGCCTCATGGCTCTGCGGGACTCCCGGCTGAAGGACGGCGAGGTGCGGCAGGAATTCTATCAGACGGTCATCGACAGCCTGGACATGGGAGAGAGCAATTATCTGATCCTGCTGGCCCACGACGCCTACGATGTGCCCCACCGAGGCAAAGACGGCGAGGATCGCGCGGATGAGGGCGACACGGTGTTCTCCTACATTGTGTGCTGTGTGTGCCCGGTGAAGGACGGCAAACTGGAGCTGAGCTACTGCGCGGGCGAAAATGAGTTCCACAACTGCGCCCCCAGTCAGATCGTCTCCCCGCCGGAGCTGGGCTTCCTGTTCCCGGCCTTTGACGACCGGGCGGCCAATATCTACAATGCTCTCACCTACGCCCGCAAGCCGGACGAGCTGCACCAGGAGTTTTTGGACGCCATCTTCCACACCGAACCGCCCATGTCCGCCGGAGAACAGAGGGAGGCGTTCCAGACCGCCCTGCGGGAGGGGCTGGAGGGGGCCTGCGGCCTGGAGGTGGTGCAGGCCGTCCATGAGCGGCTGACCGCCAAGATTGAGGAGCACCGGGAGACCAAAGACCCGGAGCCCCTGGCCGTTACCGCCAAGGACGTGGCGGCCATCCTCCGGGACTGCGGTGCAGAGGAACCGCAGATTACCGCATTCTGCGAGAAGTGCGGGGAGCTGTTCGGAGAAGGGGCGGCGCTCAGCCCCGCCAACCTCATCGACAGCAAGCGGTTTGAGGTCAAGGCCGCCGATGTGACCATCGCCGTGCCGCCGGAGCAGAGCTATCTGGTGGAGACACGGATCATCGACGGGAAGAAGTATCTGCTCATCCCTGCCGGGGAGGGGCTGGAGGTCAATGGGATGCCGGTGGACTGGGTTCAGGCCAAACACGAATAAAATATCGATCACCGATTTGAGGCTGTCTGTCAAGCCGGAGGACCGCACGGCCTGCTATGTGGTAAACGAGAAGTTTAACGGAAGCGTATCCTACTGATTGCGTAAAAAAGCAGGGGACAATGGCAACCCAATGCCATTGCCCCCTGTTTGCGTCGCCTTGTTTTATAGCCTGATTTATACTCGCTTGCCCACCAATTCCCGCACGATCTCATCCCCCAGCAGCTCGCTGGTGCGGTAGATGTTCTGGCAGAATTGCTTCAGGCTGAACGCCATCCCCGGCGTGCCCTTGTCCAGCAGCACCCCGGTGACGGTGAACCGCCGGGCGGTCTGTTCCGCGCGAAGCTGCTCCAAGTACTGATCCGGCAGCTCACATTCGCCGTCTGTGACAAATACAATGTCAGCGTTTTCAAAGCCCTCTGCCTCCATCAGCCGCAGGGCCTCGTTCATCGGCGTCTGGAAATTGGTGCCGCCGCCCAAAAAGGTTTCCGCGGCGCACAGCTTATCCGCCATGGTATACGCTCCAGGCCGGAACAGATCGGTTTGGAACCTTCCCAACCTGGAAAAGTGAATGAGGGCGAAGCTCCGCCCGCTGTCTGCCGCGATCTCCAGCAGGGTGAGTGCCACAGCTTTCCCCCATCCGGCAGGATCGCCCTCGGTGGAGTCGGATTCATCCAGGCAGCAGATGATGTCCCCCATGCCCTTGTAGATGGGCTCTCGGCGCTGGTACTGCTTGATCTGCCCCCGCTGGTACTTGCGCAGGAACAGCGGCACCGTCTGAGGCGAGGCCAGCATGGCCAGCTCGGAGGTGAGGGCGCGGGACAGGTCGTGGCCCAGCGCCAGGGCATATTTCTCGCCCCGGCCATAGGCGTAGCCGTTGCGCTTGCCCTGGGCGAAGATTTCCCGAAAACTGCCCAGGTACTTGGCGATATCCCGCAGAACCTGGCTTTTGCGCACCAGGGCCAGCAGATCGGCGTTTGCCTCGTTCTTTTCCAAATTGCCGGGGTCGTCGCTCCAGGCCCCGATGATATTCCGCACCTCATCCGCCTTTTCAGCGGCGGCGGTTACAGCCAGGGACACCAGCTCGGCCACATCGTTCCTGCTTTTAGCGGCGTTGGCGTCCACCAGCTTACCCACGGCCTCCACCTGGCGGCGTTTGCTCTCCACCTTGTTGGCGGCGTCTACCACGGACTGCTCCAAGTCCTGGCCGCAGTCCTTCATGGCCTGCATCCGCTCCAACAGCTCCGCCAGTTCTTTTTGTGCCTGCCGTTCCCCCTGCTCCAGCTTTTCCAGGGTGTTCAGCGCGTTCTTCTCCCCGCCGATGTTGGAAAGCAGGCTGTCCAGCTCCCCGGCGGTGCGGGCCACGAACTCGGATGCCGCCTCGTAGGCGGGCAGCTCCCGGCCCTCACACACCGACTTCAGTGTGGGATAGTCCCCGCTTTGGGTGATATGCTCCAAAATGGGCGCGTTGAATTTCCGGGCCGCCACGGACAGCTCCCCGTCCCCGATTTTCCGGGGCATCAGGGAGTAGAAGGACTGGAACACGTCCCGGGACAAGGCCGGGAAGGAGGGCAGCTTTTTTGCCGCCTCCTGCTCGGTTTGCTCCAAACCGGTGTCGCCCTCCCGCAGGTCGGCGTAAATGCTGTCTTCCAGTCGGGTGGAGTGCAGTACCCGGTCTGTGCCCGGCCCCTCCCCGGGCCGCTCTATGGCGGCCCAGGGGGAGCGCAGGACGTCCTCAATGGTGCGGTAGGGCCCGCGCATTACGCATCCCCACCCTTCTGACGGTGCGCCATCCACTCCCGCAGGATGTAGACAGCTTGGGCGTGGTCATAGCTCAGCTCCGGGAACTCCTGCTGAAGGTAGGGCACCGCGCCGTACATATTGGTGACGCCGGATTCCCGCAGTGCGTCTAAGTAGTCAAAATATTTCTTCATTGTGCTGTTCCTCCAAAAAGCGAGACGAAGCGGAACCGTTCTGTTCCCGCTTCGTCTCTAAAATTCTATATCCCTTGATATCCCTTGCGTTTAGCAAAAGAATGTGATTTCGTCCACGCAGAAATGTTCCTTCCATTTCCGGCAAATCAAGAAAAACTGGGCTGAGATAACATCCAGCAGCTCATTCAGATCATTCTGTGGAATCCTGCTCCGATTGTTGGCCACAATGCACTGGCCCAAGCTGGTCAGCCAAATCTTCGTTGCGTTCGGCGAAGGTTTTCCTTTGATGATGTGGACATGGATCGGTTCCCCATTTTCATTTGACCAAAAGAACACCAGGTAGCCGCCTACGCGAAACAGGTTAGGCACAGTGTATCCCTCCCTGCGCCGCATAGCGGTAAAGCAAGTGGGCGTTGTGGCGCAGAAATTCATCAAACAGCGCCAGTTCGTCAGGTCGGAAGCCCTCGTTGAATTTCCACTCATAGCTTGGCAGGACACACCGGGCCGAAACAAAGCCGTCCTCTGTGGGCCGCTCAAAATGCACCTCTACCGACTGCACGCCCTCATGCTCCATGACATGGGAATGGGTGATCTCCGTTTCATCAGCCAACGTGATGTAAGGATACATCATACGATATCCCGCCCTTCGCTTTCATTTAAGATAGCTATAGTTTATCAGTTCACAGGCAAAATAGCAACTGTCAAAATCGGGCCATGCGGGCGGGAGGGTCGCCCCTCCCGCCGCACGTTTTCAGAACGGCAGGTCGCCGTCGTCATCCGCCAGATCCGCGAAGCCGCTGTCAGAGCCGGCGCCGAAATCACCAGGCAGCTGGAAATCGTCATCCTTGCCCGCCTTGGCCTTGCTGTCACCGTCCTTGGGCTTGCTGTCCCCGAAATAGACGCTGGACGCCAGCACCTCCGCGCTGCGCCGCTTGTTCCCCTCCTTGTCCTTCCAGTCACGGAGCTGAAGTCTGCCCTCCACCACGGCCATACGGCCCTTGGCGAAATACTTGCTCACAAACTCCCCGGTGGAGCGCCAAGCCACGCAGTCGATGAAGTCGGTCTTGCGCTCGCCGGTCTCCTTGTCCTTGAAATCCCGGTCCACCGCCACGGTGAAGCTGGCCACGGCCGTGCCGGACTGGGTGTGCCGCAGCTCCGGGTCCCGGGTCAGACGGCCCATGATTACGATGTGGTTCAACATGATTTTATCCTCCTCGTATAATAAGTTTCAGGTTAATAAATTCAGTATCAGCAGGTTTAGA
>CAJULM010000005.1 GCA_910587285.1 uncultured Oscillospiraceae bacterium | reverse complement strand
CTTTCCACTCGGAAAAGGGGCGTCGCACGCCGTTTTCCTCGATGTAGGTTTCGTGGCCCTTGCCCAGCAGGGCGGCGATGTCCCCTGGCTGGGCCAGCTCCAGGGCGCGGCGGATGGCCGCTCCCCGGTCGGGGACAATCTCCCAGGGGATGTCGGAGCCGATGGCCGCAGCGATGTCCGCGCAGATGTCCTCCACGCGCTCGCTGCGGGGGTTGTCGGCGGTGAGGATGGCGTAGTCAGCCCACTGGGCGGCGGCGCGGCCCATGTCGATGCGGCGAAGCCTGGGGCGGTCGCCGCCCGCGCCAAAAACCAGGATGATGTTTCCGGCGCAGTGGAGCCGCAGCTCGGACAGCAGGGCGCGGAAGCTGTCGCCGTTGTGGGCGTAGTCAATGAGAATGGTGTAGGGGGCGGGGGCGGGGTAGCGCTGGGTGCGGCCTGGGACGCAGACGTGGGCCAGCCCGGCGCGGATTGCGCCGTCATTGAGGCCCAGGGCGCGGCTCAGAGCGATGGCGGCCAGCGCGTCGGCGGCATTGAACGAGCCCGGCAGGGGGATGCGGTAGGGGGGCGCGCCGTCCGCGGACAGGCGCACAGACAATGGGGGGGCGTCTGGCTGAGATGGGAGGAGCGTCCCCTGCACCTGGGACTGCGGGCCGAAGCCGAACGTGAGGACGGGAACTCCGGACGGAACCTGGGCGGCCATGGCGGGCCAGCTGGTGTCGTCGCCATTGCCCACCGCCAAGCGGCACTGGCGGAACAGGGCGGCCTTGCAGGCGCGGTACTCGGCAAAGTCGGCGTGCTCCGCTTCGCCGATGTGGTCTGGAGTGAGGTTGAGGAATAGGGCGGCGGCGAAGGTGAGGCCGTCCGTCCGGTGTAGTTTCATGGCCTGGGAGGAGACCTCCATCACTACGTGGGAGCATCCCGCATCCACCAGCTGCCGCAGCGTGCGGTGGAGGGCGATGGGTTCCGGGGTGGTGTTGGGACAGCTGGCCAGGGGTGTGCGGCCGATGTATGCGCCCAGGGTGCCGGTCATGCCGGTTTGGTATCCAGCGGCGGAGAGGATGTCCCGGAGCATATGGGCGGTGGTGGTCTTGCCCTTGGTTCCGGTGACGGCGATGAGGGAGAGCTTCCGGGCGGGATGTCCATAAAATTCCGCGGCCAAAGATGCTAAGGCGGCTCGAGGGTCGTCTACGGCGGCGCCGGAGACGCCGGAAGGCAGAGGTGGGCGGCAAACTACCGCCGCGGCGCCCCGGGCCAGAGCGTCGGACAGATAGGTGCGACCGTCGGCTTTGGCCCCCTCCATGGCCACGAACAGCGCTCCCGGCATCACCTCCCGGGAGTCGCAGGTCAGGGCGGTAATGTCCGCATCCTGGGTACAGTTTGCGCCGATAGCGGACAGCAGCTGGGACAGCTTCATCTGGAAAACTCCTTTCCATTTTGCTGTCCCAGTCTATGGTTTTACGCAAAAAAGCGTCCCTCCTGCCACGGAAGGGACGCTTTTCATATGATTTAGGACAACCCAGAATCGGTAGCCACATTTTTCACAGGGGATTGCAGTAGCAACAAACGATTGCGGCCCATGCAACGATCCCTTTCTTGTTTTTTCTGGGAGAACCGGATAGAATGGGTACAAGTTAGGGGAGAGGAAAAATGGAAATGAAAAATTCCTTTGGCGCTAATTTGTCGGCTATACGCAATAACGCCGGGTTGTCCCAGAGCGCGCTGGCAGAACAGCTGGGCGTTTCAAGGCAGGCCGTTTCGAGCTGGGAGAGGGACCTGAGCGAACCGGATATTGGTTTGATTGAGCGGATTGCGGAAGCGTTTGATGTTTCGGTCTCCGATCTCATAGGCGGCTCGGAGGGGAAAGGAACGGAGGCGGATATTGGGATTAGTCCCATATTCTTGATCGTCAGTATCCTGCTGGCTGTAGTCCATGTAACCCTTGGAATTTGCGGCCTGGTAAATATCGCTGCCGCCGTGTTTCTCCCTGTGACGTGCGCTTTTGCCACAGCAATGATCTATGTTACCTTTACGGTGATGCTCAAGAGCGGTCGCTATAATATGCTGGCGGGATTTGACCCCCAAAAGGATTCTATCAAAAGGGTACAGCTGCAAATGCGCTGGATCGAGATCCTCACCGGCCTTAGTTCGATTTTGTTTGAGGTCCTGTTTACACTGGTCTATTTTACGCAGCGAGAAAAGCAAATGAACGTTACGACGGTCCTGCTGTTTTCCTATTACGCCGCCATTTTGATTAGCTGCCTTGCCGTAAATCAAAAGATAACGGCTCGAAATCGGTAAAGTAGTTCGCTGATGCGAAATTGACCCGAGGGATACGGCGGATTAGAAAACAGGCAAAAGCCCTCCCGGCGAACTGCCGGGAGGGCTTAATGCGTTGGTTTTGAGTGGAACGCTCAGATCTGCGTGGTATCGCTCGGATTGCCGCCAAAGGACTGAATCGCCTTATCGTTGGCGGCCCGGCGCTCCTCCTGGGCCTCAGCCAGAAGCATATCCTTCACCTTCATCAGCCGGGTGGTGGTAGAGCGGTCATTTTCATCCAGCTTCATGGTGATATACCGGATGTTCTCCTGGGTGTTGGGGATGACCACGTACTCCAGGGCGTTGACGCGCCGCCGGGTTTTCTCGATCTCCTCCGCCATGAGCTGGGCGGCCTTTTCGGTCTGAGCCAGCTTGAGCATATTCTGGAACACCTCGCCCAAGGCGGCCACCGCTCCGTCCAGCTCGCCGCTGGTGGCGGCAAAGCCGTAGGGGAAGATGTCGCCAGTGTCGTCGGTGCGGGTCTGATAGTGGTAGACAGGCACGTTGACGGACATGATATTCTGGAAGCTCATAGTGAGCTCTACGGACTGCTTGGGATACATCAGCGCCTGCTCCATGGCCTGGGCGCTCATCAGTGCGGAGGCCACGGTGAAGGAGCTGTGCACCCGCAGCAGGTCCTGCTCCACCTGAGAGCGTAGGGCGCGAAGCTCCCGCACGGTGTCTAAGAACTGCTTCATCAGCTCATCCCGCTTGTCTTTCAGCAGCTTGTGGCCGCGCTGGGCGGTTTTCAGCTTGCCCTTCAGGCGGGTGAGTTCCATTCGGGTGGGGTTTACCACGGTGTTTGCCATGTTTCCCCCTCCTTACTGCTCTTTTTTAGGCAGATACTTATCAATATACTCCTGTTTGATGCGCTTGAGCTCCGCTGTGGGCAGGATGGACAGCAGCTCCCAGCCCAGGTTCAGCGTCTCCTCAATGGACCGGTTCTCCTCATAGCCCTGGTTGACGTAGCGCCGCTCGAACTCGTCGGCGAACTTGGCATAAAGCAGGTCGGTGGGGGTCAGGGCCGCCTCGCCCAGAATGGACATGAGCTCCTTATTGTCCTTGCCGGTGGAGTAGGCCGCAAACAGCTGGTTCATGGTGTTGGCATGGTCCTCTCGGGTCTTGCCCACGCCAATGCCCTTATCCTTCAGACGGGACAGGGAGGGCAGCACATCCACAGGGGGATTGATGCCCTGGCGGTATAGGGAGCGGGACAGGATGATCTGCCCCTCGGTGATATAGCCGGTCAGGTCGGGGATGGGGTGGGTCTTGTCGTCCTCGGGCATGGTGAGGATGGGGATCATGGTGATGGACCCCGCCTTGCCCAGCTGGCGGCCGGCGCGCTCGTAGATGGTGGCCAGGTTGGTGTACAGGTAGCCGGGGAAGCCGCGGCGGCCCGGGACCTCCTTCTTAGCGGCGGACACTTCACGCAGAGCCTCGGCGTAGTTGGTGATGTCGGTGAGGATAACCAGTACGTGCATATCCTTCTCAAAGGCCAGGTACTCCGCAGCGGTGAGGGCCATCCGGGGGGTGGCGATACGCTCCACGGCGGGGTCATCGGCCAGGTTGGTGAACAGCACAGTGCGGTCGATGGCGCCGGTGCGCTTAAACTCCTGGACGAAGAACTCGGACTCCTCGAAGGTGATGCCGATGGCGGCGAACACCACGGCGAAATTTGCGCTCTCGTCCCCCAGCACCTTGGCCTGACGGGCGATCTGGGCGGCCAGGTTGGCGTGGGGCAGGCCGGAGCCGGAGAAGATGGGCAGCTTCTGGCCGCGCACCAGGGTGTTCAGGCCGTCGATGGTGGAAATGCCCGTCTGGATGAACTCATTGGGGTAGTCCCGGGCGGCGGGGTTCATGGGCAGGCCGTTAATGTCCCGGTACTCCTCGGCCAGAATGGCGGGGCCGCCGTCGATGGGCACGCCCATGCCGTTGAACACCCGGCCCAGCATATCGCCGGACACGCCCAGCTGGAGGGGGTGGCCCAGGAAGCGCACCTTGGACTGGGCCAGGTTGATGCCAGCGGCGGACTCAAACAGCTGGACCACGGCGGTGTCGCCGTTGACCTCCAGCACCTGGCCGCGGCGGATGGAGCCGTCGGGCAGCTCCACCTCGGCCAGCTCGTCGTAGGTGACGTGCTCCACCATTTTGACCATCATCAGCGGGGACGCGATCTCCTGGATGGTTTTATACTCTCGGATCACAGTTCCTCACCAGCCTTTCTCACGACCTCGTCAATCTCCTTTTCCATGGAAGCGGAGATATCAGCATACACCTGGGCGTACTCCTCGGCGGGCACGCTTTTGGCGCGGCCGATGCGCTCACGGGCGGGGATGTCGAACAGCTTGGCGGCGGGGGCGCCCTTGACGATGGCGTCCCGGCACAGCTTGTCGTAGTCCAGAATCATGGCCAGCAGCTTTTCCTGCCGGTCGTAGGTGGAGAAGGAGTCGATGTCCACGAAGGAGTTTTGCTGGAGGAAGTCTTCGCGGACCATACGGGCGGTCTCCAGGGTGAGCTGGTCGTTGGGGGACAGGGAGTCCTTACCAACCAGCTGCACGATTTCATTCAGGCTGGCCTCCTGCTGGAGTACGCTCATAGCCTGCTCTCGGTTCTGAAGGAATTCCTTGCCCAGATTCTCATCGAACCAGGGCTTGAGGGAGTCCAGGTACAGGGAGTGAGAGGTGAGCCAGTTGATGGCGGGGAAGTGACGCTTGTAGGCCAGGGAGGCGTCCAGCGCCCAGAATACCTTCACGATACGCATGGTGCCCTGGCTGACGGGCTCGGCCAAGTCGCCGCCCGGGGGGGACACGGCGCCCACGGCGGTGAGGCTGCCCCGGCGGTTCTCCTCGGACCCCAGGCAGGACACGGAGCCGGCGCGCTCGTAGAACTGGGCCAGACGGGAGGCCAGGTAGGCGGGATAGCCCTCCTCGCCGGGCATCTCCTCCAGACGGCCGGACATTTCGCGCAGGGCCTCGGCCCAGCGGGAGGTGGAGTCGGCGATGACGGCCACATCGTAGCCCATGTCGCGGAAGTACTCGGCGATGGTGATGCCGGTGTAGATGGATGCCTCACGGGCAGCCACAGGCATATCGGAGGTGTTGGCAATCAGGACCGTACGCTTCATCAGCGTTTCGCCGGTGCGGGGGTCCACCAGCTCGGGGAACTCCCGCAGCACGTCGGTCATCTCGTTGCCGCGCTCGCCGCAGCCGATATACACCACGATGTCCACGTCGGACCACTTAGCCAGGGCGTGCTGCATCACGGTCTTGCCCGACCCGAAGGGGCCGGGGATGGCGGCGGTGCCGCCCTTGGCCACGGGGAAGAAGGTATCCACGATACGCTGGCCGGAGGACAGGGGCTTGACAGGGGGATACTTGTGCTTATACGGGCGGCCCACACGGACGGGCCAGCGCTGGCTCATGGCCAGCTCCACCTCGGTGCCGTCTTCCTTTGTTAGCACGGCCACCGTATGGCGGACATTATACTGCCCGGCGGGGACCACGCTTTTCAGCGTGCCCTTCAGGTTGGGGGGCACCATGATCTTGTGGAGCACCACCGGCGTCTCGGGGACGGTGCCGATGATGTCGCCGCCCACCACTTTGTCGCCGGCCTTGGCCACGGGGGTGAAGTCCCACAGCTTCTCCAGGTCGATGGCGGGCACCTCCACGCCGCGGGGGAGATTATTGCCGTGGACCTTTTCCATAATTTTCTCCAGCGGACGCTGGATGCCGTCGTAGATATTCTCGATCATGCCGGGGCCAAGCTCCACGCTCATGGGGGAGCCGGTGGTCACCACTTCGGTGCCGGGGCCCAGGCCGGAGGTCTCCTCATAAACCTGGATGGAGGCGGAGTCGCCGTTCATGGTGAGGATCTCACCGATGAGGCGCTCGGGACCCACGCGCACCACGTCGGACATATTGGCGTCCGCCATGCCGGTGGCCACCACCAGGGGGCCGGAGACCTTAACTACTTTTCCCATAGGCTTTCATACCTTCTTTCTCGCCGGCACAAACTTCGCTCCGCTTCATCCGGCCTGGGGCCGGATGTCCGCTGCGCTGCGTTGTGCCTCCTCTCCAAACCAAACCCGCTTCGATGGGCTTCGGTTTGGGCTTTTAGATTCAGATTTAAAAGACTTTAGGTGCCGGAGGGACCTTATTGCGGGATGAATGCGACAACCAGGCCGCAGATACCGGCCAGCGTACACATCACGCCGCCAAATCGTGTGGAGTACAGAAACATCTCGGACGGCTCGGCGCCGCCGTCGTGCTTCCAGCTCTCCGCCAGTTGGAAAACAAGCCGCGGGTTCACGAGCATGGTAATGCCCAGGGCGATGAGCGCCAGCCCGGCGATGGCATAGAACATAGCCGGACCCTCACAGGATATCCGCGCCGACCGCCCGTTCCACCGACTTCTTGATGTTGGCCATGCCCAGACCCAGGCTGCCCTCCTTGCCAGGGATAAGGATGATAGCGGGGGTGAGCTCGTCCTTGTACCGGGCGATGTCCGCCTCCATCTGGGCGGCGAACTGCTCGGTGAGGTAGACCACCGCAAAATCCTCTTTGGCGATGCGGTGGAGGGTGGTGCGGGCCTGCTCCACGCTCTCGGCGGGGAAGACTGTCAGCCCCAGGGCCTTGAAGCCCATGACGCTGTCCTTATCGCCCAAAACGGCGATCTGATAGCTGTTTGCCATACGTCTCCCCCCTTAACAGTAGGCCCGGCGCAGGCGCGCGCGGATGGTGGCACCGTCAATGCCCGCCATGCGGCCGGTGAGGATAATGCGGATAGCGGTTGCCTCCGCCTCCCGGGCGTAGAGATAAGCCGCCACGGGCTGCTCTCCAAAGGGAATCATCCGGGCCTTGGCCATATAGGCCATCAGCGCATCGTCGCACAGACGCTCAAAATCGGTGAGCGCTCCGCCGTTCGGCACAGCCAGAGCGGCCCCCGCCTCAGCGGCGGGCAGCAGCGGCGAACTGTGGTACAGCCGGGCCAGGTCGGGGCCGGGGGTGACGGCGATGTCCGCAGGGAGCACCGCTCCCCCCTCCACCAGCACCAACCGCAGAAAGTCAGGGCCCTTATCCAACCGGGCGGCGCGCACGGCGGCGCGCAGATTGGCGCTGTCGATGGCCAGCGTCACATAACCCTGCAAAAACGGGCTGCCGGACTGTTGGGCCAGTTGGGTTAGCTCGGCGTAATAGGCCCGGTCCAGCACGAAATCGGCCTGCTGGGGGTCGCCGGAGGAGCCTAACAGCTCCCGGGCGTGGGCCACAGCCTCCTGAAACACGGGTACACAGCTCCGCAGGTCCTCCCGGCGGAAGTCCTCTGCCAGCTTTTCCGGCTCGTACCGTCCGCCCCGCAGCAGCAGCTGGTCCTGGTCCAAGCCCAGGGCAGCCGATTTGATGAGCACCTTGGCGTTGTGATAGTCATACTTGCAGCGGAACAGGTCCAGCAGAGCGGGATCGTCCACCGCTTTGCCCAGGTCCTCAAAGAGTGCGCCCTGGGCCTGTGCCAGCATATCCTCCACAGCGGAGGGCGTGACCTGCGCCAAGTCCGGATAGCCGCACTCGTCCAGTACCTTGGCCGCCTCGGCGGCATCCCGTGCGTCAATCATCCGCTCCATCCGCTCTGTGGTGAGCAGACGGGTCTCCATCACCCGCACCCGGGCGGAGATGGACAAAAAATCAGTTTCCTTTTTCTTCTTTGACAAGGTTTTTCCCCCTTTCATCGTCATTTTGAAAGGGACTTGTCATTCAAACAGCACTTTGGCAACCTCGCCGGCCAGCGCGCCGCGCTGGAGCCGGATCAGGGTGTCAAAGGTACAGTTGACCTCCACCGCGCCATCGCTGAGAATAAATCCGCCGTCCATGGGGCGGGTCTCCTCGGCCAGAGTGAGCATCCCGGTGCCGTTGAGCACAGCAGACGCGCCGGCAACCACTTTGTCCAGAATGGCGCCCGCCTTGGAGCCGGTCACCTCATCGGGCAGCTTGGGCGCGACAGCCTTGGCCAGCTTCTCGTTAGCGGCCATCACCACCGCTTTGCCCACCTGGACCCGGTCAGGGGAGGAGAAAATCAGCTTCTCCCGTCCGGTGACGGAAGCCTGTACTGCCAAATCAGCCAGCAGCGCGATGTATTTCTCCCGGGGCAGGGCCAGCAGCTGCTTGTGGGCCTGCTGGAAAGCCTCCTCAATGACTTCCTGCTTGGCGGTGAGAACCGCCTTGCGGCACTCCATCTGGGCGGTGGAGGCCATGCGGTCCTCCCGCTCAGCGGCGGCCTTCCGGCCCTGGGCCACGACCTCCTCGCCGGCGGCCTGAGCGTCCGCCTTGGCCTTGGCGGTGATGTCCGCCGCCTCGGCGCGGGCCTCGGCCAGAATGGCGTCGATCTCCTTCCGGCTGTCCTCCTGGATGCGCGCGGTAATCTGTTCAATTCCGTTCATGTGTTTGGTTTACCGCCTTTCCGAATTTGGGTAGGGCTTACAGCTGATACATCATGACCAGCAGGATGGTGGCCACCAGGGACAGAATGGCATAGAACTCCACGATACCGGCCAGAATGATGCCCTTGGAGAACTGGTCGGGGCGCTTGGCTACGATGTTGATGGAGGCGGCGGCCACGCGGCCCTGGGCGATGGCGGAGAGCAGGCCGCCCAGCGCGATGGGCATACAGGCCCAGAAAATGGCCACGCCGTTCTGGATGGTGAGGTTGGCCATCTGGCCGCCGAACACGTTCAGCTTCAGCAGAACCATGAACCAAGCCACGATGCCGTACAGGCCCTGGGTGCCGGGGAGCACCTGGAGAATCATGCACTTGGAGAAGTGCTCGGGAGTTTCGCTGATGACGCCGGTGGCGGCCTCACCCACCATGCCGGTGCCCTTGGCGGAGCCAATGCAGCACAGGGCTACCGCAATCGCGGCGCCGAAATACGCCAGACCAATACCGCCGAAAGCCTCGAAAAATGCAGCCATGTTAATTTTCCTCCTTGATTACATCAATGTATTTTGTGTCGATGGACAGGGGCTGATAGGGCATTCCGCCCTCTTTATAAAATCGTCCGAAGAACTCCAGGCATTGCAGACGGAGGTCGTGGACGTAAGCGCCCAGCAGGCTCAGGGCCAGATTCAGGGCATTGCCCAATAGGGAGATCAGGATAAACGCGGGGACGATGCCGGTGGTGGCGCCCAAGGTATTGAACACGGACGCGATGACGCTGCCGGACACCATCAGGGCCATTAGGCGGATATAGGACAGGATGTCGCTGAAGAACCCGGTGACGCCGTTGTAGATGATGCCGATGAAGCTGGTGACCTTGCCAAAGCCCTTGGCCTCCCGGGTGCCGCCCAGGGCGAGCATCAGGAAGCCGGCGATGAGCATCACCTTGCCCACGGTGGCCAGCACGGGAGGCAGACCCGCCACCATAGCGCCGCACAGGAACAGGGCCAAGCCGCCCAGCACAATCCACCAGGAGATTTCGCTGAATAGCGCGTCGATAAATTGGCCGTCCTTGGACTTTTTCACCACGCTGATGGTCATGCCGGTGATCACCTGGATAAAGCCCAGGGCCAGCGAGCCGATCATGATGGCCACGATGTCGTTCAGTGGGGTGAACAGGGCGGGCATTTCAAAGGTGCTGTTGGGGTTGAGCATGGTGACCAGCTGGGGGATCATATCCCCGAAGAAGCCGCCGCTGGCCGCGCCCCACAGCACGGTGCTGATGCCGCACCAGAAGATCATCTCCATAAAGCTTGGGTTTTTGGGCTTTTGCTTGAGCAGCACCACCGCCGATGCGATGATCATCAGCAGTCCGTAGCCCATGTCCGCCATAATCATTCCAAAGAACAGGATGAAGAAGGGGGCCATCAGAGGGTTGGGGTCCACGCCGTCGTAGGCGGGCAGCGAGTACATCTCCGTGATGGTGTTCATGGAGCGGGTAATCAGGTTGTTTTTCAGCTTGACCGGCACCTGGGGGTACTCCTCCGGCATGGGGTCAGCTGTTTCCCAAGCACAGGAGAAGCCGCTGAGCAGCTTGGCCAGGTCCGGCTCCTTGTCTGCGGGCAGCCAGCCCTCCAGCAGATAGGCGGCGTCGGTGTCGATGAGTCGGGCCTTGTTCTCCTCCCGGCTGATTTCCTGGCAGGCACGGTCAGCGCACAGGCGCAGCAAATTCCGCTTGTCTCCCAAAGAGGCGATGTGGTCCCTGTGCTCCTCCGCCTGCCGCTCCAGAGCGGCGATGTGGTTGTCCAGAGAGCGGATGTTGTCCGCAGCCGTTCCGGTCCATCCCCGCAGAGTGACCCGGGAGTAGCCGAAGGGCCGCATGGCCTCGGTACAGTCGGACAAAACAGATGCGTGGCAGACGAGCAGAAAGTATTGCAGCTCCCGGTCGCTGCCCGCAGGGAACAGCTGGGCCAGAGGGGTAGCCTGGGCCGCTGCCGCCTCGAAGGCGGCGAAGTCCACCTTGGAGGGCACTGCGCCAAACAGGATGGACACGGTGGAGTCGCCCTCAGTCTCCAAGGGTACGTTCAGAGACAGCCAGGGTTCCAGAGATGCCTTTTGACTTTGAAGTTTGGCCTGTTCCGCCTGGCAGGCGGCCAAGGCCCGCTCTGCGTTGGTAATGTCCCAAGCGGCGGCCAGTCCGTCGGTGTACACGCTGTCGTCGAACAGCTGCGCCTCGGTGAGCGTGGGGCGGGCGCTGAGCAGTCCGTCCTTTGTGGGGACGTATTTGCGCAGAACATCCAGAGCGCTGTCCAGCTGCTGGTACTGCTCCTTGGCCTTGGACAGCCCCGTGCCCTCCGGCTTGGCCAGGGCGGCCCAGGCGGGGTCGCTCAGGTCAATGGCGGGTTCGCTGAACTCCACGCACCCCAGACTTTGCAGGGGACGCAGCAGCCGCTCCCGGTCCGAGCGCAGGCCCAGCAGGCGCAGCCGCTTCATTTTTACGATTGCCATCAGCTGTTCCCTACCCTTCCCACGATAAGGCCGGCGGCGCGGTCGAGACGGCCGCGTGCGGTCTGCTTCAGCGCCTCACATTGGGCGGTGCTATCGGCCAGAGCCTGCTCGGTCCGTTTTCCGGCCCGTGCCTCGGCTTCGGCCAGCAGTGCCTTCACCTGTTCCTCAGCCTGGGCGCGCGCGTCGGCAACGAGCTGTTTTCCGGCTCGTTCCGCCTCGGCGACGATGCGCTTGGCCTCATCCAAAGCGAGAGCCTTCTGCTCGCGGGCGGCCTGCTCGGCGGCGGTGACCTGTTGGATGGCCTCTAAAGACATATTCCTCACCTCTTTCACTTTGTGGGAGGCAAAAAGGGCGTTTGCATAACCTCCCATTATGGAGGTAATTTTATCATAATCTGGGCGGGAATTGCAAGCCCTATTCATAGAAAATAGACACGGGGGGAGAGATGTCGAAGGGGAGGGGAGTTTAAAATAAACGGGGCCGTTTTGGCGGCTCCGTTTACTTGAATGGTGTTATTAGGGAGACGATGAAAAAAGGAGAGGGCATCAAACGGATACTCTCTCAAACACCCCACACCTCTGATTGCACGGCGGCGCGCCGTGCTGACAGGTGAAAGCAGTGGGTCCCAGTGATATAAAAATAAGGAAAGCACCTGAAAACAGGTGCTTTCCTTTAGATGGAGCGAGTGACGAGGCTCGAACTCGCTACCTCCACCTTGGCAAGGTGGCGCTCTACCAGATGAGCTACACTCGCAACGACAAAAAGGATTGTAGCAAGAAATTGTCCGCTTGTCAAGAGGAATGCGAAAATTTATTTTTCCGATGGGGCGGGTTCAGGAAAGTATAGGAATTGGAATATTTGCCCAGACTATACATAAAGTTTGGTGAGGGGCGCGTTGACGCGGCCCGTCCACGGGGAAAGGAAGGTGAAGCCCATGGCAGAAGCGGTCCGGATCAGCCGCCGCCGGGCAGCGGCGATGCGTGAGGAGGAGCGCCGGCAGCTGCTGGCGGGAATGCGGGAGACCAAGACCCAGCTCAACCACGCCTACGCGCAGTTCAATTTCTACAGTGACCCGGATTTGGTAGACGCCTGCGTCTATGAAATCAACGCTTTGCAGAGCAGGTACTCCTATTATGTGCGCCAAGTGAAGCAGCTGGAAGCCGAGCGGGAGGACGCCGGATGACCGGCTGGGGCTGGTGGGCGGCGGCGGGGGCGGCAGTGGTGGTGCTGGCGCTGTGCCGCCGCCCATTGGGCGCGCTGTGCCGACTGGCGGTGCGTTCCGGCTTGGGGCTGGTGTTTTTGTGGCTGTTTCGGGGAATCGGGGCGCTGCTGGGCGTTCAGCTTGGGGTGAACCTGTTCAATGGGCTGATTCTGGGCGTCCTGGGCCTGCCGGGGTTTGCGCTGCTGCTCATGGCTCAGTGGGTGGCGCGATAGAAGCGGCTCCAGTATATTTACAATTATTTAATAAAAAACTCAATTTCGGATATGGATTCTCTCCCGGAGCTGTGGTAAGATAAACTGAAAAATTATAGCACAGGTCGTCTATGATTGGGAGAAGACGCCTGAGCGGAAGAATGATACAGCTGATTGGGAGGATTTACATGGCCGGACAGAGAAATCGGTACGGTTACCAAGAATACCGTGGGCGCAGCCGTGGGCGCACGGTGCTGATTTTTATCATCGCGCTGCTGGCGGTGCTGCTGGTGGCGGGTGTGGCGTTCATGTATGTGATGGGCGAGTACATTGAATATACGCCCACGGGCATTCAAATCAACTGGCCCTGGCTCAGCGACGCCCCCTCCGCTCCGCCGGAGGTTACTGACCCGGTGGTAATAGAAAGCGACCCGGTAGAGGTAATTGTGGAGACGCCAGCGCCCCCCACGCCCACCCCTGTGCCCGAGCCCAGCTATGAGGCCATTGGGGCGGTGACGGTGACAGCTGCCCAGCTGCGGGACGGCTCGGCGGCCCAAGCGGTGGCCGCAGGCGGCGGGAACGCCTTGGTGGTGGAGATGAAGGCTGGTACGGGCAGGCTGGGCTGGCACTCTCAGTCCGCGCTGTCGGACAGCCTGTGGTCCAACACCGACGACGACCGCGCGGCCCAGGCGGTGCGGGAGCTGGCCCAGGCGGGGGAGCTGTACCTGGTGGCCCGGATTCAGTGCTTCAAAGACCCGCTGCTGGCCAACGCCCGAATCGGCACTCTCATGACCAAGGGGGGCAACGTGTGGTATGACCGGGTGGGGGTGTGCTGGTCCAGTCCGGCCAACCAGCAGGCGGCGGACTATTTATCCCAGCTGTGCTTAGAGCTTGCGGAAATGGGCTTTGACGAAATTTTGCTGGACAGCGCGGGCTATCCCTATGACGGGCAGGTGAGTGTGCTGGCCACCAGCGACAACCACCCGGAGGACCTCTCCGTCCCCGTGGCCGCCTTTTGGCAGCGGCTGAGCGGCGAGCTGGCGGAGGAGGGGGTATGCCTGTCGGTGTATGCCGGGGAGAAGCTGCTGCCCGGCGAGACGGTGTACAGCGGCATGACCGCCGCCGTGCTGGCCCAGAACGCGGGCCGGATTTGGCTGGATAAGGCGGTAGACGTGCAGCACTACCGGGAGATTCTCACCGCGGCCGGGCTGGACGATGCGTCCCTTCGGATTGTGGCCCCGGCGGGGCTGGCGGGAGAAGGCTGCTGGTACAGTGAGTAACAAGGAATTTTGCTTTACAACAAAGGGAAGGAGCAATCCATGACAGAAGAACTCCGCGTTCGTAAGACGGTGCCGGAATACGATGGAACACTGCGCAGCCATATGATAAAAATCCCCACCTGCATCTCCCAGTGCTCCGGCATCCGGGTGTTTGGGCGGCGGATCAAGTCTCTGGCCTTTACCACTGACGTGGCTATCATCCGCAACATCAACGCCGACGCCATCATTGCCGTCTATCCCTTCACGCCGCAGCCGGCCATTCACCGGGCGGTGATGCAGGCGGCGGATATGCCGGTGTTCGCCGGCGTGGGCGGAGGCGTCACTCGGGGGATGCGGGTGGTGAACCTGGCCAACGATGCGGAGCATGAGGGCGCTTTCGGCGTGGTGGTCAACGCCCCTACCAGCAACGAGGTGGTGCATATGCTCAAGCAGGTGCTGGATATTCCGGTGGTGGTTACGGTAGTGTCGGATAAGACGGATGTGGCCGCGCGTCTGATGGCGGGGGCGGATATTCTTAATGTGTCCGGGGCACAGAATACGCCCCGCATTGTGGGATCCATTCGGGAGCGGTTCCCGGAGGTGCCCATCATCGCCACCGGAGGACCTACGGATGAGACCATTGTGGACACCATCCGGGCCGGAGCCAACGCCATTACATACACGCCCCCCACCAACGGGGAGTTGTTTGCCCAGTCCATGGCCCGCTACCGGCGGGAGCTGGACCTGGAGACGGTATAAAAAAGCGCTCCCCCCGCCATATGGCGGGGGGAGCGCTTTTCTTTCAGGATTACACGATGAGGAAGAACTTCACCAGGAACAGGGCGGAGATCACATAAGTGAGAATGGAGACCTCCTTGGCCTTGCCGGTGAACACCTTGATGACGGTGTAGGCAATGAGGCCCAGGCCGATGGCGTGGCCGATGGAGCTGGAGATGGGCATGGCGATGAGCATGAGGGCCACGGGCACCATCTGATCAATGTCGTCAAAATTCACGTTCTTCAGGCCCATGAGCATCAGCACGCCCACGTAGATCAGGGCGGAGGAGGTGGCGGCGGCGGGGATGATGGCCGCGATGGGCGCGATGAAGATGCAGGCCAGGAACAGGATGCCGGTGGTGAGAGCGGTCAGGCCGGTGCGGCCGCCGGCCTCCACGCCAGAGGCGGACTCCACAAAGGTGGTGACGGTGGAGGTGCCGGTGCAGGCGCCGGCTACGGTGCCCACGGCATCGGCCAGCAGGGCCTCCTTCATGTTGGGCATATTGCCGTCCTTGTCTACCATGCCGGCCCGGGAGGCGGTGCCCACCAGGGTGCCGATGGTGTCGAACATATCAATCATGCAGAAGGTGATAACCAGGGTGATGACGGTGAACACGCCGATGTCCAGGAAGCCCTGGAAGTTGAACTTGAACAGGGTGGTAGCGGCCATGTCGCCGAAGGGGGGCAGGAAGGAGGCGGTGGCCAGGGAGGCGAAGGGATTGGTGCCCAGGAACAGGAAGGAGCCGATCCAGTACAGCACGGAGGCGGCCAGCATACCCAGCAGCACCGCGCCCTTCACGCCGTACTTAGCCAGGATGACGATAACGAACAGGCCGATGAACATAGTGACCACGTTAAGCACCATGGCGGTATAGCCGGAGCCCATGGAGGACTGGGCCACGCTGGGGGTGAGGGCGCCGAAGAAGTCGCGCATGACGAAGAAGGGGCCGCCGGCCTCGGAGTACACGCCGGCGTTGGAGCCCAGGCCGATGTTCATCAGCATCAGGCCGATGGCGGGGGCGATGCCCAGGCGCACGCCCAGGGGGATGGCGTCCACAATCTTCTCGCGGACGTTGAGCACGGACAGAATCAGGAAGATGACGCCTTCAATGAGGATGATGACCAGCGCCGCCTGGAAGCTGGCCACGTAGCTCATGCTGGTGATGTTCATGATGTTGACCACCACCACGGCGAAGAAGGCGTTCAGGCCCATGCCGGGGGCCAGGGCAAAGGGCTTGTTGGCCAGGAAGGCCATGACGAACATGGCCAGGGCGGAGGCAAGGCAGGTGGCCAGGAACACGCCGTTCCACAGGTCCTGCCCCTCCGCGCCGAAGCCGGTGAGCAGGTTGGGGTTCAGGGCGATGATGTAGGCCATCGTCATGAACGTGGTGAGGCCGGCGACGATCTCGGTGCGGACCGTGGTGCCGTTCTCCTTGAGCTTGAAAAATTTCTCCATAAAAAACTCCCTCTCCAAAGTTTTCCTTGGCAGAATCGGAGAGAGAAAACAAAATCGGCCCGGAAACGAACCTGGTTCCGCGCCTGCTTTGTAACGGTAGCAGCCCAATTAGGTTGGGCAGTAGAGACTCAGGGCCCGTCTCGCCCCGATTATACCGAAGGATATTGAATTGACGATATTATCATACCACAGCCGGCGGAAAATTTCTACAAATTTTTTCATTTTTTGAAAACTTCATTATATTTTGACAAGAAGCCACAGGGATAGTATAATAGCTCTCGTAAAAATCACAACTGGAGATGAGCAGTTATGACTTATGAAATGACCGTGGCGGGCCTCAAGCGCCAGCTGCCCCTGTGTCCCATCAGCGACACCGTTATGATCGGCGCGTTCGTCATTTTCGGCGATGTGGAGCTCACCTGTGCCTGCGCTCGGGACCTTTTGAAGATTGCGCCGGAGTTCGACTACATGGTGGCCCCCGAGGCCAAGGCCATCCCCCTGATTCACGAGATGGCCCGGCAGAGCGGGCGCAACGAGTACTTCCTGGTGCGTAAGAAGAAAAAGGCCTACATGAACGGGGTCTTTGAGGCGGTGGACCACTCCATCACCACCGAAGGGGAGCAGAAGCTGTACATGGACGGCACGGACGCGGAAAAGCTGCGCGGCAAACGCATCCTAATTTTGGACGACGTGATCTCCACCGGAGGGTCGCTGGCGGCGGTGGAGAGCCTGGTGAACCAGGCGGAGGGAATCGTGGTGGGCCGGATGGCCATTCTGGCGGAGGGGGACGCGGCCAAGCGCGGCGACATCCTATTTTTGGAGAAGCTGCCCCTCTTTTCCGCCGACGGCAAGCCCCTGTGAAATCTGAGCGCATGACAAAACCTCGCCCTTCCAGCCGGAGGGGCGAGGTTTTGTCATGCCTGGCGGACCAGGTTCAGAAACGCCTGGAAGATGAGCCCACCGTCCACCGTGTCCGCCCTGGCCCGCTCCCCGGTCATGCGTTCGGGGTGGAACTGGACGGAGATCAGGGGAAGGCTCTCGTGTTCCACCGCCTCCGCCACCCCGCCCTCCGAGCGGGCGGTGGCGGACAACCCCCGGCCCAGCCGCCCCAAAGCCTGGTGGTGCCAGCTGTTCACAGGGAACACCGGGCCGTACAGCCGGTAGAGGAGGGAGCCTTTCCGGGCGTGAATGAGGTGGACGCGGTCGCTCTCCACGCCGGAGTGGAAGGGGGACAGAGCTGGGGACAGGTCCTGGACGAGATCGCCCCCCAGCCACACATTTACAACCTGATGCCCCCGGCAGATGGCCAGCACTGGCTTTCCGGCGGCGCAAAAGGCGTCCAGCAGGGCCAGCTCCACCCGGTCCCGTGCCCGGTCAATGTTCCGGGAACCCCGGTTCTCCTGGCCAAAGAGCTGGGGGTGGATGTCACCGCCCCCGGTTAGCAGCAGACCGTCATAGCGCAAGCTTGGAGCGGGCAGATAACGGGCTTCCCCCCGTCCTCCGGCGGCCTGGATGGCGGCAAGGTAATTCTCCGCGCTCCCGCCTCCGGTGGAAATCAAAATGCTGGGCGTCACCGCTCCCACCTCCTCCGGCGTAGCTGGGAGCGAAAGCGGGCAAACACCACGTTGACGGACAGACCCTGGGCCAGCAGGGCGGCGGCGTATAGCACCACGCCCAAGGCCGTACAGGCCAAGGCGGACCATCCCTGGGCGCAGCCGGAGTCCAGCATAAGCCGGAACAACAGATTGCACCACAGCCCCATAAAGGCGGCCGCCAGCAGGGGGCGGATAAACCAGCGGAACAGCTGGGTCCGCAGCCCGGTGGTGCGCAGTACGCTGGCCAGGTTGAGCCCGGCTCCCACAAGACCCGAGGCCGCAAACCCTGCGGCAAACCCGGCCAGACCCCATTCGACCACGGCGAAAAAGGTGAAGGCAAGCTGAACCACGTCGCTGACAATGGCATTGCGGGCGGCTTTGCCCTGAAGTCCCAGGCCATTGAGCGCCCCGGACAGCACCGACTGCCAGCAGCCCAGCAGGGTGCCCGCCGCCAGAGGGAGGATCAGCTCGCCCACCCGGCCGTCCCGGAACATGGCTTGGCCCAGGGTGGGACCAATGACGCTGAGCAGGGCCATGGCGGGGGCCATGAGCAGGGAGGTGGCGGACATCACCCGGTCCAGGAAGCCGCCCGCTGCCCGCCGGTCTCCCTGGGCGGTGCGCCGGGCCAGGTCGGGCACCATTACCAGGCACAGCGCGCCGATAAACCCGGTGGGCAGGGCCAGCAGGGGCAGCGTCATGCCGCACACCACGCCGAACTCCGCCATGGCATCGGGCAGGGCCATGCCTCCCTCCACCAGCTTGGCGGGGATGAGCACGGAGTTAGAGCAGCCCAGCACCGTGCCCAGCAGGGAGGTGGCGCCTACGGGCAGGGCGACGGAAAACAGCCGGCGGAGGCTCACCTCGGTTTGGGCGGGGGCGGGGGGGAAGCGGTTCCAATGCCGGCGGAACAGCAGCGTGAGGGCGCAGGCGGAAAATACCTCGCACAGCACCATGCCCAGCACGATGATGCCCACCGTCTCCTCCGCCGAGCGGGGGAGCAGGGCGGCCAGCAGCCCCAGCACCGCGATGGCCCGGATGAGCTGCTCGGCGGTCTCCACTGCGGCGGGGGGGCGCACCCGGCCAATGCCGTAGAAGCAGTGCTTGTGCAGATTTTCCACGCCGGTGAGCAGCACGCAGGGCGCGAGCATCACCACGCCCAGACGGGTGCGGGCGTCCCCCAGCAGGTAGACGGAGATGGGGTCGGACAGGGCAGCCACCGCGATGCCCAGGGGAATGGCCAGCAGGAAAAAGCCCCCCAGCGCACGGCGGAGAACGGCCTTCACCGTGCCGTCGTCCTCCAGTGCGTGATACCGGGCGGACAGGGTGGATACGGCCACGGTCAGCCCCACGGCGGTGACTGACATGAGCAGGGAATACACGGGCATGACCAGCTGGTACAGCCCCATGGTCTCCGCGCCGATGAGGCGGGAGAGCAGCATACGGTAGACAAACCCCACCGCCTGGGAAAACAGGCCGGTGGCGGTGAGCAGCAGAGTTCCGGCCAGAATTGCGGACAAAGGCGCGCCCCCCTTTAAATAGGTTGTACCTTATCCTATGAGCGGGGGCCTGTCTAACATACCGCCCCCCGGTAAAGGCCGGGGGGCGGTATCTCCGTTATGATTCGGATAATCGGGTAAGCGATCCGGTGACGCCATCCAGATAGTATTGGGCGGTGTCGGTGGACACCAGCCATACCGGGGCCAGCCGTGTGCCGCCGGATAGGGGCTGAGCCGTTCCTCGGTAGCCCGCCTGCATGGACTGAATGGAGGAGCACACGTCGCCGGTGGCGGTGACGCCCTCTAAAAACCGCAGCAGGGCTGTGGGCAGCGCCATAGCCTGACCTGTTTCTGCCGCTGCGCTGTCCGTGGTGAGCAGCGTGCCGTGAACGGAGTACAGCAGGGAATCGCAGTCGTACGAGAACTCCACCTCGCAGGAAAACACAGGGACGCCGTTCCACAGCTGACGGAACCGCACCCGTGTCCACTGCTCCTCCTCGGTTACGGTAAGCTGCTGCGCGTCAATGCCCATCTGCTTCAGTAGGCCGGCGGCGTGGCGCTCCGGACCGCCGTCGGCCAACAGGCTTGGGTTGCCGGCCATGTCGGCGGAGAGCTCCCCACCCGCCCGGACGCTCAGTTCTCCATTGCCGTTCTGATAGAGGTACAGCCCGCCCCCGCGGTTTTCCGCCTGGACGGTTCCCTTGCCCAGCAGGGCCTGGGCCATTTGGAGCTCCCGGTCCAAGTCCCGCTCCGCGCTCAGCGGGGCGAAGCTGTCCGCGGCGGACAGGCCGGAGGGCTCCACATGGATGCCGCTGCCCTCTAATACCTGCACCGCGCCCTCCAGCGCCGAACGCTCATAGCGCAGGGACTCCCCGCGCCGGGCGGCGACCAGCACCAGAAGAAAGCCGTTGACCATGAGCAGGATAAAAATGATGAGGTTTTTCAGTTTTCGCCATTCCATGGCGGAAGCCTCCTCCCGCCGCGCCGGAGCGCGTCAGTTTGCCACCCAGTCCGGAGAGACCGCCGGCCCGCCCCGGTCCCGGTACTGCACCACCAGCTCCCGCCGGTCCCGGATGAGGTCGGGGAGCATGGCGGCGGCCTTGTCGATGGGCAGCAGCAGGGTGTTTCCCTGCTCGGCGGTATAGCAGCGCAGGTGGAGGGTGAACTGGGTGATATAGCCGTCTTGAATGAGGAACTGCGCCGCCCAGCCCTCGTCATAGAGGTAGACGGCGCTGCCGTTGAGCCGGTAGCCGAACCGCACCAGCCAGCCATCCGCATGGGGCAGGGCGGAGATGAGGTACAGCCGGGCCTCGCCGCACAGCGGCCCCATGGACTGGGCGGCCAGAGACCGGGCCCCGTCCGCAGCCTGGAGTGCGGTGACAGGGGCGGCGGGGACGCCCACAGGGTACTTTTCACCCTGGGCGGCCCGGTAGGTGACGGTGCCGCTGTCGCTGACCACCAAGCGGTCGCCGCCGTCCAGATAGACCTCGCCGCCGCTGCCGGAAACATGGTTCTGAGTATTGAAGGACAGAGACTCCAGCAGAGCTTGGGTTCCGGCGGCGGTGGATAGGGGGGCGGTGACGGAATAGCGCTGTCCGGCGGTGCCCACCTCGGTGATGAGGGTGTAGGGGTCCAGCAGTTGGGACAGGGAGGGGTCCTCAAAGGCGAAATAGGCGCCGTTTTCGGTTACGCCGGCGGCGGCCAAATCCAGGTGAAGGGTGCGGGACAGGGCGGTAGAGCAGGAGTAAAAGGCGCCTGTGTCCGAATCCTGCCAGCACAGCAGGACATGGTCGTCCTCCCCTGCCGCCAGCGCCAATCGCCGTGCAGAGCCGGCAAGAGGGCACTCTCCCGCGCCGCCCAGCCAGCCGCACAGGGCGGTGAGGGGGATGTCCCCAGAGAAATCGAAATAGGCGCTGGTATCCTGAAGATAGGTCTGCCAGCCGCTTTCCGACAGGGGAATGGGCTGTCCGGCGCTGGACAAGGCATCCCCCAGCAGAGGGCCCAGGGCGGAAAAGGATTCTTCCATCTGATGCTCGTCGTATTGCAGGCCGAAGCGCCCGCCGGTGCGGTACACCGCCATCCGGGCGGGAAGCACAGTTCCGGTGTGGACGACGCTGGAGGGAGAGCGGGCGCCGGTTGGCTTGGGGTGGAGCAGGTCCAGCAGTCCGCTGTCCCGGATGAGAGGGGTCATGGACAACAGGTATACGGCGGACAGGGTGAGCAGCACGATGAGGGCGTCCTTCCCCCACTCGATCCATCGGCGCTTATCCCTCATGGCCGGCCTCCTCCCGGGGGCCCTGGATGGGCAGCTCCATGCGGATGGTCAGGCCGGGCTCCGTTTTGTCCACCAGGTACAGGCGGCCGTCGTGGCGCAGCATGATCTCTTGGGCGATGGACAGCCCCAGACCTGTGCCGCCGGACTGGCGGGAGCGGGCCTTGTCCACCCGGTAAAAACGCTCGAAAATGCGGTCCCGGTCGGCGGGGGGGATGCCGATGCCGTTGTCGTCCACCTCCATCCAGACCTTGTCCCCCGCGATGCCGGCGGACAGCACAATGCGGCCCCCGTCGGGGGTGTACTTGATGGCGTTGGAGACGATGTTCATCATCACCTGCATGATGCGCTCCCGGTCCGCCCGGACCTGAGGCAGCCAATCCGGCAGGCGCAGCTCCACCGTGTGGGCGTGATTCTGGGCGTCCATGAGAATGGCCTGATAGGTGTCGTCCACCGCCTTTGCGAAGGGGAAGCGGGTGAGGCGCAGTTCGCTTCGCCCTGAGTCGAACCGGGACAAGGTGAGCAGGTCCTGCAAAATATGGGTCATGCGGTCGGACTCGTTGAGAATGACCCCCAGAAAGCGCTGGGCCATCTCCGGCGGCAGGTCGCCCAGGCCGTCGGCCAGGGTCTCGGCATAGCTTTTGATGTTGGTAAGCGGGGTGCGCAGCTCGTGGGAGACGTTGGCCACGAAGTCCTTTCGCTTCTGCTCCTCCTGCTCCAGGTCGGCGATGGTGCTCTCCAGCTGTAAGGCCATGGCGTTGAAGCTCTCGGTGAGCTGGCCGATTTCGTCCCCGGAGGTGACTTCCAGCTTGCGGGAAAAGTCCCCTCTGGCCACCTCCTCAATGCCGTCGGTGAGGCGCTGGAGGGGATTGACCATGGTCTTGGACAGAAGAAAAGACAGAAGGATGGAGATGACCAGCCCCAGCACCAGGGCCTCTACGATGAGGCTGAACATCTCCGCGTTCAGGGCGCGGGCGGTCTCTCGATTGTCCAGAATATAGACAATATAATTCTGCCCGCCCCGGACGATAGGGATGGCGGCGTCCATATAGTCGGCGGTGACGCTGCTGTCGAAGCCCGGCGTCCCCAGCAGGGCGGTGGCGATGTTGGGTGTGATGGGCATACCGCCCTCCGGCTCGGGCGCGGAACCGGCCAGATACCGCCCGGTGGCGCCGTCCAGAACGTAGAAATTGCGGTGCCGCCGGTCTACGCCCAGCACGCCGGAATAGGTGGACAGCACCGCCTCTACCATGGCTGCTCCGTCCTCCTCGTCCTCGCCGGCGGTTTGCAGGTCCCGGACGAAGTCCACATTGTCCTGGCCGAAGGCGGCGGCGGTTTGGCTGTAAAAATCGTTGATATAGTAGCCGGTGACGGAGTTCATCAGAAAGGCGCCCACCACCACCATCAGCGATACGATGAGCAGCACCATAATGAGCACCAGCTTTAAATGCAGGCTGCGGCGCATGGGAGGACCCCCTTTGTCTGAGAAATTGCCGCGCAGGTCAGGCCGGCTCGGCGCTTTTGCCGAAGGCGTACCCTAAGCCCCGCCGGGTGATGATAAATTTGGGGTCGGCGGGGTCGTCCTCCAGCTTTTCCCGCAGGCGGCGGATGGCTACGTCCACCGCCCGCACGTCTCCCACGAAGCCGTCGAAATTCCAAACCTGTTTCATGAGCGACTCCCGGGACAGAGCCTGCCCTCGGCTGGAGGCCAGGGTCTTCACCAGCTCGTACTCCCGCTGGGTGAGGTCCAAGGGTTCGCCGTCCTTGTAGACCAGCATGGTCTCCGTGTCTACCTGAATCCGGCCCAGGTCCAGCCGCTGGCTGGAGAGGGGGGCGGGGCGCTTGAGCATATCGGATCGGCGGATATTGCTTTTTACCCGGGCCAGCAGCTCCCGCATGGAGAAGGGCTTGGTGATGTAGTCGTCCGCGCCCAGCTCCAGCCCCAGCACCTTGTCCGTCTCCTCCTCCCGGGCGGTGAGCATGATGATGGGGGTGGCCCTGCCCTGCTCGCGCAGGCGGCGGCACACCTCGAAGCCGTCCATTTTGGGCAGCATCAGGTCCAGCAGAATCAGGTCCGGGTCCATGACCAGCGCCAGGCGCAGTCCCTCCGCGCCGTCCAGGGCCTCGGCGGTCTCATAGCCCTCCCGGGCCAGGTTGAAGGTGAGAATGTCTACGATGTTTCGCTCGTCCTCCACCACCAGGATTTTTTTACTCATTGCGTTCCTCCCGCATTTTTTGGTCCGCCCGGAACAGGGCGCTGAGCGTTTTCGCGTCGTTGATCCGCCCGTCCGCCGCCTGTGAGAGCGCCTGGGTAAAGGGCAGCTTGAAGGGCTCTAAAAATTCGTCCTCGTCCAGATGGGTGCGGCCGAAGGTGAGGTCCCGGGCCAGATAGAGATAGAGCATCTCGTCGGTATAGCCCACGCTGGGCATGATGTAGCCCAAAGCGTCCCACCGGGCGGCGGTGGCGCCGATCTCCTCCTGAAGCTCCCGCTGGATAGCGTCGAAGGGGTCCTCTCCCGGCTCCAGCTTGCCGGCGGGAATCTCGGTAACTACTTTGCGGTAGGGGTAGCGGAACTGGCGCTCCAGATAGACGTTTCCGTCTCGGTCCAGAGGGACCACCGCCACCCCGCCCGGATGATGGACGAACTCCCGAATGGACTGCCCGCCGTCCGTCAGGCCCACCTGGTCCCGATAAACTTTCAGCAGCCTGCCGTCAAAAATCAGTTCGCTGGCCAGCGTTGTCTCATTGAGCTCCATGGTCCGTGACCTCCTGTATATGGTGTCCGCGGCGGGAACTGCCCCACAGCGTCCGTAGAAATGATAAAGGTATCTTACCACATTTGGTGAAAAATAGGAAGCCAAAAACAGGATTTTTACGGCTGCGTGCGGGAAACAACCGGCGGGCCCCTCCCCGTGCCGTCTGCGGGGAGGGGCCCGCCGCTGTGCAGGCCGCTTATCGGATGAAATTGGTAGCCTGCCGGGGCTCCGGCTGGGGCAGGCCGTAGGCCTCCCGGCCGAGGGCGATGCTTTTCATGAGGAAGGTCATATTTCGGGCAAGGGTGCGCATGGTTTGCAGGCCCTCCTCGTCCTGTTGGGCCTCGCCGGGCAGCCGGCCGTGGACGCTGTTCCAGTATTGGCTGGAGGCCACCGGCATCCCCGAAATGGTAAAGAATTTGTTCAGCTCGTCAAAGGTGGCGGACAGCCCGCCCCGGCGGGCCACCACCACGCTGGCGCCCACCTTCATGGTCTTGTCAAAGTGGGTGCTGTAGAAAAGCCGGGTGAGCAGAGCCACCAGGGTGGCGTTGGCGGAGGCATAGTACACAGGGCTGCCTACCACCAAACCGTCGCAGGCCTCGAACTCCGGGGCGAGCTGGTTGACGGCATCGTCAAACACGCACCGGCCCAGCTTGGCGCAGCCGTTGCAGGCTACGCACCCTCGGATATCCTGTCCGCCCACCTGGACGATATGGGTGTCCACCCCTTCGGACTGAAATATCCGCTCCATTTCCTGTAAAGCGATGGAGGTATTGCCCCCGACGCGGGGGCTTCCGTTGAGCATAAGTACCTTCATAGACTTTTTGCCTCCCTTTGGAATGTTATGGCCTTAGTATAGCACAGCGCCGTGGAAAATGGGAGGAAAAATTGGGGCGGGCGGAAATTTTTCCGCGCGGGCGGAGGAGCGGGCGGTTATGCCTTGGGGGGCATGACGGTGGCGGTGCCGGTGATGACCTGGTCCCCCTTCTGATTGGTGACGATGGTCTCCAGCTTCAGGCGGTTCTTTTCCACGATGCGCTCGGTGACGGTGCAGGTGGCGGTGACGGTGTCGCCGATGAAGACGGGCTTGACGAAGCGCAGCTCCTGGCCCATATAGATGGTGCCGGGGCCGGGGAGCTGGGTGCCCAGCACGTTGGAGATGAAGCCGGCGGACAGCATTCCGTGGGCGATGCGCTGGCCGAACATGGAGGCCTTGGCGTGCTCCGCGTCAATGTGGGCGGGGTTGAAGTCGCCGCTGATGCCGGCATACAGGATGATGTCGGTTTCTGTGACGGTTTTGGTGAAGCTGGCGCTGTCGCCCACCTGGATGGTATCAATGGTTTTCATGATTTTTATGAAGCTCCTTTCAAGGTTCTCAAACTATTTTGGGGAAATCATGTATTATGAACCGCTATTCATTTTGTATCATACTCCGGAATGTGGGAAATGTCAACCAGAAAGTCCGAAATAATTTTGCAGAAAACAAACGAAATTTATAAAAGTGGCTTGACAAACACGAAGAGATGGGATATTCTTCTTTTTGGATACTGAACCGCTATTCATAAAAATACGCAGCCCGCGTCCGGGCGGCGGGATAAGGAGAAAGACTGAGTATGGAGCAAACTGTGGGCATTGTCGGGCTGGGAATCTATCTTCCCCAAACAAAAATGACGGCCAAGGAAATCTCTCAGGCCACGGCGGGCGCGTGGAGCGAGGAAGCGGTCATCAACAAGCTGGGCATTGTGGAGAAGTACGTTCCCTCCGGGGAGACCTGCGACGGCACCCAGGAGATGGGGGCACTGGCCGCGCTGGACTGCCTGAAGAACACCGGGGTGGACCCCCTGGACATCGACGCCATCCTGTGTATCACGGAGGAGTGGAAGGAGTACCCGCTGACCACCTCCGCCTGCTACGTGCAGGACCGCATCGGCGCACGGAACGCCTGGGGGATTGATGTGCAGAACCGCTGCTGCACCTGCGTGTCCGCCATGAAGATAGCGAAGGATATGCTTTTGGCCGATGAGGAGATGGACACCGTGCTGGTGTGCGGCGGTTACCGCAACTGCGACCTCATTGACTACACCGACAAGGATTTGTCCTTCATGTACGATTTGGCCTGCGGCGGAGGGGCTATCCTGTTGAAGAAGGGCTATGGAAAAAACCTGCTGCTGGGGACTCACCTGATGAGCGATGGGTCGGTGGTTCACACCTGCGGCGGCGAGGTCGGCGGCATCTGCAACCCCCTCACTGTGGAGAATATGGGGGAACTCAACCGCCTGCGCCTGATGGACGCGCCGAAGATGAAGGGGCTGCTCAACACCGTGTCCATGCCCAACTGGCTGCACTGCATTGACGAGGCACTGCGCAAATCGGGCATGACCCGGTCGGACATCGGATTTTTGGATGTGCTGCACATGAAGCGCTCTGGCCATAAGGGTCTGCTGACCGAACTGGGATTGAGCGAGGAGCAGAGCATCTACCTGGAAAACTATGGCCACGTGGGCCAGATCGACCAGATTCTGGAGCTAAAGCTGGCGCTGGACGAGGGCAGGGTGGAGGACGGTACGGTGGTGGCCATGATTGCCGCCGGCATCGGCTATACCTGGGCGGCCAACGTCATCAAATGGGGGTGAATCCATGTTCGCCGCGTTTCTCTCCACCCTTTGCGGTACGCTGCTCAGCGTATGCGTCACAGCCCTGGCGGCCTTCGCGGTCACTCTGATTTTCAAAACTTCCACCACCACCAACTTCGCCCAGGGGTCCATCGCCGCGCTGGGCTGCTACGTGACGGCGGATATGCTCAACAAATACGGCATTCCGGTATACCTGGGCGTATTGATCGGTATGGCGGTGGGCGTTTTGGTGGGGCTGTTCATCGACATTGCGATTTTCCGCAACGGCAAAAACGTAAACGCCGTGGGCAAGCAGATCATCACCATGGGTATCGTGTCCATCGTTCTGGGCGGTATTCCGCTGGTGTTCGGCACCCCGGAGTCCATTCCCTTCGAGGCGTTTTACAACACGCAGAAGGCGGGGGTGTCCCCCAACTTCATCATTCCTGCCTTTGGCGGGGAGGTGGTTATCACCAAGCACGCCCTCATCTGCCTGATCATCACCGTGGTGGTGCTGGGGACCATTTTCCTGCTGCTGAAGTTCAGCCGTTGGGGGCTGGGCGTGCGGGCCACCGCGTCCAACGAATTCACCGCGGAGCTGATGGGAATCAACTCCCACTTTATTACCGCCGTGTCTTGGGCCATCGCAGGGGCGCTGGGCGTGCTGGCGGCGGTGATGTACGCCGGCAGCGGCACCGCCATCAACGCCACGTTCATGACGACGGTGCAGGTCAATGCCTTCCTGGCGGGGATTTTGGGCGGTTTCTCCACCTTTTACGGCCCGGTGCTGGGGGCGGTGTGCATTCCGGTGGCGGCCAGCTGTATCGGCTTTCTGGCCAACTTCCCCGCGTTTTCCGGCATCTCCCGGTGGAACATGGTCATCGTCTACGTGCTGATGCTCATTGTGATTCTCATCCGGCCCCAGGGTTTGCTGGGCAAGCCGGTGGCGAAAAAAGTGTAAGGAGGGCGGCGGTATGAAGAAAAAGAACCCCGTATTGGATGTGCTGCGTAGCCCTCTTGGTCAGCTGCTGGTATTCGTCATCGTACTCAGCGCCATCCAGTTCCTCAACCTTCAGGGGATGATCTCCTCCTCCTTTGTGCAGGCGGTGGGCAATACGCTTATCTATTCCATCGTGGCCATCGGCTTCTGCCTGCTGCTGGGGTATTCGGGGCTGGCCACTTTGGGCACCGGCGGCTTCATCGGCATCGGCACCTACCTGGCCTATTACATCATCCAGGAGTACGAATTGCCCTTTGCTGCGGCGCTGGTCCTCACCATTGCGGCGGCTGTCGTTATTGGGGCGGTGGTGGGCTTTATCTCACTGCGCATTGAGGGCATCTATTTGGCCATCCTCACCCTGGGCCTGTCCGAGATCATCCGCAACCTGCTCATGGTGATTAAGTCCACCATTAAAATCGACGTGGACCATGTTCGCCTGTTTGGCACAAAAATCAGCCCCACCGGAGTATATTTTCTAATTCTCGCCGTGTTCACGGTGCTGATGTGGCTGCTGTTCAATCTGATTGACAGCCCCACGGGCCGGGCCATGCTGGCCATGAAGAACTCCACCTCGGCGGCTCAGGCCATGGGCATTTCGCTGATGAAGTTCCGGCTGATGTCCTTTGTCATCTCGGTGATTTTTGCGGCGGTGGGCGGACTGCTGTATATGCTGTTTATCCGCACCATCACCACGTCCACCTCAACCCTGCTCACCCTGACCACGTCGCTGAATATTTTGGGCGCGGTCATTATCGGCGGGGCCAAGAGCCTGTGGGGCACCACCTTCGGCGTGTTCATCATCTACGGGCTGCAATCCATGTTCCTGAGCAATATTCCGTTTTTCCGGGAGAACCCGGCCTTTATTACCATGGTCACCGGTGTGCTCATCATCCTGGTGGTGATGTTTTTCCCCGGCGGCTTCGCTCAGATTGTCAGCCAGCTCTGGGCCGGCGCGAAAAAGAGGCTGGCTAAGTCCGGAAAGGGGGGTGCGTAATGGCCAACACAAGCTACAGCCAGGTGGACCGGCTGCGCCGGCGCGTTCAGCTCTACCAGCGCCTGGGCGAGCTGGAGCGCACCCAAAAGTATGAGGGGAAGCTTCAGAGCGTGAGGGCAAAGCTGGCCCAGGCGGAGGCCGCGCTGCCCGCCACAGGGCTGTCCCTCCCCGATGGCGTGGTGCTGGACGTGAAGGATTTGTGTATGTATTTCGGCGGCGTGAAGGCGGTGGACGGCCTCTCCTTCCAGGTGAAAAAGGGGGAGATCTTCGGCCTCATTGGCCCCAACGGCGCGGGCAAGACCACGGTGTTCAACTGCATTACCCAGTTCTATAAGCCCACCGCCGGGCAGCTTCACTTTGAGAACAAATCCGGCCAGGTGGTGGATCTGAACCACGAAAAGGTCCATGATGTCATCCTCCAGGGCATTGTGCGCACCTTCCAAAACGTGGAGGTCATTCGGGAGCTGTCCGTACTGGACAATCTGCTCATCGCGGGCCACCGGCAGTACACCGCCAACCTGGCCCAGCAGGCCCTCCACCTGCCCATTCTGCGCCAGGAGGAGAAGGTGGTGCGGGAGCGGGCCATGAAGGTGCTGGATTTTATGGGTCTCTCCACCTATAAGGACTGGTATGCCATGGGCCTGCCCTACGGCGTGCTGAAAAAGATTGAGATCGCCCGCACCCTCATGTGTGATCCTCAGCTCATCATCCTGGATGAGCCGGCCGCCGGCCTGAACGACACCGAGACGGCGGAGCTGTCCAAGCTCATCCGGCGCATTCAGCAGGAGTATGGCTGCACCATTCTGCTGGTGGAGCATGACATGGGGCTGGTGATGGACATCTGCGACACGGTGTGCGCCATCTCCTTTGGCAAGCTGCTGGCCATGGGCACACCCGAGCAGGTCCAGGCCGACAAGGACGTTCAATCCGCCTACTTAGGCGTCAGCGAGGAGGGGTGAGCATGGCGCTGCTGGAAGTTCGAGACCTGAAGGTCAGCTATGGACCCATCCAAGCTGTCCGGGGCATTGACCTGGACGTGGAGGAGGGGCAAATCGTGGCCCTGCTGGGGGCCAACGGCGCGGGTAAAACCACCACGCTGCGGGCGGTGAGCGGCATCATCAAGCCCACCGGAGGCAGCGTATGCCTGGGCGGCCAGCCCATCAGCAAACGGGCGTGCCGCGTGGTGCGGCAGGGGGTGAGTATGTCCCCCGAGGGACGGCTGGTGTTCTACGGCCTCACCGTGGAGGAGAACCTCCGGGCCGGGGCGTACACCGACCGGGAGAAGGGCCGCATTCAGCAAAACCTGCGCCGGATTTACGGGCTGTTTCCTGTGCTGGAGCAGCGCAAAAAGCAGCAGGCCTCCACTCTGTCCGGAGGCGAGCAGCAGATGCTGGCCATTGGCCGGGCGCTGATGGCCAACCCCAAGGTGCTGCTGCTGGACGAACCGTCTCTGGGGCTGGCGCCCCTGGTCATCAAGGATATCTTTAACGTCCTCCAGGAGCTGCGGCGGGAGGGCTCCACCATCCTTATTGTGGAGCAGAACGCCCTGGCTACCCTGAAAATCGCGGATTACGCCTACGTGCTGGAACTGGGCAGTATCAGTATGTCCGGCCCCGCCGCAGAGCTGATCCACGACCAGCGCCTCATTGACGCCTATCTGGGCGGAAAGAAGGCATAACCAAGCTGCAAATACCCTTTATATATTTGCAACCACCATCAACCAATCAAAAAGGAGAATGAAAATGAAAAAAAGACTCATCGCCCTGCTGGCCTGCGCCGCCCTGCTGTTTGCCCTGTGCGCCGGCTGCGCGTCCGACAAGCCCTCGGATAACAGCGCCCCTATTGACAACAGCGCTCCCGTGGAGCAAAATAGTGATACGCCCAACCAGCAGCCCGATGAGGGCAATGCCTATGTCCAGGGCGTGACCGAGACCGAGATTGTCATCGGAAACACCGCCACCACCGCCGGTGCGTTTGCCTCCGTGGGCATTCCCTTTAACGCGGGGCTGAACGCTGCGCTCAAAGCCTATAACGACGCGGGCGGCTTCCATGGCCGGTCTGTGCGCCTCATCAACTACAACGATGACTTTGACGCCGCCAACGGCATGACCTACACCCAGAAGCTGGTGGAGGACGACAAGGTATTCGCCCTGGTGGGCCACTTCGGCACCCCCACCGTGGGCGCAACTCTGGACTACATCAAGGAGAAGGGCGTCCCCATGGTGTACGCCGCCACCGGCATCTCCCCCTTGTACCAAGAGGGGGCCACCGGCAACGATGCGGTGGTGTTCTCTGTCCAGCCGATCTACAACGCCGAGGGGCGGGTTCTGCTGGCCCGCGCTCTGGCCTCCACTGAGAACGGCGTGGGTCTGGGCGGCACCAAGATCGGCGTCATTGCCACCACCGCCGATGATGGCGAGGGCTTGAAGGCCGGCGTGGAGCGTCAGGCCGAGGAGGTCAGCGTGGAGATCGTTTACCAGGATGTGGATCCCTCCGCCACCGAGTATTCCGCCGCCGTCAACGTGCTGAAGAACGCCGGCTGCGATGTGGTTATCATCTGTGCCAACCAGGGTCCCGTGGCCACCGTGCTGGCCTCTATGCGCGATGCCAACTACAACGCCAAGGTGATCACTTCTTATGTGTGCGCCTCCGCTCCCTGGCTGGGCCAGCGGGTGGCCGAGGGCAGTGTTACCGCCGAGCGCCCGGTGTACTCCACCGCCTGGCTGGATGCCGGCACGGAGGAGGGCATGGCTGACTACATGGAGTTTGCCGCCGTCCAGATGGCTTGGGAGGCCGAGGAGGGCATCCCCGCCGACCAAAGCTATGCCCTGAACTCCTACGCTATGGCGGGCTATGTGGCTGCCAAGACCTTTATCCACGGCCTGGACCAGCTGGACGCCATGGGTCTGGAGCTGACCTGGGAGAACTATGTGAAGGCTATGGAGAACGCCCCCGTGAATATCCCAATGGGCGGCAGCGTGGACTACGCCGGCGGCGACCGCCTGGGCGTGGTGGACCTGGCGCTGAACACCGTCACTCTGGAGCCGGACGCTGACGGCAATTATGCCCTGACCACCGTCTCCCCCATCATGTCCCTGGACGATGTGATGGCCCAGGTGAAGTGACCGAACTATTATAGCAGGTGAAATCGGCGCGGCGGGGGAGGAGGGCTCCTCCCCTGCTGCGCGTCCTATGTGGCCGGGGGACCGCGCCCCTATGCAAAATAAAAGGAGCTGTTTTTTATGAGCTATGAGGAGAAGTGCATCAGCGTGGAGAAGGCCCTGTCCTTTGTCAAATCCGGCGATGTGGTCGTCACCGGCCTGGGCGCGTCGGAGGCCGGGCTGTTTATGGGCCGGCTGCACACCATTGCCGGCCGGGTAAAGGGCGTGAAGGTGACCAACTGCCTGCCCACTCACCCCTCTGAAATCTACAAGCCGGAGTACGCCGATTCCTTTGAGGTGGATGGGTGGTTTTTTGCGCCTCAGATGCGCAAGGCCCACGGCAACGGCAATATGGCCTATATTCCCAACCATCTCCACTTGGCCGCAACCAAGCGCCTTCAATTTGTCAAGCCCAACATCTACGTGGGCGCGGCATCCATGCCGGATAAGCACGGGTATATCTCCCTGTCCCTGTCTAACACCTACGAGAAGCGGATGCTGGAGGCCGCCGACCTGGTGATGCTGGAGGTCAACCCCAATATGCCCTATACTTTGGGGGACGTACAGGTTCACGTGTCCGACGTGGACTACCTTATCCGGGCGGACTACCTGCCCCCCGTCACGCCTGATCTGCCCTTCACAGAGAAGGACGCCGCCATCGGGAAGCTCATAGCCGAGATGGTGCCCGATGGGTCGTGCATCCAGCTGGGCATCGGCGGCATCCCCAACGCGGTGGCCGCCGCCCTGGAGAGTAAGAATGACCTGGGGGCGCACACCGAGATGCTCACCAGCGGCATGATGCGTCTGGCGAAAATGGGCGTCATCAACGGCAAGTATAAGCAGATCAACCGGGGCAAAATCGTCACCACCTTCGCCATGGGCATCCCGGAGCTGTATGAGTTTGTGGATTACAACCCCGCTGTGGCGGTGATGGACGGGGCCTGGGTGAACGACCCCTACACCATCGCCCAGAACGACAACCAGATCTCCATCAACACCTCCCTGGAGGTGGACCTCACCGGCCAGTGCGCCAGCGAGTCCATCGGTTCCCGGCAGTATTCCGGCACCGGCGGCCAGGCGGACACCGCCATCGGTGCCCAGATGTCCAGAAATGGCAAGTCCATCATCGCGCTCTACTCCACCGCCATGGTAAAGGACCCCGCCACGGGGGAAAAGCGCGAGGTGTCCAAGATTGTGCCTCAGCTCACCATGGGCGCGGCGGTGAGCCTGTCCCGCAACGATGTGGACCGGGTGGTCACGGAGTACGGAGTGGCTGAGCTGCGGGGCACCAGCCTGCGGGACCGGGTAGCTCGGCTCATCGAGATTGCCCACCCCAAGTTCCGGGAGGAGCTGTGGGAGCAGGCTGTCCAGGTGGGCATCCTGGGCAGGCGCCGATAAGGGGGGCTCAGCGATGGCATATTTTGAATTTCAAGGCAAGCAGATTTATTACGAGGAGCACGGCCAGGGCAAGCCTCTGCTGGTGCTCAACGGCATCATGATGTCCTGTAGGAGCTGGGCGGAGTTTGTGGAGCCCTTTTCCCAAAATAACCGGCTGATTCTTCTGGACTTTCTGGATCAGGGCCGGTCCGTCCGGATGGACGGCCCCTTCGACCAGGCCCTTCAGGCGGAGGTGGCGCTGGCCCTGCTGGACCACTTGAACATCGGCCGGGTCTGTGTGCTGGGCATCTCCTACGGCGGGGAGGTGGCGCTACGCTTTGCCATCGAGCACCAAGAGCGGGTGGAACGGCTGCTGCTGTTCAACACCACCGCCCGCACCGGCCCCTGGCTGGGGGACATCGGGGATGCGTGGAATCTGGCCGCCGGCGATGCGGACGCCTATTATCTCACCACCATCCCGGTGATCTACTCGCCTCGGTTTTACCGGGAGAAGCAGGACTGGATGGCCCAGCGGAGGGAGACCCTGCGCCCTGTGTTCGGCGACCCTAATTTTATCCAGCCCATGATCCGCCTCACCAACAGTGCCCGAAACTATGATGTGACGGACCGGCTGGGGGAGATTCAGGCGCCCACCCTTATCGTGTCCTGCCAGCAGGATTACCTCACTCCTGTGGAGGAGCAGCAGCTGCTCCACCGTCAGATTCCGAACAGCCACTATGCCGTCCTGCCTGGCTGCGGCCACGCCTCCATGTATGAGCAGCCGGTGCTGTTCGCCGCGCTCACTCTGGGCTTTTGCAACGCATCTAAGACGGAATATCACATATCCTGAATAAATTGATTGATTTTGCGACTGGAAAAGGCTATACTGGGTTCCAATGAACCGGCTCAAATAAAGAGGGGAGACTTCAACTTGGATCACAGAGCCTTGATCAACCGGCCTAAAACTAAAAAGGGGCGTGAGACGCTCAACCGCATTGTCAGCGCCGCCGCCCAGGAATTCTATGAAAAAGGGTATCACAACGCCTCCATCAACGACATCACCCGGCGGGCAGGGGTGGCCTCGGGCACCTTTTACGTCTACTTTGACGGGAAGTACAATCTCTACCGGTTTTTGCTGCTGCAATGCAGCCACATGATCCGCAAGCATCTGAATCAAGCGATTCAGGGGTGCGCCACCCGCCGGAAGGCGGAGGAGGTGGGTCTGCGGGAATGGCTGCATTTCGTGCGGGAAAACCGCTATATGTACCACATCATTTGGGAATCCCTGTATATTGATAAGCAGCTGTTCACGGATTACTATGTGAGCTTCTGCCGCTCTTATATGCGGGGAATAGACGCGGCGAAGGCGTCGGGGGAGCTCCGGCAGGAGATTGACAGCGAGGTGCTGGCTTACACCCTCATGGGCGCGTCCAACTTTCTGGGTCTGAACTGGGGCTTGTTTCAGGATTACCCCACTGATGTGGAACGGGTGGTGGAGAGCTTCATGCACATTATCGAAGGGGGCATTTTTGCCAAGACCGATGCGGTAGCGCCCCCGCCTGCTCCGCCCGCGATTCGAATCCAGGTGGAATTTGACGATGATGACCTGGACGACGAAGGGGAGGAGGCCCCTGCCGCCGGGGAGGAAGCGCCGGAGGACTGACTGCCCTGCTGAAAGGAGCAAGCGTCATGTACAAACAGCAATTTCTCACCACTGGGCGGTTGACCACCGCCTATTACCGGGCCGGGGAGGGAAACAGCCGGAAGCTACTGCTCGTCCACGGCAATGTGTCCTCCTCCGTGTTCTATCTGCCGCTGTTCCCTGCCCTGGCGGAGAGGTTTGACGTGGTCGCCCCGGACCTGCGATGCTTCGGCGATTCTGAGGCCCTTCCAGTGGACGCCACCCGGGGGTTTGGGGACTGGACGGATGATCTGGCGGAGTTTACCGCCGCGCTGGGCTGGGAGCGATTTGCCGTGGCTGGCTGGTCCATGGGGGGCTGCGTAGCCATGCAGTATGCCATGGAGCACGGCGGGCAGCTTACGGGCCTGATTCTCATCAACCCCGGTTCTCCCTGTGGCTTTGGGGGGACGAAGGGGGCGGACGGCGTGATGCTGGACCCGCCGGGGCTGGCCTCCGGCGGCGGCTGCGCCAATGCTCAGCTGGTGCAGTCCCTGCTGTCCGGCGAACGGGAGTTTTTGCGCACCACCCTCAACAGCGTATACTTTAAGCCTCCGTTCCGCATGGAGGGTGAGTGGGAGGAGCGCTTCATCACGGAGATGCTCAAAACCAAGGTGGGGGAGGGGATGTACCCCGGCGACACCCGGCAGGTTTCCCAGTGGCCCTTTGTGGCGGCGGGAGACAAGGGCGTTTGCAACACCATGGCCCCCAATCACGGCAACCTCTCCGCTCTGGCGGACACACCGGCCAAGCCGCCGGTGCTGTGGGTGCGGGGGGACAGTGACATCATGGTGAGCGACACCTCCCTGTGCGATTTCGGCTATCTGGGGCAGGCGGGGATCGTTCCCGGCTGGCCGGGGGCGGAGGTTATCCCACCCCAGCCGATGGTGGCCCAGACCCGCGAGGTGCTGGAGCGGTACGCCACCAATGGCGGACGGTATGAGGAACAGGTTTTGCCGGGTGGGCACGGGTGTCATTTAGAGTCCCCCGCGCAGTTCGTGGCGGCGGTGGAGAAATTTTTCTCGTAATAAATTTGAGCTGACGGGTACGTTTGAACAAAGAAGGGGGACGCTTTTTGAGGAAGCGTCCCCCTTTCGCGTTTTCTGACGGTTTGACTTTGGGTGACAACTGTAGTACAATAGAACAATTCTCAGGAAAGGAATGAAATTTGCGCATGAAAAAAGTAGGTCTGCTTTTAGCTGCGGCGCTTTGCGCAGCGCTGGCGGGCAGTGCATTATAATAGGTTTTGTTCATATTGAGAATATGGCGAGATTGCTTTTCTGGGTGAGGAGGCGCGTGATGCAGATTTCAAGCAGATTCACGGTTGCGGTTCATGTGCTCATATGTATTGAGACGTTTAAGAATGACCATAAAGTGACGAGCGAGCTTCTCGCATCGAGTGTAAACGCCAACCCGGTTGTGATCAGAAGGCTGTTGCAGCAGCTGAAAAAGGCCGGGCTTGTCTGTGTCCGGCGGGGGAGCGGAGGGGCGGATACGGCAAGGCCGCTGGAGGAGATTACCCTGCTTGACCTCTATCGTGCCGTAGAGTGCGTGGATTCGGGAGCGCTGTTTCATTTTCATGAAGACCCGAATGAGCACTGCCCTGTGGGAAGAAATATTCACGCCGTTTTGGACGCAAGGCTGGAGCGGATTCAAAGGGCCATGGAGAACGAGATGAGCTCAATCACAATGCAGGATGTTTGGAACGATATGAAAAAAGTCGTGATGTAACCATTGACATTACAACGAAAAGGTGGTATGATCTGTAATGTGCCAACGATGGTTACAACAAGACAGGAGGTTATTCTGATGGCAAACTACAAAAAGGTAACGGTGGGTTCTGAGGCCAGGGCTGAGCTGCACGACAGCCTTTCCCTCACCGGGGCGGAAATCAGCGTCAATCATCTCCCGGCGGGGGTGGGCGTGCCGTTTGTGCACTCCCACAAGCAGAACGAGGAAATTTACGGGATTCTGGAGGGAAAGGGCAAGGCCGTCATTGACGGGGAAACCGTGGAACTGGCGGCTGGCGATTGGATTCGCGTTTCTCCGGCGGCAAAGCGCCAGTTCTCCGCGGCGGAGGATGCTGACATCCGTTTCATCTGCATCCAGGTGAAGGAGAACTCCCTGGAGGGCTATACAAAGGATGACGGGGTATTGGAGGGCACCTGAGCGTGCGCAAGACGGCCCCCGCAGAGGGAAGCTCTGCGGGGGCCGTTTTTTAACCGTTCGATGGGGGACCGTCCCAGGCGAATAGCTTTTTCTGATTGAGCAGATAAAAGCTCAGCCCCACCGCGTCCGCCAGCACCCAGCCGATAGGCACTGACCACCAAATCCCTGCCACGCCGATGGCGGGGATGGCGGACAGGATGTGGGCCAGCGCCACGCGGGTGCCCAGAGAGACCACGGTGAGCACCACTGACATCCCCGGCCGGCCCAGAGCGCGGTACAGGCCGTACAGCAGAAACAGGCAGCCGATGCCACAGTAAAACGCGCCTTCAATGCGCAGGTAGCGCACGCCTTCCAGGATGGTCTCCGCCTCTGCGGCCTCCACGAACAGCCCCATGAGGGGCTGGGCAAACGCACACACCAAAGCGGATACCACCGCGCAGAAGATGAAGGCGGTCAGTACCGCGCCCTTCAGTCCGGCGCGGATGCGCTGCTCCTGCTTCGCGCCGTAGTTTTGGGCGATAAAAGTGGAAAAGGCGTTGCCAAAATCCTGAACAGGCATATAGGCGAAGGCGTCAATCTTCACCGCAGCGGCGAAGGCGGCCATTACCGTGGGACCGAAGCTGTTCACCAAGCCCTGAACCATGAGGATGCCCAGGTTCATCACGGACTGCTGCACGCAGGTGAGGATGGAAAACCCGGTGATCTCCCGCACACGGGCCCAGCGGAGGCGAAGCCCTTTGGACAGACGCAGCTGGGGACACCGGGCCAGGGCGTAGGCCGCGATGGCCAGGCCGGAGAGATATTGAGCGATGACAGTGGCCTCGGCGGCGCCGGCCACGCCCCGCTCCAAGCCCAGGACGAACCACAGGTCCAGGGCGATGTTGAGCGCGGCGGAGACCGCCAAAAAAATCAGCGGGGCCAGAGAATTGCCCACTGCCCGAAGGAAGCAGGCGAAAAAGTTATAGAAATATGTGGCGGTGATGCCTAAGAAAATCACCGACAGGTAGTCCCGCATCATGGGCCACACCTCGTCCGGCACCCGCAGGAACAGCCGTAGCCAGTCCAGACAGGCAAAGGACAGGACGTTCAGCGCCGCAGTGAGCGCGGCAATGAGTACGAAGGAGGCCAGCGCGCCCTCCCGCAATCCCTCTGTGTCCCGCTGGCCAAAGCGGATGGAGAACACCGCCCCGCTGCCCATACACAGCCCCAGCAGAATGGAGGTGAGAAAGGTCATCAGCGTGAAGGAGGAGCCCACGGCGGCCAGGGCGTTTTTCCCCAGATAATTGCCCACGATCAGGGTGTCCGCCACGTTGTAGCATTGCTGGAGCAGGTCGCCCAGAATCATGGGGACGGCAAAGCGAAGCATAGAGGCCATCACCGGTCCCCGGGTTAAATCTTTCTCCATGGGTATCTGCCCGCCCTCCGTCAAAGGTTTTCAATATTTTACCTGGTTTGGGCGGCGCTGTCAATGCCCTGGCGGGCGGACAAGAGAGGGCGGTCAGTTCCCTGTTTGGGAGCCGGCCGCCCTCGTTTTGTCTATTTCTTCAGCCGGAATTTGGAGGCCAAATCATTCAGCATGGCGGCCTGGCCGGACAGCTCCTCGCTGACGGCGCTGGTCTCTGCGGCGGCCACATTGCTTTGCACCACGGAGGAGATCTGCCGATTCAGGAACTTCATTCGTGCCCTTTATCATATCGGGTGGAAACTGGAAATGAAAGGGCATTCCTGAAATGTACTCCGTGAAAAATGCGGTGGCGGCGTACGGGTCAGCGCAGGCAGTGGGCCGTCCTTTTTCTTCCATGAAACACGCATTTTGCCAGGTGAAATATGGACCTTGCTGTTGCCGTTTGGCGAGACAGGGGAAAACAAGAAAAACGGCCGTCAAAACAGCTAAAAATATAAATTAAATTCTGTCTATTAGGACGAAAATTACAACAACATGCCAGGATGTGTGGTGAACCGCACAAAAAGCGTTACACACAACATTTTGGTATATTCGTAAAAATGCAGTCCATTTACAGCGACACGGGAGAAGGGGTATGATTTCCGTGAAAGCGCAGCCGGAGAGGCGGCGCAGAAAAGAATTGGAGCAGAGAAGCAGAGGAGTGGTGTTTATGAAAAAAATCCCCCGAATTGCGGCGCTTGCGCTGGCTGTGGCGCTGTTGGTGTCCCTGTGCGGCTGTGGTGCGGTGGACGGCAAGACCCATCTCAAATTCCAGATCTGGGACATTGCCCAGCGCGAGAGTATGCAGGCCATCTGCGATGCCTACACGGAGAAACACCCCGATGTGGTCATTGAGGTGCAGGTAACGAACTGGAACGAGTATTGGACCAAGCTGGAGGCGGCCGCCGAGTCCAACACCATGCCGGACATCTTCTGGATGCATACCAATCAGATTTTGTACTATTCCGACTTTGGTATGCTGGCGGACGTGACCGAACTGTACGATGATGTGGAGGCCAATTATTACGAGAATCATTTTTCCGACATCTCCATCGGTAACGCCCAGGGCAGCGATGGGCGTATGTACGGCGTGCCGAAGGATAAGGACAATATCTTCCTGATTTACAATAAGGAGATGTTTGATGCCGCTGGGGTGGCGTACCCCGACGAGAACTGGACCTGGGACGATTTGGTGAGCGCCTCCCAGGCCATCTACGATAAGACCGGAAACTACGGCTTCCTGGCGTATAACGATGATCAGATGGGTTACTGGAGCTTTGTCTATCAGGCGGGCGGCTATATTTTGAACGAGGACTTCACCAGGGCTGGGTTTGACCAGCCCGGCACCAGGAAGGGCATGGAGTTCTACGTGGGCCTTCAGGACTACGACTGGTGCCCCAAGCAGACCTATTTCGCCGAGACCGCTCCCGGCACCGCGTTCTTCTCCGGCATCGGTTCCATGTACGTGGAGGGGAACTGGGAGCTGATGAACAAGTGCGTCAACTTCCCCAATATGGACGGCAAGTGGGACATCGCCCCCATGCCCAAGTGCCCCGATCCCCTCAGCGGCGACGGCCGGGCCACCATTTCCAACGGCCTGTGCTACGCCACCGCCGCCCACGGCAAGACAAAGGATATCGCCTTAGACGTAATCAAATTCTTTGGCACCGAGGAGGCCCAGCTGCTGGCCAGCTCCTACGGCGCGGCCATCTCCGCCTACAACGGCACCGAGCAGCCCTACTTCGATGCCTTTGAGAAAGCGGGCTATGATATCAACGTGGAGATGGTGATGGACCAGTTTGAGTACGGGGTGCAGAACGTGAACAACTCCGCCAAGCCAAAGTGGAAAAGTCCTGTGCTGGACGAGCTGAACAAGGTGTATGCGGGCCAGCAGAGCCTGAGCGACGCGCTGGACAATATGCAGCGCATCATCGACACCGAAACCGCCAAGAAACTGGCGGCTGACTGAGAGGAGGGTATTTATGAAGAAGAACAATAAGCTGTCCCGGACCTCCCGCCAAGAGCAGCTCTGGGCCTATATCATGGTGGCGCCCACCATCATCGGGTTGATTGTGCTCAACCTGTGGCCCTTCGTTCAGACGGTCTATACCAGCTTCTGCGAGCATCTGGGATTTGGCCACTATCAGTTTGTGGGCCTTGAAAACTACATCAAGATGTTCCAGAACCCCGAGTTCTGGCGGGCCACCTGGAACACCATTCTGTTCTGTATTCTCACCGTTCCCGTAGGGCTGTTCCTGTCCCTGCTGGTGGCCGTCATGCTCAACGCCAAAATCAAATTTAAGGGCGGCTTCCGCACCATCTTCTTTCTGCCCATGGTGTGCGCCCCCGCCGCAGTGACCATGGTGTGGCGCTGGATTTTCAACGGCGAGTACGGCATTCTCAACCAGGTGCTGGGCACGAAGATCGGCTGGATTACCGATCCCAACGTGGTGATGGTGTCCTGCGCCATCGTGGCCATCTGGAGCAATATCGGCTATGACGCCATTCTGCTCCTGGCCGGCCTGCAAAATATCCCCAAGAGCTTGTACGAGGCCAACAGCATCGACGGCGCGGGCAAGGTGCGCCAGTTCTTCACCATCACCCTGCCCATGGTGTCGCCCACCCTGTTTGTGGTGATGATTATGCGCCTGATGGCCTCGGTCAAGGTATACGATTTGATTTACATGATGGTGGAGGAGACCAACCCCGCCGTCACCAATGTGCAGAGCCTGATGTATCTGTTCTACCGTTCCTCTTTCGTGGCCGGCGATCGGGGCTATGGCTCCGCCATCGTCATCTGGACGGTGCTGCTCATCGGTATGGTGACCATCATCCAGTTCGTGGGCCAGAAGAAGTGGGTCAACTACGATGTTTAAGGAGGGGTAAACTGTGAAAAAACATACCATGGGGTCCTCCAAAACCAAGCTCACGGTCCTGACCTATGCGGCGTTGATCGCGGGTGCTGTTATCATGATTTTCCCCTTTGTGTGGATGCTCCTCACCAGCTCTAAGACAGTGGACGAGAGCATGGCCATCCCGCCCACCATTCTGCCCAATCAGATCATGGGGGACAACTTTGTGGACGCGGTGAAAAGCCTGCCCTTCCTCAACCTCTACATCAACACAGCCCTGATGATTTTCTTCCGGGTGATTTGCGCGGTGGCCTTCAGCTCCATGGCGGGCTACGCCTTCGCCCAACTGGAGTTCAAAGGGAAGAAGCTGCTGTTCGGCATCGTACTGGTGCAGATGTCCCTGCCCAGCCAGATTTTCATCATTCCCCAGTATCAGATGGTGGCCAAGATGGGGCTGGCCAACACGGTGTTCGCTCTGGTGTTCCCCGGCATTGTCAGCGCCTTCGGCGTCTTCTTCCTGCGCCAGACCTATATGGGCATTCCCAAGGAGATCGGCGAGGCGGCCTATCTGGACGGCTGTAACCAGTGGCAGACCTTCACAAAGATTATGTTCCCCCTCACGGGCACGTCGGTGGCGGCGCTGACCATCTTCACCGCCGTGTTCGCCTTCGGCGACCTGATGTGGCCCCTGGTGGTGAACAGCGATTTGAATATGATGACCCTGTCCTCCGGACTGGCTACGCTGCGGGGGCAGTTCTCCACCAACTTCCCGGTGCTGATGGCCGGCTCCCTGTTGGCCATGCTGCCCATGGTGGTGCTCTACCTGATCTTCCAGAAGCAGTTCATCGAGGGCATTGCCACCACCGGCGGCAAATAAAATCTGCGCTTGTATGCGTTACAGCCCCGGCGTCGGTCTTTACGACCCGCCGGGGCTGTGCTAAAATAGGCAGGACTTCATGAGCAGGAGGAGATCTCCATGATTTTACACGACGAACAGGCGAAGCTGTTCACACTCCACACCCGGAACACCACCTATCAGATGAAGGTGGGGCAGTACGGCGTGCTGTTGCATACCTATTATGGCCCCCGGCTGCGGGGCGGGGATTTGGCCTACCTGATCCAATACGCGGACCGGGGATTTTCCCCTGCGCCCCCGGAAGCGGGAGACGGGCGAACCTTTTCTCTGGATACCGTGCCCCAGGAGTACTCCGCCAGCGGCGTGGGGGACTTCCGCCAGCCCTCTATCCGGGCGGAGCTGGCCGACGGCAGCCAGGTCGTGGACCTGCGCTATGCGGGCTGTGAGCTGCGCCACGGAAAGTACGCCCTGGACGGTATGCCCGCCTTTTATGCCGGGGAAGGGGCGGCGGATACGCTGGTGATTGAGCTGGAGGACCCGGTGTCCCAGCTGCGGGTGGAGCTGCTCTACGGCGTGCTGGAGGAGTATGATCTCATCACCCGTGCGGTGCGGGTGGTGAATGGAGGGAGCTGCTCTGTACGTCTGCTTCAGGTATCCTCTCTGTGCCTGGATTTTCAGAGGGCTGATTTGGACCTGATTATGTTCGACGGACGGCACACCATGGAGCGCTGTCCCAGCCGGGCCCCGCTGCGCCCCGGCGTGCAGGGGGCAGGCAGCGTCCGGGGTATGTCCAGCCACCAGCACAATCCCTTTGTGGTGCTGTGCGAGCCGGGTGCCGGGGAGGACAACGGCGGATGCTGGGGGGCCATGCTGCTCTACAGCGGCGGCTTCCAGGCGGAGGTGGAGCGGGACCAGTTTGACAACAGCCGCCTGGTGATGGGCATACAGCCCCGCCAGTTCTGCTGGACGCTGGAGCCGGGGGAGGCGTTTACCGCTCCGGAGGCGGCGATGGTGTACGCGCATAACGGCCTGACGGCGATGAGCCGACAGCTTCACCGGGCCATCCGGGAGCGTCTCATCCGTCCGCCTCAGGGGGGAATGCGCCATCCGGTGCTGATTAACAGCTGGGAGGCGGCCTATTACGATTTTGACACGGAAAAGCTGGTGGAGCTGGCCCGGGCGTCGGCGGAGCTGGGGGTGGACCTATTTGTACTGGACGACGGCTGGTTTGGCCGCCGGGACAGCGACCGCCGGGGCCTGGGCGATTGGTGGGTAAACGAAGAAAAGCTCCCCGGCGGGCTGGAGGCCTTGGCCGAACGCATCGGAGAGCTGGGGATGGAGCTGGGTATCTGGATTGAGCCGGAGATGGTCAGTGAGGACAGCCAGCTCTACCGCGACCACCCGGACTGGGTACTGGCGGCCCCCGGCCGGGCCCCCACCCGGGGCCGTAGCCAGCTGGTGCTGGACTTTTCCCGCAAGGAGGTCCGGGACCACATCTATGAGTCGCTGCGCCCGGTGCTGTCCTGCCCGGGGCTCACCTATGTGAAGTGGGACATGAACCGCAGCCTCACCGATGTGTGGTCCGCCGCCCTGCCGCCCCAGCGCCAGGGGGAGGTGCTCCACCGCTATGTGCTGGGGGTGTATGAGCTGCTGGAGCGGCTGCGCCGGGACTATTCCCACATTCTCATCGAGGGTTGTGCCGGGGGCGGGGGCCGGTTCGACGGGGGGATGCTGTATTACACCCCCCAGATTTGGTGCAGCGACAACACCGACGCCATGGACCGCCTGCGCATCCAGTACGGGACCTCCTTTGGTTATCCGGCCTGCGCAGTGGGCGCCCACGTTTCCGCCGTGCCCAATGAGCAGACCGGGCGGAGCGTACCGCTGGAGACCCGCGGAGTGGCCGCCATGAGCGGAACCTTTGGCTATGAGATGGACCTGGGCCGGTGCACCGAGGAGGAAAAAGAGATCGTCCGCCGGCAGATTCGCGCCTTCCGGGAGCGCCGTGAGCTGCTTCAAACCGGAGACTACTACCGCCTGACCTCTCCCTTTGAGGCGGGGCCCTATACCGCGTGGCAGCAGGTGTCCGCCGACCGGCGGCAGGCGCTGGTGAGTGTGGTGACAGGAGCGGTTCGGGCCAACGCGCCCTTTGCCCTGCTTCGGCTGAAGGGGCTGGACCCGGACCTGGACTATCGGGTAAACGGGGGAGAGGAGCTCTATCCAGGGGATGCGCTGATGGCGGCGGGATATCCGCTGCCCAGCCTGCCGGGGGACTATCAGGCGTTCCAGCTGCACTTAGAGGCGGAGCGCGGGTGAGGCCGGCTGCCCCGCCGCGTCTGTGCGCCCCTTGTTCTGGACGCGCCACTCCCTGGGTGAAACGCCATAGCGCTTTTTAAATGCCCGGGAGAAGTGGAGCTGGTTGGGATAGCCGCAGGCGGCGGAGATGTCCCCGATGGAAGACTTGGTGGTCTGCATCAGCTCCGCCGCTTTGGACAGGCGCAGGCGGATGAGAAATTCCTGGGGCGGGCAGCCCATGGTGTCCCGAAAGAGCTTGCTGAAATAGCTGCGGTTGAGCTTGCACACATCGGCGACCTCCTCTACGGTGAGCTCCCGCTGGTAGTTGTGCTCCATGAAGGTGACGGCCTCCTGAATGTAGAAGTCCTGAAGGCGGCTGCCCCGCAGCTCCCGCCGGGTGGAGGAGGACTGAATGAGTCCGTCCAGAAACAGGCATAGATGACCGATGAGGCACAGGGTAGAGGCGCTGGAGTGGTCGGCGATATAGAGCATGGCGTCCCGCGCCGGCCACCCCGCGGCGGGGCTCTTGGGGCGGTAGATGGGCTGGGCGGGGCCCAGGCCCGCGGCGGTGAGGAACTCCTCCGCCCGCAGGCCGCCGAATTCCAGCCAGGCGTACTTCCAAGGGTCGCGCTCGTCCGCACAGTAGGTGTTGACCTGGCCGGGACAGATGAGGAAGCCTTGGTCGGGCTCCAGAGTATAGCGGCGAGTCACGCCGTCCGAACCGTTGGCGTCCAGATATCCCTTGCCGGAGATGACATAGTGGAACAGAAAGTGGTTGCGCACAAAGGGGCCGAAGGAGTGCAGGGGGGCGCACTGCTCCCAGCCGTATTGAAACAGCCGCAGGTCCAGAAAGTTTTCATTGGGGAACACAGAAAAGGAGAACTCACTCATGTTTGGGCACATCCTTTCTATCGCACACAACACGCATTCGAGGAGGAAAAGGCTATGTATGACGTTATCGCGCTGGGCGAGCTTTTGATTGACTTTACGGAGAACGGAGCCAGCGGCCAGGGAAACACGCTGTTTGAGGCCAATCCCGGCGGCGCGCCCTGCAATGTGCTGGCCATGCTGAAAAAGCTGGGCCGCTCCTGCGCTTTTGTGGGCAAGGTGGGGGAGGACCTGTTCGGCCATCTTCTTCACGACGTGGCGGCGGAAGCGGGCATCTGCATGGACCACATGGTGTTCGACAAAGACACCCGTACCACCCTGGCCTTTGTAAAAACCTTTGAGAACGGCGACCGGGATTTCTCTTTCTACCGAAATCCCGGTGCGGATATGATGCTTACGGAGGATGAGCTGCCTCTGGATGTGATCGCCGGCAGCCGCATTTTCCACTTCGGCACCCTGTCTATGACTCACCCTGGGGTGCGCCGCGCCACCCGCCGTGCCATCGATGCCGCCAAGGCGGGCGGCGCGCTGATCTCCTTCGACCCCAATCTGCGCCCGCCCCTGTGGGACAGCTTGGAGGACGCCAGGGCGCAAATTGAGTACGGCCTGGCCCGCTGCGACATTTTGAAGATCGCCGACAACGAGTTGGAGTTCATGACGGGAGAGAGGGACATAGACAAAGGCGCGGCCATTCTGCGGGGGAAATACCCCAACATCAAGCTGTTCAACGTCACCGCCGGGGCGGAGGGAAGCTATTCCTATTGTGGAGATGAGCGGGTGTTCGTGCCCGCCTGCAAGCTGGGCGGCGTCATCGAGACCACCGGCGCGGGGGATACGTTCTGCGCCTGCGTGCTGGATTTTGTGCTGGAGCACGGGCTGGACGGACTGAGCGGGGAGGATTTGACCGCTATGCTTCGGTTTGCCAACGGGGCGGCTTACTTAGTCACCACTCGAAAGGGGGCCTTGCGCAGTATGCCGGAGGCGGAGCAGGTGCGTCGGCTGCTGGCCGGAGAGACGGAGGAGGAAAAGGCATGAACGAATTGGAGCGCCGTCTGGCCGTCCGGCAGGACGAGCTGGACTGGCTGTATATGGAGCTGTATGGCGACCGGGCCCGCCTGGACGAACTGAAGGCCATGATGTCCCAGGTTTGGCGGGCGCGCAGCCAGGCGCTACGGCGTTTGGATAAAAAGCGGGAGGCGCAGCCGGACTGGTTCCGGGCGGGCAAAATGCTGGGGGTGACCATGTACCCAGGGCTGTTCGCCGGCGACCTCAAGGGGGTGGAGGAGCGGCTGGGTTACCTCAAGGAGCAGGGGATTACCTATGTGCACCTGATGCCCCTGCTGAAAATGCCCCACCCGGACAACGATGGCGGCTACGCCGTGGAGGACTTTGACCAAGTGGACCCCGCGCTGGGGACGAATGAGGACCTGAGCGCCCTGGCCGCAGCCATGCGCCGGCGGGGGATGAGCCTGTGCCTGGATTTTGTCATCAACCACACCGCCGATACCCACGAATGGGCGATGCGGGCCAAGGCGGGCGAGCGGGAGTACATCGACCGTTACATCTGCTTCGACAGCCCGGATATCCCCAGGGAGATGGAAAAGACCATCCCCGACGTATTCCCTGAGACCGCGCCGGGCAGCTTCATTTACGTGGAGGAGATGGGCAAGTATGTGTGCTCCTCCTTCCACCCCTACCAGTGGGACCTGAACTACCGCAATCCCGCGGTGTTCAACGATATGGTGGGCAGTATGCTCCGCCTGACCAACCTGGGGGTGGAGGTGCTGCGCATCGACGCGGTGCCCTACTTGTGGAAGGAGCTGGGCACCACCTGCCGGAATCTGCCCCAGGTGCACACCATCATGCGGATGATTCGGCTGATCACTGAGTGCGTGTGCCCCGGCGTGATTTTAAAGGGGGAGGTGGTGATGGCCCCCAGGGAGCTGGCCCCCTATTTCGGCACGGCGGACAAGCCGGAGTGCCACCTGCTCTACAACGCCTCCACCATGGCCGCCCAGTGGAGCGCCCTGGCCTCGGCGGACGTGCGCCAGCTCAAGCGCCAGCTGGACGACCTGCACGCTCTGCCCGCCCACTGCTGCTTTGTCAACTATCTGCGCTGCCACGATGACATCGGCTGGGGGCTGAACGAGGAGTATGGCAAAACCATCGGCATTGACCCGCTGGCCCACAAGAAATATCTGTACGAATTTTTTGAAGGCAGCTTCCCAGGCAGCTTTGCCAGGGGGGAGCGGTATAACTACAACCCCGCCACCCAGGACGCCCGCACCTGCGGCACCATCGCCAGCTTGTGTGGGATTGAAAAGGGACTGTACGAGGGAGACGAGAGCCAAGTGGCGCTGGGCGTCCAGCGGGACCTGATGATGCACGCCCTTATCATGTGTATGGGGGGCTTTCCCATGCTGTCCAGCGGGGATGAGATCGGCCAGCTCAACGGCTACGGCTATCATGAGGACCCGGATTTGCGGGAGGACAGCCGGAACCTCCACCGCACCCGGTTCAACTGGGAGAAGGCGGCCCTGCGCACCCAGGCGGGGACGGTGCAGCAGCGCATCTGGGACGGGCTGCGGCGGCTGGAACAACTGCGGGCCGCGCACCCCTGCTTTGGGCCGGAGAGCAGTGTCACCACGTGGGATGCCCACAGCCGCCGGGTGCTGGCCCTGGTGCGGCGGACGGGAGAGGCGGAGCTGGTGTGCCTATTCAATTTCGCTGGAATCCCCAAGTCCTATGCCTTGGACGCCATGGAAGGGGAGTTTACCGATCTGATAGACGGGGAGGCGGCATCCTGCTCGGCAGGGGTGCTGGAGCCCTATCAATACCGGCTGTGCGAAAGAGTCCGCTGAGTTGGCCTGTTTCACGGATTATACCAGCATTGTACCAGAAAAATTCCGGCGTGGCAAACGCTTTTGCGGATGGTCCCGTTATGGGGCGGGCGGCGGTTGAAAGCGGGCGCGCGATGTGGTATCATTACCCCAATACGGAGGAAGGTGTGAGGAATATGATCCAGTACCGAAGATTGGGGGAGGGCGAAATCTGCCGGGCGCTGTTCCGGGGCTTTCGCCGGCGGCAGGTGGTCACGAAATGCTGGCGCAGAGAGAATGGGGCGTGGGTGATTCGGGACGACCCATTTGTGGATGACTGGTCGGAGGCGGACTATGAGACGCTGGTGTCCTGCCTGAAAAACACGGTCGTTACGGGAGGCGTGGTGTTCGCCGCCTTTGTGGACGGTGCATTAAAGGGCTTTGCCTCTGTGGAGGGGACCCTGTTCGGCGGAGAGAACCGGTATCTGGACCTGACCAGCATTCATGTGTCGGAGGAGGCTCGGGGGAGTGGAATCGGCTCCGCCCTGTTTCGGCAGGCAAAGGAGTGGGCCAGAGAGCACGGGGCGGAAAAGCTGTATATCTCCGCCCATTCAGCGGTAGAGAGCCAGGCGTTTTACCGGCGGATGGGCTGCGTTGAGGCACAGGAGTACAGTCGGGAGCACACCGAGGCGGAGCCCTTTGACTGCCAGCTGGAGTGTGCGCTGAACGAGGCGGCGCAGTCAACGTGATGAAAAAAGGACGGTATGCTGAGGCATACCGTCCTTTTGCTGTCAATCTGTATGGTTGTTGGCTTAGCCGCCGTCCGTTTCCAGCCGGTAGCCCAGCCGGCGCACCGCCTCAATGCGGATATTGGAGCCGATGCTGTGGAGCTTTTTGCGCAGAAAGCCTACATAGACCTCCACATGGTTTTCCACGGCGTTGGAATCGTATCCCCACACCTTGGCCAGTATGGTCTCCTTGGGAGAAATGCTGTCCCTGGCCTGGAGGAGAAAGCGCATCACATCGAACTCCTTGGCGGACAGCCGCACGCTCTGCGCCCCGCACACCAGGGTGCAGGAGCCCAGCTCCAGCGCCGTATTTCCCAGAGTCAGCTCGTCCACCTGCCCGCCCTGGCGGCGGAGCAGGGCGTTGATGCAGGCCAACAGCTCCCTGGTGTCAAAGGGCTTGGTGAGGTAGTAGTCCGCCCCGGCGTTCAGCCCTTGAATGCGGTCCTCCAGTCCCGAGCGGGCGGTGAGCATGAGAATGGGGGTGGCGCACCGCCGGGCGCGCACGCTTTTGGCCAGCTGAAAGCCGTCCATCCCCGGCATCATCACGTCCAAAATCAGCAGGTCGTAAATGCCCAGCTGGGCGTACTCCGCGCCATTCACGCCGTCATATATGCACTCTACGTCAAAGCCTCGCTTTTCCAGCAGCGCTCTGATAGAGTCGGCCAGCGGTTTTTCGTCCTCAATCACCAAAATTTTCATAAGTCCCTCCCGCCGCGATTGGTTTAGCAACCTTATTATACTATCAGGCAAGGCTGAAATGAAGCTGAAAAAGAGTCAATTTACAGTTCCTTCACATTTTGTGCTGGAATTTTCAGCGTCGGTTCAGCGTTCTGTGCTAAAGTGCTTTCTGGAAAGGACGTGACGCTATGGCGCAATACCGGCATGAGTGGAAGCATCAGATCAGCCTGTCTGACCAGTTGGCCGTTCGGGCGCGGCTGAGGGCGGTGTGTCGGGCGGACAGCCACGCCGCCCATGGACAATATCAGGTCCGCAGCCTGTATTTTGACAACTTGGAGGATAAGGCCCTGCGGGAGAAGATCGACGGGGTAAACTGCCGGGAGAAGTTCCGCATCCGCTATTATAACGGCGATTTGTCCCTGATCCGCCTGGAGAAGAAAAGCAAGCGGAACGGGCTGGGGACCAAGGTGTTGGTCCAGCTCGCCGCTCAAGAGGCCCAGGCCATTGTGAATGGGGAACTGAACTGGATGGGAGACAGCGGAAGGCCGCTGGTGCAAGAGCTGTATAGCAAAATAAGTTCACAGGGGCTGCGGCCCCGCACCATTGTGGACTACACCCGTGAGCCTTTCGTCTACGCTCCAGGCAACGTGCGGGTGACGTTGGACTATGACATCCGCACGGGGCTGGGCTGCACCGACTTTTTAAATCCCGGCTGCGTTACCATCCCGGCGGGGGAGCCTGTCACCATTTTGGAGGTGAAGTGGGACGAGTTTCTTCCCAGCGTCATCCGGGACGCTGTGCAGTTAGAGGGGCGGCGGGCCGGGGCGTTCTCCAAATACGCCGCCTGCCGGATTTATGGTGTCTGAGCCGTTATGAGCAGGCGAGGCGTGAATACATGAATGAAAGGAAAGAAATTTTTTATGACATTCCAAGACATTTTCAAATCCAGCTTTCTGGAGAACGTCACCAGTGTCAGTCTGCTGGATATGGCGCTGGCGCTCATTTTGGCGTTTGGTATCGGTCTTTTTATCCTGCTGGTATACAAAAAGACCTTCTCCGGCGTGATGTACTCGTCCAGCTTTGGCGTGACGCTGGTGGCCCTGGCCATGATTACCACCATGGTCATCTTAGCCGTTACCAGCAACGTGGTGCTCTCCCTGGGCATGGTGGGCGCACTGTCTATCGTCCGCTTCCGCGCCGCCATTAAGGAGCCATTGGATATCGCCTTTCTGTTCTGGTCCATCGCCGTGGGCATTGTGCTGGCGGCGGGGATGATCCCCCTGGCTGTCATCGGAAGCGTGGTCATCGGTCTGATTCTGCTGGTGTTTGTGAATCGAAAGTCCTTTGCCAATCCCTATATCGTTGTGCTCCAGTGCGAGGACGGCGACAGCGAGGGCCGCGCCAAGGCGTACCTGGAGCAATTTACCCAGCGGTGCTCGGTCAAGAGTAAAACGGTGCAGAAGGGGCTGGTGGAGCTGAATCTGGAGGTGCGCCTCAGGGACGGCGAGACCGGCTTTGTGAATGAGCTGTGCGGCATGGACGGCGTGCGCAGCGCCGTGCTGGTGAGCTACAACGGTGACTACATGGGGTGACGGGATGGCGGCGCACAAATACATCGACCGCATTTGCCTGGCTGGGGCGCTGCTGTCTTTACTGCTCACCCTGCTGTTTATGAACGGCCAGGCCTTGGGCGTCCAGCCCGCCTCCAGGGTGATGGGTTATGAGGCGAAGCTGTTTGACACGTCCCAGGTACATACCATCGACATTGTGATGGACGACTGGGAGCAGTTTATTGAAATCTGTGAGAATGAGGAGTACGCCCTGTGCGCAGTGGTCATTGACAACGAGGCGTATCAAAGCATTGGCATTCGGGCGAAGGGGAACACCTCTCTGTCCACGGTGTCCCAGATGGGCAGCGACCGCTACAGCTTCAAGCTGGAATTTGACCATTATGACAAGGGCAAGAGCTACCACGGTTTGGATAAGCTGTGCCTGAACAATCTCATCCAGGACAACACCATGATGAAGGATTACCTCACCTACCGCATGATGGGGGAGTTTGGGGCGAAGGCGCCGCTGTGCAGTTATGTGTACCTCACCGTAAACGGGGAGGACTGGGGACTGTATTTGGCGGTGGAGGGGGTGGAGGACGCCTTCCTTCAGCGCAATTACGGCCGGGATCACGGCGAGCTGTACAAGCCGGACAGTATGAGCTTCGGCGGGGGCCGGGGAAACGGCCGGGACTTCGACATGGACGAGTTTATGAACCGTGACGACGGGGAGCAGGCTGACGGTGCGTCCGGCAGTACGCAGCCGCCGAAACAACAGGGAGCTGCGCCGGAGGGCTTTACTCCACCCTCCTTCGGCGGCCAATTTCCTGAAACAGGCGGAAGCGGAGACGCGCCCCAGGGAGGGTTTGATCCCTGGGAACGGTTTGGCGGCGGGCCGGGGGGCGGCTTCGGCGGCATGGGCTCCGGCGACGTGAAGCTGCAATATACGGATGACAATCCGGACAGCTATTCCAACATCTTCGACAGCGCCAAAACCGATGTGTCCAGCGCAGACCAGGCCCGGCTCATCTGGGCGCTGAAAACGCTTAACACAGGCGAAACTGTGGAGGACGCTCTGGACATAGACCAGGTACTGCGCTATTTTGTGGTGCACAATTTTGTGGTCAACGGCGACAGCTACACCGGCGCCATGGTGCACAACTACTATCTCTATGAGAAGGACGGGCGGCTGTCCATGATTCCCTGGGACTATAATCTGGCTTTTGGGACCTTCCAGGGCAGCGACGCTTCGGAGGCAGTGAATGATCCCATCGACTCGCCCTTATCCGTTAGCGGAAACGGCGACCGGCCCATGGCGGACTGGATTTTCGCGGATGAGGCGTATACCGCACTGTACCACCAATACTTTGAGGAATTTTTAAATACAGTAAACCTTGATGTAATCATTGAGGAGGCCCGAGCCCTCATTGCCCCCTATGTGGAGCGGGATCCCACCAAATTCTGCACCACGGAGGAATTTGAGACGGGGGTGGAGGCGCTGACCGCCTTTTGCACCCTGCGGGCAGAAAGTGTGTCCGGCCAGCTCGCCGGAACCATTCCCTCCACAGATGAGGGGCAGGCCGCGGACAACTCCGGTTTGGTGGACGCATCGGCCATTGCCCTGTCTGACCTGGGGACGATGGGCAACGGCGGTCCTGGAGGTTTCTTGGGTGGGGAGGGGCCGGACACAGACGCCTTCCGGCCCCTTGGGTCGGCAGGTCCGTTTGCCCCCGCTCAGCCGGAGGCGGAGGGCGGGGAACAGTCCGAGCAGCAATCCCCGGTAGGCTTTGACTTGTCTGTCTTTGGAGAGGGCGGGAACGGGAAGGGGCAGCCGCCCGGCGGCAGTGCGCAGGGGGAGGACGGCGGAACCTTGATTTTGCTGGCGGCTTCCGCTTTGACCCTGCTGGCAGGACTGGTGACAGCGTTTCGCTTCAAAGGAAAAAACTAAGATGCTTGCAATTTTCCTCCCCTTGCTGGAGGGCTGGAGGAGGACAGAAAAAACGCCGGGAGGCTGGACAAATTGTCCGGCCTCCCGGCCGCGTTTTTAAGCGGCGGTGCAGGGCGTTGGTTTTGCTGAAACTGGGACGGGTAGAAAAATCGGCATATTTCTCCTTTACTGTGGTAAACTAAGTGCATTTATGACAAGGAGGAACAAATATGCGTGAACAGCACATTGGAAGCAGAGAGATGAGAGATTACCAAAAGCATCTGCGCCAAGAGGAACGGGCGGCCGCCACTGTGGAAAAATATCTGCGGGATATCAGAGCCTTTTCCATGTGGCTGAACGGCAGAGCGGTGACAAAAGAGCTGGCGTTTGCCTGGAAAGAAAAGCTGCTGAAGGATGGACGGGCTCCGATGACAGTCAACGGGAAGCTGTCTGCGCTAAACGGGATACTCCGATTTTTAGGTCGGGAGGACTGTCAGGTGAGGCTTCTCAGCATTCAGCGGATGGCTTTTCGGGATTCGTCCCGAGAGCTGACCCGAAGCGAATACCAACGCCTGCTCTGCGCCGCCCGGGATCAGGGTCGGGAGCGGCTGGAGCTGCTGCTGGAGACCATCTGCGCCACTGGTATTCGAGTGTCCGAGGCGCGCTGCATTACTGTGGAGGCCGCCCGGGCAGGACGGGCGGAAATTCGGCTCAAGGGCAAAATCCGCAGCATTCTGCTGCCCAATAAGCTGTGCCGCAAGCTGTTGAAATACGCAAAAAAACAAAAAATCACTTTGGGTAAAATATTTCTTACCCAAAGTGGAACCAGCTTGTCCCGGAAGCAAATCTGGCGGGAGATGAAGGGGCTGTGCAAGCAAGCGGGAGTAGAGCCGTCTAAAGTCTTTCCCCACAATCTGCGCCATTTGTTTGCCGTTACCTTTTACCGGGCGACAAGGGATATTGTCAGCCTGGCCGACGTGCTGGGCCACAGCAGCGTGAATACCACCCGCATCTACCTGATGACCACCGGCACGGAGCACGTGCGCCGGCTGGAGCGGCTTGGGTTGATCAGTTAGGGGACGGAATTTACCGTCTGTCGCCTAAAAGTAGAGGCTACATAACGATAAAAATATTATAGCATACCCTTGGAGGGGGCGCAACCCCTTCTCAGGCGTTTTTTGGGTGCAAAAAGCAAAGAGCGGAAAAATGCTATTTTCGCCCATGGTTTTTTCGCCTTTTTTTGCGTCTGCCGGTCTTCGGCGGACGCTTTTTTGCGGTTGTTTTCCATTTTTATCCGCGGGAAGCCGCCAAGGCGGCGACAGACGGTAAATTCTGTCCCCTGCAGGGATTGGGAAGAAAACAGTGATGAAATGAGCCGTTTCACCTAAGAGCTAAACCTGACCGGCCGGTGCCGCGTGGGTGTGCCGCAGCGGGTGCGGGCAGAGGATTGATCCGAAGCGGAAAATGAGAGAGGGTGTGAGCGATGAGGGCCGATCCGCCTTGGGGTGAGCCCGCCGGCGGATGTGCCGACGGCGGCGGGGTGACAAAAAAGCGGCATTTTGGCAAACCATTGGAAACGATGGGGCGCAAAGTTTTGGAGGCTGCGGAGTCGAAGGGAAATCGTACCAATCCCTTGGCGCTATGCCCGTCCGACTGCGACTGAGCAAACCACGGGAAACCGTGGGACAGCAAAGTTATGGGGCCTACGGTATGAGCCGGACACGTCCGGCTCCGCTACGGCAGCCCGACCGCCGGACCCTTTGCGTCCGAAAAGTGCAAAGAAAGGAAGTAAAAGGAATGAAGAAGTTTTTGAATCGCGGCTTAGCCGTCGTGCTGTCCCTGGTGATGTGCGTCAGCCTGCTGAACCTGACCGCCTTCGCGGATGCCGTCCAATGCCCCGAATGCAAGTGCACGGGCGGCTATCATACCTCGGACTGCTCAAAGTATGTGGATGATTTGTCTGACGACAAGGACAAAAAGCCCGACGAGACGCTGGACGAGGATAAGGACAATGAAAAGAAGCCCGTCATTTGTACAGGCGGCAACCACGAGCTGGAAAACGGAAAATGCAAGCATTGCGGCTATACGGAGGAAAGCAAGCCTGCGGAGACAGAGACGCCCGACCCCTGTGCAAATGGGCACGATTATAGCAGCGACGGCGAATGCAAAAACTGTGGCGCGAGCAAGTATGACGAGCCTGAGGAGAGTCAGAAACCCGAGGAAATCCAAAAGCCTGAGGAGCACGTGCACAGCTGGAGCTACGCCCAAGATTATTGGCAATTTTTTACCCACACGGCGACCTGTACTGGGTGCGGCGAAACACATCAAGAGTCTTGTCCCACGGAGCGCTTTGACTATTTTGGTATGGCTGCGGTTAGATGCTCTTTGGGGTGCGGCTGGCAGGCGAATGCCGAAGATGTTCACGATTGGGGCGAGTGGAAACCCAACAACAACGGTACGCATACCCGCCAGTGTGGAACTCACTGCAGTGAAACGGCTACGGAAGAATGTCAGCTCAGAGCGACCGACGACGCAGCAGGCGCGGTATGTACCGTCTGCGGCTGGGTCAAGTACGGCGATGGCGACAGCGGCGGCAAGTACTGTCCGGACGGCGAGCACGACTACGGCAATGTCGGCGTCCCCATCAGCGGCGAAACGCATGAGCAGACCTGTGCAAGCTGTGGACACAAGAAAACCTTCAGCTGCGGGTGGTCTATCCTTAAAGATGAAAACGGGCCTGTGGCGCACTACTGCGCTGTTTGTGGGAATCAGAAGTCCATTCGCAACGATGGTGACAACCAGTACTGTGACGATTTGGGCGAGGGGCATTCCTGGGGCATTAAGACGGAGGAGCTTTCCGAGGACGGCCAGTCGGTGCTCACAACCATGAAGTGCTCCAAATGCGGAGCCGTTCAGATCACCGATATCTGCAACTCCCCGGCCAAGGTAACGGTCCATTATGTGTACGAGGGCGGCGAGCCCGCCTGCGGCGACCAGTCCCAAGCGGTATGGAAAGGCTCGTCCTACTCGATCGCCTCGCCGGAGATCAAGGGATATGAGTGTGACGTTGCTGTTGTCGAGGGCACCTGTACAGACGGCAAGGGCATGGAGTTCACCGTGACCTATAGAAAGGTTGAGACCTACACCCTGACCGTTCACTATGAGTTCCCGGGCGGCGAGGAGGTTTTCCAGCCAGTCACTGAGCAGCACAAGGCAGGCGACGATTACAGGGTAGTCTCCCAACCCCTTGCTGGCTACACGCCGGAGCAGGAGGTCATTGAGGGCAAAATGCCTGCGGCAGATGTGAAGCATACCGTCAAGTATATGCTCAACGAGTACACCTGGACCATCCGATACTATTTGGAAAACGAAGACGAGCCTTTTGCGGTCAAGGTAATTCCCTTTACGGTGAAGACGGAGTCCCTGGATAATGTGGTTTCCCCCAGTAAGGAAGGCTATACCCCGGACCAGGGAACCGTGACAGCGCCTGACCCGAGGGTGCTGACCAATGTGGAGAGTAAGGTTGTCTACACGGCCACGCCCACCGAAAGCCAGCCGCCTGAGACCGGGACTGATACGGAGACTGAGCCCGAACCCGGGCCTGAGATCGAGATTGAGGAGTCCAACGTGCTCGTGGTTGAGGAACCCGAGGTCGAGATTACGGAGCCCGAGGTGCCTCTGGCTGAAATGCCTGAGGAGGAGCCCGTTGAGGAGCCTGTGGAGATTGAGGAGCCTGAAGTGCCGCTGGCGGAGGAGCCTGATATCGTGGAGATTGAGGACCCCGACGTGCCCCTGGCGGATGTGCCTCAGACTGGGGACGAATCCATTGTTTGGGGAGAGATCGCTTTGATTTCCGGGCTTGGATTGGTTTTCCTGGCCATTGAAGGCAAGCGGCGCACGGAGGCTGAGAAGTAAGCGAAAATCATGCTCGAGGAAAAAGCGCGACCCGGTTTACCGGGCCGCGCTTTCTATCAAAGGAGGAATTGTGATGGGAAAGAAGCTGCGCGCTGTGCTGGGAGCGGCGCTGGCACTGGTATTTGCGTTCAGCGCGATTATGGCAGTGCGCTGGCAGATAGAGCAGCGCAGAATTGTGGCTGACCGAGGGGAGGCGGAGCGGGTGGCCGGCCTGCCGCCCGCAAAGGTTTCGCCGCTGCCCAGCGCGACACCGACCCCAAGCTGGGAGCCGACGCCCCAGCCGTTGCCGGAGGAGGCCGCCGCACTGACGGAGCTGGACTTGGACGGGCTGCGGGCGGTCAACGGGGACGTGATTGGCTGGATTCTCATACCCGGTACAGAGCTGTCCTATCCCGTGGTGCAGGGGGCAGATAACCAGTATTACCTGACTCACAACTGGAAAAAGGAGCCCAGCAGCGGCGGCGCAGTGTTCTTGGAGTGCACCAACAGCTCGGATTTTATGGGGTTCAACACCATCGTCTATGCCCATAGAATGAACAACGAGACCATGTTCGGCACATTAAAATATTATGACAGGATAGACTTTTGGCGGGAGCACCCAAGCGTGTATGTGGCCACGGAGGGGACGGTACGGCGCTATGAGATTTTTTCCGCCGAGGAGGCGGGAGTGAGAGAAATTGTGTATCGGCTGGACCTGGAGGAGAGCGCGCTGGAGGAGGAATTCATTGAGTATTGCGTTGACAGCTCGGAGATTGAAACGGGGGTGGTTCCAGGGGCGGACGACCGGATCCTGAGCCTGTCCACCTGTACCGCGGCGGGCGGGCCGGAGACCCGATGGGTGGTACACGCCTATTTGGCGCAGGAATACCCGGTGGCATCTGCGTCCAGTTGATAGAAAACCAAATCGTCGCCGAGGCGGCCGCCACTCGTGGAGTGTGCGGTCGTTTTCGTTGGACAAATGTGCCTTTTGGGGATGTGCTGTCTGCATTTGGAATGGCGCGATGCCGACGAGTCAAAAGAAATTTTCAGAGCTGGGAGCCGGCACTGAAAGAGAGGCCAGCCTATTTATGAAATGAAACAAGCTTTCACGGCTGAAACAAGAATGGCCGGATTGGCGGATTTATATTCTGTTTTGGGCGCGCTGTGATTTCTGCTAAAATCAAATTTCTGATAAAAACAAGCATACTTTCGGCTGATTCTTTGCCTTTAGACGGATTTTTGTTTTCTTCCAAACCACGCTTGTGAAATTGGCACGCTGTTTGCTTTTTGATCTTGATGTGTGTACTTTTCCGGTGAACGCCATACATTACAGACAAAGGAGAGACTGCCCATGCCAAATCTGAAAAACAAGCGTATCATTACCGTAGCCACCACCGGCGCATGGCCCAAGAAAAAGGACAATCCCAATGTGCCCATGACTCCGGAGGAGATCTCCGAGGATGTCTACACCTGCTGGAAGGCAGGCGCGGCCATGGCCCATCTTCATATGCGCGACGATGAGGGCAACGGCACCATGGACAAGGAGAAGTTTCGCAAAACGGTGGAGCTGCTCCGGGCCAACCACCCCGACTGTGATATTATCATCAATATGACGACCTCTGGGGCCGCTTCCTTCCCCAATGAGGAATGCCGCTATGAGCACATCGTCGAGCTCCATCCCGAGATGGCCTCCTATGACTGCGGCTCCATGAACTGGCTCAACAGCGGCCTGTTCCTCAATCCTCCCGCGTTCCTGGAAAAGCTGGGCGGAATCATGCAGGACAACCACATCAAGCCGGAGATTGAGGCATTTGACCCCGGCATGATCGCCAATGCCGCCTATTATCTGAAGAAGGGGGTGCTCAAGGCTCCGCTGCACTTCCAGTTCTGCATGGGTTGCGCCAACGGCATCCCCGGCAGCATGAAAAACCTGATTTTCATGAAGGAGACCATGGAGCAGCTGTGTCCCGGGTCCACCTGGAGCTGCTTCGGTGTGGGACACACCGCGCTGGAGATGCTGTACGGCGCTGTGGCTTTGGGCGGCGGCATCCGCGTGGGTATGGAGGACAATGTGATGTACGCGAAGGGCGTTCTGGCGGAGAGCAACGCTCAGTTTGTGGCCCGGGCCAAGCGGGTCATTGAGGAGTACAGCTGTCAGGCCGCTACCCCGGACGAGGCCCGTGAGATTCTTGGACTGAAATAATCTGGAACAGAAAACGAGAAAAGGAGAATATGCTATGACACAGCCGAAGGAAGAAAGAGGCAATTTCCTGTGGCGCTTTAGTCAGAAGTTCCAATTTGCCGCAGACAAGATCATCCCTGAGTCCATGGTGTTCTGCCTGATCCTGACCTTCATCGTCTTTTTCGCAGCTCTGATTTTCACCTGGACTAACCCTGTGGACCTGTGTATGCAGTGGTTCAACGGAATGTGGACCCAGCTGGCCTTCTCCATGCAGATGTCCCTGATGGTTATTGTGTGCGCCGCTACCGCGAAGTCCAAGTATGTAACCCGCGCGGTAAACAAGCTGGCCACCTATCTGCGCAGTCCGGCTGTGGCCATGTGTGTGCTGATGGTGTGGGGCTACATCGCCTCTTTCATCAACTGGGCGTTCTGCACCATGTCCTGCACCGTGTTCGCCATTGCCATCTCCAAGCGCATCAAGGGCGTTCACTTCCCGCTGATGATTGTGGCGGGGTACTGCACCTCCTGCCTGGGCCAGACCCTGAGCCCCACCTGTGCGGTTTACGGTCTGCTGGCCACGGAAGGCAATTATATGCAGGAGTATTTTGGCCGTACGCTCTCCCAGGCCGAGACTGTTTACAACCCTGTGAACATCGCCATGTTCCTGACCCTGGCCATCCTGACCATGATTCTGGCGGTTGTCACCCGTCCTCCCGTCTCCGCAGGCATCTCCTATGCCGCGGATGATGCCGCTGCGGAGGAGGAAGCGGAGTGGATGAAGATTGACCGCACCACCTTTGCCGGCAAGATGAACGGCAGCCGTATCATCATGTGGCTGATCGGCATCATGGGCGTTGTGGTGATTGTTCACGAGTTTGTCACTAAGGGCTTCCTGGGCGCGCTGAGCCTGAACTTCATCATTACCATCTTCCTCACCATCAACTGCTTCCTGTACAGCACGCCCACCGCCTTTATCGGCGCCCACAAGGACTGTATGAAGCTGGGCACCGAGGTCATGTTCCAGTTCCCGTTCTACGGCGGCATCGCCGGCATCATGGCCGACTCCGGCCTGGCGGCCATCGTGGTGGCCGGCCTGGTGCAGATTTCCACCGCCCGCACCCTGCCCGTGGTGGCCTACCTGTCCTCTGCCGTGGTCAATCTGTTCATTCCCTCTCAGGGCGGTCAGTTTATCATCCAGGGTCCCCTGCTGATGGATGCGGCGCAGAAGCTGGGCGCAGACATGGTCACGGTTGTAAACGGTTTTGTGTACGGCGACCAGGTCACCAATCTGATCCAGCCCCTGTATATCATCCCCGCCCTGGCCATGACGGGCAGCAAGCTGAAGGACGTCTGGGGCTTCATGGCGTTCATGTGCGTGTTCTGGCTGGTGTTCACCATTGCCGGACTGCTCCTGTTCCCCATGATTTTCTAAGTAAACTGCCGAGAAGGGCTTTCCGATTGCCCGGAAAGCCCTTCTCGCAAATCCTATTCACAGATAGAAAGGATGAAAAAGATGCAGGATGTTGTCATCACCAGCGCCGTACGCACCCCGGTGGGCGCTTACCTGGGTAGCCTGAAAACGGTGGAGGCCCAGGACCTGGCCGCCGCAGTGATCAAAGAGGCCGCCGCCCGCTCCAATGTGCCGCTGGACCAGCTGGATCAGGTAATTCTGGGCGATGTGTACGGCTATACCCCCAACGTGGCCCGGTGCGCCGCTCTGCTGGCCGGCGTGCCTGTCGAGGTGCCCGCCTATACGGTGGACCGGCAGTGCGCCTCCTCTCTCCAGGCTGTGATGAGCGCTGCGTACGAGATCATGTCCGGCGAGGCCGACATTATCTGCGCGGGGGGCGTGGAGGTCATGTCCCGGCTGACATATTATCTGGATCCCTCCGCCCGGTACGCCCCCCTGCGGGGCGGGGATAAGATGCTGTACGATACCTTTGCCCACGGCGTCACCATTGTGCAGCCCCAGGCGCTTTACCCCAACCTGAATATGGGGCTCACTGCGGAAAACGTGGCGGACAAGTACCACATTACCCGGCAGGAGCAGGACGCCTTCGCCGCGGACAGCCAGCGCAAGGCCAAGGAGGCCATGGCGGCGGGGAAATTTAAGGAGGAAATTCTGCCTTATGAGGTGAAGGAGCGCAAGGGGTCCTTTTTGTTCGATATCGACGAGCACCCCCGCCCGGAAACCACGGTAGACAGCTTGGCAAAGCTGAGGCCTGCCTTCAAGCAGGGCGGCACCGTCACCGCCGGCAACGCCTCCGGCATGAACGACGGCGCTTCGGCGGTGATCGTCATGAGTGCGGCCAAGGCCAAAGAGCTGGGCTGTAAGCCCCTGGTCACCATCAAGGCCATGTCCAGCGCGGGCTGCGATCCCGCCCTGATGGGCCTGGGTCCCGTGTACGCCATTCGTAAGGTGCTGGACAAAACCGGGCTCACCCTGGAGGACATCGGCCTGTTCGAGCTGAACGAGGCCTTCGCGGCCCAGTCTCTGGGCTGCCTCAAGGAGCTGGGCATGGATATGGGCAGCGAGCTGTACGGCCGGGTGAATGTAAACGGCGGGGCTATCGCCCTGGGCCACGCCCTGGGCAACAGCGGCACCCGGATTCTCACCACGCTGATTTACGAGATGGGCCGCCGCCAGGTGCGCTACGGGATTGCCACGCTGTGTATCGGCGGTGGCCAGGGAATGGCCTGCATGGTGGAGCTGGCCCAGTAATCCTACTTGCTCCGGGGATAGTCGATGTGGTACTGCTTGATCTTACGGGATAAGGTGGGGGCGCTGATGTTCAACAGCTTTCCCGCGTCCCGCAGGTTTTTGCTGCGCATGAGCGCGTCTTCAATGAGATGCTTCTCCAAATTCTCCAGGGCGCTGGCCATGCCACCCGCATCGCTCCCGGCTGCGCTTTGGCCGCCATCCGCATCCAGCAGGCTTCGGAGCATGGGCTCGTCCGCGCTCTGTGTCCCGGTGCGGCAGATGGTAAAATACTCAATGACATTTTCCAGCTCCCGCACATTCCCCGGCCAGGAATAACCCTCCAGCAGGGCCAGTTCCCTGTCGGTAAATGTATATTCGGTGTGGTAGCGTTCGTTGAAGCGCTGTGCGAAATATTTGCACAGCGGGCCGATATCGGCCCGCCGTTCCCTCAGGGGCGGGATATCAATGGGGATAACCCGGAGGCGGTAATAAAGGTCCTGCCGGAAGGTCCCTTCCGCCACGCACTGCTTCAGGTTTCGATTGGTGGCGGCGATGTACCGAATGTCTAACGGAATGTCCTGGGTGCCACCGACCCGGCGGATTTCCTTGCTTTGGATGACGCGCAGCAGCTTGGCCTGGAGGTCCATGGGCAGCTCGCCGATTTCGTCCAGTAGAAGGGTGCCGCGGTGAGCCAGCTCCATCAGGCCCTTTTTACCCTTGGCTCCCGCTCCGGAAAAGGCCCCCCGCTCATAGCCGAACAGCTCCGACTCCAGCAGATTGGCCGGGATGGCGGCGCAGTTGACCTTTACAAATGGCTTGTCCCACCGTTTGCTGAGGCGGTAAATCTCATCGGCCACCACCTCTTTGCCCACGCCGGATTCGCCGGTGAGCAGGATGGTGGCGTCTGTTGGGGCTGTGCGGCAGATGAGCTTGTGCACCTGTTCCATTTGGGGCGCGTTCCACTGTAGGCTGCCCTCCTGGGCGGGCGCGGCCTCCTGGAGGATTTGGATTTCGTTCTCTGCAATGCTCTTTGCCTTGGAGAGAAACTGGGGAAATTCGTCCCGCAGCTGCATCAGATTGCGGATGGGGCGGGAGGTCACCACCACCTGCTCAAGCTCCCCGGTTTTGTCGAAAATGGGGACGCCAGCGGTGTAGCCCATCCGGGGCGGGTCAGAACGGTAGGTGGTGGACAGGCGGTATACCTTTTTCTTGCTTTGGAGCACAGGCACCGTGGAGCCGCCGCTGAACACCCCGTCGGCAATGATGTCCCGAACATAGCGGTGGAGCACATCGGATTCAGGCACGCCTGTGTTGCAGGAATAGGACGGGTTGACATAGAGCACGTAACCGTTCTTGTCCGTGATAAAAATGCCTTCATCAATGGCATCCACGATCCGCTTGAAGTCGATTTCCGGCTCCTCCACAGCGGCCAAGTCCTGGATCAGAGCGCGCACGGGCTCCGGCACGGCGCCGTCCCACAGTTCCCGGCGGGCCAGCAGCGCCTCGGCCTCATGCCGCAGCTGGCGCATTGTTTTGCTCATGGACATTCCCCTTTCCGCACTGTTTTTTGATGCGTTCGGACCTTCCGAATCGGAACGGCACGTTACTTGTAGTATTATACAGCGTTAACTAACGATTCGCAATATGGAGTTTTTTCACAATGATTCCCACAATTATGTTACGATTATTAAAGAAAGGCAGACGATTTTAAAATGAACAACTGGAGCATTGGCGTCATCGGCGGCGGCAAAATGGGCGTGGGCATCGCGCAGCTTTTTGCCACTAAGGGTTACCCTGTCACGGTCATCTACGTAGGCAACGACGAGGAGCGCAACGACTCGGCAAAGAATATGTGCGCCAACCTAACCTTCCTCGCGGAAAACGGCGTGGTAGACGCCGGGGAGATCGACGCCATTCTGGCCCGTGTGGCCTACACCGAGGACATTCAGGCCATTGCCAACGCCGACATCGTGTTTGAGTGCGTGGTGGAAAACCTGGCGGTGAAGCAGGACCTTTTCCAAAAGCTGGACGGCATCTGCGGGCCGGACACCATTCTGGCCTCCAATACCTCCGCCATCAGCATTACGGAGATCGCCTCCAAGTCCACCCACAAAAACCGCATCATCGGCACTCACTATTGGAATCCCCCCTACCTGATTCCGCTGGTGGAAGTGATCCGCACGGAGCAGGTGTCCGATTCAACGGTGGAGCGCACCTTTGAAATTCTCAATGCCGCGGGTAAGCATCCGGTGCTGGTAAAAAAGGATGTGCCCGGCTTCCTGGCCAACCGCCTCCAGCACGCCCTGTTCCGGGAGGCGATCTCCATTGTAGAGCACGGCATCGCCAGCCCCAAGGACGTGGACGAGGCCATCAAGTACGGCTTCGGGATGCGGGTGGGCATCTCCGCCCCCTTCGAGGTGATGGATATGTGTGGGCTGGACCTGACCGAGAGCATCCACAGCTATCTGTTCCCCCATATTGAAGACGCCCATGAGGCTCAGCCTCTGCTGAAGCAGAACATCAGCGAGGGCCGGCTGGGCTTCAAGTCCCAGGGACGCGGCTTTGTGGATTGGAGCCAGCAGGAGATGGACGACGCGGTGAAGAACCTGAACGTGCAGTTGATTCAGGTGGCCAAGGCGCTGAATCGGCTGTAATCGGCGGCAAAAGTAAATAGGCAAAACGACCCCCTGCCATTGCGGCAGGGGGCCGTTTGTCTTTACGGGGGCCGGTTTCACACAATCAATGGACCGCGCTTTTTCCCAGCAGCTTGTCTATGGAGACCAGCTTCACGCAGAGGGTGAAAATCTCCATGGCGGTGTGCAGGTCCTCTTGAGAGGGATAGGTGGGCGCAATTCGGATGTTGCTGTCCTGAGGGTCCTTGCCATAAGGGTAAGTGGCGCCCGCCCCGGTCATCACCACGCCGGCCTTTTTCGCCTTGGCCACAATGGCCTTGGCGCAGCCGTCCAGGGAATCGAAGGAAATGAAGTACCCTCCCTTGGGGGTGGTCCACGATCCGATTCCCAGGCCGCCCAGCTCCCGCTCCAGCGTGTTGGTGACGATCTCGAACTTGGGGCGGAGGATGTCGGCATGGAGGCGCATATGCTCAATCAGGCCATGGATGTCGCCGAAAAACCGCACGTGGCGCAGCTGGTTCACCTTGTCGTGGCCGATGGTCTGGATGGCCAGCTGCATTTTGATGTCCTCCATGTTGTTGGGGGAGGTGGCGATGGCCGCCAGGCCGGAGCCGGGGAAGCTGATTTTGGAGGTGGAGGCGAATTTATACACCAGGTCGGGATTGCCCGCCCGCTTGCACTCGGCCAGAATCTCAATCAGATGGTCCTGGTCGTGGTCGTACAGGTGGTGGACGCCGTAGGCGTTGTCCCAGTAGATACGAAAATCCTTTGCCGCCGGCTTTAACCGGGCGAAGCGGCGGACTGTGTCGTCCGAGTAGGAAATCCCCTGGGGGTTGGAGTACTTGGGCACGCACCAAATGCCTTTTATCGCCTCGTCGGCGGCCACCAGCTCCTCCACCAAAGCCATGTCCGGGCCGGTGGGGGTCATGGGCACGTTGATCATCTCAATGCCGAAATACTGGGTGATGGCAAAATGGCGGTCATACCCCGGGACAGGGCACAGGAACTTTACCTTGTCCAGCTTGCACCAGGGCGTGCTTCCCATCACGCCGTGAGTCATGGAGCGGGAGATGGTATCGTACATCACATTTAAGCTGGAATTACCATAAATAATGATGCTGTCGATGGGGTTTTCCATCATGTCCCCGATGAGCTCCTTGGCCTCCTTGATGCCGTCCAGAACGCCGTAGTTGCGGCAGTCGGTGCCGTCCTCGCACGTCAGGTCGTCGCCGCTGCCCAGCACATCCATCATTCCCATGGACAGGTCCAGCTGCTCGGTGCAGGGCTTGCCCCGGGCCATGTTCAGGTTCAGGCCCTTTCCCTGATACTCCTTGTATTCCGCCTTTAGCTGGGCTCTCAGCGCCTTCAGCTCCTCCTCGGTCATTTCTGCGTATGGCTTCATGGTGTTCTCCTCTCAGTTAGGGTTGCTGGCTATCTTTGCATTTTACCGCATTTTTTTGATTTGCACAAGTCTTTTGTACTTGCGCACGGGCATTTATTGTGGTACAGTAGATGCAGTAAGGTTCATCCGGCAATCCATCAAATGCCCTGTTTATGATTGCAGGGGGATTTAACTAAGGTTGCGTGTTAGGGGGACTTTTTAGTGATTTGTGATATGGGCGGAATTAGGATTAGCGGTTCACCCGAGCGCGGCTATGTGGAAAGCCGAGGAGACACCGGCGAAGTCCTGAATTATTGGGGCAAGGCAAAGGAGATCCATGGGGTGGCACAGACTCAGGAAACGTCCAAGGCCCCGGAGAAGGTGGAAAACGACCCGCCGCGCAAAACGGCCACCGCGGCGGATATCGCCGAGTTTGCCGCAAAGTACCGCCCCACCAGTATGTCTCAGCGGGAGTACGACTCCTTCCTGGAGGACTTGGCGGACAAGGGCATTCTCAACCAAAATGACCTTGAGGTGCTGGGCTACCGGGGGCTCATTGTGATTGGCCGGGTGTCGGACGAATTCTTTACGGAAAATCACGGGAGCAGCGTCTATGATTTTGATGACAGCGTATGGCGGGGCCCTATGACCAGCGCCCTGTTCGCGGGGAGCATGGTTTCCCTTGAGGCGGTCTATGGCAACGTGCTGACCATGACGCGGATCAAATCGGCCTGGAAGCCCAATCCCTGCTGCACCAACCCATATACCTATCGTGCATACAACGCCAATCAAGCGATGGTGGAGGTGCTGGAGAGAATGCAGGGTATGCGGGGAATCTGACGCTGACACAATAAAAACGCCTCTGATTTCTATAGAAATCAGAGGCGTTTTTTATATGCTGCCGAGCTGTCCGCTTACCGTCCCGCGATATTTTTGCAGAACCGCATCAGGATTGCGGACACCTGGGCCCGGGTGGCGGAGCCGCCCGGCTGAAGGGTGCGGTTTTCCATGCCGGTAATCAGCCCGGCGTAGTTGGCCCAAGCCATGGGGCCCGCGGCGTAGGGGCTGATCCAGTCTGCGTCGGAATAAGAGGACAAATCCGCCCGTCCGCTCACGTTGATGCCCTTGTACTGGGCGTAACGGTAGAAGATTGCCGCCATTTGCTCTCGGGTGATTGCCTGGTTGGGCCGGAATAGGCCGTCCTCATAGCCGCCGACCACTCCGTTGGCGGAGGCCCAGGCCACGGCGCTGCTGTAGTACTGGCCTGCGGGCACGTCCGGGAAGGTGGACAGTCCTGCGGCGGGGCTGCCCTCATAGCGGTACAGAATGGTGACCACCATGGCCCGGGTGGTGGCGGTGCTGGGGCTGAAGATGGTGTCCCCCGTGCCGCTCATCAGCCCGGCGCGGTAGACATAGTCCACGGACTCCCAGAACCAATCGCTCTGCGCCACATCGACAAAGGGCAGCGGGCCGGACTGCTGGGAGACAAAGGTGGCGCTCACGGTGACGGCGGAGTCCGGCATGACAAAGGACCACTGATCGTTGCCCAGGCTGGTCATGGCGACGCTGCGCCCCGCGCCGTCCACAGCGGTGACGGCGTTCACCCGGTAGCCGGAATCGGGCAGAGCGGTGACAGTGACCGTATCCCCCCGCTGGGCGTGGGTGACGCTGATCTGAATGGAGCCATTGCTGACGCCGGTGGCGGACACCGGGTAATAGCCCACCACGGAGCCGGCTCCGGGCCCCCCGGAGCCGGTCCCGCTGCCAATGCTGACCGTATCGTAGATGACGGTTTGCGTGTCGTTAGCGCCCACGTTGAGCAGCTTGAGGCCGGAGACGGAGGCCACTGTGAAGCCGCCGTTTGCCGTAAGGGTGCCCAGGTCCAGAGAGCTTCCCTGGTTCAGAATAATTTTAGAGGTCAGGTAGATAGTCAGGCTGTTTCCGTCCAGGCGATAGGTAGTGTAGGCCTGGGTGCCGTCAATGCCGGCATCCACAAAGTCAATGCCGCCGGGAGTGCTGTTCAGGTTCAAGGTGAGCTGAACATCGGTGTACCGCTGGGACAAGCCCTGAAGGCTGATCTGCTGGCTGCCGGTGCCCTGTCCGCTGATCTGCACCCAGGGGGAGGAGGCAGCGGCTGCCGGATGAACCAGCAGGGCCGCCGCCATGGCCATGGCAAGGAAAAGGGAAAGGATGCGTTTCATTGGCACAGTCCTCCTTACTGAACGCCCTCGCCGGTGAAGGCGATTTCGGGCAGCGTGTCAAGCTCCGGGAAGCTGATCCACAGGGTTGTGGTGGTGGTGCGGGAGGTGCCGGTGTGGTCTATTCCGTCGTAGCGGCGGCACACAGCGCGGATTTCCATGGGAGTGTTGTTCATCTCAGGGATGCCGGCCTGGGCGTTGAGGGCCTTTTCCTGCTCCATGTTGGGCACGAAAAGCCAGAAGCCGTCGCTGGTGTCGCTGACCTTGCCATCGCTGGGAATTTCGGCAAAGAGCAGGGCGTAGCCAGCCATGGCGCGCTCCACCACGTCGTTCTCTCCGGCCTGCGGGGTTTCAGCGGCCTCCCCCGCCTCGCCGGCAGTGCTGTAGCGCACCTCCAGCTCCACGGTGTTGTAGGCAGGGTCGCCCCGATAGGTGCCCAGCACCACCAAGGTGCCGGCTGGGATGACATCATCGGCTCCATCGCCGTACCGGTAGTCGGATTTGAGCTTGCCCACCGCCGCCTGGGAGTGGAAGTCCACCCGGTCGCCGGGATAGTCCAGAAGGGTTACAGAGGCACCCGCAGGCACGCCGGTGATCCGCACGGCCGCCGCGTCATAGGTCCAGATTCGGGTGTCGGAGGCATCGGCCCCCGGCTTGGTGAAGTAGCCCACCGTGCTGTCGCCGGACAGGGTTCCCTCCTTCACCTTGACCCAGCTCTGGCTGGCGGCATTCGCCTTGATTTCCACGGTATAGGTTCCGCTCAGCGCCGTCCCGGTGATTTTAACGCCGGTTACGGCAACCGCCCGGTCCCTCATGGTGGCGGTGACGGCATCCCCATCCTGAGCCATGGCGTACAGGCTGGGGTCGATGGCCGCATCCCAGGCGATACGCACCTCGTTGGCGGCTGCGCCGGAACCCAGATTGCCCAGCCGGTCCACCGGGATGGCGGTGTACTGATAGGTCAGGTTATTGGCGGAGCCCAGGTTGTCGGTGTAGCTGTCCTCGGTGGTGAAGCCGATGGGCTGTCCATTGCGACGGATCTCGTAGCCCAAAACGGAGTCGTCTCCGCCGGTGATGGTCAGGCTGGCTTTGTTCTCCTCAGTCTGTGCGGACACTGAGATGGTGCCCGTAAAGCCTGCCCCATTGTTCAGGCGGTAGGCGTAGGCATCGTCGTTGAGATACCAAAGGGCGCGGGTCTCGGCGGGATAGCCGGCCAGAATGTCCTTGGCCTTGTCTCCCAGGGTAAGCCCCCAGCGGGTGAAGAACTGGGTCAGGTCCCGGTTGGCCGTCTTGGCGGCGATGAGCGCGACGCGCTCGTCATAGGTGTAGACGTCGTATTCCTTGGCCTTCCAGGCGGTGAAGAAGCGGTTGAAGAAATCCAGCGGCTTGTCTGCCTCATCATAGGCAAGATGGAGCTGCCAGTACATTCCCAGCTGGACAAATACATTTCCCGCGCTGCCAGGCCGGCCCATAGAGGTCTTGTCATAAATTTTGGCCCAGATATTGCTGTTGGTCAGGCGGGTGGGGCGGAGCATGGATGCGCCGTCCCAGGCCTGGATGGCCAGGGAGTAGATATTGTTGGTGATCTCCGCCTTGCCCAGCTTATCCATGTTGTGGCCGATTTCATGGGCAATGCCCCAGCCAAACAGGGCGTTTGCGTTCTCTGCTCCGGTGACAGAGGCGGGCTTGCCGCACACCAGGCCGGAGGTGGAGCCGTAGCCCACGCCCACATGGTTGCCCGCGGCGTACATAAAGGCCCCGGCGAACATACGCATATAACGAATGTTTTGGCGGACGCTCATGGGATAGCGGTAGCTGTCCGGGCGGGCTCCGGCGGCGGGGATGATGCCCTGGACCTGGTTGGCCACATACAGCACGTCCTCCCAGGCCAGCACGTTCTGATACATGGCCTCCACCATTTCCTCCGTGTTGCGGTTGACCCCCTTCAGCCCGGCCAGCGCCCGGTCGGCGGGGATGGACAGCAGTACGCTGGGAGTGGATACCTCGGTGGCGTTGCGTACGTCAAGCTGTAGATTGGTGGAGTTCAGCGAGCCCACGTAGGTCTCCAGCTGGGTGACATAGCTTCGAATCGTCTCCCTCCGGGCGGTCTCGCTCATGTCGTACCAGCCGGAGAGCTCCAAAATGGGCATACGGAAGGTGTTGCCGTCACCCCGGACCTGGAGCTTGATTTGGTCAGGGCTGCTCCCCGCATAGGTCAGGTAGAGCGGCCCGCCCCGCTGGGCGTCCAAAGAGCCGATTTTGGGTACGGTGATGTAGTTGCGGCCGTTGACCAGCTGGACGGGGGCGCCCTGCCAGATGCCGGATTCTCCGTAGAACTGGGTGGGGACCACATACACCGGCTTGTCGCCGGGCAGCTGGGCATAGACGGCCACCGTGGCTCCCTCCTGGGCGGAGATGCCGAGAGGCTGAAGGGCGCTGCCACCCTGGCCATACTGGCTGTCCTGACTGCCGCCGCGGCTTTGGAAGTCCGCCTTGACCACGCCCAGGGCGTCGGTCTGGCCGCTCAGCAGCGCCTGGGCCAGAGCCAGCTCGTCCTGGAGCCGGGACAGGTTCAGATAGAAGTCGGCCTTGGCCTCCAGGCGGGCGGAGAGGGCGGCGATTTGGTCTGCGGTGACGCCGCTCTTGAGGGAGCTGAAGCTTCCGTCAGCAAAGAGGGCGGCGATTTCGTCTGCCAGCGTGTCGCTCTTGTAGAAAGCCATCTCGGCGATGTTGACCGAGCTGCGTCCCTCCACCTGGGCCAGACTGATGGACAGCCGTTTTACACCCTTGACCATGGGGAAGGTGAGCACCAGGTAGTTTTTATCCGTCATCTGAGGGGCGGGATAGGTGCCGGAGGAGATCACATTGCCCTCCTCGTCCATGGCCTTCACCGCGTAGCGGGCCATCATGTACTTGTAGTTTTCCTGGAGATAGGGCACCCATATCACGTAGTTCATGTCCTGGGGCTGATCAAAGGTGTAGGTGAACTCCATGCTCTCCCAGAAGGCCTTGGCGATCCAGTAGGTGGCCGCGCTGCCGTCTACCACCTGCTTGGGCGCAAAATTGGGGCAGAGGCTTCGGTCTACGTTGTTGGGGTTGGTCATCACCACGTCGATGACATGGCTGTTGTCGATACGGCCATCGGTGGGCAGGTCGGGCATATCCAGGCTCTCCTGCTTGGGCGTGCCCGAGGCGGTGGCGGAGAAGGGACCCACGCCCTTGCCATTACCCGCTTTCACGGCCACTTGATAGGTGACGCCATTGGTCAGGCCGGTGATGGCGGCGGAGGTGCCATACACATTTCCGCCGAACTGGGTAAATGAGCCTTGGCCCGACTGGCGGTAGAATACCTGGTAGAAGGTGGCGTCCTTGGTTTTGCCCCAGCTCAGCCGCAGGGACTGGTCGGCGGCAGTCACCTGGATGTTGGAGGGCGCGCCGGGGACGCTGCCCGGCTCCGGCGTGGCGGATACGGGGGCAGAGGGGGTGCCCCTCCACTCGCCGTTTACGGCGGTGACCTGGAACTGATAGGTCTTCAAATTCTCCAGCCCGGAGATCACGGTACGGGTGGTGTTCACATGAGAGGACGTTTTCTGATCCGGATTGTCGGAGAGCCAGTACTGGACGGCATACCCCGTCACGTTGGCGACCCCGGCCCACTCCAGTGTTACGCTGCTGTCGCCCGGCACGGCGGACAGAATCTGGGCCTGGTTGTTCTTGGGGCTGTCCGGGACGATTTCCTTCAAGAACTCCACCTGGGTGACGGTGACGTAATCCGTGCCGCCGGCGGTGGCCGTGACGGTGATGGTCACCTTTTTGACCGCCACCTTCTTACCCAGGTCGATCGTAACCACCCGCGCTCCCGCAGTTCTGCCAATGGCGTGAACCCCGGCGGGGAGGGAGGTGTCGAACGCAACGGTCTGCTTCGTTCCGTCCGCCAGCTCTACCTCGGCCTGGCCGGCTTGAATGGCGCCGCTGCCGTCGGGACAGGTAATTTGAATGACGCTGGTCTCCACGGCGGAGGCCAGTTGGATGGGGAGAATGACGTCCCCGCTTCCGGCGGCCGGAGACAGGGTTACGGTCCCTTCCGCTTGGAACAGGCTGTCCGCGTCGCCCCCACTGACGGTGAGCGCGGTGGTGTTCAGCACGGCGGGAACGGTGGCGGAGGTGTCCAGCACCTGAGCTTGACCGGCGTTTCCACGGTTGTGGTTGATATAAGACAGGTCCGTCACATCCAGCCTGCCGTCGCCATTGAGGTCAAACATAGACAGGCCGGCGCCGTTGGGATCTTGCCCCAGCTTTGCATTCATGGCGTCCAGATCGGCGCTGTCCACTACGCCGTCGCCGTTGACGTCGCCCAAGGAGAAGGTGCCGTCTCCGGTGCCCACAATCAGGTGCTTGGAGTACTCGTCCAAAGTGACGGTGGTCTGGAAGGGCTTGTAGCCTGTGCCGGTGAGCTTCACGGTATACGTCTGTCCGGCGGTCAGGCCGGTGAGCTCCGCCTGATAATAACCCACCCGCTCCTCCGTGGTCAGCGCCTCGCCGTCCACATTTTTCACTTCGGTGTAGATGCCGGCGGCCAGCTCGTTGGCCTTTGCCGTACCCGCCGGAAGGGAAATTGTAGTCTGACCGGCGCTTCCGCTTATTTGGAGCCGGATATCGCGGCCGGAGGCGTTTTCAGCCGTCTGAGGCAGGTCAAACCGGAGGGTGACTCCGATGGAGCCGGTGGACCCCGTCTGCCGTTGGACAGGCCCCTGCGCTGCGAAAGCGTCGGGCAGGCCCGTCACGAACAGGGCGCACGCCAGCAAAAGGCTGAGCGCTTTGGAGAGGAAACGTCTTACAACTGTCATATTTTGCCATCCTTTCTGCTCTATTCCATTATGGTGTGGATGAAAAATGTATGGAAGTACATTGTAAGGTTTTTGGGGAATGATGTCAATATCTCTTGAAGGAGAAGGCGGCAAATATCGTTTCACAGGACAGGCATGGCGGAACAGATTTGATTTTTGTTTCGCGGACGGAAGATTTCGCTCGTACGGGGGTTGACCGATTTGGTCAATGGCGGTATGGTGGAGAGGAAAGGAGGGCCGGCCGTGAATCAGAAGTTTTTTAACCTTTCCATAGAACGTCAGGATCTCATCCGAAACAGCGCCATGGTGGAATTTGGGGCAAGCAGCTTTAAAAAGACCTCCGCCGACTCCATCGCCAAGCGGGCGGGGGTGTCCAAGGGCCTGCTATTCCACTACTTTAAGGACAAGCGGGAGTTGTATCTTTACCTGTTCCAGCACGCCATCGACGCTTGCATGGAGACTTTTCTGGCCTCTTTTCAGTATTTTGAGGAACGGGATTTTTTCCTGGCACTGGAGAAGGGGCAGGAGATTAAGATGGACATGGTACGGCGGATGCCGGGTCTGTTCCGCTTCGTTATGCGGGCCTACTATGAGCGGGACAGCATCCTTACGCCGAAGCTGAGAAAAAAGCTGGACGACGTATTAGCCCAGTCCACCGACCAGTTTCTCAGCCGGATGGATCTGCACAAATTCAAGGATGGGGTAGATCCTGGTGCGGTGGTGCGGCTGCTGATGCTGGCCGCCGAGGGGATGTTGGCGGAGACCGGCGCGTGTACCGCCGAGGAGATCAACGCTCTGTTCGAGGAGTACAAAAAATATGCGGAGATGCTGCGGCAGCATCTCTATCAGGAGGAATATCTATGATTCATATCGACCATCTCACCAAGACCTATGGCAAGGCCCGGGGGGTGACAGACCTGACCCTCCGCGTCCCCGAGGGCGGGTGCTTTGGCTTCATCGGCCCCAACGGGGCGGGCAAGTCCACCACCATCCGCACTCTGCTGGGGCTGCTCTCACCCACCGCCGGGGCGGCCAGGGTGCTGGGGCTGGACTGCGTCCGGGAGCGAAAGAAAATCCTGGCTCGGGTGGGTTATATGCCCTCCGAGGCCATGTTCTACCCGGATATGCGGGCGGGCGAGGTCATCCGGCTCTCCGCCGATCTGCGGAAGCAGGACTGTCGGCCCCAGGCCGCTGCTCTTTGTGAAGTGTTGGAGCTTGACCCCCAAAAGCGTATCCGGGAGCTGAGCCTGGGCAACCGCAAAAAGGTGTCCATTGTGTGCGCCATGCAGCACCGCCCCAGGCTGTATGTTCTGGACGAGCCCACCAGCGGTCTGGACCCGTTGGTGCAGCGGGCCTTTTGGTCTGAGCTGAAGGCACGGCAGAACGAGGGCGCCACAGTGTTTCTGTCCTCCCACGTGCTTTACGAAGTCCAGCGGTATTGCGACCGCGCCGCCATTCTCCGAGAGGGACGGTTGGTGGTAGAGGGGACCACGGCGGAGCTGGACATTGAAAACTGCTTTTTCGATTACTACGAGGGGAAGGTGAAAGCATGACCGTTTTGCGCAAGGAGCTGCGCGCCGGCGCAGTGAGCTTCCTGGTGTGGTCCGCCGTCGTGGGCGGGCTGATGGCGGTGTGTGTGGGGCTGTATCCGTCTATGGCAGGGTCCATGGAGGATATGTCCGCCCTGTTTGCGGGCATGGGCGAGTTTTCCGCTGCCTTTGGGTTGGACAAACTGCAATTCGGTTCCATCATGGGCTTCTATGGTACGGAGTGCGGCAATATTTTGGGACTGGGTGGGGCGTTCTATGCCGCTGTCACCGCAATGGGTCTGCTGGCCGGCGAGGAGGGCGGCCATACGGCGGAGTTCCTACTCACCCATCCTGTCAGCCGTGTTCAAATCGCGGTGGAAAAGCTGGCGGCGCTATTTTTCATGGTGCTGGGGATGAATCTGATCTGTCTGGCCTGCGGCGCAGGCGGCATTCTGTTCATTGGCGAGGAGGCGGATTGGGGCGATCTGCTGCGCTACCACGGCGCTCTGCTGCTCATGCAGCTGGAGATCGGCGGGCTGTGCTTTGGTCTGTCGTCTCTGCTGCGCCGGGGCGGATTTGGACTGGCCATGGGGCTGGCCGCCCTGCTCTACTTCGCGGGCATCCTGATCAACCTGGACAGCGGGCTGGACTGGCTGCGGTTTTTGACCCCGTATTACTATGCCGATGCTGCCCGGCTTTTCGCCGGAGAGATTCAGGCAGCCCCGGTACTGGCGGGATGCACCTTGGGGGCGCTGGGGGCGGGCTTCGGCCTGTGGTGGTATCGGGGGAAGGATATTGCATAAAGGCTGCAGGGGCTGTAAAAGCGGTTGACTTTTCAAATGGCCCGTGGTATGATGTGAAAAAATAAATGGGGAACTCTTTGCCGCCGGGTAAAGAGGGGGACGCCAGACCTTCTATCGTTAGGCCACAGAAGATAGAAGGGCTGGCGTCATGTTTTTTGCGGATTGAGGCCGCGAGATAAGGCATAGGGCCGGCAGCGGCCTCTTTCCGTATCAGGCTCAACCCCAAGGCGTGGACCGCATATGGCTGGAGAGAAGGGCGCTTCAGCCGGTGAAGGCGGCGCAGGGGTGAGAATATCATGTGTGCGTATTCGGCCACCGGATTGGTTCGGGGACCGATGCAGAATTATTACTTTAGGAGGATTATCATCATGAAAAAGTTTATTGCGGACCCCTCTTTTTGGGAGCTATTCCCAGATGCCGCCATCGGCGTACTCACGGTAAAAGATGTCAGCGAAGGGGCACAGCTTGCCCCGGAGCAGGCCGCCGAGGTGGCGGAGCTGCTGAAAAACGCCAACGCCGCCGCCCTGGCCCACTTGGACGAGGGCGTGGCCCTGTCCCAGAACCGGCCGGTAGCTGTGTGGCGGGAGGCATATCAGAGGTTTCCCACCAAGAAGGGGGCCCGCTGCTCCATTGAGGCGCTGCTGAAGCGAGTGTCCAAAGGGGAGCCGGTAGGGAATATCGCGCCTACGGTGGACATCACCAACGCCATCTCGCTGAAGTATGCTTTGCCCATTGGGGCGGAGGATATGGACGCCTTTGACGACGACCTCCATCTGGGCGTGATGGCGGGCGGCGAGGACTTTCTACCCATCGGAGCGGACGAGCCCGATCCTCCCCGGCCTGGCGAGGTGGCCTACTATGATGCTGCCGGCGTGGTGTGCCGCTGCTGGAACTGGCGGGACGGCAAGCGCACTGCGGTGAAGGGCGCAACGACCAGCGAGTTCATTGCCATGGAGTGCGTGGACCCGGCGCGGATGGGGGACTTGAGGGCGGCGCTGGACGAGCTGGCAGGACTGCTGGAAAAGTATACGGGGGCTAAGGTTGTATCCAAGGGCGTGGTGGATAGCGCCAGCCGGGAAATTGTGATTCAGGAGTGAATGGAAGGACACGCTGTTGCCGGTATGCGCCTTGAAAATAGCAGCCAAATTGTGTATACTAAGAAGGACAAAGCGTGTACCGCCAACCCGCGCGCTGACTAAGGAGGTCGTCCCATGCCCCGCGTCCTGATGATTGAAGATGATACCGATATCAACAACGCCACCGCCCGGTATCTGCGGCGGCAGGGGTGCGAGTGCGTCCAGGCCTTCTCCGGCACCGAGGGGAGGCTGCTCTGGCAGGCGGGTGGGATTGATCTTCTGCTGGTAGACCTGATGCTGCCCGGGCTATCTGGCGGAGAGCTGATCGCAGAAATTCGCAGAACCAGCCAAATCCCCATCATTGTGTTGTCTGCCAAAGCGGGGTTGTCCGACAAGGTAGAGCTGTTGGGGCTGGGGGCGGATGACTATCTAACTAAGCCCTACCAGCTGGAGGAGCTGTGGGCGAGAATATTGGTGCAGCTGCGCCACGCCAGCGCCTTTCCCAGCGGAGAGGTTCTGCGCTACCGGGACTGGGCGCTGAACTTGGACGAGCTGACGTTAACGGCGGCAGGACAGCCGGTGAGCCTCACCGCCCACGAGTTTAAAATTGTGGAGCTGCTGGCCCGTCAGCCAAAACGGGTGTTTACCAAACAGCAGATTTACGAGGCGGTGTGGGGGGAAGCCTGCGCCGTAGAGGACAAGACCATCACCGTCCACATCAGCAACATCCGCGCCAAGCTGCGCCCCAGCGGCACCGACAGCTATATTCAGACGGTGTGGGGGATTGGGTTTAAGCTGTCGGAAGCGGAAGCGCGAGGGTAGACCCATAGGGGTGGGTGGACTGGAAACTTTGCACTTTCTTTACCATTTCTTTGCGATGTTTGGGCATTCGCCTGTTAGACTGAGCCTGCAATCAAAAAATCCAGGTTTGATGGCTTTCCGTCCCCTCCGGGGCGGGAGGCCATCAAGAGGCTGGAATGTAACAAGGAGGCTTTTGCATGGCAGTCATACAGACGGCGGGCTTGTCCAAGCGCTACAAAGACAAATGGGCGGTGGACCACCTGGACCTGCGGGTGGAGCAGGGGGATATCTACGGCTTTATCGGCCGGAACGGCGCGGGTAAATCCACCACCCTGAAGCTTCTGTGTGGGCTGGCCCGGCCCACACAGGGGGAGGCGCTGATCTTCGGCAAACCCATTCGGGACGGAGTGGCCCGGCGGCGGGTTGGGGCCCTCATTGAACAGGCGGGGCTGTATCCCGACCAAAGCGGGCGGGAGAACCTGCGGCTGTACGCCACGCTCCTGGGGCTGGACAGCCCGGAGCGGCAGGTGGACGAGATTCTGGAGACAGTGGGCCTGGCTCCCAGAGAGAAGAAACCGGTGAAGCACTACTCTATGGGCATGAAGCAGCGGCTGGGGGTGGGCCTGGCCCTGCTGGGCGGGCCGGACCTGCTGCTGCTGGACGAACCCATCAACGGCCTGGACCCGGAGGGCATCCGGGAGATGCGGGAGCTGCTGCTGGGGCTCAACCGGGATCGGGGGATCACCCTGGTCATCAGCTCCCACATCCTGGGCGAGCTGAGTAAGATTGCCACTCGGTACGGCATCATTCAGAACGGCAGGATGGTGGAGCAGATCACCGCCGGGGAGCTGGAACAGAAGTGCACCGACTATTTGCACCTGCGCGCGGAGCAGCCGCAAAAGGCGGCGGCTGTGCTGGAGCGGGAGCTCCGCCTGACCCGCTGGGAAATGCGGCCGGAGGGGGAAATCCGGATCTATGAAGCCGTGGATACCAAAACGGTGGGGCGGATTCTCATCCAGGCGGGCATCGCGGTGGAGGAGATGGGCCTGCACCGGCAGGACCTGGAGGGCTACTTTCTGGAGCGGATGGGAGGAAGCGATCATGTTTAATTTGCTGCGTATGGATTTGCGGCGGCTGTTCAAGACCCGGAGCTTTTACATTGTGCTGGGAGTGACGGCGGCGCTTCTGGCGATGACAGTAGCCATGGTGTCCGCCGTAATCGACCAGGCGAAGCTGGACGCACTCCAAAGCACCGGAATTGTAGTGACCAACGGGGACAGCGAGGATATGGTTGAGATGCTGCGCGGCATGAACCGGCTGGACTTTCTTCACGAGTGCCTGGGCAGCGGCTTTCTGCTGATGCTGGCCTGCACTGGGCTGACACTGTTTGTCAACGGCGATTTTTCCAGCGGATGCGTGAAAAACATCTGCTTTGCCCGTCCCCGTCGGTGGGAATATGTCTTGTCCAAAATTTTTGTCGCCGGACTTTACAGCGCCATCATTACGATTTTGGGCGTTCTGGTCTCGCTGGTATGCCCTGTCCTTATGGGACTGAGCCTGGAGCCAAGCTCTTTTGCCGAAATTCTGCAGTACACCTTCTGGCTGTGGCTTCCCACCTGGGCCTTCAGCCTGCTGGGGCTGGCGCTGGTGCTGCTGACCCGCAGTCCCACACTGGGCGTCATCATGGCGGTGGCTACCGGGGGCGGTCTTGTGGCGGCGCTTTTGCAAAGTCTGTGCCAGAGCTTTGGATGGCCTGACTTGGCGCAGCATCTGCTCAATATGGTGGTCCGTTTCCAGTGTGCGCCCATGCCGGACGCGGGCCGGATCGCCATGATCCTGGGCTGCTCCCTGGGCTGGGCCGCGCTCTACGCTGCCGGGAGCTTGATTGCCATGGAGAGACGGGATATATGAACCAAGTCCCCCGCCCTATGGGCGGGGGACTTATTAAAAGGAGGACTTTTTATGCTGCCTGCCCTGATCCTGGCCCTTGTCGCCCTGGGCTTTGCGGCGCTGCGTCTGTGGGGCTACCGCCGCCAGATGGAGGAGATGGCCCGCGTTTTAGAGGAGACTCCGGCAGAGAGCAATTTGCGCCTGACGGTTGGGATGGACAGCGCCCCGGCCCGGCGGCTGTGCCGGGCGGTGAACCGGCACTTGGAGGAGGGGCGGCGGTTGCGGGCGGAGAGCCTGAAGGGGGAGCAGGAGCTGCGGTACACCATGGCCTGTATCTCCCACGACATCCGTACCCCTCTGGCCGGGGCCATGGGCTATTTGCAGCTGCTGGAAGTGGAACCGGACCGCCGGGAGGAATATCTGGGCATCGTACAAAAGCGGTTGACAGAGTTGGACAGTCTGTTAGGCGAGCTATTTCTCTACACCCGGCTGCTGAATGAAGCCGTGCCGCTGGAGTGCGGGAAGGTGGCGGCTCTGCCGCCCCTGTGGGAGGCGTTAGCGGAGTTTTACCCCCAGCTGGAGGCGGCAGGGGTGGAGCCGGAGCTGCGGTTTGACCGGGAGGAGCTGGCGGTGTGGGCAGAGCCGGTGGCGTTGGGCCGAGTGTACCGCAACCTGATTGCAAACGCCCTGCGCCATGGGGGCGGGGGGCTGCGCGTTTCCGGGAGAGCAGGGGAGGTCGTTTTTTCCAATCCCCTGGGCACTGGCCCCCGGCCTGACCCGAATCATCTCTTTGACCGTTTTTACCAGGGCAGCCCCGCCCGGGGGCGGGGCGGGGCCGGGCTGGGACTGGCCATTGTCCGGGAGCTGATGGAGCGGATGGGCGGAGGGGTGTCCGCTGAGATCGAGCGGGACGAGATGCAGATCAAGCTGGTGTTTTCCCCCAAGGGTGAGGATTATTCCGGCTGAAGGCCGCTCAAGCCGGCGGCTTCGGCCCACTCTGCTTCCCGGAAGCCCACCAGCACAAAATCGTTCCCCACCAGGATGGGCCGCTTTACCAGCATTCCGTCCGAGGCCAGCAGGGCGAATTGTTCCTGCTCACTCATTTGGGGCAGCTTGTCCTTCAGTTCCAACTCCTTATATTTCAAGCCGCTGGTGTTGAAAAACTTCTTCAGGGGCAGACTGCTGCGTTCGTGCCAGCTCTTTAGCTCGGCGGCGGTGGGCGGGGCGTCCTTGATGTGACGCGCCTCAAAGGAAAGGCCCCGTGCTTCCAGCCACTTTCGGGCTCTTTGGCAGGTGGAGCATTTCGGATATTCCACAAACAGCATAACAATTCCTCCTTCTGATGACGGTAACGCTGGCGGTGCTCTAAACGCTATTCACCCACCGCCTTGTTGGTGAGCATAGTTTTGATAAGCGGCAGCATATGTACGCTGGCCATATGGGTGGGGGCCTCACCCATGCGATTTACCAGGCGCTGGTTTCGGCTCATGGCTTCCCAACGGGGGAGTCCATCGCCGTTGGGGTCGCCGGTTTTTGCAAAATTGGTGAGGTAGCCCGCCATTTGGGCGCTGAGGGCATGGTCCTGGGGCATCATGGGCCGCCAGCAGTTGGAGAGGGTTCCAAACCAGTACCATAGGTCGCTGGAGTGCCACGCCCCGCAGTCATCGCCTGGGAGCTGCCGGTCAAAGAACCAGCAGTAGCTGTCCCGCTTGCCCTGATCCGCCTGGGCTCGCGCCCATGCAGCGGCCATTTTGTGAATCATTGGGGGCATTACGTCTTGACTGGTGGAGCCGATGAGGTAGGGAATGGCCCGGAGCTTTCCGGCCTTGAGCAGTTCCGAGCCCCCGGCGCAGATGAGACGGCCGTCCAGGCAGGGGCCGGCGGCCCGGCCGCCGCCCTTGAGCTCCTTTTTGGCGGCCTGCCAAGCGGCAAAGAGCCGCTCCGGCGCCACCGCGCGCAGCTGGGCCAGGTCGTGACAGCCGCAGCGCTCCATCACCGCCTGCCAAAAGGGGAAGTGCTTTTCCGGTGCGGAGGGTGTGAGCAGGCGGCTTACGCCGCCGCCGCTGGACATCACAGCCCCGGAAAACAGCCCCTGCGCCAGAGGGGACAGGCACAGCTGCTGGACGCTCATAGCCCCGGCGCTCTGACCCATAATGGTCACCCGGTCCGGGCTCCCGCCAAAGGCGGCAATGTTGTCACGCACCCATTGCAGGGCGGTGAGCTGGTCATAGAGGCCGTAGTTGCCGGTGCGGCCCGCCTCCTGCTTCAACTGGGGCAGGCAGGCGAAGCCCAGAGGGCCCAGGCGGTAGTTGATTGTCACTGCGATGACGCCGTGGAGGGGCCAGACGGGGCCGTCAAAGTGCTTCTCATGGCCGCAGCCGCCGGTGAAGCCGCCGCCGTGGATGTAGACAATCACCGGCAGGCCGTCCCCAATCCGGGCGTTTTCCGGCGTCCAGATGTTGAGAAATAGGCAATCCTCGCTGTAGTCGTAGTGTTCACCCTGGCGGAACTCCCGGTAGTAGAAGGCCTTTTCCGGAGCCTGGGCCTCGTCGTAAAAGGCCCGGGGCTGATAGCAGCAGTTCCCATAGCGGGAGGCGTCATATTCTCCCTCCCAGCCCGTCACCTGCACGGAGTACTCCCACCGCCCAGCCCTGGCGTAGCGGATGCCCTTGTAAGCCGCTATTCCCGGCAGGCGGCCAGCTGTTCCCCGCAGCGGACCGCAGGGGGTATTTACACGGTAGTCCATCTCACACCGTCCTGGTGTTCCGGGCGCTGGGGGTCCAGGGGAACTTTTCGTTGGTGAGGCGGTTATATTCGTTCAGGTTCCGCAGCTGGGCCACAATGTGGGCCGGATCCATCTGCTTCACGGTTTGAGCGATGACCTCCCGGCCCTCGGCGGCTAAGGCGGCCCGCGCAGCTTCATCGGGCAGATCGATGGTGGACATATGGTCGGAGTGTTCCTGGAAGCAGTAGCCTACGCTGCCGCTCTGGGCGGACAGGTTGAGAATGTCGTTGAACCGGGCGCAGCTCTGGGGCGTTTGGTGTTGATAGCCGGTGACCAGGGGCACGTCCTCCAGACGGCCCAGCTTGTCATAGGAGCCCAGAGTAACGCCGTGAAACATCCGCATAAACTTCAGCATGGCCTCCGGGCCCAGGTCGCCCAGATTGCCCGCCATGCTCTGGGCGGCCTTGCCCATCTGGGTCGCCAGGTCGATGTACAGGATGGGAACGCCGGTCTCGTCGTAAAAATCCCGCACCATGGGGCTGCACGTCATCATGGCTGGGCCATGGAAGCTCATATACACCTGGCGCTTGAAGCCCTGGCGCAGCAGGCTGTGGGCGATGGCGGACAGGTAGTCGATGCCCTGGCGGACACTGACCTGGGTGGTGCCGCGGCCGGAGGCGGTGGCTCCGGCGTAAAAGTATTGAAGGCCGGGAAGCATAAGCCCGTCGGCGGCCTCCGCCATCTCCAGAGCGAAGGCTTCGCTAATCACGGCCTCGCTGTCCAGGGGGTAGCCGCCGTGAAGCTCCACGGTGCCCACAGACACAAAAATGATGTCATTGTGCTCCAGATATGCCTCCACTTCGCTGTTGAGCATTTTGGGCAGGATGCGGGTGCGCAGTTCCATCAATGATACGCTCCTTTCAGAATATGGGCAGCGGGCGATACGGCCTGTGCCGCGCCGCCCGCTGGTTGGTGATGGGGATGTTATTTTTCTACCTGGTTGGCGGCGATTGCGTCCTTATTGGCGGTGATCTGGGCGCGCACCTCGGGGGTGATGTTCCACACGAACTTGAACGCGGCCCAGGAGCCGATGCAGAAAATTGCGGGCAGCAATACGCACAGCGCCTTGATGCCGAAGATGGTGCCTGCGCTCTGAATGCCGCCGGATGCGGCCAGCACGCTATCGTAACCAATCCAGCCCAGGGCCAGGACGGCGGCGGAATTACCCACAGTCTGACCTACCCGGCGGGACAGGTTAAAGGTTCCGTAGATTGTGCCCTCATTGCGCTTGCCGGTGAGCATTTCGTTGTAGTCTGTGACCTCGGCGACCAGTCCCCACTGCATTTGGATGGAGACCATGCCGATACCGGTGGCCAGGGAGGACCAAATGATATGTACCCAGGGATTGACCGCCATAACCACGTGGGCGGCGAACAGCCCCACATACAGCAGGCTGCCAATCAGCAGACAGTAGCGGATCATATTTTCCAGGCCCAGCTTTTTGGCGATTTTTGGGGAAACCAACAGCACCACAATCATCAGCGGCATGGAGATGACAGTAGTCATGCTCATCAGGCCGATGCTGCCCAGCACGTCGCTGTACATATAGGTGCCCAGGGTGGAGGATACATATTGCATGGTGCAGATGCACACGCCGTGGAGGCACAGAGCCACAAAAGCCCGGTTTTTGCTGAAAATCTGGAAAATGTCTGTGACCCTGACCTTGTTTTCCTCTGTGACGGGGGCGTAGGTCACATTGCGCTCCTCAGTCCAGAAATAGTGGAGCAGGCAGAAGACGAAGCCAATGACGGCGCACACAGCGGCGCCCGCGCCAAAGGCGGCGGAATTCTCGCCCATGGTTTGGAGCAGGATGGGGAAGATGAGCATGGGCAGCATATTGCCCACCATGCCGCCGAAGCCGCGGGCAGAGGACAGGGAGGCGCGCTCCTCGTCGTTGTTGGCCATGGCGGACAGCAGGGAGCCCATGGGAATGTTGAACATGGTGTAGCAGCCCTCGTAGAGAATCTTGCAGAAGAACAGCACCACCAGCAGAGCGGTGCCTTCAAAGAAGGTTGGGACAGTCCACAGCACAATGAAGGTGATGCACAGCAGCGGCGCAGAGCGCAGCAGCCAGGGGCGGAATTTTCCGTTCTTGTTGTGAGTTTTGGAATAAATTTTGTCCATCAGCACGCCCATCATGGGATCATTTACTGCGTCCCAGATGTTCCATACCAGCAGAAGGCCCGCCAGGACCAATGTGTCGATATGGAGAATGTTGGTGTAGTACCGGGTGACCATGGAGCCCATCAGAGCAAAGGTCATGCAGCCGCCCAGATCACCCGCGGCATAGCCGATCCAGTGCTTTTTGGTCAGCCTGCCCGGCTTTTTTGGAGCTTTTGACATACTGAAACTACCTCCCTCTCAATTTGTCTGTCTATTATCCTGACATTTTCAGCATAACAGACAAGCTTTAGCAATGAAATTGCAATGTTCGCATAAAAGATTGCAATTCCAGCAAAATATGCTATAATTGCAATAAAAGTGGAGAGCTGAAGGGGAAGAACTTTATGAAATTAGACGAATTGAATCGTCTGCTCACAAAGGGAACGGGGATTTATGGATTTACGCTCCAGGAGCGGGAACAGCTGCGGGAGCAGCTGGTGGATGAGGGCGTGGATTGGGCCAATATGTACCAGGAGCTGGAGATGTCCCACCGCTATGTGGACACCCACCGGGATGAGAGCGCGGCGGGGGAGTTCATCTCCCTCCATAGCCATAGTTTTTATGAGCTGCTTTTCTGCCGAAGCAACAGCGGCGTGGAGTATCTTTTGGGCCCCAGCCGGTATCGGCTTCAGCGAGGAGACTTGATATTCGCGCCCCCAGGGGTCAGCCACCGGCCCATCCTGCCCAAAGGATTGGCGGAACCCTATCGGAGAGATGTAGTGTGGATGAGTCCGGAATTTATAATCCAGATGGGACTGAACTTCCCCTTTCTGACTTCCGCCGACTGGGGACAGGGGTTTTTGCTGCGCACTGGAGGCACCGCATGGGAGGAATTGGGCGATCAAATCCAGGACGGGGTTCGGGAGGCGCGGCGCCGGGCTCCAGGGTGGGAGGCGTATGTGGCGGGGAATACCACCATCCTCTTGACCCAGGTGGCCCGGGCCTTGGCCGAACGAAAGGGGGCGCCTCTGGCTCCGGCGGAAAAACCGGAGCTGCTGGACCTGGTTTTCTCATATATCGAAAGCCACCTGAGCGAACAGATTACGCTGGCGGATACCGCCCGGTATTTTTGGGTCAGCGAGAGCAAAATCAGTCAGATATTCCGCCAAAAGCTGGGGGTCAGCTTTTATCGTTACGTGACGCAGCGGCGGCTGATCGCGGCAAAATCCCTCATTGTCCAGGGCGTGCCGCTGAAGGCCATCAACGAACGGGTGGGGTTTGCCGATTATTCCACGTTCTTCCGGGCCTTTAAGCGGGAGTATGGTGTTTCGCCCAGCCAGTTCCGCAGCCTTCAGGCGGGGCGGTAGGGGTGGACGGGCTTGCCGGCCCGCAGTTTGGCATAGAACTTGCTCCACAGATAGAGTAGGGAAAAGCGTAAGCTGCCCAAACTTGAAAGGAGCGTCATAGTCATGAACAAAATCACTTCTGAGCTGCGTGTACGGATGTCGGCCAAGGATGCCCATTACGGCGGAAACCTGGTGGACGGCGCCCATATGCTGCATCTGTTTGGCGACATAGCCACCGAAATGCTCATCCGCTGCGATGGGGATGAGGGTCTGTTCTGCGCCTACGACAATGTGGAATTTTTAGCGCCTGTCTATGCTGGCGACTACATTGAGGCCAGAGGCGAGATTGTCTCCGTGGGGAATACCTCCCGGAAGATGGTGTTCACAGCGTACAAGGTCATCACCACCCGGCCTGAGATCAGCGCCTCCGCCGCCGATGTTCTGGACGAGCCCATACTCGTCTGCCGGGCCAGCGGGACGTGTGTGACGCCTGCCGCCTGCAAGCGGAAATAATCCAGGAGAGGGGATCCGTTGGGATCCCCTCTTGCTGTTTGCTGTCTTCAATTCCTGTTGGAATTGCCGGGCGAATGCGCTATACTATTGGCAAGGGCATCCGAGCGGTGCCGTTAGGAGGGAAGTCCTATGAGCGACACATTTGGCATCGGCCGATCCATCGAACCCGCTCAGGCCCTGCCCCAGCAGGCATGGCGGGTGGACAACACGATGGAGCTGCGTCCCGATGAGCTGCTGGTTGACGTGAAGGTAGTCAGCGTCAACCTGGTGAGCTTCAATGAAATCCGCGAGGAAGCCAGGGATATTGACCGTCTGCTGTGTCACCGGGTGTTGGAGATTATCCAGGAACGTGGAAAGTTCCACAACCCGGTGACAAACACCGGGGGCAGCTTCTATGGGGTGGTAGCCCAGATGGGTTCGGAGTACCCAAACCACTATGGGCTAAAGGTGGGGGATGAGGTCGCCTCCCTGACCTCCCTGACGATCACGCCTTTGCGGCTGGAGCGCATTCTGGCTGTGGACTATGACTGCGCCCAGCTCACTGTGGAGGGGCAGGCCATCTTGTTTGCCACCTCTCCCGTGGTAAAACAGTCCACTGATATCCCCCTTCAGGTGGCCCTTGCCGCCATGGATGAGGCAGGCGTGGCGATCTGCACCAACCATATCGTAGAACGGGGACAGTCGGTGCTGGTGCTGGGTGCTGGAGGGCGCAGCGGCTTGCTCAGCGGTTACGGGGCCCGGGATAAGCTGGGGAGCTCAGGCTGCTTGGTGGGGGTCGTCCGCAATGCGGCCCACCGGGATATTGTAGAGCGCTACGGCCTGTATGATGAGGTGCTGAGCCTGAACGCCACCGATGTTCAGCGGCTGTGCACACAGACCGATCCCGCCTTCACCAGCCGGTTCGATGTGGTGGTTAACTGTATCAACTCCGTTAGTACCGAGGTGGCTTCTCTTGTGGCCGTAAAGCCACGGGGCACCATCTATTTTGCCACGTTGGGCTGCGACTACAAATTTGCTGGGCTCACGGCCGAGGGAATCGGCAAGCAGGTATCCATCATACCTTACACCGGTTTTATGGACGGCCATGCGGAGTACACTCTGAACCTGCTGCGGCGTTACCCACAGATGCAAGACGCCATTCAGCAAGAGTTTGCCGGCTCCCAGTGGCACCGGCTGGACTACCAGCGAGAGGCCAGGGCGGAGGGTTGTAACGAGACCGAATCGGTCAACACCAGCGGATATATCTTTCGCAGCAGCCAGTCCAAGGCCGCGCTCAGACAGGCGCTAAAGGTGGCTCGGTATACATCCAATGTGATGATTTACGGGGAATCTGGAGTGGGCAAGGAGATCATTGCCCGAGTTATCCACCAGAACAGTGACCGCAAAAGCTTCCCGATGATAAAAATCAACTGCGCCGCTATTCCGGAAAATCTGCTGGAATCGGAGCTGTTCGGCTATGAGAAAGGCTCCTTCACGGGAGCCAGCGCGAAAGGGAAGATGGGGCTTTGGGAGGCCGCCCAGGGGGGCACGCTGTTTTTGGACGAGGTGGGGGAGCTGCCTCTGTCCTTTCAGGCCAAGCTCCTGCGAGCCATCCAGGAGAAGGAGATTGTCCGGGTGGGCGGGATCAACCCCATTAAGGTGGACGTGCGCATTGTGGCCGCCACCAATCGGGACTTGGCGGCCATGGTGAAAGAGGGGGCCTTTCGGGAGGACCTCTATTATCGGCTCAATGTCTACCCCATCACGGTTCTCCCCCTGCGCCAGCGGCGGCAGGATATCGCACCCCTGGCCGAGCACTTTGTGGAGCGGTATAACCGGGAATTTCAGCTGGATAAGGTGCTGAGCAGACAGGCGTTGAATTTTCTGGAAAATCAGCCGTTTCGAGGGAATATCCGGGAATTGCAAAACCTGATTCAGCGGCTTATGATTATCACCGACTACCAGGTCATTGAAATACGGGATGTTTTGGCCGCGCTGTCTTACGACAAAAAGGAGCCCGCAGAGCAGAGCTTATCCGGGACCCGGACCCTGGCGACGTCGGCACAGCCAGAGTCGGGGACTCTGAAGGATATGCTGTCCCGGCATGAGGAATCTATCCTCCGGGACTGCAGGCAGAAATGCGGCTCCACCCGTAAAATGGCGAAGCTGCTGGGAATCAGTCAACCCTCAGTGGTGCGCAAGCTGCGGCAGTACGGCATCGGGGGAGACCCGAAGGAGGGGTGATATAAAAATGAATCACCTCGATTCGAAAATAATCCTCCGATACAAATTTGAATCGGATTTATGGGCATGGGCCGCTAAATAAGGACCGTAGACGGCACGGATAAAAAAATTTTTTTCTATTCTCCGGCTTAAAAAAGGAACCGCACAGGGAGAGGGGCGCTCAGCCCATCCCCCTGTGCAGTTTTTTTGTTTCGGCAGAATCAATTTGGCACGGGATATGCAGATAAAAGCAGCAGGAGCTCTAAGCTGTGCGAATGAACCGAGGAGGCTTTTTTATGAGAGCGGATAAATACGGCAGCCACCGCACCATTTTCCCCCAGGGGCTGCTGCCCCAGGCAGCGGAAAAAATCAGCAACGATCCCCGCATTTTCGATAACGAAATGCTCATTGACGTAATTGCCCTTCAGCCAACCGCAACCGCCTTCGGGCGCATTAAGCGGGAGTGCGGCGGGGATCAAGAGAGAATTGCCCAGGCCATTTTGGAAATCGTCAATGCCCGCGGCAAGTTCCAGGACCCGGTGAGCAAGTCCGGCGGCATCCTTATCGGCCGGGTAAAGGAAATCGGCGCTGATCTGGCGGCCTCCGCCAAGGTGAAGGTGGGAGACAAAATCGCTACGCTGGTGTCGCTGTCCCTAACTCCGTTGAAGATTTATGAAATCACACGCATTGATGTGGACACCGAGCAGGTTTACTGTAGAGCGGATGCGGTTTTGTTTGAGACAGGCATCTATACCAAGCTTCCGGAGGATCTGGGGGACCAGCTCAGCCTGGCCCTGATGGATGTGGCCGGAGCTCCCGCCCAGGTGTCCGTCAACGCCAAGGTGGGGGATACTGTGGTGGTCATGGGCGCGGGCAAGGCAGGTCTGCTGTGTTTGGCCGAGGCGAAAAAGCGCGTTTCACCCACAGGAACGGTGGTGTGCATGGAATACTCTGCCGAACAGTGTGAAACCGTCCGGCGGCTGGGCATAGCAGACGTGGTCATCCAGGCTAACGGCCAGCAGCCCCTGGAGGCGTACCAGCGCTACATGGAAGCTATGGGCGGCCGGTTGGCCGACTTCGCAGTCAGCACCGTGAGCGTGGCCGATACCGAGCTGGCCACAATTTTGGTGACCAAGGACGAGGGGATGATTTACTTCTTCAGCATGAGCACGGACTTTGTAAAGGCCTCCCTGGGAGCGGAAGGGGTTGGCAAGCACGTACCCATGCTCATTGGCAACGGCTATTATCCTGGCCATGCGGAGATTGCCTTTGACATCGTGCGCCGGGAGGACAAGCTGAGGGAGTATTTTATTCAGCGCTACTGCAAGTAACCACCAAATAGGAGAAGAAAGGGGAGATTGGTACGGAAAAACTGATTATTACTGCGGCGATTTGCGGGGCGGAGGTTACCAAAGAGCAAAACCCGGCGGTGCCGTACACGCTGGAGGAGATGGTGCGGGAGGCCAGGGGAGCCTATGATGCCGGAGCCGCCGTCATCCATATCCATGTGCGCTGGGACGACGGAACGCCCACCCAAGACCGGGAGCGTTTCCGCGTGGTGATGGACGCCGTCAAGGCCGCCTGTCCCGGCGTCATCCTGATCCCGTCCACCGGTGGCGCCACCGGCATGACGCCGGAGGAACGCCTTCAGCCCACCGAGCTCATGCCGGAAATGGCCACTCTGGACTGCGGCACCTGCAATTTCGGGGACGACATTTTTGTCAACGATATGCCCACCATGCGGGCCTTCGGCAAACGAATGCTGGAAAATCACATCAAGCCGGAGTATGAGTGCTTTGAGATGGGACACATTGATACTGTGTTGAAAATGGCTGGGAAAGGGCTTCTTCCCGGCGCTCCCATGCAGTTCAATTTTGTGCTGGGTGTCCCCGGCTGCACCCCGCCCACCGCTGGCAACCTGGACTGGATGGTGAAGGCCATTCCGGCCGGCTCTACCTGGACGGCCACCGGCATTGGAAAGTCCGCCTTTGATTTAGCCGCCGCCGCCATTACCATGGGTGGAAACGTCCGGGTGGGCTTTGAGGACAATCTCTATCTGGGAAAAGGCGTACTGGCTAAAAGCAATGGCGAGCTGGTGAAGAAGGTGGCGGATATGGCGGCGCTGTTGGGCCGCCCCGTGGCCAGTCCGGCGCAGGCGCGGGCTATCCTGAACCTCAATCCTTGAGTCTGTTTTACGGCAGCGCCGTTTGGACAGAGAAACACAACTGCTAATTGAAAGAGAGGAGAACATGATGAAAATGAAAAAATGGATTGCTCTTGCGCTGAGCGCGGCGATGTGTCTCACCCTGCTGGCCTCCTGCGGCCGCCCCAGCGACAATGCGAACAACAACTCCCAGCCTCCCGCTGAGAACAGTCAGCCCGCGGAAAACCAGGGCAGCAGCAACTCCGGCGATCCCATCGTGATTAAGATCGGCCACACGGATTCCTCCACCCGGTCCACCCACGTCTGGAGCGAGTGGATTGGTACCTATCTGGAGGAGAAGGCCCCCGGCCGCTTCAAGGTGGAGGTCTACCCCGACGGGCAGCTGGGCGACTCCCCCGACATGGTAGCCGGTGTAAAGCTGGGCACCCTTACCATGGAGTTTGACCTGTCCTCTGTGGTCAGCTCGATCTCCGGCCCCGCCTCCAGCTGCGTGGATCTGCCCTTCCTGTACCCAACCTATGAGGACTGGGAAAAGGGCACCTTTGAGAACGGTGGACTGGAACTGTTCAACGAGACCTTGGCCGAATCTGGGTATTACTGCATTGGTATGTACTATAACGGGATGCGTCAGGTGATCAGCCGCACTGGCTGCTACCACAGCAGCGCCGACCTGAACGGCCAGAAAATCCGGATTGCCCAGGATGAGCTGAACATCGAGATGTGGAAGGATATGGGCGCTAACCCCACCCCCATGTCCTGGGGTGAGGTGATTACCTCGCTCTCCACCGGCACTGTGGAGGCGTTGGATCACTCCCTGGGTGTCTTCAACGACTTCTCCATCCATGAGATCGCGCCCTATATCACCATCACCAACCATGCCAGCTCTCCCTTCCCCATCGTGTGCTCCCTGGACTGGATCAACTCCCTGTCCGCGGAGGACCGCGCCTTGGTGGAGGAGGCCGTGACCCTGGCCTGCAAGCAGCAGCGCGATGAGGAGCGCGCCAATGAGATGGACTACATCCAGCGCTTTAAAGATGAGGGCGCCACCGTGGAGGAGCTTACCGACGAGGAAGTGGCCGCCTTCAAGGCATCCGTGCAGCCTCTGTACGATATGTGGCGCGAACGCATCGGCGATGAGATGATGGATCGCTGGCTGGACACCGTGCCCTAATAATCAACCGTCAAGCCTCCGTCAGATAAACCCACAAGGCGGCGGGCCGGAAGGCTCGGCCCGTCGCCTCAACCTGCGAGAAAAGGAGGAAAAGGGCGCGATGCAGTCGCGCTCCAGGTTTCTATGAAAATGTTGAACCGTATCATTGACGTTCTAAACCGAATAGAGGAAATCATCCTGGTGGTTTTGTTCTCCGCCATGGTGCTCATTATCTTCATCCAGGTCATTATGCGCAAGGCGAATAACTCGTTGTACTGGTCGGAGGAGTTGGGCAAGTTCCTCTTTGTTTGGATATCCTGGTTGGGCATCAGCATCGCCCAGCGCAAGGGTGAGCATATCAAAATTACCATGCTGGTGGACCGCCTGCCCTACCGGGTAGCCCAGCTGTTCAACGTGATTTCCGACGTCATTGTGATTGGCATCTGCGCTGTCACTTTCTATTATGGCGTCTCCCTGGTGGTCAGCCAGTGGACATCTCCTTATGCCGGGATTAAAATCAGCACCTCTTGGGGCTATTTGGCGGTTGTGCTGGGCTGCGGGCTGATGATGCTGCGCTGTGTGGGCAGCATTGTGAACTCGGCGGTGTGCCTGAAAAACGGCAAGCCGGAGGAGAAGGAAGGGGGCAGGGAGGAATGAATACCGCCCTCATTGTGCTGCTGGTTGTTCTGATCATCATGCTGATGGTGGGCGTGCCCGTGGGCTTTGCCATCGGCGGGGCCACCATGATCGCCATGTTCTACTGCTCTGATTTGAATATGGTGGTAAACGCCCAGTACTGCTACTCCGGCATTTTCTCCTTTACGGTAATGGCGATCCCTTTTTTCATGCTGGCCGGCTCGGTGATCTCCACAGGCGGCATCGCGAAAAGGATTGTGGCCTTTGCCTCGGCGCTGGTGGACTTCCTCACCGGCGCGGTGGGCTGCGTGGCCATGGTGGCGTGTATGTTCTTTGGCGCGCTGTCCGGCTCTGGCATGGCCACCACCGCCGCGATTGGCGGCATGATGATTCCGGAGATGAAGGATAAGGGGTACGACCCCGCCTATGCCGCAACCTTGGTGTGCTTTGGCGGCACGGTAGGCCCCATTATACCGCCGTCGCTGTCCTTTGTGCTGTACGGCGCCACCACTAAGACCTCAGTGCCCGATCTGTTCAAGGCGGGCATCTTACCCGGTATTCTCATCGGCGTTACCTTTCTGGTGGTCAATGTGATTATCTGTAGGCGCACAAAGACCGATGTGCCCGTGAAGACGGAAAAGCTGCCGCTGAAGCAGATTCTGTGGACCCGTCTGAAGCGGGTCGGCAAGGCCACCAAGGATGGGTTCTGGGCGCTGCTGGCTCCAGTCATCATTCTGGGCGGCATTTATTCCGGTTTCTTCACTCCCACTGAGGCTGCCGCTGTATCCGTGGTGTACTCGGTGATTGTCTCCGTATTCGTATACAAGGATATGAATTGGAAGTCACTGTATGAGACCCTGGTGGGCGCAGCAGTACTCAACGGCGCAACCTCCTTCCTGCTGGGCTACTCCACCGTGTTCTCCACCTTTATGACCTTTGAGCAGGTGCCGCAGGCCATCACCACCTTCCTCACCAACGTGTCCAGCAATCCTATGGTGGTGCTGCTGGTGATTAACCTGATTCTACTGGTGATCGGTTGCTTCCTGGACACGGTGCCTGCCATTACCATTATGGCGCCGATGCTGCTGCCCACCATTGTGCAGCTGGGCGTGAGTCCCATCCATTTTGCCGTGATCATGGCGGTGAACCTGGCTTTCGGCTTGTGCACACCGCCCTACGGCTGCAATCTGTTTGTGGGTGCCGCTGTGGCTAAGATCAAAATGGAGGATATGTTCAAGTGGGTGTTCCCATTTTTGCTGGTGGCCATTGTGCTGTTGCTGATCCTGACCTACGTGCCCGCAATTTCGCTGGTCTTTGTGTAAGAAAGCTCAACTGCGAATGGGCAGCTGTAAAACGAGGCTGCGCAGTATTTTCCTTTTGACAGCGGAAGCCTCGTGAGCCGTTCCAAATTTTGAGCCCCAAGTGGGAAAAGGAACGGGCGGAAGCAGTGGAATTGGAGCGGCTGCGCCCCAGAAAAATACAACCCAAAGGTGCTGAAAAGCTCCCACCAGCACCGCAGACAGCAGCTTATCACCCAAAGGTCGTAGGTTCGAATCCGGCTATTGAGAAAAGAAATCCTCTGATTTCTGTGGAAATCGGAGGATTTTCTTTGCTCTATCCGTTGGAGAATATTTTTGGCAAATAAAACTTGAGTCCAATTTAGCAGTGCTTTATGATCTTAAAACAGGCTATAGCGTCTGAAAATAGGCCCGGTTGTGGGCCACTGCCGGGTCGTCCGGCTTATAGGCCGCGGCCAGCTCGTTGAACTCCTCCGCCCGTTTTTGGTCGCCCAGGCGGCTGTAGCAGACGCACAGCTGGATACAGGGCAGATAACCGTAGCAGTCCGGAGAGACAAAACCGCCTCGGCGGTCATCCCGAGGACAGGTCAGAGCCAGGGCGTACCAGTAGGCCGCCTGGCCGTGCCGCTCCCGTTGGAAAAACCACCGGCCCAGCTCACAGCATACCTCCGCCCGGGGACGGTCGTAGAAAAAGGTACGAAGTAGCGCCGCCAGCGCCGCGTCGGGCTGGTTTAGCCGCTCCCGGCAGTATGCGCAGTGGCAGCAGGCGTCGATGTTGTTTTCGATCCAGCCCCGGCCCTCTGCCAGAAACTCCTCAAAAACTTCCAGAGCCTCCTCCCATCGGCGGTGGTAGTAAAGCTCCCGGCCATAGTAGAATTGCTGCCGAGGGTCCAGTACTTCCCCCGCGTTCAACTGGGCCTGATAGATCCTCAGGTTGCGGTCCGGGTCGCTGGGGCGGGTTTTGCGGTGCGTGACGGCGAAGTCCGCGTAAAAAACCTGTCCCACTGGGGAAATCACCTCGTGGACGGCCCCGGTCCAGTCCATCCCGGCATGGTTTTTAATGAGCCGCTCCCGGTAGTAGGAGAAGGTGCACCGCCCGCTCTCATCGAAACCGGTGTGGTAGGGGGCCATAACCACCGAAATGGCCGGGCCCAGGGTTTCCTTCAGTGCCAGAAACGCAGCCTGATCCGCCTCCAAGAGAACATCGTCCGCGTCCAGCCACATACAGTAGTCCATGGAGGCGTGGGCGAAGGACTCATTTCGGGCAGCGGCGAAGTCATCCCGCCAGGGGAAGTCGAAGATTAGGTCGGTAAACCGAGCGGCGATTTCCTTTGTGCGGTCGATGGAGCCGGTGTCCACGATGACGATCTCATCCACCAGATCGGACACGCTGTTCAAGCACCGCTCCAGCACGTCCTCCTCGTTTTTGACAATCATGCACAGGCTGACGCTTACCATAGACAAAGCCTCCTTTGCTTTACGGTGTTTGGCCTCCCGCCGGTTTGCCGGCGGGAGGCCATGGTGTGTCAAAGCAGCGGCCGCGCCGCTCCTTCGGTCAGAATATCGTTGAATGGGCTGTTGAGGACACCTTTCAGCGGCCACCACGAACCGGATTTATTCTTCCTCGCTGGGCGGTTCAATCTCATGTTCTGGACCGGAGCCGGCTGCAGTGCTGGTCTCCTCCAGCCGGATAATGGTCAGCGACGCCCCCGCGCCGCTCCCCACCAGGATCGCCGTCCCCGCCAGGGCGATGGGATACATCTGGAGGGTGATGGTGGAGTTGGCGGGCAGGACAACCTTGATCTTGTTCTCAAAGCTGGTGGCCGCCGCCACCGGGGCGACGGTGGACGGGACATTGTTCACCCCGTTGATCACCAGCCGGGTGCCCATCAGCAGGGCCAGGGTGATGTTCACATGGTAGGAGATCTGATAGGTGCCCGCCGCAGCTACGGTAAATGTGGTGTTCCCGGCATTGGCAATGATGCCCGGGGACAGCAGCTGGTCGTCGGGCAGGGGAATCGGGGTGCCCCCCAGCGGCACCAGGATGGAGGTGCCCTGGGTGTTGGCGGCAAAGCCCGCGGCGGCCGTGGGGTTGGGTCCGGCGGCTCCGGTGGGTCCGGTGGGGCCTGTGGCCCCGGTGGCCCCGGCGGCTCCCGCCGCTCCGGTGGGGCCTGTGGCCCCGGTAACCCCGGCGGCCCCAGCGGGTCCGGCAGCTCCCGCCGCCCCTTCCGCGCCGTCCGGCCCGGTGGGCCCGGTGGGCCCGGTGGGTCCGGTAGCCCCTTCGGCGGGGCCTGTGGGTCCGGTGGGTCCGGTGGGCCCGGCCGGGCCGGGAGCAGTGGGGGCCTTTAAGGCCGCGCTCAGCTTGGCGGACAGTGCCATCTGCTGCTCCATGACGCTGGACAGGGTGTCCTTTACGCTCTGGTTGACCTGAAGTACCTCCTCAAGAGCCGCCGCCTCGTCAAGCCCCGGCAGGGTGCCCAG